>JANQHR010000095.1 GCA_028282585.1 Bacteroidales bacterium | reverse complement strand
TTCTGACGCATAAGTCAATATAAAAGGGTAACAGGTTCTTGTTGCCCTTTCTTTTAATAATAAATTCTTGGTGGATTTCATGCTCAATAAGTTTTTCTATTTGAGCGGTTTTGGTAAATCAGAAATCCACCAAAAATTTATTAATCAGTGGTATTTTCATGAGTATTACTCCTTATATTAACATATGATATTTTCTTTACAAAGCGATCTATCTCTTTTTCTTCTTTCATTAGATGCCTGTTATTTTTAAACTTCATAGATGCCTCCATAATATACTCTATATCCCTATTCAGATCAGTTAAAAAATTTTGAATTTCATTGCTATTCTCGTTTTTATTTCCTTTCCATATATCCATAGCAGCTTCATAAACCTTTTTACTGCTTTCAGCCATTGCAGGAAGTTCAATTGGATATTGGTTAATAAATCCAGTAACCTGCTTCATGTATTTAACGAAATCTTTTCTTTCATCATTGCTTCCATCCGTAAAGACTTCGTATTTTTGGCTCATGGTTCTTTTGAGATTTTCTAAACCGCTATGGAGGTCTTCAAGACACCCATAATAATAGTCTTTATCAATACCAAATTTATCTAATTGATCACTCCACTTGTAATTTCCCAAAATTCGGAGTTGCTTTTTCTCTTCATTCAATTCGTCATTAGACATAGTAATACCCTCAAACCTTTAAAGTTGTTCCTACATTAATTAAATTGGTATTGGGAATTGGAGATCGGGCGCTTAACAGTTCATATACAAGAACCGTCTGCTTTTCCCGCATACACGGTTTTTTATCTACAGACACACCCGATCATTGGGGTGTTGGTTCATTGTATATACGCTGTTAAGACGCTCAGTATTTATTGAACCAATACCAACTAAATACCTAAGATGCTATAATGCAATACAATCAGTACGTTGTAAAGTGGAGTGATCCGTATAGTGAATGATAAATTACATAAAATCACAGTATGATCACAGAAATAATATAATATTTTTATGGATTACACTGCCTAAGCAGTATATATGACCAAGTTGTAGACAATGCAAGCTTAACCGCTATCTGACTTACATTAAGAACAAATTAGAAATCAATTCTTACAATGTAAATTTAAATTAGATTATGAAACACTATTCAACTGTTAGGTTCTGGATATTAAATAAAATGTTATTATTAACATATAATTAAAGAATATTTTTAGCAAAATATGGAGTATAAAAATTATGCTTTCTAAAGAAGAAATCGAGCAACACGAACTAAATGTGTATTATGATAGCGTCATCGATTATGACAAGATAATAGCAAAAGGGCTAGAAAGTAAAACCAAGCACCTTGCAGAAGCATTAGAAAATAAAACCCAAAAAGAACAGAAAATATTGATAATATCAGTAATGGCGGGACTTACTGGAGTGCAAGACTCAGATATCCATAAATTTATTATGGATTCTTTTATTAAGCCACCTTTCTATTATTTGGTTAAACAGGGCAAATTAAAACGCATACCAGACTGGATTGAGCTATTAGAGAACGTAGGATTGGCTCCTTTTATGATGGTTGTAAGAGATCGTTATTTTAATGGCGATATGGAAAAGCTTAAAAAAGCCATGAAAGATACAGAAATAACCACCTGATTGTGCCCGAGACATAGTAAGCTAAAACTACTGTGTTCATTCCTAGAGATAGTCTATTCTACTGACTTTAAGAAGACATCGAGGTTAGATTGTGTCTTCATGCTGACTTATCCACAGTTTCTGTGAATATCTCCGTGAATAACTCTGCTAAAACACAATATATAGATAATATAGACAGTAGTCCAACTATTAGACATTATTAATGTCTAATTAGAGAAGGTAGAATAACATAGTTGTTGTTACGATAGCACGATGTCCTTAATGAAGGCAGATAATGACTCATAGTTAACATCTATTAACTGTTAACAAATTCTTTTCAATAACCTCTATTAGGGTTTTATTGATCGTCAGACACTCTTTAGATGAGGGTATCTTTGAAAACGGATGAAGAATTATAAGACGGTTGCCTGTTATTGTCATGGAAAAACACCGGACACTATCCGTTAACGGGCCTAATGTAATTCTTCCTTTTGAATCAGGTATAATAATTTTATCTAACATGATTAATTTATCCTTTCAATATGATTATTCAATGGTGCCTGAATAATTATAGGTAATAATTACCTTGCAAGTAAGAAGAGATAATTTTCAAGAATAATAAGTTAGGATATATTTTTAACTAAAAGTATGTCTCTTAGGTAGGAAATCATTTTTGATACGTCTAATGTGATCAAATGTAAAAGGTTTAGGGTAGACGTCATCTACCCCAAACGCTTTTTTATCAATATTATTTTTAGATGTGAATGCAATGATCGGTAAAATTGGTTGAGTATAAATATAATCACCACGCAGACTACGAGAAAAATTTTTTAACTCATTTCCATGAAATATCTCCATGTTTAATAGAATTATATTATAGCATTTCTTTTTTACTAAGTATTTTGCCGACTCTACGGTATCGGTTACTTCTGATTTGTCGCCCACACGCCCTATAAAGGATTGAATAAAATCTTGCCGTGTGCAATGATTTTCAATGACTAACCATATGTAATTCTCTTGAAATCTTTTCCTTGTGTCCATGTTTTTTCTCCATGACTGATTGTACCATATTTTCTATTTCTTTGCATAATTCTTTATATCTGCAATCAATATTTTCTTTTTCAGTTTCGTAATGAGGAATTAATTCCTGAAGAAGTGAAGCAGATTTACTTATCCTTTCAAATGAGAAAGCAGAGAAATTAACAATTTCATAAACAATACGTTTCATTAGTGACCAATTATTTGCATGATGAGCGGATCTCATTTTTTCAAAGAGGTCAGACAGTTCAATAATGGCCATAGAAATAGTTGAAATCCTCTGCTCATTATTTCGTATAGAGAGTTTACTATCATGAACTTTATCTAAAACTCTCAAAAACTCTTGGTGGCTCTTAATGATTTTAAGAATGTAGGCACAATCTTCTTCTTTAAAGGGTATCTGAATTAGGTGAACATTGAATTTATGGAAAGCATGAGGATTGCAATGATGTGAGGAAGTAAATTGAATAATAACAGGTGTATACTTATTGGGCGCTGGCAGGGAGATAGAATCATCACTGTTATGAAACTGAAGATTAGAGATAACTAGATCGTAGCGCTCCTTATTGAGATGAGCATTCATTTCATCTATTGTTTCTACAGGAACAACCCCACACTCTATTTGTGTAAGTCGTTGCTTCATTCCCAACTGATTCATCTGACATTTGTCTACTATTAATACTTTATACTTCATTTGCTACAATACCCCCCAAAGTTAAACCCAACATGCAAATTAATAAACAACTTGATAGCTATGTTAATATACAGATTAATATACAAGTTAATGGATAACTTATCAACCTACTTAGAAATTTGCTGTATCCTAATCTATGCAAGATTCAACATTAAAAGAGGTTATTACATGGACAATTTGCCAAGAATATCTTTACTCGCTATTAAAATTCTGGCCAAGTGTGAAAACCAGCCAATATCTAGGGCGGACATCACTCGCCAGATTAGAAGTTATAAAAGTGAAGAGAGAGAAAACGCAATTACTACCTTGTTAAAAGAGTCTTTTATCACGCGGCAGAAGGTATTCAAACCCCCTGCAAAAAGACCTCCTACGTACTATTCCATTACAGAGAAAGGTAAGCTATACCTTAGTAAATATAGACAAAAATATGACTAAGTATAACGTTTTGCTGTAAATACAACTTAGCTAAAATACTACTAGTGGCATTAAATACTTACGGCTACTATCACGTATTTCTCTCTTAACTATTCTATAAAAATTTTTCTTTTTTAACTGATTCCACGATGTATTGATCGGTCAAATAGTCAGGAAGATCATTAGTTACTTCATGGATCGCTTGTTGTAAGCGTACATATTGATGAGCAATGGTGACTTCATCAATGGGGGACAAGTGAAGCAAGTCGCCAATCTCCCCCAGACAGGCATTGAGGCGAAGCGTGGCACAGGTCGTACCTATACCATAATATTTACGAATCGCTCTCCTTAGTGCCTCCCACTTTTTCATTGTATAGAGCCGCTGTAAGCGGAAGCTTTCAAACGATAAATCATGAATAAAAAGTCGTAACGTGGAGAGAATAACCAGTGTATCTTCATGCAATTGCCATGCAGCTTCTTTATCATAGATAGGGAGCTGGTCAAATGAGTGTAAAAAAGACAATGCTTCCTTAACCTTACTTGTCGTCAACGGCTTGGCAAACACCGCTCTCATGCCACTGGCAATGCAGCGATGATTGCCTACCTCATCATCATACTCTGTTGTCATAGCAACAATCGGCGTATACTGATTTGGGCATTGATCATCTTGTTGAATAGCTCGACTGAGTTCTATTCCACTGGCATCTGGCAACGTAGTGGCCATAACAATGAGTGCAAAGTATCGATTATCTGCCCATGATTTGGCTGCTTCAGCGGTTGATGCTGCCCAGACTTTGCAATTCTGCTGGACAAGGGCCAATTCAGCAGTACGTTGCGCGTTAGGATGATTTTCGACTAATAAGACAGGATAAGTTTTCATAAGTGTACCTCACTTTTTGGATGATTAAATTAGACAGAACCTGGCAAATGACCAATGAGGAAACAATCCTAACAGACTGCCAGCATCGGGAGATGCCATAGGCGTTTCTGCCAGCCACAACGAAAGTGGCCCGCAAAGGTTCTGTATAGGAGGAAGGGGAATAGGAATAGAAATAGGTCAACGTGCATGTAACCACGCTAATAGCTTGCCTGACGCGCAAAATCGATGGACATCGCCGCCAGCAGTCTGTTAGGATTGTCTCAACCATTGATAGTTCTCGTATCAGTGGCCAGTGGTGTTGGATTGCAGCTTCGCGGTTTGCAGTCTGGCACCACGCCCATTAGTCAAATTGCCATGCCCAGTTTAAAAGAAAATGGCAAACGATTACAAGCCCTATTGAGTTAAGATCACAGGCTTTTTTAGAAATTACTACCCAATCATAATCTAAAGATTACCGTCAGATAAGAGATCATGAATTTTCTCGTTAAGTAATAATTTCTTGTAAAAAAACATAGGCATGTGCAAAGTACAGGATAGAGTGATCGTTCTATTCCAATAGCCAGCTTATCTACGATGGGTAGTTTCTTAGCAAAACTCGCTGAAATTTGCAAAAAAACCCCCCTTTTTTGGGGGTGTTTTAATAAAGTAAAGCATAATAAAATAGTTCTACACGCTGAAATCATTTTTACGTATTTACTACGAATTTTTTTATTAGAAGTAATATTTATAATCATATTTTTACGATAAAGGAGACCTTTTATGAACAGGGGAATAAACAATAACGATGATGATCTGGAAATAGCATTAACACCAGAGGATTTTGACGAGGACTGTTATTATAAAGACGACAACAGATATAATTTAACAAGGTATAATTTTACAGTTGAAACGGTAAACAATTTTGTCGAATTGATTAAATCCAAAAATATAGAAGAGATTATTTTTGATAACTGCTTAGTTGAAGATGAAGGGATTATTGCATTCTCGAATTTTATAAATCGTGGGGAGATAAGCCTGTTAAGATTATCTATTGACTCTAGTCAAATAACGGATAAAGGGCTGAGATATCTTCTGGAGAGTATTGAAAATGATAAAAAATTAAAAGTGTTTGTTATTTACAGTGAATATCCGGCAACTACTAAAGTAATAGAAAATTTTGTAAGAGTTATCAAGAATAACGCATTAACAGAGTTAGATATTTCTCTTAATAACTCTGATGACTCTATTTATTTTCCTATTTTTGAAGCGTTAAAGATTAATAAAACGCTAAAAGAAATGTATATAGGCTGTACCATTACAGAAACAGGATCGAAAAAAATTCTATCAATGTTAAAAGAAAATTTAACATTAGAGAGAATAGGATTTGAAATAGATAAACCATTGAGAAAAGGTTTTTTAGAAAAGCTATTAAAAATTTGTTCACAAAAAGAGCGAACCATTATTGCAAGTATTACAAAAAAGAAAAGAGATTATTATGTGATAGGAAAGCCAATGATTCTAAATATGGATGAGATTGAGTTGCTTTTTCCAAAGATTAATTTCTGATTAAAGAAGAGAAATGAGTTTGATTGAATGAAGCTATGACTTGTTACCATGAGCTTGCCGACTGGCTATGCCATAAGATAACGTGTCAAAATAGACTAGAGTCTATACAATCAGCATAAGATTGAGGAATCAGGTAAAGACAATTTGTAAGTTATTATCATATTTTTCAATTATTTAGTTGATCTAAATTGTAGTTATTCTCTAATAGAGGTATACTGTTATCTTTAGAACACTTAGTAAAGCGTGGCATCTAGCTGCAAAATGCGAGTCCGCAGCCAGACACCACACCATCCAACAAATAGGTCTTGTTGAAATGGCTAGAGGAATCGTATCAAACTGCCAATGGCAATGTCTATGGTGCTTAGGTAAAAATAGGCACAATGGGCTATTTTATCTGAAAACACCTCAGTGTCACTCCAACCATATCATGACTATACAGGATGTTCTCCATCAGCCTGTGAACTGCTTTGGCAAGGTACGACTCTCTGCTTTATTAAGTGATCAATTAATAGACCGATTGGAGACATTAAAGATGAAGGCTAATTATAATATTCTCTATGTAAAAGGAAAAGAAAGTAATAAAGATGAAATAATAAAAATACCAAAAAAATTTAGACAGAAAGGGTTTAATGTTGAAATTGCTACTGGCTTAGTCGAAGCAAAAGATTTAATAGAGCATAACCGTTACGGCTTAATTATTTTTGATCTGGATTTGTTTGGCATTGAAAGAAAGTTTGTTGACATGCTAATTTCAAAAATCGAAGAATTGCCGAGTAATCAGTCTACGCCAATCATCATAGTTGGGAGCATTAGAAGCCAAGAAGGTAATCTTTATCACAGTAGCAAAAATATTAATTTTTTAAGAAAGCCTCTGACCGCTTATGATTATGTACTTATAGAGAACATTATGAATATGCCTCATAAGTGATCATGCTTGTATAACTATGCTATGAAATAATGTAGATAGCTTTAAGAAGGTATACGCTACTTATATAAGAAGCAGTATATCTTTTATTTTATAAATAAAAGGGATTCATATTGCTTTGCTAAAATAGAGAATGCAGATGTTAGAAGGTTGAATAACTACAATAAAAGTTATCTTTTTATAATGAGTCCTATTATAATTGAGGTTGAAGATATAAATCACCTTTGCTATCAGGAAAATATTTCATCTATTGATGATTCAGTATATAATTATATTCTATAATCCTGACAGTGCGCGATAGTGTTTTTCTGAAATGTCAATTAATAACTTAAATGGGGGTAATTATGAGTAAAGAGGAAATTAACTATATAGATAAAGTGTTCAAAAGCCCTGATGACTTTAAAAATTATTGTTATCATATAGGCAGTAAACAATACATGTTGGAAAACTATCGGTTAACTATGGATTCAATGAAAGTCTTGGTAGATTTCATTCGTATCTGGAATATAAAGAATATTGGTTTTAATGGATGCTACATTGGCGATGAAGAGCTAGGCGTGTTATCTGATGCAATAAGTAATCATATAATAAAGATAGATAGTATAAATCTGGATTACTCCGAAGTAACAGATGAAGGTATGATATGCCTATTAAAGAGTATTGATGGTTACGGCAAGCTTGATAATCTTAGCATTCATAACAAAAATCCATTAAGTGAAGCTATTATTCCCTACTTAGTTAATATTGTAAAAAAACACACATTATCTGATTTGTGGATTGACATAAATAACGATAGGGAAGATGTTTATTTTCCTATTTTTGAAATACTAAAAAATAATATCTCCTTGAAGAATTTGGGAGTTAGATGTAATTTAACTAAATCAGGAATCAATAATATTTCAAATATGATGAATACAAATTATGGGATAAAGGAAATAGAATTCTATGTCAAAGAAAATCTAAGAAGGTATTTCTCTGATAATATACTAAAAATATCATTAGAAAATAAAAAAAATATAATTTTTAATATAGATAGAAATATGGT
>JANQHR010000074.1 GCA_028282585.1 Bacteroidales bacterium | reverse complement strand
AATTTATTAAGTTCTTAATTTTATTAATTGTTATAACCTGCCTGGCTCCTGATTTAAATTACCTTAGCTTCATTTTGAAGTAAGTTAACTAATTCTTTTACATTCTCAGGATCAATCATTTTGCAAGGTGGTTTTGGTTGTGGCATTTCATAGTTCACCACTTCTGTTAAAGCTTCAACCGCAATCGGAGCAATCACATTTAAAGGCTTTTTACGAGCCATCATAATACCACGCATTGCAGCAATCATTGGTTCTTTTGCTATACCTTTTTGTACAATTGCCAAAGTTGGTAATTCAGCAGTAACTTGTTCGTTACCACCATCAATATCTCTAGTTATTTTAACCTGGCCACTTTCTATATTTACTGCGGAAACTGCTGAAACCGAAGGAATATTTAAAAACTCCGATACCATTCCACCCACTGCAGAACCATTATGGTCAGCAGATTCAATACCACTAAAAATTAAATCAAAAGGGTTATTTTTAACGTACTCTGCAATTTGAGCAGCAACAAAATAAGCATCTTTTGGTTCAGCATCAATTCTTACGGCATCATCAGCACCAATTGCTAACGCTTTTCTGATAGTAGGTTCAGTGTCTTTACTCCCTACCGTAATTACTGTTATATTTTCAATCGAATTTGCTGCATCCGATTTAAGTTCAATTGCTCTTGTTAATGCAAGTTCGTCCCAAGGATTAATAATCCACTGAACTCCGGTAGTATCAAAAGCTGTATTATCATCAACAAATTTAGCTTTTGTAGTCGTGTCCGGAACATTACTTATGCAAACTAGAATTTTCATTTAATTTTTATTTAAGTTAATAATTAAATTCTCGTATCTATTTCATTTTTGTTCGAAAAAACTCAAACTAAAAATCGTTTTAAACTTTGTATGATAAGACCTTAAAAAACATCAACACCTAAATAACGTTTTGGTCTAAAAAAGAGTTTGTTTCATAGGTTGGCAAATATAATTATAAGTGCCTAACAAAACAAGAATCCAAACTTACTAATAATTATATAAATATCTACATATTAAAGGCTTGTTAATCCTATAACATTGCTTTTTGGAATTATTCTAAAAAACAATGCCAAACATACTTATTTATATTTACAGTAAATCATTAAAATTTAATTGGTTTCAACAATATCAGTTATTTTATCAACATTATTAAAAATATGTGATTTCTTTAAATAATGACTAACTCTTTTAAATTTGCAAATCAAACAATGATACTATGAATTTAAATAGCATTTTAAGATCCATAGGGCCCGGTTTACTTTGGGCTGGAGCAGCAATAGGAGTTTCTCATTTAGTTCAATCAACTAGGGCAGGAGCCATATATGGTTTTCAATTAGTCGGAATTATATTGTTAATTAACCTATTTAAATACCCATTTTTTGAATTTGGGCCGAGATACGCTTCTTCAACTGGTGAAAGCTTATTACATGGTTACAAACGGTTAGGTAAAGGTGCACTTATTTTATACTTAATTTTAACCATTGCAACTATGTTTACCTTACAGGCGGCTATTACAGCTGTCACTGCCGGTTTGTTTTCGTTTGTATTTCCAAATTCACTTAATACAATAGTTTGGGCTATATTAATATTAGGAATAGGAACTATAATTGTTGCATTTGGAAAGTATTCTATTTTAGATAAGATCATAAAGTTCATTATTGTACTTTTAGCATTGTCTACTATTATAGCTGTTATATCGGCTTCATCCAAGGGGTTTAATCCAAATCCTGAGTTTATGAATGAATTTAACTGGAATTTTGGAGATATAGCATTATTAATAGCCTTTGCAGGATGGATGCCTTCAGCTATAGATATCTCTGTTTGGCACTCATTTTGGTCAATTGCTAAAAGAAAAGAAGGGAAACATATACCAACGGTAAAAGAATCATTATTTGATTTTAATGTAGGATATATTGGAACCGCAATATTATCTATCGGGTTTTTATCATTAGGTGCACTTGTAATGTATGGTTCAGGAGAATCTTTCTCCAGCAATGGAACCACATTTGCGGGACAGCTAATTAGTCTATTTACATCCAATTTGGGAAATTGGGCATATGTATTTATTGCAGTCGCAGCGCTAACGACCATGTCAAGTACAACTTTAACTTGTTTAGATGCTTACCCTAGAGTTTTAAAACCAGCAACGGAACTTTTAATTCCAAGTTTAAAAAAGGATGATAAGGATAGCTGGAATTGGCTATCATGGTTTTGGTTAGGAATTTTGCTATCCGGTACCATGCTAATTATTATTTTTTTCTTAAAAGGAATGAGCTTTTTGGTTGATTTAGCAACAACTTTATCTTTTTTAACCGCTCCTATTTTGGGGTATTTAAATTTGAGAGTTGTTACTGGTAAAAATGTTGCAAAAGAAAATCAACCCAAACCTTGGTTAAAAGCTCTTTCATGGATTGGATTAATTGTACTAACCGGATTTGGTATTTATTATGTTATCTGGAAATTATTTTTGATATAACACTAAGCTCTACGAGGGTTTAAAACCCGTAGAGTTCCTCTTTTGGCAGTTAAATATTAAGTCTTATTCTATTCCCTATAGTTTCGGTTCTTCGTTATGACAATACAAAAAGTTCTCTTTAGCCTCAAATAACTCAATGACTTGCTTTCTGGCAACTAATGTCGAAGATTTATTTAGAATTTATTATAAGATGAATATTTCCATTCATGAGGTTTATTGCACAAATTAGTCGTGACAGGATTACAATGGGTGTAATGAATTAACTTTAATAAATATTTCAGTTCTGATATAAGTATTCTTTTATACCTATTGACAAATAAACTACCCTTTCGGCTATTTTCTTTACTATAAGCTTGAGCATAACTATTGAATAAATTTGAAAATTTCTGACTCACAATTAAAGATACTGGTTTACCCATATAATCTCTACGAGGGTTCAAACCTTCGTAGAGATTGAATGTTTAGTAATTATTTATATAAATCTCCATTTAAATATTTTAGTCCGGAATCGATTATAACCGTCACGATTTTCTTCCCCGGACCAAGTTCTTTTGCACGCTGCAAAGCCGTCCAAACATTTGCACCAGATGTAATTCCTCCGAAGATACCTTCTTTACAAGCCAACTCATTAGCTATTTTATAGGCATTTTCATCAGTTACCGATATAACCTCGTCTATTAAGTCCTTTCTTAAAATACTTGGCACAAAAGATAGGCCTATTCCTTCCAACCTGTGCTTTCCACTTGTATCCCCTCCCGAAATATTTCTTACGTAATAAGGTTCAACAGCAATTGTCCTAAGATTTGGAATCTGTCCTTTTAATATTTCAGAATTTCCTGAAATACAGCCTCCGGTCCCTACTACTGAAACAAATTCATCAATATCCGTTCCTAAATCATTAAGAATCTCCTTCCCCATTGAGTGGTATCCTAATTTATTATCCATATTATGAATCTGGTTTGGCCAAAAGGTATCCGGTTCATTAATTAACTCTTTGG
>JANQHR010000070.1 GCA_028282585.1 Bacteroidales bacterium | reverse complement strand
GGGTACCGGGGGTTCGAATCCCCCTCTCTCCGCATAATACTCCAAAGCTTTAGCGAAGGGGTAAATAAACGTTCTAAATGTAGTTTAAGATATCAAACTCCTTCGCCAAGGCTACGGAGTTAACATCGGGATGTAGCGCAGTCCGGTTAGCGCACCTGCTTTGGGAGCAGGGGGTCCCAGGTTCGAATCCTGGTATCCCGACGAGAAGAAGAGACAAATCAAATCAAAAGCCCGCAAACGCCAGTGTTTGTGGGCTTTTTTATTTTTTATCATATCAATTTAGCCCATATAATACCAGTTCCCACGTGAACTAAAAGGTGACCTGATTTTTTTGTTAAGTTTGGGTCACCTTTTCTTCTGTATGCATAATAGATACTGGCTTTACAGAAGATTATGGTATAGCTCCATTTGATAGCTTCTAACATTTAATTTTAATAAACAAAGCTAATTTGATCAAGGTTAATTTTAAATATTTCATTTTGCTTAAATGGTTTATCATCTATATGTGCTTTTACAGGGGTACTTTCGATCATAACCGGACCTCTAAAGGTCATAATATTTACATATTTGGATTTTTTCAGTCTATTAGTCATTAAGTGAAATAAAAAGAAGGAGAATTTTAGCGGGGGATAGGGCTTTACCAAAACAACCTTTAAATTTTTGAAACGATTTATTATAGATTTTTGATTTGATTTTAATTCCGGCGAAAAGGTGACCATCCAATATACACCTTCAATAGATCTAATATTATCGTATATTTTCACGTAAAAAGGCCGAAAATTGTAAATAGTCTTCAATAGGGCAAAAGCATATCCAAATCTCCGTTTCATTTGTGATCCTAAATACCCGATCAATTGCGCTTCAAAACCTAAACCAATCGTCTTTAGTCCAACCCGTTCATTTACAATTAAGATATCCTGCTCATTGGCATTATTTTTATTAATTCCTTCTTCCAGCTTTTTAATATTTTCTTCTAACTTAATTTTATTCACCTTCTTGTTTTCGAACTCAATAGGAAGAAAAGCCAGTTTTCCACCTGCTAATCCAATACTTCGTTCAGCTAATCCAGCAAGTATGCTATTATCTCCAACCGCTACGTAAGTGTTAAAAGATTCTCCTAAAACTGTAGAAATATCCTTTTCCATTTCTTTATTCTGATCATGTTCCCTATCCCGGCTTATCAAATTATCCCGGATAAAGATTTGGTCAAGTTCATTATTACTATTGATAACAGTTATTTGAGAGCTGGAAACATAGTTCGAAAGTGACTTTCTAATACATTCAGCCCCTTTTTTATCTGTTTTGGCATTGATTATGTAATGAATCTCATTTCTCATAACTTTGTTCATTATTTTATATACCTGTTCACTAATTATCAACAGAATGGCTTTCTTATTTTCACAACAGCCTCAATAGCTGCTTGTAAAGAGCTCCATTAATTATTTTCAGAATATACAACCGGGAGAAGTAAAAAGAATGTGCTTCCTTTTTTCAACTCCGAACTTACAGTCAAATCTCCTCCTAAACATCGGGCCAGACTACGGGCTGTTGCCAATCCAATTCCCAAACCATCAAAAGCTCTGGTAAGTGTACCATCAACCTGGATAAAAGGCTCAAAAATTGCTTCTTTCCTGTCCTCTGGAATACCAAGACCACTATCTGAAACAAAAAATGTTAAAGTATTATTATCCCCAAATTTCAATCCTAAAATGATACTACCCGATGTAGTAAATTTCACAGCATTACTAATTAATATATCAAGTATCTGACCAATCCTGCCCGTATCGTTAACATACTCTGGCCCATTTGGGCGTTTCCCTGTCTTTAACTTCAGGTTTAAATTCTCTTTTCCCGCTTTTACACATGATTCTGTAAGCCATTCGAACTTATTTGATAATAGAATCTCAGGTTCAAAAGCAGAAGGATTGACCTTTACATCACCGGAAATTATTTTTGATAAATCAATAATATTTTCCAACATGTCGACCAATTTCACCGCTGCCTTTTCTATGAAATTCATAATTTCGAGTTGGTTATCGTTCAGCGGCTTCGTACCCCCTTTGAATAAACTCAGAAAACCCAAAATAGCATTTATGGGGGTTCGAATCTCATGGCTAATTATGGACAGAAACGAAGACTTTAAACGGCTACTTTCTTCTGCTTTCTCTTTTGCTTTTAATAACTCCAGTTCCTTTTCCTTTAGCTCGGTTATATCCTGCACTGTTCCCTGGGTTACTAACGGGACACCAACATCACTGTATTGATTTACCGAGTGTTGATACAAGTACTTAATTCGGCCATCACTAAAAAGAAGCCGAAATTCAACATCATAGACAATTGTATTTTCATACAACTCTAAATATTTATTGCATACCTTATCCCTATCATCCGGGTGAATTAAAAGAAGGACATCATCTAAAACTGGCTGGTCTTTTGTGCTAAGCTCAAATATGCGGTGCATCTCCCGAGACCATGTCAACTTGTTTTGCGAATGATCCAATTCCCAACTCCCCGTTTTTCCCATCCATTGTGCCTTCTCAAGTAACGATTGCTTTTGTATTAATAGTTCTTCTTTTCTTTTTAACTCCGATATATCCCTGCCCGTAACCAATATTCCTGACAAGTGGTTATTGATATCTCTTTCAGGAATTATGTCTATCAAAACATAAACCACCTCAGCTGTTTTGCCATGCTCAATAATGTACTCGTCGTTTATTCTTTCACCTGATTCAACAACACGCTGCAAGTTATGCTCCATTTTTTGTGTCATTCCCAATGGCAAATAAGTGACCTCCCCCGGAGTTTTATCCAACATTCCGTATTGGGGGTAACCAGTAATAGTTACCCAGGCTTGATTTATATAAATGCATTTGAGCGAACAATCATAACGCATAATAATATCAGACGAATATTCTACAAGCACTTTAAAATCCTGTTCAGCCCGCATCAATAATTCGTCAAGCTGCATTTGGTTAGACATATCCTTTACTAAAGATACCTCATATTGGTTCCCTTGCCCTTGATATTGGAAAAACGTAACTTCTAACGGTAATGTATGGCCAGTTTTATCTTTATACGTTGTTCGAAACTTCGTCTTTGCTTTATTCTCCGATAGCCGTCCTGAAAACAGTAAATTTTTCAACTCCTTTTTTTCCCAATTACTTACCGTAAATGGATCCATTTGTAACAACTCTTCACGACTATAACGTAACAGCTGACATGCCGCTTTATTAACATATACCAATCGTTTTGAAGAATCATTAACAAATAGAGCAGTATCAATATGGTCAAGCGCATTGTTTACCATTGCCAGGTGCTGCTGGCAACCCTTTAGTTCATCCAGATCGTCCTTTAGTTTACCCAGGTTATAATCCAGATAATCCATACGATGATCAATGCCGTAGTGCTTGTTACAATCTGATGAACATTCCATGTTAGCATGATCATTTTGATCCTTTTTCTGCAAGGTCTGGCCAGTTTGCATCAAATCATGAATATCTTCCAGCATTAAGGAATAATACAGGGTATTATCCTCCAAACGCTTCCCACACAATGATGCTTTAAACCAACGATACTCTCCTTTAGCATGATGGCAGCGAACAGGCTTATTACGAAACGTCGTATCTTCCAACCCAATTTGAGAAGATTTAGTCGGGAAAAGTTCTCCATCAACAGGATGTAACAATAAGTTAAATGACATTCCTTTGAGACTGTCTTCCGGATAAGCCAGTATGCGTTGTAAAGCCCCATTTGTGCGGAGACAAACACCATTTTCTGATAGAATCGCTAGTCCAACCTCTGAATGAGCTAAGACCTGTTCAAACACAGCCCCACTGTTCCACCAAGCCTCCAGGCCAGATTCATTTTGTTGTCGTTTATTTGTTGTTTTGTCTTTTGTCATCGTTATTTCGGCTATCAGTTATTTCCAGCCTGCATTTTGGGTAGTTTACTGAGCCATTTTATTCCTTTTCAGCTTCAAGCGAAAGCAACTGCCCTTTCCATGTTCAGTCGTCAGGCTGATTTCAACGTCCATCATTTTTGCTAAACGGGAAACTATGTTCAGACCAATCCCGATGCCTTCAATATTTTTTTCGATAGCTTCAGGAGATCTGTAGAACAGATCGAAGATTTTTTTCTTCTCATTTTCTTTTATTCCTATACCGGTATCTTTGACGTAAATAGACAAGTAATGATCATCAATCAATTCATAGCCAAATTCAATCGTCCCTGTAATTGTGTGTTTAAGGGCATTATCAATCAAGTTCTCCAGCATCATTTTTACCATTTTTTCATTAGAATAAATCAGGCTATCAGGAAAGGAACAAGCCTTTTTACATATGAAATTTAAATCTTTGCCTGCAACATCTTCCGAGTAAATAATGAAAAGCTTCTGAAACACCTTATTTAAGTCAAAAAAGTTAAGTTCAACCTTATCGTCGTTACTAAACTTATCGAATAATATAATGTCATCCATTAATTTTAGCAAACGTTCAACTACCAGAATAATTTGCTGACTGTAATGGTTCTTGCACTCATTGCTACAATCTTTTCCAGTGAGTATTTCAGCAAAACCGGTAATAAGATGCATCGTTTTTTTAATCAAAAGCATTAGAAGCATTATGTCTTCATCAATTTTAAGTTTCTCTTCCATTTTTTGGTGTTTTTAGCTTCATTATTAGTCAGGAGCTAAGAATTAGATGTTTCCTGTTTTCTTGATATACCAACTTTGTTTGTCATATTTTAAATTCCTGAATTCCTTTTTTGTGTAGGTTTCATTCCCTCTGCTTTTGTTCTTATAAGTATTTACATAATCAAACAAGCTCCTTTCTGGAAGCTCTTAAGGGAGGTAGCTCTTAACAAGAGCTACCGTTCCTCTCAATTATGAAAAGCAAACGCCCTATAACCCTATATCGTAATATTTTATTAAATTTTTTACCCATCTCATAAACCAGATTATCACCGCATTTTAAAAGTCATTTTCTAACTCTTTCCGCTTAAATTGATAAACCATTTAATTCTCATTCTTACCTTCCAAACTTGTTATCATCCCAGTCTTTCATTGTTAAGCTTATCCAATCAATTTCTTAACACGAATAATCAACTCACCAGCAAGAAATGGTTTTTTCACAAAATCATTGGCTCCCAGATTTAAAGCCCGATTTATTATTTCTTTTCTGTCGATTGATGAAATTGCAAGGATTGGTACCGATTCTGATATACTTTCCCTGACAGACCGGATCACTTCCATTCCATTCATTTCAGGCATGTAGATATCAGTTATTAGCAATTCAAACGAATTTTTCTGCATGTAATAAACTGCGTCTTTCCCATTTCTGAAAACTTTTACATCATAACCCTCATTTGTTAGCCTGTATTCCAATACCCGGTTCAATATTTCATTATCTTCTGCTAATACAATCATTTTTCCTATAATATTCTTTGTTTGTTACTCCTAAATTCAGTCGCTGACAAGCTGCAAGTTGTGTTGTTTCGTCATCTCTTTTCTGCCACTTTCTTCTTTAAAACTGCCCGGTAAATTCCGGACAGTTTTTTACATCAATGGGGTGAACGCAACGAAATAAAAAGGCATGATGATCAAGACAACATCGACTTGTTCCAGCTTCTGGCTTTAAGGTATATTTACTTATTTTTTCAGTTTTTATCATTCCATCTTCCCTATTTCATTCTGCTGTATATTCCATATTACTTTACTTTCAATATGCATTTTTATGGGTTTAAGATTTGCCAATTTTTTGCTGCTTATTAATTCTATCTAATTTGTTCTTTCAGGTTTCTTCCTACATAATTTATCAACTAATATAAACCACTATCAAAACCGGACTATTGACAAAAATGCATTTATTAATTAACATATATACATTTTTGAATGCTGATAAAAACACAATCACCTTGCATTGATGCGATTATCACAGTGTATAATGCTATTAATGCATTTATCTTTAATAAGGACATTGCTAACAAGCTATTATGTAGTGTGTTGCACTTTTAACAGTACCCATATAAATAATTAGTTGCATACTATTTTAGGTTGGAACAAAAGACTAAAATCCAGCATTTATTTTAGCTGTTTGGATAAAACTATTTGAAATCGTATCTGATCGTTAAGATAATCCTATGCGCTTTTTAGACAGCCCTGCATCTTTTTATTAAGCTGTAAGCTACAAGCCAGGCTTAGATGTTTCGTGACGCGGCATTACCGTGATTTAGGAAAATTGATGTTGGGATCCCACTTTTTATTATAATCTATAAACCCACCTTCTTTGAGGGTGGATATTTAATTTGCTCTTAAGGACACCAAGGCAAAGTATAAAATAAATATCTTGATGACTCAAAATGGCGATCCGTAGGAGAATACAATAGCCGAGTATGTAAACGGAACCTTAAAAGACGAATATGGTTTAAACGAAACATTTTCAAATTACCATGTAAAAAGAATCAGTGATAACAAAAAAGACTGAAGTAAAAAACAGTGTTTAGAAATTAATATATTTGTAAAACCAGTGTAAAAAATACAGAAGTTAAGTATTAATCTGTCACGCAATTTTAGGAAAGGTCATTATTAAAATTCCCCTCCCAAAAATCCTCAAAGGAGAAAGTTTCTTTTCGAAGGCTACTACCTTTTTCAATTATGAAAAAACAACTGGTTTTTCAGTAGAATTATCATTTTGTTCTCCTAATATTATTCATGCGAATCAAGAGTTGAAAATCTTGCCTTTAAATCCGGATTTTCCTGAATATTTAGAATAAACCCTTTATTCACATATT
>JANQHR010000030.1 GCA_028282585.1 Bacteroidales bacterium | reverse complement strand
TAAAGAATTTATGGCAATATATCCGCATGAACCCCAAAAGCAAGTTGATAAAGCAGAAAAAACAATTTTGGATTTGATCAAAAAGTATAATGTAGACTTGATTTCAATTGGAAATGGTACTGCTTCTAAAGAAACAGATATTTTTATTAAAAATATTATAAAAAAAAACAATCTTAAAATTAAATCAATAGTAGTAAGTGAGGCCGGCGCCTCTGTTTATTCAGCTTCTGAAATAGCTCAAAAGGAATTTCCTGATCTTGATGTTACAGTAAGAGGTGGAGTAAGTATTGCCAGAAGGTTACAAGATCCATTGGCAGAGCTGGTAAAGATAGATGCTAAGTCTATAGGAGTAGGTCAATACCAGCATGATGTCAATCAGAAAGAGTTAAAAAAGTCTTTGGACCTATGTGTTGAATCTTGTGTAAACTTTGTGGGAGTTGATTTGAATACTGCTTCTGAGGCATTGTTATCTTATGTTTCTGGTATAAATAAAGCTATTGCTCAAAATATTGTTAAATATAGGGCTGAAAATGGTAGCTTTGAAGAGAGAAAACAGCTTTTGAAAGTAGCCAAGCTTGGTAATAAAGCATTTGAACAATGTGCAGGCTTTTTAAGAATTAGAAACGGCAAAAATAGACTAGATAATTCTGCTATACACCCTGAGAGCTATAAAATTGTTGAAGCTATGGTTAAAGATACAGGCTCAAGCATTGAAGATATAATTGGAAATCAAGATTTAATCTCTAAAATAAATATAGATAAATATGTTACAGATACTATTGGCATTCCTACTTTGACAGATATTTTGCAGGAATTAAAAAAGCCCGGACTTGATCCAAGAAAAGAATTTAGCAGTGTTTCTTTTGATTCTGACATCAATGAGATGAAAGATTTAAACGAAGGCATTGTTCTAAATGGAGTAGTTACCAATGTTACAAACTTTGGGGCTTTTGTTGATATTGGTGTTCACCAGGACGGATTAATACATATTTCTAAAATGGGTGACAGGTTTGTAAAAAGTCCGTATGACGTGTTATCTGTAGGAGATCAAGTTAGCGTTAAAGTTCTATCTGTTGATATTGAGTTAAAGCGTATATCGCTTGAACTGTTGAAAAGCTCATAAAAACTTGTTTGAATTTTTGTAAAGAACTAATGTTGGATATTAATGCAAATTCAACATTAGTTTTGTATAATTAATAAAATTAAATCAGAATGAGAATCGAAACTTATAAAGAACTTTAAAACAAAGCGCATATTTAATTATAGACAAAGGTGAATTTAAATGAGTAGTACATTGGCATTTCCAATAAGTGTAAGAATTGGAATAAATCATCCTGCTAAGAAAAATTCTCGATTGTTAATACAGCAAGCAAGAAGAGATCATGGAAGTCCTGGTACAGAAATACCCTCTTCCCAAAGAGTAATCCCTTTATCTGCAATGGGGCCAGGCTGTTTTGGGTCAACTGTAGCGGATGTAAAAGCTTTAAGGATGCCACACTTAGGACAATATAGTAGAGTTAAGCCGGCAGTGGTCATGGCTATGGCTAGACCAAGTGATAATCCTGAAAAAGAAAATCCTGTATTTGTTGTAATTGATGAATTTAAAGTTAAGGTGAAGGACATTGACGCAGATTATAAGAAAGACATAACCCATGGTGATATTATTGTAGATCTAATAAAGGCAAAATGTCCTGAGGCAACAATTATAAAAAAAGAATTAGCTCAGATGGAGCATTACAACGTTGCAGATAAACTCAAAGAAGTGAAAAAAGCTATAGAAAAGGGAGAAAAAATTGATGGAGTTAATCTATCTGTTGGTACAGATTGTAGTTATAAAAACGTTAGTGCATGGATTGGAGAAGAAGTAACTCCAGAAAATCTAGCAAAAAAAGCGTCTGACATTCGTAAGAAACTACCGGGTTCAATGAAACATCAGATGGTAGCTATGGAAGCTATAACTGAGCTAGGAGTACCTATCTATATAGCAGCTGGTAATAAGAGCAATGATTGCTTTGCCCTTGAGGCTTTAGCGCAAGGTTCAATAAACGTAGGAGCCACTGATGCGAATGGAAAAAAATTGAAATATTCTGCTGATAATTCGTTGATTACTTACTGGAGTCAGGGTATTTTTAATCTTGAAGCAGTTAAGAACCAAGAAGGTCAAGTAACCGGATTAACTATAACGGGCGCTGATAATGCAGAATATCCTGTTGAAAATCCACCTAAAATAAATAAATACGATGAATATCTCAATCTTATAAAAGACCCGGAAAAATTAAAAAAATCAAATAATTTATTAGAGTACTTAAAAGAAGAATATGGAGATGCAGGTTGCCCAGAAGATAACAATGCTTATAAAACAGCATCTTCATTAAATGAATCAATTCTTGGATTTGATAGCTATAAGCTTACGCGTAAAGTTATTGGGATAATGAAAAAAGAAAAAGAAGCACATCAAGTTTCTGATGAAGAATTTAAGGATTTTTTCAACTTTATGGAAAAATATAAAGAAAAACTTCAACATCTGGAACATTTAAAAGATGTAAACGTAGAGTTGGATGAAGAAGGAGAGCCGTTTTTTGATTTTGACAGTTCTGGAAGACGATCCTATTCCTTTATCCAAGGAACATCTGTCGCAGCACCTAATGAAATGGCAACAGGTTATAACAAGAAAAAATCAGAAAAAGATCTTGCTGATCTTTTGGATGAAAAAAATACTAATTAATTAAATTACTTTTTAACTTTGGGCATTGTTACCGGTGGCGGCTGAATATATAAAGGCTTTAATTCATACCAGTTAAAAGATTTATCCTTATCTAGAATATATTTATAAGCCAATTCCGCCAAACTAAGCCCAAAGTTTATATCTGTTTGTTGAAAATTTAAATAATTTATTTGTTTTTCATCTAATTTTTTAGCCATTAAATTATCAGTAATAATAAAAAAGTCGTTTTCCTCGATCAGCTGCCAGCATTCATCCAGTGATAATAAATCAGGATTTTTTATTATATCGCCGCTGTTTTTATAAATAGCTGTATAGACCTTGCCTTTTCTGGCATCTATCAAGCAAAGAGTATTCTTTTGCGTATGATTTGCGCTGGCAATAATTTCTAGTGAAGGTATACCAACTACAGGAATATTCAAGCTTTGCCCAATAACCCTGGCTACAGTTGCAGATGCTCTAATTCCTGTAAAACTGCCGGGTCCTATATTCACACCGATTGCTTCAATATCTTGCATTGTTAAATTTTTTGTTTGCAATAATTTTGCTATTGTTGGTATCAATAAAGCTGAATTATATTTT
>JANQHR010000144.1 GCA_028282585.1 Bacteroidales bacterium | reverse complement strand
TTTTTACTTTGAGTAACTTTATGTTTTCTTTGTGGTTCTCTGTTTAACAGCCTTTTATAATTATACCACAAAGTTTCACAAAGCAGGCACAAAGAACACCAAGACTTTTTGGACACCCCCATTTCTATAAATTCTTATCGGTTCTAATATAGTTTATATTTCGTTCCTTTAAATACTTTAAAATATATTTATAACACTCTGGGTTTTTTCCCACAAGTTCTGGAGGAAACATACCCTTTTCATTAAATACATTATTTAAAATCATATCAGCCGCTGCAGTTGCTGTAAAGCCTGTAGTTCTAGCCATTGAAGAAATCTTTTCGATTGGATCATATTTATCATAAAGATCATAAATAATCTCTTTTTTAGTTCCATTCTCTTCTCCTATTAGAACAATACGCATGATTGTAAATTCATGATCCTCAGGATTTAATTTCCATGCTTTAAATAAAATCTCCGAAGTGATTTCAAAAGGAATAAACTCCTGTCCTTTTAATTTCATCGGTTCATAATCAAGAAAGCCTGCAGCTTTTAATGCCTGGATCATTTTTATATGTCCTGGATAGCGCAAAGTTTTCTCTTTCATATTAGGTATATCATTTAAGGTATATATCAATGATCTTAAACCATCGGAATTGAATGCCTCAAGCGTCCCTACTTCCTTAAATTCTATTAATTCTGTATCGCTCATTGCTGGTTTTACAATTTCTTTACCATTTTCCACGTAACGTGCAGGGCGCGTATATTCTTCAATTACGTCACATGGTGAAAACGGTGCCTTATACTCAAATGGAAAACTTCTAATCTTTGGTAATCCACCCACCATATATTCGAAATTTTCGATTTTCATAATTTCATTATGATATCCGGCCACAATATTTGGCATTCCCGGAGCAACACCACAATCCATAATAACTGTTACTCCATATTCTTTTGCCATATCATCCAGATGTAAAACACCTTCCGGTAGGAAAGAAATATCAACCAAATCTTTTTTATTCCTAATTACATTTTTAATTGTTTGTAACCCCAGAAATCCAGGAACTGCGGAAATAACCAGATCAAAATCGTTAATTGCTTCAAACAATAGCTCCTCATTAGTTACATCCAAAGCTTCTGTTTCAATACCATAGTTATTTGAAAGATAACTTAATGATTCCTGATCAATATCAACCGATTTTACTTTATACTCTTTAGATAAGTCAATGGCCATAGCTTTACCAACCATGCCAGCACCTAGTATGATTATTTTTTTCATTTTTTTAATTAATTTGGAAAATTATAATTGATTTAATTTAAGGTTGTGTAGATTTCTGATAAATAGTTATTTATTACAATCCGTTAAATCTATTCAGGAATTTAATGATATACTCTCTTTGCATTGTCATAAGTATCAAAGGTACTATATTTGATTTACAATTTAAAGTATTAATAACCTTCCTAATTGCATCTTTTACGCTGAAATAATATCTTTATACTCCTATTTTAATAAATTAAAAAGATATAATATGAAACTGTTAATCACATTATTACTTTGTATTTCGATGCTTTATGTAAATGCTCAAAAAATACAAAACTTAAAAACAGAACAAAAAGCCGGTGAATTATCAATTCAGTACGATTTAAACGGATCAACGAAGGACATCTTTACTGTAAGTGTTTTTTACTCAAACAATAATAGCGATTGGAAAAAGCTTGATAAAGTGTATGGAGATGTTGGTGATAGCATTATAGCTGGAAAAGCAAAGAAACTTGTATTATGGGTTGATCACCTTGATGGATTACAAGAAAAAATGCAGTTTAAAGTTCAAGCTGAATATTATACTATAGATCAAAAAGAAAGTGGTAACCTAAAAGATAATAATGATAACAGGTATGATTGGTTAAGGGTTGGTAAAACAAAATGGATGACAACTAACCTTAAAGCCAATAAAGAGGATGATAATTGCGGAGAATACTATAGTAATTCAAACGCCAAAAATGCTTGTCCTGATGGATGGCACTTACCAACCGATGATGAATGGATGGAGTTAGAAGTCAATTTCGGAGTTAATCCAGATAAAGTTATAGAGCATGGGTTACGGGAAATTGATTTAAATCGGTTAAGTAGTTCCGGATTTGATATTACGGAGTGTAATTATAATGTTTCGCTTTATCCAAATCAAAAGGCTTTAGCTTTTTGGACAAGTACAGAAAATAAAATGCTGTATACCGGGTATTCTCAAAAGTATTTTGCAAGAATAATACGATTAGGCGAAAACAAAATAAGTAAAGAATTAAGGGATAAAAAGGAGGAACTTAACGTTCGTTGTGTACAAAGTTCTATTTATTTAGCCAAAATAGAAGCAAGTGTTGAAGCTACGATCAATTTAAAGCCTGTTGGAGGCGTTACAAATCATCCTTTTACGGGAGAAGTAATGGATTGGCAATACATTGGCGAAGCAATTTGGTTAAGAAAAGATTTAAAAGGAAGTTATATGTATAAAGAACTTGAAGATCGTTGTCCTGCCGGATGGAGAATTCCTGAAAAAGAAGAATGGGAAAAATTATTTGATGAGTTCAAACCATCTGTAAAACTTGAAAATCATAAAGCTGTTTTAAGTGAAAGATTAAGTGGCTCAGGAATTTGGAGCTTTAACCTTAATAGCAGTGATTACTGGTTAAATACACATCATTATACATATAATACCTATTGGATAAATGAAAAAGATAAAGAGGATAGTAAAAAAACGATGGATTTTCCAACAAATGATAAAGGTGAGGCCGGATGGGTAAAAAAACAAACCAATGAAAAAGCTAAGGTTCGTTGTGTATTAGATAATAAAGATTTTATCAAAAAGAAAGATGATATTAAATCGGGAACCTTTGTTGACAAAAGGGATAATAAAGAATATGGATTCGTTGAGATAGATAGTAAAATTTGGATGACAAATAATCTAAGCTTTGATATGGGTGATAATAGTATGTGTAGAAACAATATTAAAACCGATTGTAAGTTATTTGGCCATATGTACAACTTAGAGGTTATAAACTCCGGATGTCCTTATGGATGGCGTGTTCCAACATTTGAGGAATGGAAATATCTTTTAATCAATAAAGCTGCAAACAATTTAAAAATTCTATATCCGTTTGGAGGTACAGGTTTTGATTTGTTGCTTGGTGGAGAAATGATCTTTGATGAAGAGAGCGAAAGAGATGTTTATACAGCAAAATATTTGTTTACAAATGGAGAAAAATCTGGTTATTATAAGATTGATTCAAAGGGGAATGTAGAGTTAAGTGAAAAAGCTAAAAAGAAAGATTTCTATTATGTAAGATGCATTAAAGAGATAAACGATAGATTTTAACTTAAACTAAAATAGTAAAAGGCTCATTTATAAAAATTTATAATTTGAGCCTTTTTTAGTTTTGATCAAAAATCTTCTCCAGGTTTACTAATCTTGTAATATCTTCAACAATTAAAATAATATAATAATTCTTCTCGAAATAAAAAGGCAACACCGAAAATTGCAAATGTTTTAGTTCTTTTGAACCATCTGTTTTATAAAAATCTCGTGACATTTTTTTTCTATAAATAGGTTCCTTTGAAACATAGGATTCCAGAGTACTAACTCTTAGATCACATTCTTTACATTTACTTGTTGTACTGCACTCTTTCATTTCCTCCACTGTAAATGCGCACCCTATAGCCTCACCACATTTTACATATAGTAAGTCTTCATTAGGCTTATTAATAAACATAGTTTTTAATGGATCATTAAAAGCATGAAGTTCCATATCTTGATTTAGTAATAAAATAGCGCATGATACCTTATTGAGAATTATATTTAGAAAATCCTTTGATCCCTGAAGAAAGTCAAAAGTTACGTTAGAAGAAGCTAAGTGTTTATTATTCATAAAGCCTCCTTACCAGTTAATTTTCTATTTTAACTACAATAAAGAAACAAGTTATAAAAAATTAGCCTATTAATCAACTATTAATCAGTTGGACATACCCCAAAATACTTCCACTCAAGTTCCAAATTGCTTATTTTTATTGATTATCTGACATTTAATATGTGATAATTATAGAAAATGGGGATACTTTTTTAATAATTGATTAAAAGTATCCTCCTGTTTAATTTTGTATTTCCACACACAAACACAGGAGGATACAAAATGAACTTTAGCCATTTAGCAAATAAGCTCAGACACAAATTAAGCAAATTTTCGGGGATACTTGCCCAAGGATTAGATAAAACTGCTGGTCGTTTTATCAAAGAAGCTGTTTATGGTATTCTTGCGTTAGAATCGGTATTATTGACAGAAATTGGGAGAAAATTAGAGAGTTCCGTTTCATTAAAAAAAATAGAAGAACGTTTTAGTAGGCAACTAGCCAAAACCAAATTATGGGGATGCATACATAAGCATATTCTATCAATGGCTAAAAGCAGGATTAAAGAAAAAACTTTACTTATTCTTGATTTAAGTGATGTAAAGAAAAAGTATGCAGAACAAATGGAATATATGGCAATTGTTAGAGATGGAAGTGAGAATGGGGAACTTGTAAACGGATATTGGACCAATCAAATAATAGGGGCAGAAGTAGAAAGTGATGAAATTACTCCATTGCATTTTTCTCTTTATTCACAAAATTCACCTGACTTTACCAGTGAAAATGATGAAATTAAAGAATCCATTAATCAAGTTAGTAATGCTATTGGCAACAAAGGTATTTGGGTTATTGACCGCGGAGGGGATAGGTATACATTATTCGAGACACTGCTTGATAACCATAGAGATTTTATTATTAGAATGGTTGGTTCTCGTAATGTTATTAATAACAATACCCAGGTTCGATCCTTATGGTTAGCCTATGCATGTAGGTTACCTTTCAAAAAGACAATAGTACGATTAATTAAAGGGAAAGAAATTTCCTTTGATTTGCAATTTGGTTATGTGCCAATTAAGCTACCTGACCGGGATGAAGCACTAAACATGGTCGTAATCAAGGGCTTTGGTTCTAAACCTATGATGCTACTTACAACACTACCAATCCTGCCCAGGGAAAAAGATTTGTGGTTTATTATTCAAGCATATATGAAAAGATGGAGTATTGAGGAAACAATCCGTTTTATAAAACAAACTTATGATTTAGAGAATATTAGACTCCTAAAATATAAAAGGCTGCAAAATATGATGGCTTTGCTATTGGCTGTATTTTATTTTATTGCTGTTATTATTGATCAATCACAAAAGTTGACAATAATGGCTGGGTACATACTTAAAAGTGCCAAAAGAGTATTTGGCATCCCTGATTTTAAGTTTTATGCTCTCGGAGATGGTTTATGCAATATTTTTTCACGTCATCCGGGAAAATTAAAAGATAATCTTCAGATAAAAGATTCTCAGCTACTTATTGGATTTACATAAATTTTGGGGTATGTCCAATTAATCAGGTGTAACACTGCTCCAATTTTCTCCCGATTTAATTCTATAAAGTTGCATTTCTGAAACACCAAACTGACGTGCAAGTATTTTCATTTTAGTTTTTCTTTTGGGATCGAAAAGTTTTCGTTTAATTATCTTGACATCCGATTCGGATAATTTAGACCATGCTCTAGGACCTTTTGGTTTGAAGCTATTTTTTACTTTGGGGTTATACTTCATGTGATATCGAAATTTCTCGCTTTCAGTTGCCCACTTTAAATTCCTGTAATAATTATTATGCCTGTTATCATCAATATGCATAATAACTGACTGTTCCGGTTCGGGCTTTTCCATAAAATATTCGGCCACAAGCCTGTGTACATAATAATGTAACTGTTTGCCTTCGTTATTTTTAACTGTAAAGGTTTTATATCCCTTCACTGTACCCAATTTTAACATTCTGCCCTTTTTATAATGGAAAAAGCTAATTATCCTACCGTAGTTGGAAATTTTGTATTTATGTTTTTCTGAAACTTTTTCGAGAATAAGATCTTTCCACAATTCGTCTCTATAGCTAGCGACTCCTTTTGATAATTCCATAATTCTATGATCTAAGAAGGTTTTACAAAATACAAAAGATAATTATAAAAATCAATCCTTTCATTTAAAACATTGATTCTTACAAATTGTTTGTAAAAAAATTGAGATAGTCCGAATCTTTAAATCCGAACTATCCATTAAACTAACTTATGACTTTTTAATATCCTAGCTCATAACCCTTATCAACAGCTGGAATACCTTCTTTCATCCATAATGGCATAGGTTTTCCTTTCAGGTAATGATCAAAGAACTGTGCAAGTCTAATTTGAAAATCATATTTATCTCTAACCTTTGTGGGCCAGTGATCTGCTTCATTGTAATTTAGCAACCATGCTGTTTTTCCCATTCTTCTCAGTGCAATAAAGAATTCAATACCCTGACTAAATGGAACTGCACCATCATCCTCATTATGCATTATTAACATAGGTGTTTCAATCTTATCAGCGGTAAATAAAGGTGAATTTTCTAAATATCTTAAAGGTGACTCCCATATAGTCTTTCCAATTCTACTTTGAGTGCGCTCGTATTGGAATGCTCGGTTACGACCCGACCATAACCTGATACCACCATATGCACTAAACATATTAACAACAGGAGCTCCCGATTCAATAGCAGCAAATAAATTTGTTCTTGTAGCTAAATATGCAACCTGGTAACCTCCCCAACTATGGCCTTGGGCTGCTATAGCATTTTCGTCAATAAAACCTTCATTAATCAATTGGGTAACTCCTGGCATAACACAATTAAATGCCGATTCTCCCGGGTAACCTTCTTTATAATAAACATCAGGATTAAAAATAATATAATCATTACTAGAGTAGTAATGATAATCTACTGTTGAGCGATGTGCTTCAGGTATCTGATGATTATACAATCTTTGAGAAGATTTCTCATAAAAGTTCACGATCAATGGATATTTTTTGTTTGGATCAAAATTAGCGGGTTTAACCAACAAACCTTCCAGTTTTTGACCATCTAAAGAGGTCCAGGAATATAATTCTTTTGTTCCCCATAAAAAGTCACTTTGTTGTGGATTGGCATTACTTATCTTTTTAGATTTTTTGAAATTATTTTCACTTACCAGCAAATCAGGAAATTCTTGAAAGGTCTCACGAGTATAGACATATACATCCGAATCTTTAGCTTTAAATGGTTTCGTTAAATAAAAACTACCATATATTAATTGTTTTGGATTTCCTGATTTCGTTAAAGAAACGGTATATAT
The DNA here is from genome assembly GCA_028282585.1 of Bacteroidales bacterium. Lineage (GTDB taxonomy): Bacteria > Bacteroidota > Bacteroidia > Bacteroidales > UBA12077 > UBA12077. Next base: position 101,210 of record JANQHR010000144.1, on the reverse strand, counting down.
TCCATCATTTCTATTTATCTCATTGTTCGACAATAAGTAATGCGTTTTTTTAGGATCAATTCCAATTCTCTCCTCACCTATTGATCTTAAATAATCATTTTCAAAATCGACTAATCTAAATTTGGTACTATTAATTCGTCCGTTTTTAGTAATATTAATTTCTTCTTTTTTATTTTCCGGATCAACTTTCCAGATATCATAACGATCATAAACCAAAAGTGCTTCATCATTCTGTAACCAACCAGCAATTCCATATGCATACGGGTAATTAGGAACATCATTAATCTCATCTGCACATTGTATAATATCAGGGTTAGTTATTTTATACTCTATATTTGATTTAATTTGATAGGTATACCAACTGGTATCTGCAAAATTATACCAATATACATACTTTCCTCCAGGAGAAATATTTGGATTAGCTAAACACTTTTCCTTAATCATCTTTGCTTCGCCTGTTTTGATATCGACCAAATAAAAATCATTATAGTAAGGATAACCTTCCCACATGGTTTGTATTGAGTAAGGTAAATTTGACCATGCCAGCACTTTATCAGAATCTCCTTTATTAATTAGCTTAATTCCTGTAAGATTCTCTTTTTCTAACTGAATCAATTTGCCATCATCTAAATGATAAACAGATAAATACGACTTTTTTAAATTATCTGATTTTTTATTTAACTGTTGGGTGTGCAAAATTGGTTCGTTCCAATGCCATACATCCAACACAGGAATTTCTTCTTCCAAAACCGTTGTATCTTTTTCAGGCTTAATTGGTGCTAATCCTAAAAATATCCTGTTAGTACTTTCTCCAAAGCTAATTTCTCCATTTATTGAAATTTCCCAACCTTCTGGAATATTTCCATTCTCGTTGTTAATGATTTCTTTAATTTCTGATGATTTATTCCACAAGAATAAATCAAAATCTTTTTTCTTGTTATCAGTTGTATCAGCCAAAAATGCAAGCCTTGAAGCATCTTCATTAAATGCTAATTGTTTATACTCGCCTTTGCTATTTATTAACTGAACTTTATTCATTGGAGTTAAACCTATCACATAAACTCCAGCCTTAAATTCTTTATCATCACCAGTTGAAACAAATGCAACAGATTTTGAATCCTTTGCTAAAACATAACTAGTAACAAAAGGAAACTGTGTTAAAGTACCATCATTTAGATTTTTAATATTTAACATGTATCCGTTATCATCTGATTCCTCTTTCATCTTCTCCTTTTCATCATTCTCTGTTTTACTTGTATCAGGTAACTGAATTGATTTTGTTTGATAGACAATCCATCCATCCCAATTTTTGGGAACTTTAACAGATTTTAAATTTGCAATACTTTCTAAATTCTCCGTTTCCAAATTATAGATACCCAACTGATTCAATGGCATATCTTCTTTTTTGGTCTTTTTTAGCTTTAATTGTTTTACTTCTTCCTCTTCTGGTTTAATCGTAAAAATTACAAACTTTGAATCGCTTGTAATTTCGGCTTTGTTACCACAGCTTATTGATGCCAACTCATTTCCTGATTTACTTACTATTTTCACTTCAGAATCTCCCTTCCAAGGTTCTAATTTGTACACAACAAAGTTTCCATCATTAGAAATTTTCTTTTCAGTTATACGATTCCATTTTAAGATATCATCAAATGTTAATGGTCGCTTTGAATCTTGCGAAAAAACACTCAAAACGAATAAAATAAGGCTAAATAGAATTACAAATTTCTTCATACTTTTAGTTTTTGATTTTACACTTAGATAAACAAATCTCCTTTAAGTTTAATTCGACAATTTATTCCATAAAATGTTAATCTGTTCCAAACATAAATTTTAACGGAATATCTAATCTTTTATTCCAATAATATTCGTTATGATTATGACCTACAAATTTTTTGCTTAGGAAACTACCTCCTTTTTTGTAACCAGCCTTGACAAGAACAGAGTCAGCCATTTTTTGATATGGTTCATAGTATTGGTCCAAACCTTCGGTTCCATGATCAAAATAGAATTTCTTATTCTCAGGTAAGTTATTAGCAAAATACTTTTGTATCTCCATTGCAATTTCCGGAGTTGAGTTATCCAGAGAAACAATCCAGTGCGTTGACATACATATTGCACCTTTAAAAATATCCGGATATTCGCATAATGCATACATAGAAATTAATCCACCCATACTTGATCCACCTATATAAGTATTTTCTGTATCGTCAAGAGTTCTGTATGTGTTATCAATTTCTACTTTTAGTTCATTTATCAAAAACTCCAAGAAATTATCGGAATAAACAGAAAACTCAATTCTCTTAATTAAAGAATCTCTATATTCTTCAGAAATAACTTCAACCACCTTTTGAGGCATATACTCTGAGAACCTTTTGACACCTGCATGATTAATACCTACAAGAATAAACTCTTCAATTTGATTTAACATTGTTAAACTATCCGTTACACGATTAAATTGCCACGAAATCCCACCGTATGTCAAGCTATCAACAAATAGATTCTGACCATCCATTTGATATAAAACAGGGTAACATTTTTCTGGTTTGTTATCATAGGAAATTGGCAAATAAACCTGATAATCTTTTGATTCTATAAATTCTGAATTTTCAAACGTTGATTTTAACAATCTTTCCTTTTGCTGATTTTCCTTAAATGAAACCATTACGATGAGTATAAGAATAATACTAACTTTTTTCATTGCAATTAGGTATTTCAATATAACAAAAAACCTCGTAGCGAGAAAGTACGAGGCTTTTAAACTTCCTTTATCCTAATTCAGGTTTAATACAAATCTCTTATAAATCCAACTGCTTTCGTTCCATTTAATTTCATCCTGTAAATTAGTGATATAATACACTGTTAAGAAACTAAGTTTTATGGCATCATGAAATACTTCTTTAGAATAATCCTGTTCTAAGTCGTCCTTGGGCGTATGATAATATTTTTTCATCCATTTGGTAAACTCCTTTTCACCATCAACTTTTGGATCAACGGCGGTATAACCGTTTGCAACGTTTAAAACGGGCACACCAACTTTCAGAAATGAAGCCTGATCACTTCTAAATAAGTAAGTATTTTCTTCTATTTTATTATCATCAATAATATAGTTCAGTTTTTCAGCAGAAAAATCAACAGCCTCTGAAAGATTTGAATGAGAATATCCCATCGGAATGATATCTTTTGTTGGAAACAAACCACCCAACATATCGATATTTAAATTGGCAACCATTTTTCCATTTGGAAATTCTTTTCTATTGGCAAAATACTTTGAACCAAGCAATCCCTTTTCTTCGGCAGTATAGCAAACAAAAACCAGAGATCTTTTTGGTTTTATTGAAGCGTCCAGATATGTTTTTGCAATACTTATTAAAGCGCCAGATCCAGTAGCATTATCCCACATTCCATTACAAATTGAATCTCCTTTTACAGGTTCACTAATTCCAACATGATCCAAGTGCGCTCCTAAAATTACATATTCGCTTTTTAATTGATCATCTTCTCCTGGTAAAACGGCAACAACATTTTTGCAATTAATATAGTCAGTTATAATTTCATAATTGCACACAACATTGCTTTCCAAAATCTTGCTTCTATTCTTACCTTTAGCTATTTTTTTTAGCTCACCACCCAGATTTAGATTATTTATTTTAAATACCTCTTTTATAAAATTCTTATGTGCAAAAGCAGCAATTTTCAACTCAAAATCAAACCAGTTATCTTTTAAGGTATTATCGTTTAATGTAATCATGGGCTTTTCCAAAAAAACATGCATTTGCTTGTAAACTACCTTTTGAAACAATCGTTTTGGATAAAACAATATTAGGCCTGTTGCTCCTTGACTCAAAGCTGTTTCTACTTTAATAATAGGATCAAAAGAGTTATAATCTTTATATGATTTCGGAGCTCCCAATGCTACAATTACAGTTTTACCTTTTACATCTAAACCCTCGTAGTCATTGATGTTTAAACTGGAATCTATGAGTCCGTATCCAACAAAAACAAGTTGTTGTTTTTCATCAATTCTTTCCAGATCCGTATTAACTAAAAAGCTCACATTTTCTGCATATTTTGCCTCCACCCTTTCTATTTGATTTTCAACATAAAAATCTATGGTTCTTAAATTAATGTACTGTTTTAAAAAAGGCACATTTTGAAAATAGGTATTATTATCGCCAAATGGTTTTAATCCATTACTTTTAAAATGCTTTGCTACATAATTCGCTGCTTTATCATACCCTTCTGAACCTGTATCGCGACCTTTTAACTCATCACTTGATAAAAATTCCAGAGTTTCATTAAAGTAATTGTAGTCAATACTATTCGCTATTGATAAAATATCCGTTTGCTGTGCATTTAAACTACCTAAATAAGAGTAAATTAAAGTGATTAATATAATTTTCTTCATTTGAATTTTAATTAACGGATAAATATAAAGATTATCGGCGATTTTTCTTTTTCACCTGATAAATTTCCACAGCTTTTCGTTTACCTTTTAACTTAATATAGCCAACATTTTTAAAAGAAAACTCTTTGGGGTCTTCTACCATATTAAAAAAATCGCCTGAAATTAATAGATTTTGTTTGTACTCATTACACATTGATTCAATTCTGGCAGCAGTATTTAGAGTATCTCCGTTATACGAAATATCGCGTCTGATTTGACCTACCTGCAGTACCATAACTTTTCCAACATGAATACCTGCTTTAAACTTGGGTATTAGGTCGTATTTTCGTTGATAATATCTTCCTCGTTTATTGATTACACGAGAAAATGCAAAAAAAGCATTCAGGGCATTATTTCTGTTTAATCCACGCTTTAGACTCCATGAAATAATTGCTCCATCACCTAAATACTGGTATATACTTCCACTATAATTATCAACTACGGCTAAATCATTAAATATATCTTGTACCAAATGGCTAAACTTTTTATGTTGAAGTTTCTCTGCTATAGCAGTAGATGCCTTCATATCAATAAACATAAAAATACGTTTTTCTTCGCGTGGTTTGTTCAATAATCCAAAAAACCAATTACGAAAATTTCCTTTACCCATTCTTTTTTGCATTCCTTTAACAAAATCATTTAGAATACACGATAAGTAAAAATGGCTCAAAAAGCGATAAAAGTAAATATCCATATCTGGCAGTTGCTTAAGTATCTCAGTATAATTTTTCGAGGTATATATAGTTAGAGGTGACCGAGCCGCTAAAAGAATTAAAGCAAATGCAGATAAAAAATATAAAGTTGATCGAATAAAAATGATAAAACTTATTGGAAAGAATCGTATAAGGCGATCCGTAAAAATGGTATCTAAAAAAGTAAATAAAATGGAAATAGATGCACTGAGAAACAGGATAATATAATATACATTTTCTACACGTAATAAATTTAAATATGCCTTGAATATTTGTTGTTCGCCTGTCATAAAAAAATAAAACAGGAAACTTAAATACCAAAACAGGAAATGAAAGGCCAAAGAACTTTTGATCTTTCTTAGTCGAATTACAGCCTTTTCTTTAGTAAGCATATTTTATTTCTGACCTTAAAATGGCGCAAATATACAGATACCGGAACGTAAAATAACAATGGAACCTTTAAGATATAATTAAAAAGCACAGTTTTTTGACTGTGCTTCCTCCAACATATATAAATTATCGATTTGTTGTTAAAATGTAACAACAAATTGTTTGGTTGCTTAAAAACGACAACAGCCAAAATGGTTGCTAGAAAAGAACAACATTCTAAAAAGTCTTTGAATATTAATGTTACTTTAATAACTTCTTATACTTAAATCGTTTAGGAGAATCTGTTCCAAGTCGTTTTTTACGGTTTTCTTCATATTCAGAGAATGATCCTTCGAAGAAATGAACGTAACCATTACCTTCGTAAGCTAAAATATGCGTTGCAATTCGATCCAGGAACCAACGGTCGTGACTAATAACAACTGCACAACCTGCAAAACTTTCCAAACCTTCTTCTAAGGCACGTAGTGTATTCACATCTATATCATTGGTTGGCTCATCAAGTAATAATACATTTCCTTCTGCTTTTAAAGCTAAAGCTAAATGTAATCGGTTTCTTTCACCACCTGAAAGTACATCACACTTCTTTTCCTGATCAGATCCACTAAAATTAAACCGCGAAACATATGCCCGGGCATTCATGGTTCGATTTCCAAGTTGTATATTCTCTAATCCATCAGAAATAACTTCAAATACCGTTTTTTCAGGATCAATAGCTTTATGAGTTTGGTCCACATAACTAATTTTTACTGTTTCGCCAATTTCCATACTACCATTGTCAGGTTGTTCCTGTTGCATGATCATACGAAACAAAGTTGTTTTACCAGCACCATTGGGTCCAATTATACCAACAATCCCTGCGGGAGGTAAAGTAAAACTCAAATCGTTTATTAAAATTCTATCACCGTAAGCTTTATTTAATCCTTCAACACTTATAACCTTATCGCCTAAACGAGGTCCATTAGGAATGTAAATTTCCAAGCGTTCTTCTTTTTGTTTTACATCTTCGTTCATCATTTTATCATATGCTGATAAACGTGCTTTGGATTTGGCATGACGCGCTTTTGGAGCCATTCTAACCCATTCTAACTCTCTCTCTAAAGTTTTTCTTCGTTTAGAAGCTACCTTTTCTTCCATTTCAAGCCGTTTGGACTTCTGCTCCAACCATGATGTATAGTTACCTTTCCAAGGAATACCTTCACCTCGATCTAATTCCAAAATCCAACCGGCAACATTATCCAGAAAATAACGGTCGTGAGTTATGCATATTACTGTTCCTTTATAATGTTGAAGATGTTGTTCTAACCAAAGCATACTTTCTGCATCCAAATGGTTCGTAGGCTCATCCAATAATAAAACATCAGGTTCTTGTAATAGTAAGCGACATAAAGCAACTCTACGACGTTCTCCTCCAGAGAGTTCCTTAATTGGTTGATCATCCGGTGGACATTGTAAAGCATCCATTGCTCTATTCAGTTTGGTATCAATGTTCCAAGCATCTAACTGATCTATTTTTTCCTGCAATGTAGCTTGTTCTGCCATCAACTTATCCATTGCTTCCGGATTCTCATATATTTCGGGTAATTCAAATTTTTTATTTACCTCTTCATATTTTTGAAGAACATCTGCAACCTCTCTAACACCTTCCATTACAATCTCTTTGACTGTTTTATTTTCATCTAACTGAGGTTCTTGTTCCAGTAATCCTACCGAATATCCAGGCGAAAATACCAACTCTCCATTAAATGATTTATCTTGTCCCGCAATTATTCGTAACAAAGTAGATTTTCCGCTACCATTTAAACCAATGATACCAATCTTTGCTCCTAAAAAGAAAGAAAGGCTTATATCTTTAATTACAGTTTTATTTGGCGGGTAAGTCTTGCTCACCTTGTACATCGAAAAAATGATTTGCTTATCTTCTGACATTTTTTTAATTATTAGATTTGAGTAAAGCAAAATTAATAAAAAGAAATGGTGCAAGCTTTAATCTGCACCATCTTTCAATATTTATTTAGTTCAATTTTCAGCTAATTGTAAATTCCAGATCCAAGTTCTTTAAAGTTTCATCTTTTGGTCGTGATGTTTTCAAATCCCAACCTCTTTCTTTATAAAAGTTATCTAAATCTTTTGAAAATATATTTTTATCTACTATGGCTCCTTTATGATCGCCAACAGTAAATTTATTTTCAAAGAATTTAGGAGGAATCGTATCATCTTCTTTTCTAAAACCTTCACGGTAATTAAACATCTTTTCCAGAGTAAAAATCCTCGATCCGGCTTTATCTATTTCATCATCTGTCCATTCAACCCCTGTAATTGCTGTTAAAAATTTTGCATAACTATTTTCATTTCGATACCACCTACTAGCAAAACTACAGGCGGCTAATGAATCCCTTAATGCGGCTGCATTTTGATATTGAGGTATACCACCATTCATATGACAAGCACCTCGATTACTAGTAGCATAACAAATACTCCAATATCCCGAATTAACCGGAACATTCCAGGTTGCCAATTCATGACCTTTTATATGAATAGCAAATTTATGTGAATCCTGCCCAATTTCGTTAGCCATAAATTTAACTCCATTACATGCTTTATTGCCAATACCTTCCCTTTTACAAATTTTATGTATCATTTCCAGAGAACCGGCTACACTTCCCCATTTTAAATCAATTCCATCTAGATAGGCCTTGTCGATAATTCCTTTTTCATAAGCTTCCATTAAGAATCCAATAGTATTTCCAACAGAAATAATATCAATACCATAATCATCTGAAACGGCAATTAGCTTTTGTAATCCCGCTAAATCAGAAATTAAAAGATTTGAACCTAATGTAGTACCTGTTTCATGCTCATGACCATCTTGAACCATAACACCATAAGAATCTTTTGTAATAACAGATTTCTTACAAGCCAACGCACAAGAAAAACATGCAAAATCGCGTTTCCAGACTTTTTCTTGTTTACCTTCTGTTGTTATCTTTTCGATCTGCGCAAATGTTCCTTCGCTATAATTTTTTACAGCTTGTGTCCCATTTCGGCTAGAACTGGCTGAAAATTTTGCAGTTTTGCCGGAACGCCACCACTTAAGTCCCTCCTTATTATTTTCCTTAAAGGATTTTCTTACTTGGGATAATAGATTAAGATAATCTTTATGGTTTGCTACTTCTAATGATTTGGTTCCTTTAACAGCGATAGCCTTTAAATTCTTAGATCCCATTACACAACCTGTTCCTCCTCGACCTGCTGCTCTTGCAGCTGTATTTAGTATACATGCCATTGGAACCAGGTTTTCTCCAGCTAATCCAATATAACAAGATTCAAATTTTCTATCACCCAACTCTTCTATTAATGCATTATCAAATTCATTGGTTTCCATTCCCCAAAATTTGACTGCATCCTTGATTTCTACCTTATCATCTTCAATTTTAATATACACTGGTTTTTCAGCTTTACCTGTAACGCAAATTCCATCATAACCGGCAAATCTTATTTCCGGGCCAAAAAATCCACCCATATTGGAATAACTTACTGTTGAGCCATGATCATAAGTTGGATTAATTGCAGAAGTACGAGGCGATTTAGTAACAACACATGTTCTTGATGAAGAAGGTATCGGTAAGCCTGAAAACGGCCCAGGCATGAATAATAAAACATTTTCAGGTGAAAGTGGATCCACTCCCGGATTTGGAAGCTTATCCCATAAAATTTTCATTCCCAACCCTCTCCCTCCTATGAATCTTTTAATATCTTCTTCTGGTATTAGTGTATTTTTAATCTCTCCGGTTTTAAGATTAATATCTAATATTTTTCCGTAATATCCTTTTATAGTCATATCTTCCTCCTAAACATTTAAATTATAAAGTTGTTCAACTAATCTTTCTGCTGCCCCTGCAGAAGCCAAATCTGCCAACTGCCTATCAATAGGTATTCCCATAAAGCTCAAAGCTCCGAATGGGTAGTTTTTAACACAAGATGAGTTGTCGTCGCATATATTACATATACATTCCAGCTTACTTGTTACCAAATTTAAGTGCATCACTCCGCCCCTCATTCCTATACATGTTTTTGCACACCTCTTGCAACCCATACAATGTTTGGCATCATTTTTTATCGTCATGTTAGTTTCTCTTTATAAAGCTTTTCTTCCTGTATTCATATGCTGAGTTACAGGATAAGCATTAACAAAAGTAGGTTCAGGGGAAACTGCGCAATTAACCGGCACATCAACATCAAGATTGAAATAATACACCTTTTTTGGTACGCACATATACATCTTTATCAGTGTGTTAATTTAAGAAAATCCGATAAAAGCAGGAGTAAAATAACCTAAAGTAAAACACTTAATAGTAATTATCCATTACAAATTCTTATGGGCAGATACAAAAAGTTAAATTGTCTCTATATCTTCTACTTTTAGCCATCCTTTACTTCCATCGCTTAATTTTATTTCTTTCCAGTCAGAAATTTTGTCTTCAATCCAAACTTTGGTTCCTTCATGAATAACAAATAAATCTGTTCCACTAACATCAGGTGAACTTTTAACTGTAACAGATGGGCTTATAACAATTGCAGAACCTCCGGAAAGAATTTTTCTTTTTTGCTGATATGAAAATATAAATGACACTACAGTTATCAAGATAAACATTAAGCTTATCCAAAAGGAAAATTTTTTAAATGCTAAACCACGACTGTAAAGGTATAAAGAAATGAAGATTAAAGTAAGTATGAATGTTCCAATACTAACTATTGCCCAAATATCCGATTTGAATATATTTCTCATATTTCGGATCCATTCGGTAATAAAGAAAACCGGTAATACTTCAATTTTATCAACTACAAAGCGATTTACCAGTTCAAGGTTGTATTTAATATCTTCATCGTTTGGAGCTAAATGAAGAGCCTTTTCGTAATACAAAATTGCTTTTGCAACAACATTTTGTTTATAATACGCATTTCCCAGATTATAATAAAGTTCTGCCGATTCAAATCCTTGATTTAAAATATTTTCATAAACAACAGCCGCATCCTGAAAATTTCCTTTGGCATATAAATCGTTTGCTTTAAGCAAACTGTCAGCTTCCTGAGCATTCGTATAAAATGCCGCTAAAATCGAAATAATGGTAAATAAGGTTCTTTTCATAATAAACTTCCTCTATTTCAGTTTTTGCTGTAACTTACTAATAACCTTTATTGCATCATTATACAATGTATCCATTTTTGTTTCTTCGGTAGCGGGTGCATAACGCGCATATTCACAACGATCAATTATATTCAATATCTGATCAATATATTCTTCTTCAACCTGTTTGTTAATCATTTCGGTTCTTGCATTATCTTTAGATAAATTTGCAACCGGAATTCCCAATTTATCACTTATATATCCCCAAAGCGCCTTAACTAATTCCTCATAAAATGCTTCTTGTTGATTTTGTTTTATAAAACCAGACGCCGTTTTTAGTCTCTTCTTAGCAAACTTATTTGCTTTTTTATTTTTAATAAGCATTACATTTTCATTCTCCTTCATTTTCTTACGACGGAAAATATAAATTATTACAAATAATAAAATACCTATAATATAAGATAACCAAAATACATTTGATCCAAATATAAATTGACCTGTTTTTTTTAGATTCACATTATTTTTTATGAATCGAATATCTTGACCCAAAAACCTTAGGTCTTCTTTGGTAAACGCGGATGAAACAGTTACTGCTGTGTCTCCTTCTGATTTTGCAACATTAATTCTGAAAGGACCAGCTTTTTCTGTTGTATATCGATCAGTTTCCGTATTAAAATAAGTAAAACTAAACACTGGTATCGTAAATTCACCAGCATGGCGAGGAATCATTAAATATTCAAAACTTTTATTACCGATTGCACCACTCTCTCCATATTTAATATTATCACTAACTTTAGGATCATAAATATCAAAATCCGCAGGAAAATCAATACTTAATGGGTTTATAAATTTAAGATTACCATTACCGGATATTTTTACTTTTAAATTTATCGCATCATTTGTTTTAACATTTTGATTGTCAACTGATGCTGTTAAGTTAAATTTTCCAACTGCTCCCGAGAAATTAAAAGGTTTATTTTCAGGTAACTCCTCAACATCAATTATAACTTTGTTACTTCTTACTCTCTTTCCCTCCACATCAACAGCTCCAAAAAAATCCTCAAACATACTTCTCGATCGCCTGTTACCTGGTTTTTGGTAATAAACATCTAATTCGAATGGTTCGATTTCTATTTTTCCTGATTTTTGAGGAAATAAAACGTACTTCTTTAAAATACCTGTTAAATAAACCTGATCATTTATTCTTTCCCTATTTAAACTTGTAAGAGGAGGAACCTCCAACTCTTCGGTAATAAAACCTTGCAGTGAAGGAAGTTTTGCATTTTCTAATCTGGTAATATTAAGTTTTGAAAATAACTTAATTGTTGCAACTAAATGTTCCTCACGATGCACTTTTTGTTTTGTTACAAAAATCTTTATATATAAATCTGAATTAGATACTTCGCTTTGATTTGATTGATTGGGCCGTGTTGAAACTATTGAAGGATCAGTTTGTTGCCCCGGAGATCCTTTAATAACTTCAATAGTTACAGGGTTTGATTTATATGTTTTATTATCAACAACAACCTCTGCCGGTGGAATAGAAAATTCGCCTTCTTTATTTGCCTGCACAACATAAGTATATTTTAATTCGAAATTCTGGGTTACTTTTCCATTAATAATACTTACATTACTGGACTGAGAAGTACTTGGGCCTGCTAAAACCGAAAACTCATTTATTGCAGGAGCGGAAAACTTCTCGGCCTGAGCATTTATTGTATAAATTAACCTGAATTGCTGTCCCAGCTCAACAACCTCAGGTGCTGATGCAATGAATGTAACATCTTGTGCGAATGTACATTTTGCAAATATTAATAATATAATAAAATACAACCTTTTCATCTGGTTCCTTTTTTCAATTTAAAGCTTAAAACTTACCATTCTTTCTCCGTTTTCACTTTAGCTGCAGCAGCTTGTTGTTCTTTAACTTTCTTTTGTGTTTCTTTTTCGTCATTTGCTAATGCCTGCAATATTCGCTCTGCATCTTCTTTAGAGATTTCCGGTTGTTGTTGCTGCTGTTGCTGATCTTGATTTTGATCTTGTTGATCTTGTTGATCTTGTTGATCTTGTTGATTCTGATCTTGATTCTGATCTTGATTTTGATCTTGATTTTGATCTTGATTTTGATCTTGTTGTTGTTCTTCTAATTTCTTTTGTGCATAAGCCAAATTATATTTAGTATCCATATCTTTTGGATTATTTCTTAAGGCATTTTTATATGCCTCAATACTTTCCTGCAATTTATTACTTTGTAATAAAGAATTTCCTAAATTATGATATATTTTAGCTTTTTCTTCCTTATTTAGCTCATAGTTAGTCAAATTACTAAATTGATCAATTGCTTCCGTATATTTTTCTTGTTTATATAAAGCACTTCCAACATTAAATAATGGTTTGTGCGATTTCTTCTCATCTAAATCAATTGCCTTTCTATAATCAATTTCAGATTGTTCAAATCTCTCGTTTTCAAACTCCCTATTTCCCTGACGAATATACTTACGTTCTTTCTGAGCAAATACATTGTATGCAAAAAGAATAAAACCAATAATAAAAATCAATTTAAGCCACCTCATAACTATGCGTTAATTTTAAATACATTAAAATTCTTTGACCACTTATTCTTTCGTTCCAAAACAAAAATATCCAAAAGAATAAATAAAAGTGCTATACCTAACAAATACTGGAAACGATGTTCGAATTCTGTGTAGATTTTTTCTTCCATCTCCTTTTTTTCCATCTCATTGATGCGTTCGAATAATTTATTTAAACCAGTTTGCGAATTACTTGCCCTTATAAAAACACCACCACCATTTGTAGCAATTTCCTGTAAATTTCTTTGATCCAACTTACTTATTACTGTATTGCCATCCTTATCTTTTTGAAAAATGGTTTGCCCAAATCCTTTTTGTAACGGAATTGGAGCACCTTGAGGGCTCCCCATTCCGATTGTATGAACCGTTATTCCCTTTTCCTGAGCAAGTTTGGCTGCTTTAATTGCATCATCTTCATGATTTTCTCCATCGGTAATAACAATTAAGGCTTTTTCCATTTCACTTTCAGGAGTAAAAGAGTTCATAGCTAAATCAATAGCAGAACCAATTGCTGTTCCTTGTTTTGAAACAATATTTGTATTAATTGATGATAAAAACATTTTAGCTGCTGAAAAATCTGATGTAACAGGGATCTGAATATATGAGTCGCCAGCAAAAACAATCAAACCTATCCTATCATTTTCCATATTATCAATTAGTTTGGAAATAGCTTGTTTGGACCTTTCTAATCTATTTGGTTTGATATCTTCAGCTAGCATACTATTAGAAACATCCAGTGCAATGATAATTTCTGCACCTTTTCGCTTTACTTTCTCCAGCTTTGAACCAAACTGAGGGTCAGATAAGGCAAATATGATGAATATAATTGCAATACTTAAAAAGATGAATTTAAGAACAGGTTTTGTTTTCGAGACAAATGGCATTAATTGTTCTATAACACTCATATCACCAAACTTTTTAAGTGCCATTTTTTTATAGTACTGCCCTAATACAAATAACAATACTAATACAGGCAGTATTAATAGTAAGTATAAATATTCCGGATTTCCAAATCTAAACATAATTCAATTCGTTTCAATTTAATATTCCAGATTTCAACAAACATAACGTAAATTTAAAATTTGAAACCTGATACCTTAAATTATTTAAGGTATTTGTCTTAATAATGTATTTCTTAATATTATATCGGATAATAACAATAGAGCAGCAATTAAAACAAAAATCAAAAATTCCTCATCCTTTTGACTAAATTCTTTTACTTCGATTTTGGTCTTCTCTAATTGATCAATTTGTTCATAAATCTGTTTTAGTTTGTCATTATCTGTTGCTCTAAAATATTCTCCTCCAGTTTTATTAGCAATATCTTGTAATGTTTCTTCATCAATTTCAACAGGCATATTTCTTAACTGAGTTCCAAATGGAGTTTGTATTGGATATGGTGCCATACCTTCGGTTCCAACTCCAATAGTATATACTCTTATTCCAAATGTTTGAGCCAGTTCGGCAGCAGTTGCAGGAGCAATTGCCCCTTGATTATTAACACCATCTGTTAATAAGATAATTACTTTACTTTTTGCATCACTGTCTTTTATTCTGCTAACAGATGTTGCCAAACCCATACCAATTGCAGTACCGTCTTCAATCATACCACTTTGAATGTCTCTAAATAGATTAATTAAAACCGAATGATCTGTTGTTAAGGGGCATTGTGTAAAACTCTCACCACTAAAAACTACTAATCCAATACGATCATTTCTTCGCCCTGCTATAAACTGTATCGCTAAATCTTTTGCAGCTTCTAATCTATCCGGTTCAAAATCTCGGGCTAACATACTACTTGAAATATCCAAAGCTAATACAATGTCAATTCCTTCCGATTCTTGATTTTTCCAACTTAACGTTGACTGCGGACGAGCAATAGCAATTATAATTAATGATATTGTCATTACTCTTAAAGCAAATACAACATGTCTTAAAATGTGTTTGTATGTTATGTGGTTTTTCCCAATCCCCTTTATTGTTGATACCTGTATACTTGCATGTGTTTTTTTATGATTTAACACGTACCAGGCTATAACCGGCATAATAATTAATAGCAAGTATAATAAATTCGGATTTGCAAATGTTATATTGTTCATAATAAAATTTCAAATAATCATTTACGGATTACTTTGTTCTTCCAGCATTTTTACTTCTTCATTTTCAGAATTTAAAGAGCTATTATTATCCTTTTTATCTTCTTCAGCATCTTTCTTTTCTTCAATGATTAATTTGGTTCTATCCACAAAATTGTATGCCCCAGATAAACATTTTTCATGTTCATCTGCAATTGGTTTAAATTTAGCGAACTTTACCAAATCCGATACCTGGAAAACATCTTTTAAAATATCATATGCTTCTTCATCATTAAAATCGGAAATCTCTAGAGATTCTAAAATTTCCTCACTAGTTCTTTCTAATGTTCTTATTGAATAACGATTCCAAAGATATAATCGAAGAATATCGGTAAGGTCGGTATAATATTCTTTAATCTTTTCTTGTTGCCAAAGCTTATCTTTCTTTAGTTTCTCTAAACCTCTAAACGCAATAATATGAGCAGGTTCTCTTGGTTTTATCCTACGGATAATCGGTTCTTTTCGCCTTAATTTTTTTATAACATAAATAAGAATAAAAATCACTAGAGCTAGAATAAGACTTCCTCCTGCCCAGGGAAATACTTCAGCAAAACTCAAAGGTGCTCCGTATGGTCTTTTAATATCCTTAATTGCCTGTGATGTATCTACAGGAATAGTTTTTACATGAAATAAAATTGGGTCAGTTCTTAAAGTATCACTATAATATAAAAACGGTATTGGTGGTAAAGCGTAGTAACCCGAATCAAAAGCTGTAACCAACAGTCGTTTCCTGATAATAAAGTGTCCTGTTTCTAGCAAGGTTGTATCATTCTCCGATTGCTCTAATACTTCTAGTTCCTGATTAACATTTTGCTCAAAAATTGGAATTCCAACAAACTCCTTAATTGGTTGCCTAACCTCAAGCTCCAATCCAATCTGGTCTCCAATAAGAAACTCCGTTGTATCTAATTTTGCCTTAACTGTTATATGCTGAGCATTTGATTTAAATGTAAAATGCATTAAACCAAAAACTAATAAATATACAATATAAAATTTCGCTTTCCGCAACATATTTTTTATCGCTTTTTAAAAAGGTTAATTAATGGTTTAACATAATCTTCATTTGTTGCTATAGATACGAAATCAACTCCTGCTCTAACCAAAGTATCATTTACAGATTCTTCCATAGTTTTATACCAACTAGCATAATTTCTTCGTAAAGTAATACTCGTAGTATCAACCCATGCATATTCACCGGTTTCGGCATCTTTCATTCTAACTATACCAACTGGCGGAATTTCTCGTTCCCTTTCATCAAATATCTTTAAACCAATAATATCATGTTTTCTGTTTGCAATTCGAATAGCTTCATCAAATCGAGGAGTTCCTTCCTCATCATCAATGAAATCAGAAATTAAAAATGCAGTACTTCTTTTTTTAATGGCATTGGTCAAATACCTAAGTGCTTCTGAAATGTCTGTTTCTTTATTTTCCGGAGTAAATTCGATTAATTCTCTTATAATTCTCAAAATATGAGTCCTTCCTTTTTTGGGAGGAATAAATTTTTCAACTTTATCACTAAATAAGATTACTCCAATCTTATCATTATTCTGGATTGCTGAAAAAGATAAAACAGCTGAGATTTCAGTAATAAGGTTTTTCTTTAATTGAGTTTGTGAACCAAACACGCGCGAATTGCTTACATCGACAAGCAACATAACTGTAAGTTCACGCTCCTCTTCATATATTTTAATATATGGATGATTAAATCGGGCAGTTACGTTCCAGTCAATATTTCGAATATCATCTCCGTATTGATATTCTCTAACCTCACTAAAGGCCATACCCCGACCCTTAAATGCACTATGGTATTCACCTGCAAATATGTTTTTTGATAAGCCCCGTGTTTTAATCTCAATTTTTCGTACTTTCTTAAGCAGTTCTGAAGCTTCCACGCCCAATTCTATTTTATTGGTTATACATCAATCTTTCTCTTCGAGCTTCTTAGTAATTACAGAAAAATACCATTCTTCTTTTTTTATTCTTATAACAAAATTTTCTTTCCCTGACACATAATCGTACCATGTTAAATTTTCTTTATACTCATAGTTTTGGTTTAATGAATCGATCGTATGTTTTAGCAAACTATAATCGCACATTAACATGTGATATTTACAATATCCATCCTCATCCAAAACAAATAAGTATGTTCGGTATCCATCGGTATCTTCAAATTTGATGAAATTGCTTTTTCCCATTACTTCTTTAGAAAAGTAAAAATCTCTATGATTTTCTTTCATCTCTTTTTTGATCTCCAGCTTATGTTTACCTACAAAACTTTGTCCAAGAACGTTTAAGCTCGAAATTACAATTAACAGAAGTACAATTATTTTTTTCATTTTTGAGATATGTAACTTTTATGGAACTTCTATAGTATTAAGAATTTCCGTAATAATATCCTCTGTAGTTACATTTTCTGCCTCGGCCTCATATGTTAATCCTATCCTATGACGTAATACATCATGACAAACAGCGCGCACATCTTCAGGAATAACATAACCTCTTCGCTTAATAAATGCGTAAGCTTTCGAAGCCATTGCCAAATTAATACTTGCACGAGGAGATCCGCCGTAATTAATCATTGCAGAAAATTTCTCCAGATTGTATTTTTCAGGAAATCTGGTAGCAAATACTATATCTAATATATATCGCTCAATTTTTTCGTCAATATAAACATCCTTAACAACATTTCTTGCATTAACAATGTCTTCAGGTTTAAGAATAGTATTAGCCTTTGGAAATTCTTTGGCAATATTTTCTCGAACAATTAACTTCTCTTCCTCTAATTTAGGATAGTCAACTACAACTTTTAACATAAAACGGTCAACTTGTGCTTCCGGAAGAGGATAAGTTCCTTCTTGCTCGATTGGATTTTGCGTTGCCATTACTAAAAACGGTTGTGGAAGTTGATATGTTTCTTCACCAATTGTAACCTGGCGTTCCTGCATTGCCTCTAATAAAGCACTTTGTACTTTTGCAGGAGAACGGTTAATCTCATCGGCCAAAACAAAATTAGTAAAAATGGGACCTCTTTTAACCTGGAATTCTTCTTTCTTTTGGCTATAAATCATTGTACCAATTAAATCTGCTGGTAACAAATCCGGTGTAAATTGAATACGACTAAAATCAGCATCTACAACACTTGCTAAAGTATTAATTGCCAATGTTTTTGCCAATCCAGGAACACCTTCTAATAAAATATGTCCATCGGAAAGAAAACCAATTAAAAGAGAATCAACAAGGTGTTTTTGCCCAACTATTACCTTGCCCATTTCCATTTTAATCATATCAACAAATGAACTTTCCTTCTCTATTCGCTCGTTCAGCTCTTTAACATCAACTGTTTCGTTCATAGTCTAATAATTTTTGAAAAGATACATAAAAATTTTAGGTTAAAAAATAATTGTAATAATTCTACTTCTGTTCTTATAAAATCAGCACAATAATAGTCTATTTAAATGTTAAAAACTGTTAAATCTTTTTAAGAAATTATAAGAATCAAATATCAAGAAACATAGATTATATAGTATTTTCAAGTTTAAATCTTAACTTTGTAAGCACTAAAATTGCAACATGAAAAACAGGTATTTTATTCAATTAAGTTATAAAGGAACAAATTATCATGGTTGGCAAATCCAGCCTAACGCAATTACCATCCAAGAAGTTTTAACAAAAACTCTTTCAACTATTTTAAGGGAGGAAGTTGAAATAACCGGTGCCGGAAGAACAGACACTGGTGTTCATGCAAGCTACTTTGTAGCACATTTTGATTCGAAATGTAATGATTTGGATAAGGATAAAAAGTTCATGTTCAATATCAATAGCCTTTTACCCCATGATATAGCTATCCATAAGATACTTAAAGTAAATAATGAAGCCCATGCCCGCTTCGATGCGACTAGCAGGACATACCACTATTTTATACATCAACAAAAAGATCCGTTTTTAACCGAATCTTCGTATTATTTACCTCATAAATTAGATATTGATTTAATGAATAAAGCATGTGAATTACTACTTCAGTTCACGGATTTTACAAGTTTTAGTAAATTGCATACCGATGTTAAAACCAATAATTGTAGAATTGAAAGTGCTTTGTGGGAAAAGGATAGTTATAAGTTATCTTTTACAATAACAGCGGATCGTTTTTTAAGGAATATGGTTCGAGCAATTGTTGGTACATTAATTGACATTGGAAAACACAAAACTACCTTAGAAGGTTTTATTCAAATAATTGAAAATAGGAATCGATCGGATGCAGGAACTTCAGCACCTGCTCATGGATTATTTTTAACAAATATTACATATGATCTTAATACATTTATTGAATAGATTATTTACATTCGTAGCCTGATTTGATAAAATATGGTTTAAATGAACCTAACTTAAAATTATATTATTATCTTAGAAACTCTTAAAATCTAATTCAAATAGCAAGATATGAAATTCAAATTTACCATTGCAAAAAAGCTAGTTCTTGGATTTGGTATTGTTACTGCAGCCATATTCGGAAATATTTATCTTGTAAATAATACTTTAACTAAAAGCATTGAAAAAAACGAAGAAATCATTAGTGTTCATATTCCTTCTGCCGACCTGGTTCGTGAATTATCAAACGCTATGATTTCATCAAAAATGTTAATTAAAAATTGGGTTTACATCGAGAAACAACCAGATACTCCAGATAAAAAGAAGTTAATTGATTTACATCAAACTGAAATCCCTGACTTAAACGATAAAATCTTAGAAATATCAATAAATTGGGATCCCACCGAAATAGAAGCTTATGAAAAAATTTATGTTTCCATTACAGACACTTTATTTCCGATGCACCAGGACATAATGAATAAGCTAAGTACAATGGAAAGTTATGATGATTTTTTCTTATTAATGACAGATGTATATACGAAAGTTGAAAAAGGTGGTGATATTATTGTATTAAGTGATAAATTAATAGAAGATCTTACTAACTTAACTAATATCCATGAGACAAAAATTGAAGAAGCCAGTGCCCAAATGGAAGAATCATTTAAAAGTCTTGAGGACTTCATTTTTATGGCTGGTGTTGTGGTTGTTATAATTTCAGTTATAATAGCACTTATATTAGCTCAACTTATTATAAAACCAATTATAAAGATAAAGAACAACTTAATTCAAATGGGACAAGGCGTAATGCCTAATAAACAAATAAAGGAACGAAACGATGAAATTGGAGAAATGGCTGCTGCCTTAAATGCTTTAATCAGGGGATTGAAGGAAACAACCGATTTCTCAATAGAAATTGGAAAAAGTAATTTTGATAGTCCTTTTGTGCCATTAAGCGAGCAAGATGATCTGGGAAATGCATTATTGGAAATGCGCACTAACCTTAAGCATGCAACACAAGAAGAAAAAAGGAGAAAAAAAGAAGACGACCAAAGAAACTGGGCATCACAAGGTATTGCTAAATTCAGTGACATTTTAAGACAGAATAACGATAATATAGAGAAGCTTTCTTATGATGTTATTAGTAATCTGGTAAAATATTGTGACGCTAATCAAGGAGGTTTATTTGTTATAAATGATGATGATGAAAACAATAAGTTCATTGAAATGGCTTCTGCTTATGCTTTTAATCGTAAAAAATTTCTTGAGAAAAAGATAGAAATGGGTGTTGGTTTGGTAGGAAGAGCAATACAAGAAGCAGAAACAATTTATATTACAGATATTCCTAATGATTATATTACTATTACTTCGGGTTTAGGTGATGACAATCCGAAAAGTATTTTAATTGTTCCATTGGTTGTAAATGATCAAGTATATGGAGTTATAGAAATGGCTTCTTTCAGAGAATTTGAAAAATATCAAATTGAATTTGTAGAAAAAATTGGTGAAAACATTGCTTCAACATTATCTACGGTTAAGGTAAACATTAGAACATCTGAACTTCTTGAAAGAACCAGACAACAAGCAGAAGAAATGCGTGCCCAAGAAGAGGAAATGCGTCAAAATATGGAAGAATTACAAGCTACTCAAGAAGAATCTGCACGCCGTGAAGCCGAACTTGAGAAAAAAGTTGAAGAATATGAACGTTTAAAAAAGCAACAGGAAAGCTTCATAAAAAAAATGGATGGTAAATTAACTGGAGGTTTGGTTTCGGCTCTGGATGATGATGAAGACGAAAACGAAGTGGGTGAAGAAGAAGAATAGAATAGAATATAGTATAATAAAAATACACCTTAAATTAAGAAAGGAGCTAAATAAGCTCCTTTTTTTGATCTATCATATCTATTAGCAAATTCAACTCATCCCCTATATCATCGTGCATCGGTTTTCTTTTCCTTATTCCAATGTTACTTATATCAGATTTAGAAACGACTATATCCAATTTTTCTTTTGCAATCCATTGAGCCAGATTATCTCCAAATTCTCCTTCGGCTAATAACGCAGCAACTTTTGTTTTACCTGCTAACTGATAACTTCTGTTACTAATATTATACATTAAATAATATTTAACTTCATCTAAATTATTCTCAGAAATAGTAATTCCATCCTCTGTTGGAATTAAAACTTTAATTTCAAAACCCTTATCAGACATTCGAATTATGATTACTAATTGCCTTCTCCAATCTTATTAAAGCATCTAAAACAATTTGTTTGGGACAAGCGATATTCATTCGCATATAACCCTCACCACCCGTACCAAACATCCTTCCATCATTAAAGCCTAAACCTGCATCTTTAATCATAAAATCTTTTAAATCTTTCCCTTTTAAGTTTAAATCGGAACAATCAAGCCAAACCAAATAAGTTCCTTCCGGGCGAATCATTTTTATTTGTGGTACTTTTTCTTTTAAATAATCTTCTACCAGGTCCAGATTCGTTTCTAAGTACTCCATAAGCTGATCGAGCCATTTATCTCCATGTGTATATGCAGCCTCTGATGCTACTGTTCCAAATACGTTTCCCATTCCAATATGAATGGCATCCAGAACTTTATCATACTTTTCCTTTAATTCTTTGTTTGATGAAATAACAGAGGAGGTAGCTAAAGCAGCCATATTAAAAGTCTTGCTAGGAGCAATAAATGTAACTGTATGATTTGCAATCTCACTTGATATCGAAGCTAATGGTGTATAACGGTAGTTTTTGTAAATCAAATCAGCATGAATCTCGTCGGACATTATCAATACGTTGTACTTAACGCATAGCTCTCCCAGTTTTTCTAACTCATCTTTTGTCCAAACTGAACCTCCCGGATTATGGGGATTAGAAAGAACTAACATCTTTGCATCTCTCAGTTTATCAACTAAATCCTTAAAATTCATATGATATCTTCCGCCTTTAAGATTTAAAGGATTCTCAACTAATTCTCTATCATTATTTTTAATCGCATAAAAAAACGGATGATAAACCGGAGGTTGTATTATAATTTTATCTCCTGGGCTTGTATATGCCAGAACAGCCATATTAATTGCAGGTACTATTCCAGGACTAAATGATATCCATTCTTCTTTAATTTCCCAATTATGCCTGCGTTTTACCCAATCAATAATAGACTGAAAATATGATCTTGGCCGGATACTATATCCAAATACTTCGTGATTTAACCTTTCTTTTATAGCCTTGATAATAAAATCTGGTGTTTTAAAATCCATATCGGCAACCCACATTGGGATTACATCTTCTTTCTGGAATATCTCCTTTCGTAAATCATATTTAACTGAAGCAGTGTTCTCCCTATTAATGATATTGTCAAAATTGTATTTCATAACTGGCTAACTGCCTTAAATTACTATTTAGAATATCCAACAGTTTGACTATAGATCACTTCAAACCCTTTTGGTAATTTTAGCGCTTCTTTAATTTTATCTTTATCAATCCATGCTCTGAACACAGAAATTAACCCTTCCGATGCACAATACAGGTATACGTTCTGCCCAATAAATCCAGAGTGTGTCGCAGCTATCATTCTTTTAACCTCTATTGGACTATCACCTAACTTACTAAAATTTGAAACGTAGACTAGGTTTACAGCAGCTGCTTTCACAAAATCTTGTTCGCCTGTTACTTCTCTAATATCTCTATCTGATTTTTTCTCTAAAGCATGCTCTTCAGGTTTGTAAAGAAATAATCCTTTTTTTGTCGTTAGATAAATCTCAATATCCTGATTATTTTGAGAAGTAGGTGCAGTTCGTTTTTTTATATCTTTTCTATTAATACCAAATGCAGCCCATAATAAATTGGACAGTTGTTGTTCTGATAAATCTTTATCTATGAAATCCCGGCTTGAGCTTCTTTCATTTAAAGCTTGCATTAAAGGCATACCTCCTGTTTTTTGAGGAGCGGGAAGCTTTATTAATTCTTGAGCTATTAAATTATTAACAGTAAATAAGATAGATAGGGTAATGATCAATTTTCGTGTCATAGTATTTTATTTTTGTTTTAATTTATTCATGAATTTCTTTGAGTTAATAACGTAACGTATATGTGTTCCTTCTCCGATCCTACCTTCTTCATCATTTGCTGTAACAGAAAAAATCAGTTTTTTTCCATCAACTTCAATCAAAGTTGCTGTGCATTCAACCTTCATTCCGACTGGTGTTGGCTTTAAATGTCTGACATTAACTTCAAACCCAACCGTATTGTATTCATCACCCAGATACGGTAATACTGTTTTTAAAGCAGCGTTTTCCATAAGAGCAATCATCGCAGGAGTCGCAAAAACCTCAACTAAGCCTGATCCATACTCCGCTGCAGTATCTTTTTTCTCAACAACTTGCGTTGCTGTATATGTTATTCCTGTATTTAAATTAATATCCATATATTTTATTTTTTACTGCCAATAAAAATAAAGAATCTTCTTGAAACAAATAAAAAAGGGCGTTGAATTATTTCAAGCCCTTTCTAAATTGATAAATTTTTATTTTATGTTTTTAATTTCTCTGCCATTGCTTTCGCTATAGTTTCACATCTTTCAAATGATTCATTTCCCGGGATTCCTCTAGTATCAACTGGATCAACAACTAAATCCCAATTCATATTTTCCTGAAATTTAAATAAAGCTTTTGCTCCTCCTCCATTCCAGCTATAAGAACCAAATACACCTAAATAACGATTCTTTAAACCGATATGCTCAAGATTTCTTGTTAAATTTTCCATTGTTGGTAACATTCCAGAATTATATGCGCAACTACCTAGAATAACACCTTTATATTGCCAAATCTCATTAATCAAATACGATAAGTGAGTTTTTGATGCATCATAAATTCTGATCCTCTTAATGCCTTCTTCAGACAACTTACGAGCAATGCAATCTGCCAGTTTAGCTGTATTTCCATACATTGAACCATAAATAATAACAACACCATTTTCTGCTTCGAATTTACTCCATCTATCGTAAAGTGATAAAACCTTATTTACATCTGTTCTCCATATAGGTCCATGAGTTGCACATATATATTTTACATCAATCCCTTCCAGCTTTTTAAATGCTTTCTGAACCATGTTGCTGTACTTTCCCACAATATTCGAGAAATACCTGCGCATTTCAACCTGATAGTATTCTTCAAACTCAATTTCATCATCGAATATTCCACCATCTAAAGAACCAAATGTACCAAAAGCATCACCCGAAAATAAAACTTTCTCTGTTAAATCATATGTCATCATTGTTTCTGGCCAATGTACCCAGGGAGTCATTACAAACTTTAATTTATGGTGTCCTAAGCTAAGCTCATCTCCATCTTCCACCTGATATTGCTTTTCTTTATATCCAAAGTAAGAATCGACTATTTTGAATGTCTTTAAATTACCCACTAACTTAATATTAGGATATTTTTCAACAATGGTTTTAACAGCTCCCGAATGATCTGGCTCCATATGATTAATAATTAGGTAATCAATTGGTTTTCCATCGATAAGATTTTCTATTTTTTCAAGATAATCATCGGAAGAGCCAAACTCCAAAGTATCGACCAAAGCAATCTTTTCATCTATAATTAAATATGAGTTGTATGAAACACCATTTGGAATTGGCCACATATTTTCAAATAAATGTGTTCTTCTATCATTGGCTCCAAGCCAGTAAATTTTATCTGTAACCTTAACCGTGTTATGCATTATTAACTATTTTAGTTATGAATTACTGTTTTTCAATTTCCGGCAAAATTAGTATAAAATTTATGAACTTCGGAATTATAGCATGGGATTTCCATCTGATTTTTAATTTCTTTTTAAACTTAGATAGATTGAAAGATTAAGAGGATTGTGGAGTTTGAATAATAATTATTTATTTCCAACAGTTTTTCTTAGGTGAGATAGAATTTTTAATAATTCGAAGCTTTCTTTATGCAGTCTTATAGTTTCCTGATCATTAGATATTTCTGACTCTATTAATATTTCCAACCACATTTCAGTTTCATCCGCTTCTTCAACTGAGATAGATAATTTACTAAAGAATTCTGCTTTTGAACGTCCTCTTAAAGCCGCTCTATAATTTGCATAAGTCGAAGTTCCCGATTTTAACAACTGATTACCTATAGTTTTTGCTTCAGAAGTTTTTGGTAAGTTCTGAACTAACCTAGTAATTCCCAGAGCGAATTTCTTTAACCTTTATCTTAGTTCTTTTTTAAATTTTACCCAATCGCCTTCCATTGTCATGTTAAAAGTTATTGTATTCTATAAAGATATCATTTTATAATTTAACAAGAATTTTCAATCATTACAATCCTTACTATCATTTCAATTCGATTATTTAATATATTATTCTTGAACTATTTCTGAAGAAAGCGGAAACTTCTGATTTTCTATTCCAACTAATGTAGCTTTTACAGAGCCGATCAATATTTTAGCCTCAACAAGTATTGGAATTCGATTTAAATCATCACTTACCCAAACATATAAATCCTCTCCCCCTTTGAATATGGTTCCTTCAACTAGCAGAGCAGAAAATTTTATGGTATTGAACTTTCGCTTGTCATGAGTTTTTAATACTTCTTTCCCTAAATACCTGATATATAAATCAAATATTTCGTTATCGATTATCATACGAACTGGAATAGTATCGTTAATTTCGTATTTATCAAAATCAAGGTTCCTTATATAATATACCCCTGAAATAACATCGTAAATATTCTTTTGCATTTTAAGTGTATCCTCAGAGTATGGTTTATTGGAATTTTGCGTTTGGGTATATATCAGACTATCCTTATAATTAAATATAAACTGATTTTGGACATAATATCCACCTTCATAAGTATTTCTATCAAAATATAATGGAGCTAAATTATCAGTTCTCACGTATGACTGAAAATAATCACGAACTTTAAATAACCAATCATAAGATGGAAGACTAGTTCCAAAAGCATTTAAATGGTATGCTTCGTTATCCTTATATTTGGTTTTCGTTACTTTAAATTCAACCTTTCCTGCTTTTAACCAAATAAATCCCCAATTATATACAGCAGAATAGGTTATTCGTTCGTCAGGCTGAAATACAGGGAATTGTGAAATTGTAGTTTGCGATTTTACAGATAAACTAATAATTACAAGAACTACTGTAATTAAATAAGTATTTTCTTTAAACCAGATCATTTAATAATCCCAAATATCGAAATTAGATCTGTAAGGGTTATATGTCCTATTGTAAAAAGGTGAAGAATAATTATATGCCGGGTTTAATCCATTCGAGTATCTATATTGAAAATGAAATTGTACTTTATCATTTATCTTGTATCCCACCCCCAAAGAAATAGTTTTGTAATCATTGTCATAAGCGTCAGCCCGATAATCGTTAAATATGGATTGGTTCTCCAGATAAGCCCCATCACCCCATATACTCCATTTATCATTTAACTGATAATAAGCAGTACCTGAAATGCCATAATTTGATGTATTTGAACTGTATGAATATCCAGGAGCATTACCATAAAATTCTTCTAAACCATTAAAGTTGTTTTGCATTATAATGCCTGTTACAGTAACATTAAGTTTGGAATTTACCTGATAATCAACGGTTGGTGCAATATAAGTATTCATCATTGAAAGATCATTACCGAAACTTGAAAATCCCGTTCCCATTGCAACAGAATACAAAACCTTTTCATGTCGTTTCAATAAAGTTTCCTTTTTCTCTTGTTCTTCCTCATTATTATTACCTAAAACTGTAGAATCCAAAGGTTGGTAATATTTCGGTAATAACGGGAAAACCTGTGAGAAACCAGACAAAACAATTGTTAATAAAAATAATATAGTCACTAATATAACTTTCATAATGCCCTTATTTAACAATTAAACCAACGATAATAGCTTTTTGTTTATTGTAATACAAATTTATTAATTATTGCTAATTTGTGAAATAGTGAATTGGTAATATTGAAAGATTATAACTTGTTACATTCGCTTTTATCTTATTATACTAATTCACCTATTTACCATTTACTAATTTGCTTTTATTAATTCTCTTCCGAATCAACGCGCGTAACTTTTAAAATTCCTTTTTCTCGTTTTAGCTTGGACATTAGCATATCAAGATGCTTTGTACTATCCACAAATAGTTTTAGTTTACCATCAAACATTCCTTCGTTTGAATCCATGGAAATAGATCTCATCCTAACTCTTAGATCTTTTGAGATTATATCTGTGATCTTATTCAACATTCCAATTTCATCAACCCCTGAAACTTTAATAGTTGCCTGAAATGATTGTTTTGCAGCCGATTTTGTCCACTGTGCTTTAATTATTCTATAATTATACCTCTCAATCATTTGCCGTGCATTCGGACAACTTGTTCTATGTATTTTTATTCCCTCACTTACAGTAACAAAGCCAAAAATAGAGTCTCCAAAAATTGGATTACAACATTTTGCCAATTTATAATCAACATTTTCAATCTTATTGTCAATAATCAGAAAATCACTCTGGTATGATGATTTCTTATCAACCTCTTGCGTCTCTATTTTTTCTTCAATCTCGTTAACTGGAAGTTCTTCTTCTTTTGATTCAGTTAAATAATCCTTTATCCCAGAAATATCAACTTTCTGTGTTGCGATTGCATAGTACAAGTCAACAGGAGCTTTTAGCTTATAATATTTAACTAATTTATCTATTAGAGCATCTTCAAATTTAATTTTCCAATTTTTAAGCCTTCTTTTTAATAATTCCTTTCCAGATTCAGCTTCTTTAAATCTCTCCTCACGTAAAGTTGATTTTATTTTAGTTTTAGCCTTTGAAGTAACAACAAAATTTAACCAATCCGATTTCGGTTTCTGTGTTTTTGATGTTACAATACTAATCTGATCACCATTTTGTAATTGTTGTTTAATAGTAACATTTTTATGGTTAATCATGGCGCCAACACATTGATTACCAACATCAGAGTGGATGTCATAAGCAAAATCCAAAACCGTTGCTCCTGCCGGAAGTTTTTTTAAGTCGCCATTTGGTGTAAAAACAAAGACTTCCTTATTATAAAGATTTAGCTTAAGGTCATCAATTGTTTCACCATTTTCAGCACCATTGGCTTCAATTACATCTCTTACCTTTTGCATCCATTGGTCAATGCCTTTTTCAGCTTTTACACCTTTATATCGCCAATGTGCTGCATATCCCTTTTCTGCAATTTCATCCATGCGTTTGGTTCTTATTTGAACCTCTACCCACTTACTTTCCGGACCCACCACGGTAGTATGTAATGACTCATAACCATTGGATTTCGGTATAGAGATCCAATCCCTTAATCGCTTAGGGTTTGGTTGATAAAAATCGGTAACAACCGAATAAACTCTCCAACAATGGGCTTTTTCTTTGGATGGCTTTGAATTCAAGATAATGCGAATTGCAAATATATCGTAAACTTCTTCAAATTCAACATTTTGCTTTTTCATTTTTTGCCAAATCGAATATACCGACTTTGGACGTCCTTTTATTTCATAATCATATCCCTCGTCTTTTAAAACCTTTTCTATTGGCGAAACAAATTTCTTTATAAATCGCTCTCGTTTTGCTGTTGTATTCTTTAACTTTTTTATGATTTCCTTATACTTCTCTTTTTCAGTATATTTCATCGATAAGTTTTCCAATTCGGATTTTATATTATATAATCCTAATCGATGAGCCAATGGAGCATAAAGTGAAAAAGTTTCCAAAGATGTTTTAATCTGGTAATCCTCAGGCATATTATTTAAACTTCTCATATGGTTTAATAATATGGCTAGTTTAATTAAGATTACTCTTACATCTTCAGCAAGTGTTAATAATAACTGTCTAAAGTTTTCAACCTGATTTGCAGATGTTTTTGTATTGATATCTGATATCTTAACCAAACCATCGACAATTATTCGAATGGTTTTGTCAAATTCCTTCTCTACCTCATCTAAAGTAATTTTACCGTCTAAAACCGAATGATAAAGCAGTGAAGAAACAACAGATCTGGTTCCTAAACCAATTTCACTAACAATAACAATTGCAACTTCCAGGGTATCAATAATTTCAGGATCTCCAGATGGCAAACGTTTTTCTTCGGATGCATCTAGTGCCAAATCAAAAGCTTTACGTATAAGCTCAACTTCCTTTTTTTTGGTAAAGTCTTCCGATAAGTGAAGTAATTCCCGATATTTATTTATAATTTTCTTTCGCTCTCTATCAGTAATTTTTCCTTCGGTTTTTTTATCAAAATTTATTTTAGGTAACATTACTACAATAATTTAAAATCGTCTGCATCAAGAAAAACCGGAAACTTTTCTCTAAATAATTCCAACTCTTCTAATGATAATTCAGCACTTATTATTTCCTCTTTATAATCAGTTGCTTTTTTTATTATCTGGCCCTTTGCATTAATTATAACCGTATCTCCCGAATAACTTATTCCCTCACCATCTTTTCCTATTCTGTTTACTCCAACTACGTAAGCCTGATTTTCTATTGCTCTGGCTTTCAATAAAGTATTCCAGACTTCTCTTCTGCTCTCCGGCCAACTAGCAATGTAAATCAACATGTCGTAATCATTCCGGTTTCTGCTCCATACAGGAAAACGCAAATCATAACATATTAGAGTAGAAATTCTCCATCCGTTATGTTTAAAAATGGTTTTACTCGTACCTTTAGTATATCCCTGATCTTCTTTTTCCATACGAAACAGATGTCCCTTATCATAAGAATAATACTCTCCATTTGGGAACATGGTTATACACCTGTTGTAAAAATTATCATTTTCCTTTATTATTGCACTTCCTAGAATTATTTTATCAATCCGATTTGCCTGATCTTTCATCCATTGAAATGTTTTTCCATCCATTGGTTCAGCTAAACTGGTTGAATTCATTGAGAAACCTGTTGTAAACATTTCCGGTAAAATAACAATTT
This sequence comes from Bacteroidales bacterium, assembly GCA_028282585.1. Classification (GTDB taxonomy): domain Bacteria; phylum Bacteroidota; class Bacteroidia; order Bacteroidales; family UBA12077; genus UBA12077. The sequence continues at coordinate 70,488 of JANQHR010000144.1, read as the reverse complement.
CTGATTCTGCAGGTAATCTTTCAAACTTTTTTTCAAAATGTTTTAAATTCTGATCTACATTTTCCCAGGCCAAATCAGCCTGTATACATGATATATTAAGTTTATGTGACATATATTTATTTTTATTTTCAAAGATAAAAGAAAAGCTTCAATTGTTGTTGAAGCTCTTTCTTAAATTTTGTTAATTATTGAAACTTCTAGGCCATTAAACAAGACAATGCAATGCAATAAAATTTAGACGTTTGGCTTTCACTTCGAGACATTACAATTACCGGTTTAATAGTACCCTGAATAAGACCTGCCAGTTCGCCTCCTCCAAATAACATTAAACCCTTATAAAAGCTATTTGCTGATTCGAGTGAAGGAAATATCAAAGCATCTGCCTCTCCGTTTATTGGTGTTGGAACACCTTTGATTCGCACGCTTTCAATATCACAAGCCAGAAATATATCTAAAGGCCCATCAATGGTACATTTTGGAATTTGCCCACGATCCACCATTTTGCAAATTTGCGTATAATCTGTGCTATAATGAAATTTATCATTTACTTTTTCTGATGCTCCAATTAAAGCAATTTTAGGATTTTCAATTCCAAACTTTTTTGTCATCTGAATAGTATATTTTACCATCGCAATTTTTTCTGATAAATTTGGGTAAGGTAAAACAGCAGTATCCGATACAAATAAAAGCTTATCATATTGAGGAAGATCTAACGCACACACGTAGCTCATTATTCCTTTTTTTGGCAGTAACCCTTTATCTTTATCTAAAACGGCTCGCAGAAATTTGTCTGTACTAATTAAACCTTTCATTAATACATCTGCTTTGCCATCATGAACCATCTTTACTGCTAACTTTGCTGCTGCTGAGTGATCCTGAACATCGATAATTTGAAAATCTTTAGGTTTAGCATTTTCTTCAAATAATACATCCTTAATTTTATTTTTATTGCCAATAAGTATTGGTGTAGCAAATCCTCTTTCCTGTGCTTCAATTAAAGCTCCGATCGTGTTTTCGTCTTCAGCGACCGTAACCGCGATTTTTCTATTAATCTTTAATTCGCATATATGCTCAACCATTTGGTCTAACGAGGTAATTGTATCCATTATATATGTGAAGATTTAAAATTCATAATATCATTCTAAACTAATGATTTATAAGTGAATTACAAAACCTTTATCCATCCACAGGGCTAGTCTGTAGCCATTTAGGATAAAATAGCATTGTAGAACCTTAATAATAAGCGTTTTCCAAATATTAAGTTTTAATTAATTTTAAGTATTAGGAATTAAATCGATTACCCAAATACTTTTTTTAGCAGATCTGTTACTCTAGCCGCAGGATTCTTTCTGATTTCCTTCTCTTCTTTTGCAATTTGCACAAATAATCCATCAATTGCCCTATCAGTAACATAATCATCAAGGTCTGGATTAACCTTTTTTACAAATGGAAGTTTATTGTAGTAAGTAAAAACAGAATTCCAATACTTTGTTGCTCCTACTTTTTCAAGTGAAACCTTTATTATTGGTTTGAATTTATCAACTAACTTATTGCGAGTATTATTTTCCAGATATAACGTAGCAGCATTATCTTCGCCGTTTAAAATATTCATTACGTCCTTCAAGGTTAGATTTTTTATCGCAGTAATAAAAATATCTTTCGCTGCGGTAGCAGCATCTTCAGCAGCTCTATTCATTGACTCAATAGCATCATCCACTAATTTATCCTGCCCCAACATTCGAAGCTTTTCTTCAACAACTTTTGCTTCTTCAGGCATTATAATTTTAATCTCAGGATCTTTAAAATAACCGTCTACTTTTGATACCCGATCCACTCCTTTTTCAATTCCAATAGTCAATGCTTCTTTTAAAGCTTTTCCTACTTCTTCTTCAGTAAGCTCAGATGTGTTAGTTTCCTCAATTACCTCTTCCGCTGCTTCTTTTAATTCTTTCCAGATTTGAGCACTTAAGCTTGTTGAAATTAACACACTTACCAATAAAATTAATATTCCCTTCACGTTTTAATATATTTTATTAGTTTGCACTTTTATCATCTTCAATAATAAACAAAAAAACGCGGAAAAAGTATCCGCGTTTAATATCTTGCTTTAGATTAAATTATTTTTTCCACATCTTTTAAAGCTGCATACGTCGGTTCTATAATCCAATTACCTTTTTTATCAATAATACCCCATTTATCTCCTTGCTTAACAGCAGCATAACCATTTTTAAAGTTTCTAACGCTATCAAATCTTGGCTCAATTACCCATTCCATATTTGAATTATAAAATCCGAATTTATTAAATTTCTTTCCTTTTGCTAAACCTTGGTAAAATTCTGAAATAACATCTGATTCCTTAAATTCTATAATATCTCCATTAAGCGTAAGATACACCCATTTATCTCCTTGTTTAATCTTAGCTAACTTCGTTTCAGGATCAAAATCATTTACAGTGAAAAACTGTGGTTGCATGATCCATTCGCCAGAAATATCCAAATATCCAATAGTTTCATATTTTGTTTTAGCCCAGGCTACTCCTATATTAAAATAACCAACACTTAAAAATTGGGCTTCTATTTTTACCGTGCCATCGGTTCCGATAAATCCGTAATATCCATCTTTAGTTTTAAAAGGCGCCATACCTTCGGAAAAAACTCTAATATCTACAATATTGGGAACCTGAACTAAAGTTTCATTTCCAATTTTGTCTAAAATAAAAAATTGCTCTCCTGTTTTAGCAATAGAGTATCCCTCTTCAAATCTTGAAACTTTATCATATTTTGGTTGAATTACAAGTTTTCCTGTTTTATTTAAAAATCCCCATTTTTCTTTTACAAGAACCGGAACCATTCCTTCTTTGAATCCTTGAGTACCAAAACCAAACATTTGTTTTAACTTAAAGTTTGTTATTTCAGTAGGTAATTTCTCTCCTTTAATATTTATAAAATAGTATCCTTTCTTTTTTTCATAAATCGGAGCATAACCACTTTCCGAAAATTCATAACACTTCCTAAATTGTGGATGAATTAAATATTCTCCATCTAAATTAATATAGCCCCATTCCTTTGAATCCCATGGCTTTGCTTGAATAATATATGTCTGTGCTATGGAAGGTGTGGTAATTAACAGCAATAAGGTTAATGTTAATAAATTAAGCTTTCTCATCGAATTTTTGTTTTTAAATGTTAATAGTTTTAATTATTCTTCAAATTCTTTATTTCTAATTTTTCTACCTTTGCACGCACCTTTACTACCTAGTATTCCCCAGCCGCCGCTTCCAAGGATAAACCCGAATGCATACCAGGCTCCATTATTATTTTGGGCATAAACAGTTACATCATCCCTAAACAAAGAAATTACTAAATCAATTGGGGCAATAATTCCATGCCATAATCCTCCCCAAAAACGATAGGTATATCCATCAAGGCATGCTTCAACTGATTCTTTATTTGCACATGAGGCAAATGTAATTAAGATAAACAAGGCTAAATAAATCAAAATCTTTTTCATATTTTCGTTTTAAGTTAAGTAAGTTTTGAAGCAAAAATCAAGCCCAAACTAATCAAATTTGAATATTCAGGGAAATAATTTTTATTATAAAAAATGTCATACTTGCAAGTATGACATCTCAAAACTGTTTATAATATTATTTTTCCAGACTATTATAATAATCCTCTAAAATTTGTGTCATCATGGGAACATAAAACTGCCAGTAAAATTTATCTGTATGTTTATAATTGTCGCTTTTTAGAACAGACACAAGGCTATGATATCCTTCAAAAAATGCAGTTTTACTATTTACGTTATTTTCAGCAAAATCACCTCCAAAGTAATAAAAAAGGCGATCTGTTTTACTTTCAATCACTGCAGGAAATACAGGTTTCAAGTTGTAGTGCCTTAAAATAGAATCACCTCTTGAGTTTACATGTATTTTAAAGTCGGCTAATACATTATTTTGTTCTTCCGAAAAAGTTATATCGAACCATTGAGGATAATGCACCTTTTCAGGCAGACCAAACCTTTCCCGAGTTTCTTGTTTTGTAAGAATATACGGAACTTCTTGCGTAAGGTGTGTTTCCTGTTCAAGCACAGCAATAGTTCCGAATTTATGAACTAAAACGATACCAGCATTTTTAAAGGGCCATTGGTTATTGTTTTGTTCCATATATAAGTTTACAATCCATTGGGGAAATTTCCCATTTACGGTATCCAAGCTATTATAATACTTACCAGTCCAGCCACTCCATTTCAAACCAAATAAGTTTTCAACTTTTTCTCGAATTAATCCATTTGTCGGAGCATTATATAAATTAAATTCAGTTATTATAAGCTTATTTTGCTCCTTCATTTCCCTAAGTAACAAATAATCATTCTGATTTAATCCTCCATAAACCTTTTGAGTATGTTTTACATCTTTAGTTCCTTTCTTATACCATTCATTATAATATACTCCGTATGTATCGGTATAATATAACATATCCATATTGTTAGCAATGTCTTCAATTTCATGTATTCGAATACTTTTAAAATCGAATTCTTGTGTTTTACTATTTAATGGGAAAAATCCATAATAATCGGTATTTATATCATATAAATCCCCATTTGCTTTTGTATAACGATTATGATTTAATATCCAATTAAAAGATTTATGTTCAGTCCTTTCGAAAGTAGGAACAGTTTTATCAAGTATATATACATTTAGAGGCTTTTTATCTTTTAAAGACCATAAAAGCCAGCTTCCTAACAATGTAAGCAATACTAATCCAAACAGAATGATTGGGATAAGAATCTTCTTATTCATCTTTATTTAAGTAATTTAGGGTTCAAATCTTGCAAACAATGAACCTTAAATATACTAATTATTGGATTAATTTCAAACTACAGCCGAATATGTGTGTTAACTTGAAATCAGCTCTAAAGCTTCCTTAACAGATTTTACAGGTTTATTACAAACATTGTTTTTACAAACATAAATGCTCATTTTTCCTTCGGAATATCTATTTTCTAACAGAGGAATATTCCCTAACGTTCCTCCTGCAAAAATTGTATTTGGAAGATAGAATTTATTAAACTCCTTTTTATTCTCAACAGCATTATCACCAACTATACAAATCTCATGAGGCTTATGAACATGTTGAATTATTAAATTAAACCAATTGCCATAATATGATGGGTTTCTCATAACTTTATCTTTCATATTAATAAGCATTTGCTCTGAAATATCTATATATTCTTGCTTTAAAAATAAATGACCTAGCTTAAACAGATTAGAAGCCATAATCGAATTTGACGCTGGTATTACATTATCATTTAACTCTTTACTGCGTTTAATTAATTTGGATGCTTTTTTTGATGTGTAAAAAAACATTCCGGAGCTAGCATCAAAGAAATGTTCAAGCGTAAATTCCATTAAACTTATAGCTAGATTAATGCGATCTTCATTAAAAGTATTTTGGTATAATTCTATTAAAACATCGATCAGCAATGCATAATCATCTAAAAAGGCACTGATAGTAGCTTTTCCATTTTTGTAGTTACGTTTTAGCTGAAGTTTTGAATCTAAAACATTTTTTTCAAGAAAATCAATATTTTTTTGTGCGATAATAAGATATTTCTCTTCATTGAAAGTATCATAAGCATTAATAAATGCCTTTGCCATTAAAGCATTCCATGATGTTAAGGTTTTATCATCTAAGCCGGGTTTTGTTCTTTTTTCACGTTGTTCAAAAAGAACTTGTTTTGACTTATTTAAAATATCATCCAGCTTTTTAATTGAAATATCATATCTGTTTGCAATCTCTTCCTTTGTATGTTTTATATTAAGGATATTTCGACCTTCCCAATTACCAGCCAATGAAATATCGTAATAATCGCAAAATACTTTTGATTGTTCACCAAGTAAAATATCAACTTCGTATCTATCCCAAATGTAAAACTTACCCTCCTCACCTTCACTATCTGCATCATAAGCTGAATAAAACCCTCCTTCAGGAGATAATAATTCTCGTTCGACAAACTCCAATGTTTCAGTTACTACTCTTTTATAAATTATATCCGGATTTAATTTATAGGCTTCAGAATATAAACTAACTAATTGTGCATTATCGTAAAGCATTTTTTCGAAATGAGGAACTAGCCATTCTTTATCAACCGAATAACGTGCAAAACCACCCCCTAGCTGATCATAAATTCCACCTGTAGCCAGCTTATTTAATGTAAGATTAATATGTTTAAGTACATCATGATCTTTAGAATGATAATAATAACGCATTAACGGGAAATAATTAACCGGCATTGGAAACTTTGGACTGCCCCAACTCCCTCCATTTTTATGATCAAAGCTTTTACGAAGTTTTGACATAATTTCCAATAAATCTTCATAATTAAAACTTAAGTCTTCTTTAATCTTAATTACATCATCAAAAACATTAATTCCGTTTGTTATTTCTTTCGCTGCTTTTTCAAACCTTTCGGGTTCTTTTTTATACGTTGTTGATAAACTTTCCAGAATATGTTCCCACTGTTCAGGTTTAAAGTAAGTTCCTCCATAAACGGGTCTCCCGTCAGGTAGTGCAAAACAATTCAAAGGCCACCCTCCATTTCCTGTTATTAATTGAACTGCATACATATAAATTTGATCAATATCTGGTCTTTCTTCACGATCTACTTTAATGCACATAAAATTTTCATTCATAATCTGAGCAATTGATTCATCATGGAAAGATTCTCTTTCCATTACATGACACCAGTGGCATGCTGAATAACCAATGCTAATTAACAAAAGCTTATTTTCCTTTTTAGCTTTATTTAAGGCTTCGTCATTCCATGGATACCAGTTTACAGGATTATGTGCATGCTGCAATAAATAAGGACTGGTTTCATTAACCAGTTTATTGGTATATTTTGGTTTCATATCAAATAGTTTAGTATCACTTCAACAAGAGATACTAAATATTGTTTAGAATTTAGGAAAACAACTTCAGAATTTTATGATAGTTTCAATAGAATGTTGACGAAGATAAGTACGAATTATTTGTTGAACATCTTTATTATCAGGGTAGGGTTTTATAATATCTGAGAGATTATCAAGACTGTTTTCAAAATACTCTGAATTTATATAGCCAAAACCAATATACTTACCGTTTTCGACTTTTATAACTCCTTTTTCATCATTATTTCTACCTTTATCGATAATATAAAAGCTCTGCCAACTATAAGATAAATCATCCAGCATTTTCTGTACTTTTTTATTGTAATCGACAACAGGCTCCTCTCCAACACAAGCACCATTACATTGTTTTATTTGATAATAAAAACATGCTCCGGAAGCTTCATATAATCCACATAATTTTTGGCACAAACCATACTTTTCCGATAATTGGTATAATCTCTCACGGGTTTCTTTTGCAGAGTTAAAACAAACTATTGGCATTTCACCTTTAACTCCTTCCGCCTTAAAGCAAAAATAACCGTTTTCATCGGTATACTGGTATATTCCGTAGTGACTCGTAACCCTTCTTTGCCTTCGATTATATTTAGGTTTCTGAACTTTTATTTCATTCGACTCCAGCAAAAGAGCAATTAACTCACTTCCTGTTAGTTCATATGAAATATCATATATTTCATCAACCATTTTTAACGCTCGTTCAGAATTTTCATTACTAAAATGAGAAAAAACCCTGGTTTTAATATCTTTACTTTTACCTATATAAATAATATCGCCATCCTTATTATAAAAATAGTAGACTCCAGTTTCTTCCGGTAGATTTTTTATTATATCGGCATCGATATTATAAAACCGACTTGAATCCATTTTTCCCAAGGTTGGGTTTATCTTTAACAAATGTTCGAATAGTTTCACCGTAGCAAATGCATCTCCGGCAGCACGGTGTCTTCCTTCAATCTCAATTCCTAACTCCTGACACAGTTTACCTAAACTATAAGAACTATGAGTGGGAATTATTTTACGGCTTAACTTTACAGTACAAAGCCTATCTCTTTTGAAACTATATCCTAAACTTTTAAATTCATTTCTAATAAAATTATAATCAAATGAAGCATTATGTGCAACTATAGATTTTCCTTCGGTAAGTAAAACAATATCTTTAGCTATTTCCCAAAATTTTGGTGCATCTTCAACCATTTCATTTGTAATTCCTGTTAAACGAGTAATATTGTAAGGTACTTTTCGTTCGGGATTAATAAGGGTAGTATATTCTTCAATGATCTCTTTACCATCATGAATAAAAATGGCAATTTCAATAATTTTTTCATTCGAAGGACTCAAACCTGTAGTTTCGATATCAAGAATAGCATACATATTTACAAAAATGCAAATAATGCTTCAAATTTCTATTATTTGGCAAAAAAAAGCCCGCAAAAGCAGGCTTTAACTCTAATTATGTTGCACTTACAACCCTTTGCCCGAAAAGTATTTCATAAACTGCATCCTTTCGTAAGCAGCAGGATTCTTAGCTTTTTCATGACTCATTTTCCCTCTAAAATCCTCAAGAGACTTAAATCCCTTAGAATCCATCCAAGTAGTAACATCATGAAGCATATCTTTTATTATACCCTTACCATTCTTATAAAAGGCAGAGGCAATTTGAACAACATTTGTACCGGCCAGAATCTGTTTAATAATTGCTGCTCCATCATGAATCCCAGTTGATGCAGCTAAATCGCACTCAACTCTGTTATGCATAATACCTATCCAACGAAGAGATATGGGCAACTCGACTGGAGTACTTGTTACATTTGTTGACAATAAGTCTAATTTATTAATATCTATATCCGGACTATAAAAACGGTTAAATAATACTAAACCATCAACTTCTGTTTTTGATAACTTTTGTATAAATGATCCGAGGTTAGATGAATAATAGCTTATCTTAAGTGATACCGGAATTTTAACTAGCTTTTTTACTTCTTTTACAACATCAAAATATACTTTTTCATTTTCATCCTTGGTTTTATCAAAATCCGAAGGCATAACAAAAATGTTTAATTCCAATGCATCGGCACCTGCATCTTGCAAAGTTTCGGCATAATACGGCCATTTATCTGCAGTAACGCAGTTTATACTTGCAATGATTGGAATATCAACAGCTTGCTTTGCTTCTCGTATTAATCGAAGATAATTTGTAAGTGAATCATCTTCAGCATAATTATCATAATAATCCATTGTTTCAGGATACAAAAATGTATCCATTTGCATGTCTCCCAGATTTCTTTCGAGTTCTCTTCGTATCTCTTCTTCAAAGATAGATTTGAGAACCACAGCTCCTGCACCATTTTGTTCAAACTCTTTTATATCCTCCACTGAATTTGTTAATCCTGAACTTGCTGCAATAATTGGATTACGGAGTTTAAGCCCCAAATAGCTAGTCGATAAGTCTGCCATAATTTTAAGTTTTAGTTAGGTTTTATAAAGTTATTATGAAATCCATCGAATGTCAATAAATTAGTTGGTTAATAACTGTTTATTGTTTATTGATTAACATTAAGTCTCAGAAATTGTTCATCAACATAAATACTTAAATAAAAGTATAGATCATATCATTAGTCAAAATACTATCCTATTAAACACTGATTTATTTGTACTTATTTAAAATTATAAGGAATTTTGATTTCAACAAACATTATTTAAGTTTTGATGAGTTATTCCGATATAAATATATATAAAGAACAACTAGAGGACGAGGTTCTTCATTTAAAACAAGAAATCTTTAAATTGAAGAAAGAGTGCGAAGAATTAAAATCACGAGGAAATATTAGCGAAAAAGAACGGTTATTTGAATCAATGTTTAAGGAAGCCGGGATTGGAATTGGAATAATTGATAAAGATTTAAAAATTCGCAAATACAATAAAAGTTTCCACGACCTATTTGGATATAATCCGGATGATCTAAGTAATAAAACTTATCTTGATTTAATACCTGAAAGCAATGGTGAAAATGCTAAAAAGATAATTCAGGATATGTTTGATTCTAAACTAGATAAACATGTAACCGAAGCAGTTTATTTAACAAAAAATCAAAACAAAATTTGGTTAAAACTGGTTGCTACAGTAATAAAGGATAAACACGGGAATCCGGTTTTTATATTAGGTATGGGCGAAGATATTACGGAATGGGTCGAATCTAGAAATAAACTTGAGGTAGCAAAACTGAAAGCAGAAGAGTCAGACAAATTAAAATCGGCATTTCTTACAAATATGTCACATGAAATACGTACTCCATTGAATGCTATAATCGGATTTTCTGAACTAATTGCTGAATCAACTACTGATCAACAAACACGTAAAGAATTTGCTGAACAAGTATCTGAAAGCAGTAATATGTTACTTAAGCTTATCGACGATATTATTGATATGGCTCAACTAGATAGTGGTAATTTAAAAATAAACAATAGAAAATTTAATATTTCCAAAATTTTAAATGAGTTGTACGAACAATTCGCGAAAGAACAATCGAGAAATAAAAAAAATGTTGAATTACTTCTTCATAATCCATTTGGCGATTCTATTGCCTATATTGAAACAGACGAATTTAGATTTAATCAGGTCTTTAATCATTTATTAAATAATGCATTAAAATATACTCACAAAGGATTTATTGAATTTGGTTTTGACATTAACCAACATGATGAACCCATTTTTTATGTTAGAGATACTGGAATTGGTATACCTGAAGAAAAGTTAGATACAATATTTAATCATTTTACTAAAATAGAAGATCGCACAACGTTGTATAGAGGAACAGGTATTGGTCTTACTATTACCAAAAGACTGGTAAACCTTTTAGGTGGTAATATTTGGGTTGAATCAAACTTAGGAATAGGTTCCATATTCTATTTTTCCTTACCTAATAAAGTAACATTTCTTGAGATTGGAAATAAAAACAGTCAAAAAACAACTTATAATTGGGTTGGAAAGAAGGTATTAATTGCAGAAGATGAAGTATCCAATTACGAAGTAATTAAAGCATCATTAGTTCGAACGCATGTATGTTTAGACTGGGTTAGAAACGGCGAAGATGCAGTAGAAAAGTGCTTAAAGATAGATTATGATCTGGTCTTAATGGATATTAAAATGCCTGTTCTTGATGGTATTGAAGCAACAAAAAAAATAAAAGCTTTTAAACCACATTTACCAATAATTGCTCAATCTGCATTTATTTTAAAAAACGAACGAGATATTTGTATTGATGCAGGATGCAACGAATACATACCTAAACCTATAAAATCATACGCTTTACTTGAAATGATTGAGAAATTCTTTATTAACAGTAAGTAAAGTCAATCATTACAGTCTGTAAAAATACCCTATATTTTTTTCGAGTCAATGAACTAATTTGGAGTATAGATTTCATTTTATATCTTTAGAGTCAATTATTAGAATATTATAAAAACCTATTAAGTAATTGCTAAAGAATACACCACATGAAAACAAGAATAACACAAACAATTCTACTATTAACCTTATCAGTTCTTGCAGTAAACTGTTCTACAGAGGAACCTTCATCTAAACCTGAATATGTAATTGTCATACATGGAGGTGCAGGAAATGCAAGTAACAGAGATATAAATGAGGAACAACAAAAAGAATACAAAGAAAAGTTAAACCAAGCGTTAACTATTGGAGAAAATATACTTAAAAACGGAGGAACTTGCCTTGAGGCTATTGAAAAAACCATAATTTTTTTAGAAGATTGCCCATTATTTAATGCTGGTAAAGGTGCCGTTTTTACCCATGATGGAAGAAATGAACTGGATGCTTCAATAATGCAGGGTTGGGATCTAAATGCCGGAGCTGTTGCAGGAGTAGATGATGTAAAAAATCCTATTTCGTTAGCGATTGAAGTAATGCTAAACTCCGAGCACGTTCTACTTTCGGGTAACGGAGCTTCTCAATTTGCTGAAAAACAAGGAATAGAAATTGTTGATTCTTCTTATTTCTTTACTGAAAAAAGATGGAAAAGCCTACAAAATGTATTGAAATCAGAAAAACACGGAACGGTTGGTTGTGTTGTTCTTGATAAATATGGTAATCTGGCAGCCGGAACATCAACCGGTGGTAGAACCAATAAAAAATACGGTAGAATTGGCGATTCACCAATTATTGGTGCAGGAAATTATGCTAACAATAATACTTGTGCGGTTTCCGCCACTGGACATGGTGAATTCTTCATTAGATATGCTGTAGCTCATGACATTTCTGCTTTAATGGAGTATAAGGGTATGAGCTTAGAAGAAGCTTCAAATTTAGTTATAAATAAAAAACTTGCAGAAGTTGATGGCTTAGGTGGAATTATTGCCGTAGATAAGGATGGAAATGTTGCTATGCCTTTTAATACAAATATGATGTTTAGGGCCTATGCAAAATCAACAGGTGAAAAAGAAGTTGCAATATTCAAATAAATTTATCAAATTTGCGCTAAAGAAAAGAGAAAGTAAACCTTTCTCTTTTTTTGTTGTATGAGTAGAAATATATTTATAAAAAATGAAAAAGATACTTGTAATTTTAACCATATATTTCTTTGTTGCTAATTATTTATTTGCACAAAATAATAATAACTCTACTAGTAATGAAGTAAAAAAAGATAAATATTTTGATTGGTTTAATAAATCACCTATTGATGATTTTATATATGGAGCAGAGGTAAATAAAGCGTATGAGCAACTTTTACAAAGTAAAGAATCAACTACGGTAATAGTGGCTGTTATCGATGGAGGAATAGATGTAAATCACGAAGATTTAAAGGATAATATCTGGATAAATCAAGACGAAATTCCTGATAATGGAATTGACGATGATTATAACGGATATGTTGATGATATTAACGGTTGGAATTTTATTGGAAACTCAAAAGGAGAAAATATTTCTTATGAAAACCTTGAAATTACACGTATTTACAAACAAAATAAAGATAAGTTTGAAAATGTAAAAAGCAATCAACTAAGCGATTCGGAAAAAGAAACTTATAAACTCTACCTTGACGCAAAAAAAAGATATGAAAAGGCACTCAAAGAGGCTAACAAAAACAAAGAATATCTTGAAAATTTTAAAAGGAACTACAATTCATCTTATGATAATATTGCTAAAGCAGCTAAAAAAGAAGTTATAACACTTCGTGACCTCGATAGCTTAAAGATACATAATAAAGAGCTGAAAAAGGATATTAAGTTTCAATACAACTTTGTAAAGTACGGTTTTAATGAAGAAATATTTGATGAATTTGAAGTATATGTAAACGAAGAACTAAATTACCATTTAAATATAGATTTTAATCCTCGAGATATCATTGGTGATAACCCAACTGACATTGAGGAAAGTTATGGAAACAATAATGTTTACGGCCCGGAGGCAGATCATGGAACTTTTGTAGCTGGTATAATAGCTGCTAATAGAAACAATGAAAAGGGAATTAAAGGTATTGTAGAAAATGTAAAAATCATTGCTTTGAAAGCAGTTCCTAATGGTGATGAAAGAGATAAAGATATTGCAAAAGCTATTCGTTATGCTGTTGATAATGGTGCAAGAATAATAAATATGAGCTTTGGAAAAGAATTGTCTCCTTATAAATACTTGGTTGATGAGGCTATTCTTTATGCGCAAAAAAAAGGAGTATTAATAATACATGCAGCGGGAAATGACGGCAACAATATTGATAAAGTAAAACAATTTCCTACACCTAATATTAATGGTGAATTTAAAATCGACAATTACATTTCGGTTGGAGCATCAGCTATGAATCATGATTTAAAATTTGCAGCAAATTTCTCAAATTATGGAAAAGAAATGGTTGATATTTTTGCTCCTGGAGTAAGAATTAAATCATTAGCCCCTGAAAGTAATTATGATATAGCGGATGGTACCAGTTTCTCTAGCCCGATTGTATCAGGTGTAGCAGCTCTTGTATTATCATATTATCCCGATTTGAACTATAAAGAACTTAAGGACATTTTACTGAAATCTGCAATAACGTACCCTGATCATCTCGTTTATAAACCTGGAGCTAAAAAGAAGAAGGTAGAATTTGGAGAATTATCCGTTACAGGTGGTATTGTAAGTGCTTACCAAGCTTTAAATCTAGCAGAAAAATTGAATAAATAGTTACAATTCCGCCTTCTTTATTTCTATTGAGGCAAAATAACCGTGAAATTAGTTCCCTTACCAACTTGGCTTTCTAAGTCTATTTTTCCTTTATGTAATTCAATAAATTCCTTACATATAATCAAGCCTAATCCAGTTCCCTTCTCATCATTAGTACCTGGTGTTGTATAATTATTTTTAATGTCAAATAATTTACTTATATCATCTTCTTTAATTCCAACTCCAGAGTCTTTAAACTTAACCTCTAAATACTTATGTTTAATTTGAGCTGATACAATAATCTTCCCATTCTGTGGTGTAAACTTTATAGCATTAGTCATTAAATTGGTAAAAACCGTACGAAGAATTTCTTTATCGGCATAAACATCCAATGGTTCTGTAATATTGATACTAAGTTCAATACCCTTTTTTTGAGCTGAAATACTATTAATATCATGTATTTCTTTAATTAAATTATGTAGGTTGAATTTTTCTTCATTTAACACCAATATACCTCGTTGTGACATTGACCAATTTGAAAGGTTGTTAATAAGTCCAACTGACTGTTTTGACAATTGATTAATATAGTTGGTATATTTACTGGTATCTCCAATACTTTTACCATCAACGCTCTTCATCATCAACTCGCTAAACCCTAATATAGAATTAAATGGGCTTTTTAAATCATGTGAAACAATTGAAAATAATTTATCCTTCGAATCGTTTATGGACTTTAACTTTCTGTTTAACTGCACATTGGAAATGAACTTCCAAATAAAAGCTATACCTAAAACAACAAATATGATTATTGTAAAAATAAGTACTAAAGCCTCCCTCTTTTTTATCTCTAAATCATTATTTACTTTATAAAGGTTTTGAGTTATAAAAAAATTGTGTTGCATCTCTGCTAATGTTTCCTGCTGTTCAACAGTAAATAATGAATCGTAAATTGTTACGTACCTGCGATAACTTGTATTAGATAATTTATAATCACCAACATTAGAGTAAAATTCAGCTCGTGTTTCATAAGCTTCCAATATAAGTGATGGGTAACCTAATTGCTCAGCTAATTTTAGCGCCTTTAACAGAGCTTTTTCCCCATTTCTCCTTTTATCTATCTTTGAGAATACTAGCGCTCTTCCTAAGTGATTCTGAATCATTCCACTTTTACGGTTACCTTCTTTGTTATGCTTCAACGCTTCATTATACTTTTTAAGTGCATTTTTATAGTTCCTTTCAACAAAACAAATATCTCCAAGTCCATTAAGACACAATGCTATGTACATCTTGTTATCCAATTCTAAATGTAGATCCAATGATTTATCATAATAAAGCCTTGCCTGTTTATAATCCGATTTTTCAAAATAACTTCGGGCAATTTCATAAATTCCCGAAGCAATTCCCACATTATCTCCCATAGTTTTTCTTAAATCAACAGCTTTATCAAAATACTCTATTGACTTATCATAGCTTTTATCGGCTCTATTTGCTAATCCTAAATTTATATAACTATATGCAATACCTTGTTTGTTATTTAATTCACTAAAATAATGAAGGGAATTTTCTCCATATTCTAATGCCAACTGTGTGTTTCCAGTTAAATAGAAAGCATCCCCAAGGTTATTATACGAATAAGCAATTTGCAATGTGTCCCTAACTTGAAGCGCAGTTGCTAACGCACTATGAAAATATGAAATTGAAGCATGTATATCATGAATATAATGTAAATAAATTACGCCAACGAAGTTATTAACTTTTGCTAATTGGTTATAAAATGCAAGGCTATCTGCTAGTTTAATTGCATAATTACCATAGATTAAAGCAGAATCCGTATCCTTTTCTCGGTTATTCCAACACTGTTTACTTAAATATTCAACTTTTTGTTCATCACCTAAAACAGAAATATCTTTTTTAATTTCTTCAGGTAGTTTTTGTCCTATTAAAGATAAAGAGCTTATTAAAAGCGAAATAATGATTAAGTAGCTAATATGTTTTAAATTCATCCTATATTATTTAATATGAATGTAGTTTTAAAGTTATAAGATATTTTGAGATTTACAAACTTCATTTTTCTCACTATTTTAAAAGAATTCATTCTTATTGTATAGATTTGTATACAGGATATTTAATTGAATTATGAATAAGAGGGAAATTATTTTAACAAGCACCTTAGATTTAATCGCAGAAGTAGGAATTCAAGGAACATCAATACCTGAAATAATCAAAAGATCAAATGTCGCAGCAGGTACAATTTATTATTACTTTAATGATAAAAGTGATCTAATAAATACATTATATCTGGAAATTAAACAAGAATCTGGCACTGCTTTTACAGAAAACTTAGAACAGGATATCCCTTTTAAAGAAAGGTTTTTCCTATTATGGAAGAACCTGTACAACTTTTATTTAAACAATCCCAAAAAGTTTGATTTACTTGAAGATTACGCTAATTCTCCGTTAGTAAAAAACGAAGTAAAAGCTATAACAAGAACCTATTATCAATCTGCAATTGATTTCTTAGAATCAGGAATTAAATTTGGAGTACTTCGTGATTTACCTGTAAACCTTATAATTAATATGGTTATGGGGCATATATCTACTTTTACTCGAATGGTTCTTTTAGAAGAACTAGATAGCTCAGATCAACTGCTTAAAAAAACTATTCAAGCAAGTTGGGATAGTATTAAAATCAATTAAAAAAAGAAGCAACCAATTTGATTGCTTCTTAATTTTTATAATGGTGCGTAATCTTTCTTAGTTACACCGCAAATCGGACACTTCCAATCATCTGGTATATCTTCGAATGGAGTTCCCGGAGCAATGCCTCCATCCGGATCTCCAATTTCAGGATCATAAATATGACCACAAATTTTACATTTATACTTCATAATATCTGATTATAATTTTACTTTTTTTACAGCATCAATGATTGTTCCGTCTACCCATTTGATTACGGCAACTAGTTCATCTTCAAACTCCGGTTTTGCAGGTTTACCACAAATCTTTTCCGCTTCCTGTTTAAGTTCCTGAATTGATTTAATCGGTAAATCAGAATCCTTTAAAGCTTCAATTAAGTCTTTGCGTTTTGGATTAATCGCTATACCACGCTCTGTAACGATAACATCTATTAATTCCCCAGGGCCGCAAATTGTTGTAACTTCATCCATTATAACAGGAATTCTATCTCTGAATAATGGAATCGGAAGAATTACAGTTTTAGAGAACAAACAATTTTGCCATCCTCCTATACCATGTAACATTAAGCCATCTGAATGTGTAACAACATTTGCATTGAAATTTACATCAACTTCTGTTGCTCCAAGAATTACTACATCAACTAAACCAGCAAAATTTCCTTTCCCATGGTAGTTATAACTCGTAAAGGGGCTTGTCCAAACATGATTTGGATTATCAGCCATAGATTGAACTCCTTTTAAATCAAAAGTTTGTCCATCCAATATATAGTCTACCAGTCCTTCTTCAAGCATACTAACTAAATACTTATTACTACCTCCGCGCGCAAAACGAGCTTTAATATTTTTCTTACGCATAATTTTAGCAAAATAATCCCCAACTGCTAATGATGTTCCTCCCGCTCCTGACTGGAATGAAAATCCATCCTTTATAATTCCAGCCTCTAAACAAAGCTGAGCTGTCATTTCTGCAAGCAATAAACGGTCAGGGCTCTTTGTTATTTGTGTAGTACCTGAAACAATCTTCTCAGGAACACCTACCTGATCAACTTCTACTGTATAATCAACATGATTTCCCTGAATTTGCCAAGGACTACAAGGGAAAGGAACCATATTGTCGGTTACAACAATAACCTTATCGGCATATTGCGAATCAGCTAAAGCAAATCCTAGTAATCCACTTGCTGATGGCCCATATAATCCGTTTGCATTTCCAAATGAGTCAGCACAAGCGGCACCAATTACAGTTATATCTATTTTTACTTCTCCATCCTGAATTGCCTGGTAACGACCGCCATGCGAACGAAGTACTCCCATTCCTTTCATTTTACCATAAGAAGCAAAACGTCCTAGTGGTCCGTTCATACTTCCTTCAATATGATGTATTGTACCATCTTCTAAGTATTGAATAAGGTGTTCATGACAAGGAAATGAAGCAGACGGAACCCAACGTAAATTTTTCACACCCAACTCTTTCGCAATATCAAAAATTTGATTAGCTAATAAATCACCATTTCTAAAATGATGATGTGTTGAAATGGTCATCCCATCTTTTAAACCAGCTTTTACCAATGCTTCTTTTAAAGAGGCAACTTGTTTATTACCGTCTTCAGGGTAATCAGCACAAGAAGCTATTTTTGGCCCGAATTTTCTACCTTCGGGTTTATATTTACCTATTCCTTGAAAAGGAACTTGTTTTTCTCCATTTACTTCCGTCGGAACCATTCGTCCAACAGCATTTTTAACAAGGTTTGTATACTTTTGTCCCATAACTAAATTTAATTTGGGTTGTTTACTAAATTATTCTTCTTTCAAAAATTCGTTTCTCCAGTTTTCCTGAATTAAACCAAGACTTAAAGCCAAATGAATTGTCTTTTCAGCTCTTTTTACTACAGGAGGATCAATCATTTTAGTTCCAAGCGAAACCACACCTAATCCCCTTTCTGTAGCATCAATGAAAGCATTTACGACTTTTTTTGCTTTTTCAATTTCATCAGTCTCCGGCGCAAAACTTTCATGAATCACCTTTATTTGGCGAGGGTGAATACACCCCATACCTTCGAAACCTAATCCTTTCGATACTTTCACATTTTCTTTTAATGCTTCCATATCTCCCACATCAGAAAAAACCGAATCAATTGCCTGAACTCTAGCTGCTTTACAAGCATTTACAATTCTAGTTCTTGCGTAAAATGACTCAACAGCTTCATTTGTTCTTTTAGCACCCAGATCTGCAGTATAATCTTCCAAACCAATTGCCAATGCAACAACATTTTCTGATGCAGAAGCAATTTCAAATGCTCTTTCAACGCCTAATGCACTTTCTATAATTGGCATTAAATAAACCGGGTTGGTTACTTGATGATCTTTTTTAATCTCTTCTATCTTTTGTTCTAACTCCTGGATTTGATCAGCGCCTTCGCATTTAGGAACCAAAAGCATATGTACATTATGAGGAACCAGGTATTTTACGTCTTCAAGCCCTTTAGGCAATTGATTGATTCTGACCATTCGTTCAGCACCATAGAAGTTGATCCCACGCAATGCATTGCGAACCAGTAATTGAGCTTCTTTCTTTTTGTTAAACGCAACAGAATCTTCTAAATCCAGTATTATTCCATTCGGTTCGTGTATACCGGCATTTAACATCATACTCGGTGTATTTCCAGGCAGGTACAATCTTGAAAAACGGAATTGTTCCCTTTCAGAACTATAATTATTTTCTTCAATTAGATCTAAAAGATATTCTTTATCCGCGTTAATTAACTCCTTGATTGCGGCTTCCAGTCTTGCCGCTATAACTAAAGGCAATGCTCCGGTATCTTCCAATTCTAATTTTGCATTTTCTATTCCAAAAAAAGTTAAGATATTTTTACAAAGTTCGATATTTGAATCTCCATAAAGTACCTGGACTTTGCTCTTCTGTTCTATTTCAATTCCACCAGAATTTCTTAATTCCAAAGTGATAAAACAATCTGAACGAACTTTTTTACCGGTATTTCCAGCTGTGGTAATTTTATTACTCATTCGTGTTTAATTTTTTAGAGTTTGTTAATCATAAAATACAAATATAATAATCGTAAGTAGTTTGTTAATAATTTCCACAACACTAATTTTAGATATACAAAAAAAGGCCAGTATAAGACTGACCTTTCAAATAAAAATTTATGTTTTTACATGAGGAAACTTAATAGTATACCTGCTCCAACTGCCGAACCAATTACACCGGAAACGTTTGGTGCCATTGCATGCATTAATAAATGATTCGTTGGATCTGCTTTTAATCCTTCATGCTGCACAACACGAGCGCTATCGGGAACTGCAGATACACCAGCAGCTCCAATTAACGGATTAATTTTATTATCACCTTTTAAGAAAACATTCATTAATTTGGCAAATAATAATCCTCCGCAGGTTGCAATAATAAATGACAATGCTCCTAATCCAAATATCCATAGAGATTGTGGTGTTAAGAATACATCCGCTTGAGTTGATGCTCCAACTGTAATACCTAACAAAATGGTAACAATATCAATTAGAGCAGTTCTTGCTGTATCTGCCAATCGTTTTGTAACTGTAGATTCTTTTAATAAATTACCAAAGAATAACATACCTAAGAGAGGTAATGCACTTGGTGATATATATGCTGTTAACAGTAAACCAACTATTGGGAACATGATCTTTTCGAGTTTAGAAACCGAACGTGGTGGTTTCATACGAATTAATCTTTCTTTTTTAGTTGTAATTAGTTTCATAAAAGGCGGTTGAAGAATTGGTACGAGAGCCATATATGAGTAGGCTGCAATCGCAATAGGACCAATTAAATGCGGAGATAATTTCGATGACAAGAAAATCGCAGTTGGACCATCAGCACCGCCAATAATTCCAATCGCTCCAGCTTCTGCGGGTGTAAAACCTAAGACTAATGCACCTAAAAATGTTAAGAATATACCAATCTGGGCAGCAGCTCCTAATATCATCAACTTGGGGTTTGAAATTAATGATGAGAAATCCGTCATCGCTCCGATACCCAGAAAAATAAGCGGAGGATAAATACCCCGTTGAACTCCAAAATATAGATAATTTAAAACACTACCTTCCTCATAAATTCCTAGTTGTAAATCAAATCCAACTGCTTGAAAAAATGGAATATTACCAATGATAACACCGAAACCTATAGGTATTAAAAGCAAAGGTTCATAATTGTAGCGTATCGCAAGGAATATAAAAAAGATCCCGACTAAAACCATCATAATATGGCCAAATGTTGCATTTGGTACTCCTGTAAACTCAAAGAAGTTTATTAAGCCGGCAAACGCGCCTGAACGCGGTTTAAAAGAATCTTTACCAATTACAAGATTTTCATCTTTAAAAGTAGCTGTTTTAGTTTTAATTTCAGGATTATTAAACTCCATATAAACAGTTCCACTAATAATTTTCCAATTACCTGTGTACTTTGTTTTAATAGAATCCAACATGAAAGTTCTATCCTGATTAAATGTTATTGTCTTGTATCTTTCTAATGTTTTATCAGACCTTTCGCTTACCCTGTATCCATCTGATTTATTAATCCACTTTCTTTTTGTTAGTGAATTAGCCATTTCATCAGAGTTAGCATTAACTGAAGTTCCTAGAAATATAATAATTGAGAATAATAAGCCAAGCTTTTTCATGATCACATTTTTCTTTATAAAGAATTATTCGATTTCAGCTAATACATCATTTTGAAGCACTGCATCTCCCTCTTTCACTTTTAGGCTAACAATCTTTCCTTCTTTCTCCGACTGAATATTGTTTTCCATTTTCATTGCGTCCATTATCATTATTATGTCACCTTTTTTAACTTCATCACCTTCGTGTTTAATAATTTTATATATATTTCCGGGCAATGGAGCCTTTAGTGTATAAGCACGGCTGCTTACAGTTTTCTTTATTTTACTTTCCTTTCGATCTACTGCTACTTTTGGTCGAACCAATGTAGGAGTTTTAGTTGTTGTAATCTTCTCCCGATGAATTTCAACATCATATGATGTTCCATTAACTTCTATTCTGGCAATATCATTTTCGATCTCTTTTATTTCAACATCGTATTCGTTACCACGAATTGTAAATTTGAATTTTTTCATTTTATGCTAATTATTTTCTAGGCCAAACTCTTAATCCATATATTTTTGAACTCCATGGAGAATATGTTTTTCTCACACGTTTAATTGTTATTATATTACTTTCTTCATCATGTATCTCATCAAAAAACAAGTACAATGCTGTAGAAATTGCTGCACTTACATCACCTGCAATATGGAGTTCATCGTCGGTTACTACCGTTTGTTTTGTTTTTTCTTTAAGTTTCTTTCTTGTGTTATAGTAAATTATTTTTGGTGTTTGAGAAAATACAATTACCAATAAAACTAAAGCAGCAAAAACAATTAACCAACCAACTATCGCAACTGTAACACCTGAACCGGCAGCTGCAGAAAAGTTTATTCCTATATCGCCTAATATTGATATCATAATACTTTTATTTATAATGGAATATTTGAATGCTTTTTAGGAGGATTAATATCTTTCTTGGTTTGAAGCATTTCAAACGCTCTAATAATTCTGAATCTTGAATTGCGAGGTTCGATAACATCATCAATATATCCCATATTAGCTGCTTGATAAGGGTTTGCAAATTTTTCCTTGTATTCCGTTTCTTTTTCTGCAATGAATTTAGCTTTTTCTTCTGGATCTTCAATCTCGCTTAATTCACGCCCATACAATACTTCAACTGCTCCCTGAGCTCCCATAACAGCAATTTCTGCTGATGGCCAGGCATAATTAATATCACCTCGTAATTGTTTTGAACTCATTACATCGTGAGCTCCACCGTACGATTTTCTTAAAGTAATAGTTACTTTTGGAACGGTAGCCTCACCATACGCAAACATTAATTTTGCTCCATGCGTAATAATTCCTCCATATTCCTGATTACTTCCCGGTAAGAACCCCGGAACATCTACCAAAGTGAGAATTGGCACATTAAATGCATCACAGAAACGAACAAAACGCGCCGCCTTTCTTGAAGCATCAATGTCTAACACCCCAGCAAGGAAATTTGGCTGATTAGCAACAATTCCTACAGACATTCCGTCGAACTTAGCAAAGCCAACAACAATATTTTTTGCATAGTGCCTATGGATTTCCAGAAACTCACTGCTATCTACTAATGAATAAATAATATCTTTTATATCATATGGTTGATTAGGATTTTCAGGAATTATTTCATTCAATGCATCATCTAATCTGTCTATCGGATCGTTATTTTCAATTACAGGAGGTTCTTCAAGATTATTTTGAGGTAAATAACTAACCAATTTTCTAATCAAGAGTAAACCTTCTTCTTCGTCTTCCAATAAGAAATGAGAAACACCAGATTTAGATGCATGTATGTTTGCTCCTCCTAAATCCTCAGTTGTGATATCTTCTCCAGTTACGGTTTTTACAACTTTAGGTCCTGTAACAAACATATAACTAGTATTCTCAGTCATCATAATAAAATCGGTTAATGCAGGAGAATATACTGCTCCACCTGCACAAGGGCCAAAAATAGCGGAGATTTGAGGTATAACTCCGGAAGCCATAATATTTCGCTGGAAAATTTCAGCGTACCCTGCTAAACTTGTAACACCCTCCTGAATTCGGGCTCCGCCACTATCATTAATTCCAATAATTGGGGCACCAACTTTCATAGCCATATCCATAACTTTACAAATCTTGTTTGCAAAAGTCTCAGATAGTGACCCTCCAAATACGGTAAAATCCTGCGAGTAAACATAAACAACTCTACCATCTATTGTACCTGCACCAGTAACAACACCATCACCTAAAACCTTTTTCTTGTCTAAACCAAAATTAGTACAACGGTGAGTTACAAACATATCGAACTCTTCAAAACTACCTTCGTCAAGTAAGATTTCGATGCGTTCACGGGCTGTCATTTTACCCTTTCTATGTTGGGATTCGATTTTCTTTTCGCCTCCACCAAGCTTAGCTTCAGCTCTTAAATCAATTAATTGCTTAATTTTATCTTGTTTGCTCATTTCGTTGATTAGAAATTATTATTTGCAATCTTTATTTATTTTTATCTTCACAAAGCTCAGTAAGTACGCCAAATGTTGACTTTGGATGTAAAAAGGCTATATCTAAACCTTCTGCACCCTTTCTTGGTGAAGCATCAATTAATCTCACACCTTTATCTTCTGCATCTTTTAATTTATCTTCAATATTTTCAACTGCAAAAGCGATATGATGAATTCCTTCACCTTTTTTCTCAATATATTTACCAATTGGCCCTTCGGGGTCAGTAGATTCCAACAATTCAATTTTCACTTCTCCAACTTTAAAAAAAGCTGTTTTAACTTTTTGATCTTTAACTTCTTCGATGTTATAGCACTCTAGTCCTAACACCTCTTCATAATACTTGATTGATTCTTCAAGATTTTTAACGGCAATACCGATATGTTCAATATGCGAAGGTTTCATATAATGGAAATTTATTTAGTTGTGATTTCTGCAAAAGTATCTATAATCGACATAACAGACTAATTATTTCAAAGCTAAAATTTATGCTTTTAAATATTGTTTTTTAACATAAAAAAAGATTTTTGAATATTTTTCGAACGAGCTCGCAAGTTAAAAAATAATTTGCTGTCAATCAATTTATTAAAAATAAATTTTATTCGAATATAGTATTCATGACATTTGTCATTATTTGCATTTTATACTTCTAGTAGTTACTTTTACCAAGTTATAGCAAAACTCAATGTTATAATTTTAAAGTTATCCATAAGAATAAAAAATCAGGCTTTTGCCTGATTTAAATAAGTTTAATCCATCAACTACTTATTCCCTTCGAATTTAAACGAGACTTTTACCTTTGCCCTATATGCTTCAATTTTACCATCTTTTAGATGCATATCTAATTCGGATACTTCTGCAATACGAAGGTCACGAAGAGATTCTGCAGCTTTTAATACGGCATTTTCAGCAGCTTTTTCCCAAGATTCAGTACTGGTACCAACCAGTTCAATAATTTTGTAAACAGTGTCAGACATGATACCTCCTATTTTAAATTTATATCTTATGATTTTGGAATATATAAAGTTATTAAATATAGAAGGGATTGTCAAATGAGTAATTTCCAAGTAAGCTCTGAAATATTTTATTGATTTTGTGTACTAACATCTTTATTTCCGATCTCAAAATAGTTGCATACAACCACGAGATACTCCTTCGCTTTGCGTTCAGAATTAGTTGTACCTAATGTTATGTTATAGAAACTTCGGCCTCGTTGATTTAAAAACGAACAACGAAATCAATATATGGAATTCCCGGAAAGAAAAGCTCACCAGTTGTGGGAACATTCATAAAAGCCAGGTCGACACTTAATTTATCCCCAAAAAAACGTAAACCATAGGAAATTAAACATTCAAAATTGCGAACAGTCCGCGTATCAGTGTAATTAGGAGGAATTTCTTCTTGGTATGAAACTGTAATGAACCAATTTTCTGTCATCAATGAAATTCTTTTTGAAATACGAGTCATTCCACATAAAGTAAATACAGGTGTTTCCATTAATTTATCATCTGTGTATCCATATCCTACTCCAAGTGTTAAATTATGATTATAACCGCCATAAGTTCCTACCCCATAAGCTATTCCAATACTACCACCAACAGCTCCCATACCAAAATACAAGCCTCCTGCTCCTAAATAAAATTTGTCTGAAACTGGATACGCAACTTTGGCATTTACAAAAAATATTTGTTCTGTTATTGCCACTCCTGGCATAATAGAAAAACCTGCACCGATTGTTGAATGGTTTGATACCGCATAATTTCCCGATAAAAATATTAAATAAATATTCTGAAAATAACCTTCTCCTTTATCTAGTGGAATTGCAGATGGAGCGTAGAAATATCTTGAATAATGTGGATTTTGCCCTAAAAATGAAATTTCTTCATGCTTAGAATCTATTTTTTTTATTTGAACTATATCTTTTGTATCAATACTTATTTCTCCAAAAATCTCAGATTTCAGTATAATTTCTTGAAGCTTAAAAAATGTTATTCTTCCTAAAACTATAGATCCTTCATTTAAATTTACAGCATAGACTTGCGATGTATTTTCTTTTTCATAATCATTTTTAAAATTACTGATTCTATCTTTTAGTTTTTTTAAGTCATACTTTGTAATCTCCTTCTGTATTGTTTTATTATTTTCCAAGTAGATTATTAAATTATAAGTATCATCTTCATATTTAAATATTTGGGCTCCATAAAATTCATCTAATGTATAATTCCTAAATAGCAAGTAGTTTGAATTTTCCAACGAATCGATGAGTACACCAACCTTGGGATGAATTACTATCGCTTTCTGGGAATATGTTTTAATAAATTGAAGCGTTAGAATTATAATCAGTATTATTATCTTACCATATACCTTCCTCATAACCAAAATTATATATGCAAGTTAAGAAGATAAGTAGTGATTTGTCAAGTAAATTATTAATACAAAAAATATTTAATAATTTTATATTGAAAAATGTTTTAATATGTTCATGTGGAAAACAAATACTAATACTACAATTCGATTATTACGAATAGGTATTACAAACTGCTATTTTATTGTTAAAAAAGACATAACAGTTTTAATTGACAGCGGACAGAAATGTAAAGCTGAAAAATTGAAATCAAATCTTTCTCAACTTTTAGGCTATAAAAATCTTGATTATGTTATACTAACTCATACACATTACGATCATACTGAAAATGCCTTGATGTTAAAACAACTTTATTCTTCTAAAATTCTGGTTCATAAAAACGAAGCTGAATTTCTTGAAAATGGTTTTACAAAGCTCCCGAAAGGAACTAATATTATAACAAATATTATTTCAGCCGCTGGTAATAGATTTGCAAGTAAGATTGGAAAGTACGATGCAGTAAAACCTGATATTAAAGTAACTGAAAACTATAAGTTAGACAATACGGATGGAATAGAAATTATACATACACCAGGGCACACATCGGGTTCTATAAGCGTTATAGTTGATAATGAAATTGCCTTAGTTGGCGATACGTTATTTGGGATTTTTTCAAAAAGTATTTTACCACCGTTTGCTGATGATAAAGTCAAACTTTATGAATCCTGGAATAAATTAATAAAAACACCATGTAGGATATTTTTACCAGCCCACGGAAAAACTATCAGAAGGGAGGTTTTAGAGAAAAACTTAAACTAAAAAAGGGAAATTACTTTTTTAGTGAAAAATTTTGCTGCCATAAATAACCAAAAAAGGAGGATAAAAATCCTCCCTTAAAATACAAACTAACAGCTATATGAGCTAAACCAACATTAAAACGATTCAAATTCATTGTCTAATTTATCTTTATCTGCTAAGTTCAGATCGAATCCGGAATTTTTAATTTCTTTTTTACTAGATTCTCCAATATCTTTAACTGACTTAGCCTTTTCAATTTTATTTTCACTCTTAAACTCTTGCAACTTGTTTTTCTTTAAAAAACTTGACTTTCCATTATTACTAATTTTGAAGTAGCTAATAATTTCCTTTAACTGTTGTGATTGGCTTGCTAATTCTTCTGAACTTGTAGCCATTTCCTCACTAGCTGCGGCATTTTGTTGGGTTACTGTATTTAATTGTTGAATAGCTGAATTAACCTGACCAGCTCCAGAGCTTTGCTCCAGACTTGCAGCAGAAATTTCCTGAACAAGCTTTGCTGTTTTTTCAATTTTAGGAATAATTTCTACCATTAAATTACCGGCATTTTCCGTCACTTTTAAACTGTGTCCTGACAGGTCGTTAATCTCGTCTGCAGCTACTTTACTCCGCTCGGCTAATTTGCGGACTTCTGCAGCTACAACAGCAAATCCTTTGCCATGTTCACCTGCTCGTGCAGCTTCTACTGCAGCATTAAGCGCCAAAATATTTGTTTGGAAAGCAATATCGTTTACAATAGTAATCTTTTCGGCAATTAGACGCGTAGATTCAAGGCTTTCCTTAGAAGCGCTTGCTACTTTATTAATACCTTCAGAAGCTTCAATTGCAATTTTCTCGGTTTGCTGCGCATTGTCTGTATTTTGTTGAATATTTGCAGACATTTCTTCCATAGAAGAAGAAACTTCTTCTGCAGAAGAAGCCTGTTCTGAA
Source organism: Bacteroidales bacterium (assembly GCA_028282585.1). Taxonomy (GTDB): domain Bacteria; phylum Bacteroidota; class Bacteroidia; order Bacteroidales; family UBA12077; genus UBA12077. Next base: position 42,491 of record JANQHR010000144.1, on the reverse strand, counting down.
GCCCCTTGCGACATTTCCTGCGAAGATGAACTTAATTCCCGGCTTGCCGATGCAATATTATCAGACCCAGCAGTTATACCTATCACGATTTCTCTTAATGTACTTACCATACTTTTAAGTGAATTTGCAAAAACTCCAATTTCATCTTCTTGTTCTATATCAACGTTAGCTGTTAAATCTCCTTTAGCGACTGCTTTTGCAAAATCAACACCTTTAATTATTGGTTTGGTAATTGACCGAGCTATTAAAAATGAAATCAAAATACCAGATAGCAAAGCAAAACCAATAATAATAATTATAAGAAATAAGTTTTGTTTTATAATTCTATTCATTTTTTGTTGTTGATCATTATTCGATTTTTTTACAATTTTAAGAAAATCAGTTGCAGCCTCAGCCATTTTTAAATTGTCTTCGTTTTCTGTTTGAACATCTTTGTAGAATTTTCCTGATTCCACTATGTATGCATCAACAACCTCATTTAAAGTGCTAATATTAGCTTGAAAATCCGTACCATATAAAAAACTCCTCTTAAGTGTTTCTTTCATATTGTTCATTGCAGTTTCAAATCCTATCCACTTTTCATCAGTTTTGTCTTTAACATAATAAACTGCCCCAATGCGCATTAAAGCAAATCCATTCTCCAGTTCCGAGATGTAAATTAGTATATCCTTGTCAGTGTACTTACTTTTTGTTTCATTAATAACCTTAAAAAACTGTTCACCTAATTCTTTCCACCTTAATGCGATTTTCTTTTCATCTTCTCTAGAATCAACGTAATGTAAAAATGCTTCTTTATAATGGTCAGCATCCAGTTTTAATTTATCAACGTCTATATCTTCATTATGATTACCCAGCATAGTTCTAAGCTTTTCTATATGAACATATAAATCATCCATAATAACGTTCCAGTTTTCTAATGACTGTTCATCCGTATTTATCATATAGTTTTTCCGCTCACTCATCGCCTTATAAACAGATTCTTCAAGCACATAGAATTCATGAGATTCTTCGACATGAAACCTTACTGAATTTAAGCCTGTATAGCTAAATAATCCTACCATTATAGTCAAGGTCAACACTAAGGCAAACCCAAACGTAATTTTTTTTCCCAGTTTTAGATTTTTCCAGTTCATTTTCTTTAATATTTTATTTTGTGTCCAATTATTTTTAGAAATCAAATCCTATGTTTAGCCCATAATTTAATGCCACTATATTTAAATAATACACATTAACAACTGGTCCGATAGATAAATTACCCAGATAAAAATTATATATTAAACCTAATCGCCTTCCACAATAAGCTTTCATTTTCTCAGAAGTATGGTCATCATACGAGTTGTGGGAATCGTTCTCTTCTGCAAATACAAAAATTGGCGAAGTTGTAATTTTTAATCCTTTTAAGGGATGAACAAAAAAGGGTATACCGGCAACTACCTCTCCTGATTCAGTAGTGATATATTTTCCAAATATACCTAAACCAAATAGTCCCTGAGCCGCTTTAAATCTGTATTCATAATCCAGTCCTAAGGTAAAATCAGTTAATTTATGATCAAAATTTGAAGTGTTTCCAAACACTAATACTATATGATTTAGACGCAATTGGGATTCGTTATGTAAGGTTAATTCTTTATGATCAATATCGTTATGATCAGGCTGTGGAAAAACATTTATAGTTAATAAAGCTTGAAATATTAGTAGAAAAATTGATATGAGTAGTTTTTTTCTCAAGTATTTCTGTATTTGTTATTGTTTTTTGCTATTTGATTTGCTTAACACTTCAAGTTCGTTTGAAGTAAAAAGCTTTAATAAGTCCAGTATCATAATAAAGTTATCATCGATATTAACAACACCGGAAATGAACTCGGACTTATAAGTTTTACCGATATTTGGAGAGGATTCGATCATTTTGTCATCTATTTCGCGAACTGCAATAACAGAATCGACCAAAGCACCAATGTGAATTATTTCATCGTCCGCTTTAAGGTCCATTACTACTATACAAGTATCATCTGTAAATTCGATTGGTGACATATGAAATTTCATTCTGGTATCGATTACCGGAAGTACCATTCCGCGAAGGTTAATTACTCCTTTCATGTAATCGGGAGATTTTGGAACTTTTGTAATTTCCTGTAGCTCGAGGATATTAAGTATTTCATCTACATGAGCTCCAAATTCTTCTTCTCCTACCTTAAAAGTTAAATAGGAATTTGTTTTGGTTTTATTTATTGTAACATTTTGCATGTTTATTATAAGTTAGTTTACGGCCTGCTTTTATTTATAACCTTTATATTTTCAGGGAAGTATTTTCTTTGACTTGATAGTTCCTGCAGTGCAAATCCTAGCTCCTCAAAAACGCTGGATTTAAATACACAAGACTTAAATCCTGACTTCAATAAGTCCATTAAATATATCTTATCAAAATAACTTGTTATGGCAATTATATTTAAGGATGGATTATGGTTTAATGCGATTTGAGCAGCTTGAATTCCATTAATATTGGGCATCTCAATATCCATAAGAATCGCGTCTGCTTCGAAAGAATTCTCCAATTTTAAAAACTCTATACCATCCACAGCTTCTGCTATTACCTCATGACCAAGAATGTATTCTACATGAAATTTTAAGCTTTCACGAAATGGTTTGTTATCATCAATTATTATTAACTTCATAACTTACTCTTTAATAAGGTTTATATCATTTGGGAAAGAATATTTTTGATTCATAACCATCTCAATTGCTTGATCCAATTCATCATAAATATTTGATTTAAATACACACGACTTAAATCCTGCACTTATTAGTTCATCCAGATATGCTTTATCGGTATAACTAGTTACCGCAATAAATTTTAGATATTGATTATCCCAAATCGCTTTTTTTACGGTTTCAATTCCATTTAAGTGAGGCATCTCAATATCCATTATGATTATATCGGCATCGTATTTATTTTTAAATTGTAAAAATTCGAGACCATCACTTAACATATCAATAACTTCATGGTGTAACATATTTTCAAGATAGAACTTAATGCCTTCTCTAAATGTTTTACTGTCGTCAACAACTATAAATTTCATCGTTTAGCTTTATTACTCTGTTAGTCTTAAAAAGGCTTTAAATCTTCATAATTTACTTCGCCTGATAATGCCTTGATAATTAAGAAGTTTAATTGGAACAAATAGCTTTAATTCGATCATTTAATCCTGAATGCAGTAATTCTTTGTGATCAATTGGATTACGTATTAATTCTGCCAGTTTCAATCTCTTTGTTACATACTTCAATCTCAAAACATTGATTATTTCAAATTCATCTAAGCGATACTCAATCTTACTTAGCTTAAAAGCCGTATAAGAATTGATATTGGGGTTATTGGTAGTTTTCATAGTATTGTATAATTAATCAATAAAAACTTTTTTATACAAATGTATTGTGATTTTGAGCACGTTTAAAGGGGAGAATACACCAAATTAATAGGGGAAAAACCCTAAAATAAAAAAGGGAGAATATTTCTATCCTCCCTAAAAAAAATACGAAAATATACTTTAAAATGATTCGAACTCCTCATCTTGTGTATTGTTCTTTGCTAAATCTAATTTAAAACCTTTCGCATTAATTTCTTTTTTATTTTTATCGCCATTACTTGGTTTATTAGCAATTTCACCACTTTTAAATTCAGATAAAACATTTCGTTTTATTCGTTGAGTTTTATTTTCATCATTCGTTTCAAAATAACTAATAACTTCTATTAATTGTTGGGCCTGACTAGCCAATTCTTCTGAACTTGTTGACATTTGCTCACCAGCTGCAGCATTTTGTTGTGTTACCTGGCTCAACTCTTGAATTGCATTATTAATTTGATCAGTTCCTGAATTTTGTTCTGTACTAGCCGTTGTTATTTCCTGTATCAGCATAGCTGTTTTTTCAATTTCCGGGATGATTTCTCCCATTAAAACACCGGCATCTTCAGTAACTTTCAAGCTCTTTCCTGACAATTCATTTATTTCATCAGCAGCAATTTTACTTCTTTCCGCTAGTTTTCTAACCTCGGCAGCAACCACTGCAAAACCTTTTCCGTGCTGACCTGCTCTTGCAGCTTCAACAGCTGCATTAAGGGCTAAGATATTTGTTTGAAAAGCTATATCATTGACAATAGTAATTTTTTCTGCGATTTGTCTTATCGAGCTCAAGCTCTCTTGCGCAGCTCCAGCTACTTGCTTTATTCCTTCTGCTGCCTTTACCGCAATCTTCTCGGTTTGTTGAGCATTAGCTGTATTTTGTTGAATATTTGAAGCCATTTCTTCTATAGAAGAGGAAACTTCTTCAGTTGATGCCGCTTGTTCGGATACGCCTTGGGATAACTGTTGCGTTGTTTCACTTATTTGTTGGCTTGCAGATGCAACATTATTGGCTCCGGAAACAATGTTATTAACAATATTTTTCAGGTTTAGTATTAAATTACTAAAAGAAACCGCTAATACACCGATTTCATCTTTTCTGGTAAAATATGCTTCTGACTGATAAATATTAAGGTTTCCATTTGACATTTCCGTTAAATCAATAGAAAACTGTTTTAGTACATATCCAATAAGCCTGGAAATTGATAAATTTAATATTACTACTATAATTGAAATTAATAATAGAATGATAAGAATGTTACGAAAAGTTGCTTTTAAATCTGAGAAACTTTCTTTAGTAGAGTTTAAACTATGATCATTTAATTCTTTTATAAATTCGTTAGCTGAACCAATAATCTCATTACTAATATTATCGTATTCCTCAACATTATCTACATATTGTAATGCTAAATCTTTAATCTTTATGTTTATTTTTATGGCATTATCCGGTAAGGCTGCAAATTCAGTATTTTTTAATCTTTCTTTATCAGCTTCAGCTTGCTTTACCGCTTCATCTAAAAATTGAACTAATTCATTTTTAAAAGATATATCTTTTTCAATTTTAGTAAATAGCCTATGAATGTTAAATAAGTTATTATTTCCTAAATTAGCCCCTTGTATAACTAATCTTTCAATTGTAGAAACATTTCTTCGAGTTTTTAGATCTGCTAACCTTAAGCTTACATTTTTAATAAAACTATTTGATTGGCTAAGTGACTCATCAATTAATACATTAATGTTATTTTTGATAGCTTCATTTTCCTCTTTTAGCTGTTTTATTTTTTTTAATTCTGATGAGAAGTTATTAATATCCGAACTATATGAAGAATTACCTGCCATGATTTCAATTTCGGCATAATCTTTTTGTAACTGTTCGAAAGTTATTTTATTATTTAAATAATCTTTGACAAGCACTTCAATCTGTCCAAACATATTTGTTTCCTGAATATTTTGTGTTCTTTCTTCATTAATCTTCATTAACTTCTGATTAAAACTAAACATAAAGAGTAATAAAAGAATAATTAACAATATTTGTCCTAATGCTCCTAATAATAGTTTGTATCTAATTTTGATATTTTTCATCGCTTGAATATTTAATCGTTTTTATTTTTTTAATTCCTTAATTTCTCCTTTGGTAAATAGCCTTACTAAATCCGAAATCATCATGAAATGTCCATCTAAATTCACATTCCATTAATAAAATCGAATTTACAGGTATTACCAATACTCGGCAAAGATTTAATTAATGTGTCATCAATTTCATGAACAGCAATAACTGAATCAATCAAAGCACCTATTTACACTTTATCACTACTTGTTTCAAAGTATATTAAAAATAATACAGGTGTTATCTGTAATTTAAGTCGGAGGCATATTAAATTTAATCCCGGTACCAATTACCGGAAGAACCATGTCTTTTGGGCTTATTAATCCCTTCATGTAGTCCGGAAGTTTTGGTGTTCTAGTATTTTTTTGCAGTTCAAAGGTATCTGGCACTTCTTTAAAATGAGCACCATATTCCTCTTCAATTTTAAATGTTAAGTAAGAGTTAACTTGTTCCTTAAATGTTGTATTCATTGTAGTATGTGTTGGTTTATAGTTTTTATAAAGAAAAATAGATTTATCCAGTTAGTTTTTGAAAGAAGATTCAATGATTCCAATGAGTAAAATGATTTAGCCTTTTGATTCAAACACGCTAAAAATAGATATCTCTTTAAATAGTATAGTTAATTTAAATTTAATTATTTCATAAATTAATTTTAACATTTGTCCTAACCATTAATACGTTACTTTTGGATTTTTATCCTTTTCAAGATTTTTATAGCCCTTTAACCTGCGTATGGGAATTAAACGAAAAAATCATTAACAGATTCATCAGAATTATTAAATCTCAATTAAGTGATTTTTAATTGCGAACATTACCAGATGAGCTGCATTTTTGGTATATGTTTTAGATAAAAGGTTTGTTCGATGATTATCAATTGTTTTTGAACTAAGATGTAATTTTTCCGCAATCTCGTTATTTGTAAAACCTTGGCAAATCAATTGTAATACTTCTGTTTCTCTTTTAGACAATATTAATTTGTTATCTCCGATAGAACCTGCTCCTTCTTTTCCTATTTTAAAGATTAAATTCCTTAATACATCCTGAGGAAAATAGTTATCACCATTAAGCACAGCATTTATCGCTTCTTTTAATTCTTCTTTACCCGATTTTTTTTGTACAAAGCCTAGCACACCTGCTTTTATCATTTTGTAATAATAAATTTGGTCGCTATAACTTGATAATGTAATAATCTTTAAATCAGGATATTTTTTAAGAGCTTTTTTGGTTGCTTCAATACCATCCATTTCAGGCATTGAGATATCCATTAGAATAATATCGGGAAATTGTTGTGTTAATATACTTAACAATTCTTCTCCGTTACCTGCTTCATTAATAACAATAAAATTTTCGATTTGCGATAATACAGATTTTAAACCATCACGAAATATTGCATGGTCATCAACAATAATAATTTCTACTTTATTTAACATTATTAACTATTTACAGGAACCATTATTTCGACATATACTCCTTCTTTTTCAATACTTTCCAGCTTAAATTCTCCATTTAATGAGTTGATTCTATTTTTCATATTAAAAATACCCATTCCAGTTTTATTATTCAAAACTTTTTCGGTATTAAATCCTTTACCATTGTCTTTATATAACATAAATATATGCCCGTGAGTCAAATAATATTTTATTTTAATATCATGTGCTTTAGCATACTTTATTGTATTATTAATTAATTCGGTAGTAATTCTGTATAACGCAATTTCGGTGTTTTCGTCAAATCTGTTATCAATTTCGAAATGTAAATCAATATATATACCTTTTAATTCGGATATTTTTGTGACAAATGACTCAACTGCAGTTTTCAGACCAAAGTTTTGTAAAACATGAGGACTGACATTATTTGAAATTTCATTTATACTAGATATTGCTTCGTTTATAGTATTACTTATTTTACCAATCAATTCATGTCTAAGTTTTTCCTTAGTTGTACCACTTAATGATTGAATATACAGCTTAATGGCGGACATAACCGGAGAAACACCATCATGCAAATCTTTAGCAATTCTGCTCCTTTCTCTCTCCTCCGCATTTATCATCGCGTGCAAAACTTTTTGTTGCATCCTCTGTTTATCAGTAACATCAGAAATTATTCCTTCGATAATAATTTCTTCATTTGATTTATATACGTTAAAAATGCGATCATTAAACCAATGCAACTTATTGTTTACATCATAAATTCTGTATTCCGTGGTATAGGTTTCACCAACCTTGATATTTTGAAGAAATTCATCTATACGAGGTTTATCGTCCGGATGAATGGCTTCATCCCACTTTATCCTATCATTTTTTAGATTCTTAAGATCGAAACCTAAAATTTCTTTTGCTCTTGATGACCAATACAGTGCCCCTCTTTTTAAAGAATATATATACGTGATTGCAGGTGAATTTTCTGTTAACCTTCTATACTTTTCTTCATTTTCTTTTAGAGCTAACTGGGCTAATTTCTGGGCAGTTATATCCTTTACGACACTCTCAACATTACCTGTAACTTTATTTTTATATGATGATAGTTCAATCCATATGTTTTCACCATTTCTCTTTCTTACATTCAACTCAATATTATTTATTTCTCCTTTTTCATTAAACACATCGAATAACTGATTACGAAGTTTTTTATCTAAATAATAATCCCCAAATCCTTTGTCATTTAAAATTTCATCAATAGAACTGTAACCGAAAATATTAGCATATTTTTCGTTGCATTGTAATAAACGTCGGGTCTTCGAATCAGTAACGCTTAGGCCAACCAAAGCGTTTTCATATAATACCCTGTGCTTTTCAGCGCCTAACTTCAATTCCTCCTCCCTTTCTACCGACTCGGTAATATCCAAAAATGTAGCTACCCTTGCCGGTTCGTCTTTATAAAGAAAGTTACGTGCTTCAATTTCAAACCACCGCTCTCTTCCATCTTTTCTTAAACATTTCACAAAATATGGCCGAGTCAAATTACTTTTAATATTTCCTCTTACCATTTCAGCATAATCACCTGCAAATAACCTTTCCATTATATCTTCACCTATTAACTCTTCCCGTGTATACTGAAATATCCTGCAAAACGTATTATTTACTTCTTGTACAATACCATTTTTATGTATTACAATACCTGCTTTTCCTAAATCGGACAAAAGACGATACCGTTCTTCGCTCTCTTTAATAATTTTTTGGGTTATAACGTGATTGGTTATATCCTGAACTATACCTATAGACCTAATTGGTTTTCCTTCTTTACTATATTCAATTCGACTTTTTTCCAACAGGTTTTTTATTTTTCCATTGTCTAATACAATTCTGTGTTCAACCTCATATGAGCTTTTGTTTTCAATTGTTCGCTGAAAAGCTTCATGTATTTTGTTTCTGTCTTCAGGGTGAACCAATTTTAAGAAAGAATCAGATGAGACCTCAAAACCCAATTCCTTGCCAAAAATCCTGTATACTTCATCAGACCAGGATAATTTATCATTTACTATATCCCATTCCCAATGTCCAATTTGAGCTATTTTTTGAGCCTCGGTGAGAAGGTATTCATTTCTTTGTAACTGATCATTTAATTCTTTTAATTCAATATTATTGGTTCTTAATTCTTCTTCCGCATTTGATAATTCGATATTGCGTTCGTTTAGCTCTTCATTTTTTAATTTTAAATCAAGTTCATACTTTTTCCTGATCGAAACATCATGAATAATAGCTATAACATAAATTACATCAGATATCTTAATGGAACTTAACGAAATTTCGGTATAAAATTCTTTATTCCTTTTAAAATTGGTATGAATCCATTCAAATTTTTGTGCATCCCCTTCCCTGGTTAACCTTATTTTCTCATCTGCTAATTCAAATGATTTAACTCCATTTGGTTGCAATTTGGGAGATACATCAGCAAGATGGATATTCATTAAATCTTCTCTTGTACATTCGAATATCTCAAGTGTTTTCGAATTACAATCATAAAACCTATTTTCCTCGTCTAACACAAAAATTGCATTGTTAAGGCTTTCAAAAAGGATATCACGTTTTGATTTTTCTTCTTTAAAACGTCTTTTTTGGGCTAATGCTTTTTTTATTTCCTCTTTTACCAAAAAATAAAGTGTAAAAGATAATATTAGAACATAAAACCAACCTTTAAAGGTTTGTATTTGAGTAAGCGTATAACTATCATTTACTAACTTTAGTAGAAGCCTATCAGAAAAAAATATCCATAAAATACTAATTATAAGAAATATAATAGATATTCTCAAAGCTTGTTTATTTAACATCCTCATTTTATTACGTAAGAAATTAATACAAATAGCTTATACAATTAAAAAAGATAAAAGTTATCAATAATATCACTTAATGACAATTTATAATCAATTTTTGTACTTTTAGAATTCCTTAAAATGATATACATACATGGAAAAATTATTTGCAATTCTAATTATTGCTTTTATTGTTTTATTGTTAATAAAATTTGGTAAAGGGGTTGGCAAAAAAAGATGGAAAAAGCCAGATAAACCATTTTCGGCAAGTTGGAGAAAAATTCTATTTGAAAATATTCTTTTTTACAATAATTTGAATGCTGATGAAAAAAATTTGTTCGAATATAAAGTTCATGAGTTCTTAATTAATGTAAGAATAACCGGAGTAGAAACTGAAGTAAATGAATATGACAGGGTATTGGTTGCTGCGAGCGCTATAATTCCAATTTTTGCTTTTCCTAACTGGCAATATTTCAATTTAAATGAAGTTTTGTTATACCCCGGTTTGTTTAATCAGGAATTTAAAACAAGTGGAGAAGAACGTTCCATAGCAGGTATGGTCGGGACAGGATATATGGAAGGAAAAATGGTACTTTCAAAAAAAGCTTTACATCATGGATTTAGAAATGAAACTGATAAGAAAAATACTGCTATTCATGAATTTGTTCATCTTATTGATAAAGCGGATGGTAATATAGATGGCATACCTTCTCTTCTTCTTGAAAAGCAATATGCCATTCCATGGATTGATTTAATTAAAAAGAAAATAGATGAAATTTATGATGGACAATCGGATATAAATCCTTATGGAGCTACGAATAAAACTGAATTTTTTGCAGTAATAAGTGAATATTTTTTTGAACGACCCAAACTTTTAAAACAAAAACATCCTAAATTATATAATTTATTAGAACGAATATTTGACCAGAAAATGGCAGGTAAACTAAAAAAAAGCCCTGGTAAAGAGATTAACAGGAATGACCCATGCCTTTGTGGAAGTGGGGAAAAATATAAACGTTGCTGTGGAAAACCCTAGTTGAATTTAAAATTCTAGTTTCAAATAAATTAACTAATAATTAATCAAAATCAGGATATATGTGTATGGTGGTCTGATTTTTTATACTTAATTTCAAAAACAGAAATCTTAATATTAAACACTATGTTATTAACTATTTCAGAATCTTGGCAATCACTGGATCTCATTGAGAAAATTTATTGGAGTATTGCCATTCCGTTTTCGTTTATATTTGTAATTCAAATTATTCTCACTTTTTTTGGTGGAGATATTGATGAAATTGAAGCCGATGGAGACTCAGATGTATCAGTTGAAGGTGATACTGGTATTGAATTTCAATTTATTACTCTTAAAAACTTAGTAGCTTTTTTTACCATTTTTGGTTGGGCAGGAATAGCAAGCCTTGATGGAGGTTTAGGAATAAGTAAAACTGTCATTATTTCTACGCTCTCAGGACTAGTTATGATGACTATAATGGCTTCTATAGTATATTTTATGGGTAAATTAACAGATAGCGGTACTTTAAATCTAAACAATGCAATTGGTAAAACCGGAAGTGTTTACTTAACAATACCTGCTAAACGAAGTGGATTAGGTAAAGTGCAAATTAAAGTGCAAGGATTACAAACATTAGATGCAATGACAGATTATGAAGAAGATATAAAAACAGGTGGCGTTGTAGATGTTATTGAAATACTTAACAATGAGATTCTTGTAGTTAAACCAAGTGGGAAATAATTATTAACTAAATAAATTAAGTGAATATGGGACAATACGTTGTATTACTTGTCGTTGCGGCAGTCATTTTTGTTTTTATATTAATCGTTTCCTTCTTTAGAAGGTACAGAAGGTGTCCGTCGGACCGAATTTTAGTTGTTTATGGTAAAGTAGGCAAAGGAGGCCAGGCCGAATCGCGCTCAGCAAAGTGTATACATGGAGGAGCTGCATTTATTTGGCCAATTATTCAAGATTTTTCATATCTGGATTTAACGCCAATATCAATTGAGATTAATTTAACCAATGCTCTTAGTAAGCAGAACATTCGAGTTGACGTGCCTTCAAGATTTACTGTTGGTATTTCAACGGAACCGGGAATTATGACCAATGCTGCAGAAAGATTATTGGGTTTAACACAAACGGACATTAGCAATTTAGCAAAAGATATTATTTTCGGACAATTGCGTTTGGTAGTTGCAACCATGGATATTGAGGAAATTAATAGCAATCGTGATAAATTTTTAGCTGCAGTTTCGTCAAATGTAGAAGCAGAATTAAAGAAAATAGGCTTAAAACTTATTAACGTAAATGTTACAGATATCAATGATGAATCAGGTTATATCGATGCATTAGGTAAAGAAGCAGCTGCTAAAGCAATAAATGATGCTAAGAAAAGTGTTGCTGAAAAAAACCGTGATGGTGCCATAGGTGAAGCTCATGCATTACAAGACCAACGTGTTAATGTAGCAGCCGCAGATGCAACCGCAGTTGAAGGTGAAAATGATGCAAAAATTACTATTGCAAACTCTGATGCTGATCGCCGAGAAAAAGAAGCTGAGGCTGAAAGAAAAGCTGTTGCTGCCGAAAAAGTTAGCCAGGCAAGAGCACTGGAAGAAGCTTATGGAGCCGAAAGAAATGCGGAAGCACAAAGAGCAGAAAGAGATAAAGCAACCCAAATTGCAAACGTGGTAATTCCTGCTCAGATTGATAAAGAAAAAATTGAAATTGATGCAGAAGCGATTGCAGAACAAACTCGCCGTCATGCAAAAGGTGATGCTGATGCAATATTAATGAGGATGCAAGCAGAAGGTAAAGGTATTTTCGAGATTTTAAGTAAACAAGCGGAAGGTTTCCAAAAACTTGTAGAAGCAACTGGAAATGATGCACAAAGTGCTGTTATGATGATGATAGCAGATAAATTGCCTGAATTGGTTAAAACTCAAGTGGAAGCAATTAAAAACCTTAAAATCGATAAGATTACTGTTTGGGATAGTATGGGTGGAGGAAAAGATGGGAAAACACCAACTTCAGCTAATTTCTTATCCGGAATGTTGGGTTCAATCCCACCGTTTGAAGAATTATTTAAAATGGCAGGTATGGAGTTGCCAGATTATTTAAAAGGTACAAAAAAGGAAGAAAATAAAATAGAAGATGTAGAAGAAATTAAGCACAATGAAGCAAAAGATAATAGTAAAGGAGAATAATTTCTTAAAAGCCGCTCTCAAGCGGCTTTTCTATTTTGAGTTAAACAAGAAACTGGTTATAGCTCGTGCAAAATCATAAATTATTCCCAATACAATCGTACTTATAAATATTTCTAAAGAGCCAAATTCATTATTTTCCTGCATCATTACCAGATTAAACTTTTAACTATTTCTCAATTTGATTTTACTGATTTAACCATTCCTTAAAATCTTTTACTCTTTCCGTGCTTACAATGGTTTCTTTTTCAAAAGGTGGGATCAACTCCAGTTTTATTCTTCTGCTAAACCATGTATTCATTTTTTTTATACTATCCAGATGAACAATAACACCTCGGTTTATTCTAAAGAACTCATCGGGGTCCAAGTTACTTACAAGTTTTTCTAATGTTGTATCGATTAAATAACGTTCTCCCTCTTTATCCACTAAAAAAGCATATTTACCCTCGGCAAAAAAGTAAGCAATATTTTCAACTAATATTGTTTTAATGGTATCACCCTGAACAACTAAAAACCTGCTTTGATATTTCTTTTCTCTCATATCACCAATCATATTTTTTAAAGTAGAATAGTCGAACAAGGCTCCTCCCTGGTGAAATTCGTTGAATTTCTCATAACTGGCAGCCAGGTCAAATTTGTTTATGGGTTTTAGAAGGTAGTCAACACTATTTACTTTAAAAGCCTGAATTGCATATTGGTCATACGCTGTAGTAAAAATAATCGGAGTTTTGATCTCTACCTCATCAAAAATACGAAAACATAAACCGTCCGATAAATGAATATCCAGGAAAATTAAATCAGGTTTGTTTTCTTTTAACCAGCTTACTGAATTCCTAACCGATTCTATCTTCGCAATAACATTAATATTATGGTCTAGTTCTTTTAACTGCCTTTCTAATTTTTCCGCGGCATGTGTTTCGTCTTCTATGATAACAACGTTCATGTTTGTATGTATTTTCTGTTGTTTCCTTTTTTTCAGGTTTCAATAACGGAATATTTACTATAAATTCTTTATCGTTTTGTTTAACTTCTGGCATAATTCCAGCCAGATGGAAATACCGTTGACGTAAATTAGATAAACCTACTCCATTTGAATTATCTTCTGCTTCACGTAATTGAATATTATTACGAATAAATACTTTTGAATCTTTTATATAAACATCTATCATTAATGGATGTTCTTTGTCGACTATATTATGCTTAATTGCATTTTCCACTAACATTTGAAGCGAAAAAGGAGCTACATAATGTTCCGTCATTTCCTTACTAACATCAATATTGCATTCCAAACCTTCCTTAAACCTAACCTTTTGAAGATATAAATACGCATTTAAAAATCCTAATTCCTCTTCTAACGTAACAACATTTTTTTCGCTGATATTTAATACATAACGATAAACTGATGCAAACTCCCCGATAAATTCTTCCGCTTTATCCGGATTTGTATGAACCAATGAAGAAAGCACATTTAAACTATTAAACAAAAAATGAGGGTTTGCTTGATTTCGCATGGCTTCGAGCTGTGATTCTACTTTTTCCTTCTCTAATTTCTCCGAACGAATGAGGCTTTGTTTCCATTCATTAAAAAAATATGCCCCTTCTGTAACGCTTAATATAATAATTAACATAACCATTCCAGTTGAAAACTCCTCAAACACATGTTCCTTAAAAGTAGTTTCACATTGACACCATTCCATATGTAAGTTGTAAGTAAAAAAAGACATTATGTACATTGCGGTAAGAACCGTTGCTGTCGTCATAAAAAATTCAACAACCAACCGACTCTTAGCATATTTTTTCCATGGAAGCTTTTTTTCTAACCACCTAAGCTGTTGAAATATAATTAAAGCTAGTGCTAAAGTTACTCCAATAGATATAACGAACCACATAAAAAAATCCCGGGGCGAATCTAACTTGCTAACCCCTGTTTGAATTAATGCCTGCAAATTAAAATATAATGGAGGAATAGTTCCTGCGATTATGATTAGCTTAAGATTGTACCAAGTAAACTTCATATTTAAATGTATTCTTTCTCAAATTAACAAAAAATTATCGAGCTTTATTTTTCCAGATGTTTAATATACTTATTTTCTTTTTTAAAGTTTTGTTACATTTGTTATTCAGGACAATTGGATTATTAGAATTTTGGATAATAGTTCACCGTTAATCCATGTATCTATTATTCCATCAAACCATTAACTTATCTTCCAGCCTTCATTCATTCATACAACTTTTCAACAACCTTTTTCTCACCATTTGAAAATAGCAAATAAAGCACTGGTACTAATATTAAAGTTAATAAGGTTGAAAATATTAACCCGCCAATAATTGCCCACCCCATGGGTGCCCACATTTTACCTCCTAAAATTGTAAGCGGCAATAAACCTGCTACGGTTGTAATGGTTGTTAATAAAATCGGGTTAAAACGAGTTTTAGCCGACTCAACAACAGCCTCCCAGGTATTTTTGCCATTTAACCTTAACCTGTTTGCATAATCAACAAGGATGATGCTGCTATTAATTACAATTCCCATTAAGCTGGTCAAACCTACAAAAGCCATAAATGAGAAGGAATAGCCTAGCATCATTAACGTTAAAAATGCTCCGGTAATTGATAATGGAATAGCAGTAAATATAATTAAAGGCTGTTTAAACGATTTAAATTGCAGAACCAGAACTGCAAATATTCCAAGCAGGGCAATAATTAATGCCTGTCCTAGGCCACCAAAACTTTCACTTCTGCTTTCCTGCTCTCCACCAACCATATATGTTGTTCCTTTCGGAAAATCATATTGTTCAAGTTGCTCGATAACCTGCTTTGTAGCCTTATCAATCGACTGAATATTTTCATCAACATCTGCCATAATGGAAACATAGCGTTCCAAATCATAATGGTCGATACGTTTAATGTTTTTATCAAAAACAATATCAACAACCTGCGAAAGTTTTATTTGAGAACCTGCGTAGTTGGCAACATAAGTCTTATTAACCCAGTTTAAATCTTTATTATCTCCTTCCGAAGCTTTTAATACAATATCATATTTTTCCCCGAATTTATCCTGGAAACTTCCCACATCTAAACCATTTACAACCGCGCGCACTGCTACATCTATGTCTGCTATGCTTACACCTAGTTTCCCTGCTTTTTCTCGGTTTATATCAATTTTTAGGTCCGTTTTGTCAACCGAGTATGGATTACTAATATTTATAATCCCAGGCACATCCATAAAAATATATTCAACGTCCGAAGCAACCGCTTTTAAATCATCCAAATTTTCTGAAAACAACCTAATTTGAACCGGAGCATCGACAGGAGGCCCTTGAATAAATTCCTTCACCTCAATTTTTGCTCCCGGGTAATTATCGAACTCTTCCCTTAATTCGGATATGATATTATCCATTTTATTTACTATGGATGTTTCAAGCACAATGAATACCTGCCCTATTTTAGCAGCAGGGTTTGGCTTAAGCATATTATAATATACTTGCGGGTTTCCCTCACCTACCGTCGAAGCTACTTTCTGTACCTTGGGATAATTACTAACAACAGACTCAACATATTTAACTGCTTTATTTGTATTTGCCAAATTGGTTCCTTCTAATCCTTTCACAGTAATCATCAACTGGCTTTTCTCCGCTTTAGGAAAAAAACTAACCCCAATTAATGGTAAGAGGGATATAGATCCTAAAAAAATCAATAAACTAATTACCACAATCAGCCTAGGCTTTCTTAAAGCCGATTGCAACCACTTTCCATAATAGTTTTCAGTAAACCTTTTTAAGATAGATTCTTTGTTTCTTTCCTTTCTCTTCTTTAAAATTTTGCTACTAATAAATGGCGTTAAACAAAGGGCAACAAATAATGCGATGGATAATGCGTAAATAACGATTAAAATCATACTTCGTATAAAATCTCCAACGTCATTACCCATCATTAACATAGGTGCAAATGCTAAAACGGTTGTTATTGTTGAACTAACCAATGCACCACCAATTTCTGAAGCACCCTTAATTGCAGCATCTTTAGGTTTTAATCCAAGGTTCAGGTAACGGTAAATATTCTCAACCATCGCAATGCTTGAATCAACAAGCATACCCAAAGCAATAATTAATCCCGCAATTGACATTTGCTGGATTCCATATCCTGAAACATCAATTAAACCTATAGCTACAAAAACAGAAACAGGAATGGCGATCATCACAATTAAAGATGGCCTTGCACCTAATGCTATAAAGATTATAATTCCAACCAACAGAATTCCCTCAAGAAAATTCATAAAGAAACCATTTACTCGTTCTTCAACGCCATCAGCCTGCCTTAAAACAGTCTCAATTTTGATATTGTCAGGCAATGTTTCCTTAAACGCATTTATCTTAACATCAATATTATCGGATAAATTGTAAATATTAATTCCACTTTTTTGTTCAACGGATAACCATAACGCTTCTTTTCCATTCAACCTAGCTATAACTTCGGGTTTATCGTAATCAAAATCAATTTCTGCAATGTCCTTTAGGCGAAGTATTCCTTCGGGGCCGGCGTTAACAACGGTATTTCCAATATCGTCCAATGTTTTGTACAAACCACTTGTTAAAACATTAAATTTTTTATTCCCCAGGTCTATGCTCCCGCCTGGAATACTCATATTTTCGCTTTGTAAAATAGAAACTATCCTGCCTATTGTTAGGTTATAAGATGCCAAGCGTTGCATATTTATTTTTATCTGAACTTCTAAATCTTGTTCTGCATTTAATTCAACAGCCCTTACGCCATAAACTTTTTCAATATTTCGTTTTAGGTTTTCGGCTTCTCTTTTAAGTTCTGCAGGAGAAGCACCTTCTGACACAAAAGCCAACTGGTAAATACTTACATCCAAAACAGATGGTTGAAGAGCATCCAGCCTTATAATGGTTTCGGGAAGCTCATTTCTAATTTCATTTATCTTTTGTAAAGCTTCCTGATGCTTTTTATCATAATCCGAACCGTATTCATACTCAATAAAAGATGAAAATACACCATCTGATATTTCAGAAGTAATTTTATCTATTCCTTCAATCTCGTTAAAAGCTTCTTCCAAAGGTTCAGCTACCAGCGTTTCCATATCTTCCGGCGATGCGCCCGGGTTAATTACTAAAACAGATGTTACATTCCACTCTGTTACCGGGTCTTCTGATTTTGGCATAGTAAAATATGAAATAATACCAAATAGGGTTAACATTAAAAAGATAACTATAGTAAACTGGTAATTCTGTATGGCTATTTTTGGAATTTTCATTTTTCTATCTTTTTGTCGCCCTTCGATAAACTCAGGATGACTTTTAAACATTGTCATATTGAGCTAGTCGAAATATGGGTTTTCAGGCATTTTTGCTTTAAAAACCGGGTTCAACACCAACCACATCAAACCCGGCATTGTAATAGATGAGTAAAACTCACTTGAAAAGTATATTAATTAGATAATGCTACCCATAGATTATCAATAATCCTAATCTTATCCAGATGCTTTAGTTCTTTTTGCTTTTCAACAATAATTAGCATATCATCTTCCAGTGCATTAGAATGAATAAATACCTTTTTTTCATTCATTGCTACAATATTGGTTTCTTGCTTTATAGCAAATTTTCCATCCTTGCTAACCGTATAAAATTGAACTAAATTTCCAATACCTTCCTGGATTGCATCTATTGGCAAGCTATAAGCCAGGTTCATTTCAGATGGGTATATTTTTCCTTTTGCAAAAAATCCATGTTTTAAATCCAATCCGGGATTTTCAATAGAAAGTTCTATCTCATAAAGCCCGGTTGACTGCCCTGGTGCATTAGCTATATTTGAAACCACACAATTTAAAACTTTATCAGGCCACGCATCTGTAGTAATTTTTGCCTTATCGCCAAGTTTTAGTTTAACAATATCTTTATCAGATATACCCACAACCAACTGCCAGGAATCTTCAGCTGAAGCGAAGTAAAATATAGGGTTTCCGGTTCCAACTATTTCATCCTCTTCAAAAAACTTCATAAGAATAATTCCATCTGCAGGTGCTTTAATGGTTGAGAATTTTAAATTATATTCTGCTATATTCAAATCTGCTTTCGCAACATCCAGTGCTGATTTTGCATTTTGCTTTTGTTCAAGTGTGGCTACGGTATCACTATAAAGAGCCAAAACTCTGTCATAATCGCGTTGGGCTTTTTCTAAACCTACTATAGCTTGGTTTACTTGTTCCTGTATTTCTTTTAAGTCCAGTTTTGCCAGAACCTGGCCTTTTTGAACCTTGTCTCCTTCATCAACATGAATTGATTCAATTATGCCCCCGGTTTTAAAACTTAAGCGGCTTTCTTTACTAGCACTAATATTACCAGACACATATATTGGTATGGAGAGTTGTTCTTTTTCAAGTTTGGTTACATTAACAGGTATTCCTTTATCTTCAGTATTTTGAACACTTGCCTCTGAATTGCTGCAGCTTTCGGCTGTTACCCCAGCAAGTAATAATAGGAAGCTCATAAGTTTAATATTTAAAATGTTATTAATTTTTTTAATTTTTTTCATCTTTTTCATTTTTTTGATTAAATCAAAACCAGTACAAATTTTTATATTCCTTACTTATTTTGTTAAATTGTTTAGAGTGAATATGAAATATTCGGTATTGAATGCAACATCATAATACTAGCGAAGAATTTGAACTTTTTTCTAATCTTGCAATGCTTACCAAATAATCGTATTTGGTTAAAATTACCTGCGATTCCGATTCGGTCATGTTATTTCTTGCATCTAAAAGTTCTATTAACTGTGCTTCTCCAAGCCTGTACCTCTTTTCAATGATCCTGTAAACTTCTGCAGCTTCCGAGCTGCGTGTTTCAGCTAATTTGAGGTTCTTTACCTGTTGGCGGACTTCATAAATATCTTGCTTAACTTCCAATTTAACCTGCTTACCAGCTTCTTCTTTCCTATATTGAACTTGTTGCTTTTCAATTAAGGCTTGTTTCCTTTTATTCCTGTTCGTATTCCCGGAAAATAAATCCCAGGTTAAAACAAATGACCCTATTATGAAATCAGATTCACTATCAATAGTAAATTCCTCGCCTTGTATTCCATAATCAACCGCAAATACCAAATTGGGAAGCATCTCAGCCGTATGCAAATCAGCAACATTATCCATTATCATAATCTGATGCTCCAATAACTTCAATTCTTCTCTTTGATTAAGTGCATTGTCTGTTAATTCTGTCATTTCAGGGCTTTTAAAAGCACCGGCTTGTGAAGCAATGGTAATTTCTTCGTTTAGGTCTCTATTTAACAGGAAGTTGAAGTAACTTTTCGACATTTCGGTATTTTTCTCTGCATCTGTTTCATGAAGTTCTATTTTACTTATTTCAGACTTAGCCCTCAATACTGCATCCAAAGTTACCAAGCCGTTTTCCATTAATTTTTTAGTAACTCTATGGTTTTCGTTAACTACTTCTTTTGTTTTCTGAATTAAATCATAGTATTGTAAAGCTTTCATGTAATTATAATAAGCTTCCTTAATTTGAAATGTAAGTTCTCGCTTGTACTGCTCCAATTCAACTTCAGACATAAATAGCTTCTGTTCTTCAATCCTTTTATTTACCGCAATAGAAGTGTAATAAATGGGCTGGCTTAAAGATATTTTAGCTTCATACTCATTTTCCCGCAAAAACTTAATTTGCTCGTTTTTAACCATTGGAAATTGAGCTTCACCACCCTGCCCTTCTAGCATTTCATTCAAAGTGCTATAAACCGGGTTTAATAAATCACCGATTGGAAAATCAATGGTTCTTCCTCCTTGTGCGTATGAATACCTTGCTTGAGTTGTTATTGAAGGCAAGTACATACCTTTTGCTACTTTTAACGCATGCCTGGCGCTTTCAAGCGCCATTTGGTTTTGTTTAATTGCCAAATTACTTTCAAGGCCCTCTTGTATGTATTCATCTAATACACTTGATTGCCCCTTTACATAATTTATTGATAAAAAAACAATTACTATATAAACCAATCTTTTCATTTCAATGAGTTTTAAATTAATTACAAGTCAAAAGTATTGATGAACAATAATATGTAACAATTAAAAAATGATGGGTAAAACACAGGAAAGTATGAACCAACCTTTTTAAGGAGTGATTATTTCAATTATAAATTAAATTTTGGATATATACATTTTAGCAATTAAGAAAACATTTTTTTATATTGTGTGCTTACAAACTAAAATTATGAAGGTAAACTACACAAAATTCTTTTTCTTAAACTTTCATTTAATTAGAAAAATTACATTATAAATTTTACACCCTATGGATTATACTACCCTAAAAACAAAAATGGATGGTGAAATTGCTATTGTAACAATTTCAAGACCACAAGCATTAAACGCCTTAAACAGTGCTTTTTTTAAGGAATTTAATGAGTACCTCGATTCCATTGCCAATAATGATAATGTTAAGGCATTAATTATTACAGGCGATGGAAAAGCCTTTATTGCAGGAGCTGATATTGCAGAAATGCAAAACATGAGCAAAGATGAAGGCTATCAGTTCTCTAAAACAGGCCAAAACACCTTTTTAAGGCTTGAAAACCTGGAAATTCCCGTTATTGCAGCAGTTAACGGTTATGCACTTGGTGGCGGCTGTGAACTGGCACTTGCATGCGATTTCAGAATTTCGAATAATTATGGAAAATTTGGATTACCAGAACCAAGCCTTGGCCTAATTCCTGGATATGGTGGAACCCAAAGGCTTTCAAGATTATCAGGATTGGGTAATGCCCTGTTTCTTTCTTTAACTGGGCAAATGATCGATTCTGAAGAAGCTTTGCGAATGGGAATTGTTCAAAAAGTTGTTGATGCCAGTGAATTGCTAAATGAAGCTATAGATATAACTAAAAAGATTATCGTTCATGGACCTAATGCTATAGTAGCATTAAAAAAAGTAATCCGTGAAGGAAACCAACTCGAAATAAACAAAGCTTATAATTTAGAAAGCGAAGAGTTCTCAAAACTTTTCGAAAGTGATGGGCCAGAAGGAATGAAAGCCTTTTTAGAAAAAAGAAAACCAAATTGGAATTAATAATAAATAACAATTAAACCATATGAATTACGAACAAAAACTACAAAACGTTACTGTATTGGGAGCAGCAGGTAAAATGGGCTCAGGTATTCTATTGCTTACTGCAGTGGAAATGGCCGATTTACAGCTTAAACCCGAAAACCGTTCTAAAAATTTTGCGTTAAATGCAATTGATGTCTCACCAGCAGCTTTAACCGGGCTTTATGGTTATTTAAAAACCCAGGTTCGAAAATTAGCTGAAAAAAAAATGGTCGCTCTTCGCGAGGTATATAAGGACCGTACCGACTTAATTGAAAATGGAGAAATTATTGACCAATATATTGATGATGTACTTAAGATTGTACACACCAGTACTAGTTTGGAATCATCTTATAAATCCGGGTTAATATTCGAAGCAATAGTTGAAGATTCAGATTTAAAAGTAAGGCTGGTTAAGCAAATCTTGGCTAACAACAATAATGACCCTTGGTTCTTCACAAATACCTCATCAGTTCCAATTAATGAATTAGATACTGCTGCTAATATAAATGGCAAAATATTGGGATTCCACTTTTATAACCCTCCCGCAGTTCAAAAGCTAGTTGAATTGATTGTTACAGATAATACAAAACAAGAAGTTATTGATTTTGCGAAAGAATATGCAAAAAGGTTACGTAAAATTATTGTTCCATCTAATGATAAAGCTGGTTTTATAGGAAATGGACATTTCATGCGCGACATAATATTTGGAATTAAGCAAGCTCAAAGTTTAATGGACAAAATGAGTTTTGCAGAGGCTATTTATGCTGTGAATAAAATAAGCCAGGATTTTATGGTTCGCCCGATGGGTATTTTCCAACTAATGGATTATGTTGGCTTAGATGTATGCCAAAAAATTATGCTTGTAATGAAGCCTCGGCTGAACGATAATGAATTACATAGTGAATTAATTGACCAACTTAACTCTTTAGATGTTAAAGGAGGGCAAAATTCAGATGGCTCTCAAAAACCAGGTATTTTAGATTATGCTAAAGGAAAACCTGTCGCTGTTTATGACCCTGAAAAGAAAGATTACGTTAATATAGAATCTTTCCAGCAAAAAATAGATGATATGCTTGGTTCATTGCCTGCATCTTTTAAGCCTTGGAAAGCCATTATTGGAAATAAATCAAGAGATAAGTTCTTTAATGATTATTTCAATGAGCTAAAATCAATGGATACACTGGGTTCTACTCTTACTAAAGATTACGTGCTTAATTCAAAGAATATTGGGTTAAAACTTGTTTCTGATGGAGTAACAGACAAGGAAGAACATGTTAATACAGTAATGCTAACAGGATTCTTCCATGCTTATGGGCCAATAAACAGTTATTTTGGTTAAATAAATAGAGTTTTGAATTTTGAGTGTTTAGTTTTTAGTAATTACTTGGATGAAAAACAGTATAGTTAAAGGTGAGAGTTTTGAATTTGCGTTAGATATCATAAATCTATATAAGAGGTTGTGCGCTAATAATGAACAAATTATCGCGAGGCAATTACTCCGTTGTGGAACAAGTATTGGTGCGAATATTGAAGAGGCTCTTGCTGGATACAGTAAAAAGGATTTTTCATCTAAAATGTCAATAGCTTCAAAAGAGGCTCGAGAAACTGCATATTGGTTAAGATTAATTCAAAAAAGCGAGTTAATAGATTATCCTTTAGATAGTCTATTAATAAAAGCCAATGAATTAATTAAAATATTAACATCTATCGTTAAAACCATGCAAGAAAAAATAAAATCAACTAAAAACTTAAGGCTAGAAACTTTTAAAATATAAATTTTAAAATTGATTATTATGAATAAAAAAGTATATATGGCTGCAGGATATAATACTGTATCGCTAGGAACAGGAAGAAAAGAATTTCACCCAAAAAAGCCACGGCCAGGAATTGAACATTATATTAAAGAAGCTGGCCAAGGAACATTAAAAATGTTAGGCGGAGCTAAAAATGTGGATGAAGGAGTAGTAGGCAATTTTATGGCAAGCCGTTTTGTAAAACAAGCTCACCTGGGTGCTTTTATGCCCATGATTGATGAAGGACTAAGGCACAAATCATCTTTAAGAGTAGAAGGTGCTTGTGCTTCAGGAGGATTAGCCCTTATTTCCGGAATTAAATCCATTTTAGCAGGAACGGCTGATACCGTGTTAAGTCTTGGCGTTGAAGTACAGAACTCGGTAAAAGCAATTTATGGAGCTGATATATTGGCTGGTGCAGGTTGGTTTCAGAAGAGAAAAGAAGGACATGCATACTTCTTCCCAGGTCAATTCAGTAACCGAGCTGGAGCATATTGGGATAAATATGGAAAAGAAAAAGCGCGAAAAGCCCATGCTACATGGTTTAAAAATGCCATTGAAAATGCTCGCTTGTGCCCTACTGCACAGGAATATGACAATAAAATGCCTGACTTAATTGATGTTGGTATGATGGAGCCAAACTCTAAAAGTTTTACTCCATGCCTAAATGTTTTTGATTGTTCAAAAGTGTCAGATGGAGCATCTGCTATTGGAATCTTATCTGAAGAAGGGTTAAAAAGAGCTGGCATTCCAACTTCTGAAGCTGTTGAAGTTGTTGGTTTTGCTTTAAAAACTGATAATATTACGGAAGAACCCGAGGATTTAACAAAGCTAAAAACTGTTCAACTAGCAGCTGAAGCTGCGCTTGAAATGGCAGGAATTACTGCTCAAGATGTTGCAACTTTTGAAGTACATGATTGCTTTACAATTGCTGGAGTACTAACAACAGAAGCACTTGGTTTTGCTAAACCAGGAGAAGGAGCTGATTTTGTAATTGAAGGAAACACTTCAAGAAATGGTAAGTACCCAATGAATACCACTGGTGGGTTAATTGGCTGGGGGCACCCAACCGGAGCTACCGGAGTACACCAAGCAGTAACTATTTGGGAACAATTAACAGGAAAAGCTGGTGAAGCTCAAATTAAAATCCCTCAAGACAGACCATATGGTATGTCATTAAACATGGGTGGCGATGATAAAACAGTTGTTGCCGTTGTTTATAAAAAAACAGAATAAAAACTACAAATTACAAACTAGAAAGTGTCCAAAAAATAATATAGTCATTGCGGTGAGGAACGAACGAAGCAATCTATTTATTTAATATAGATTGCTTCATCCTGGTAATAAATATCAGGATGAAGCAATGACAATTGTGATTCTTTTTGGACAAACTTTTAAACCTAAAACTACAAGAATGAATTTTGAATATACTGAAGAGCAGTTAATGGTTCAAAAAACCGCCCGTGACTACGCTCAACGCGAACTTAAAAAGGATGTTATTGAACGTGATACCAATGCAGAATATCCTACACAACATGTGAAAAATGTTGCTGAACTTGGCTTTTTTGGAATTCTAACTTCCCCTGATTTTGGTGGTGTTGGAATGGATAACATTTCATATGTATTAGCCCTTGAAGAAATTTCTAAAGTAGATTCTTCCGTGGCAGTTATTATGGCAGTGCATAATTCTCTTGCCTGTTATGGAATAGAAAAATATGGAAATGATGAACAGAAAGAAAAATATTTACCCGGTTTAGCCAGTGGCGAAAAAATCGGGGCATTTTTATTAAGCGAGCCAGAAGCAGGTTCGGATGCGTCATTTCAGAAAACTACAGCAGAAGATAAAGGTGATTATTATCTATTAAATGGTGTAAAAAACTGGATTACCAGTGCTAATACTGCAAGTACATATTTAGTAATGGCACAAACCCACCCTGATAAAGGGCATAAAGGAATTAATGCTTTTGTTGTAGATAGAAATACTGAAGGTATTTCTATTGGGCCACACGAAGATAAAATGGGCATGAGAAGTTCAGATACTCACTCTGTAATGTTTACTGATGTAAAAGTTCCCAAAGAAAATAGAATTGGAGACGATGGTTTTGGATTTAAACTCGCTATGAAGCTTCTTGAAGGAGGTAGAATAGGTATTGCCGCTCAGGCTTTAGGAATAGCTGCTGGCGCATATGAGTTATCCGTAAAATACGCCAAAGAAAGAAAAGCATTTGGTACTGAGATTATTAATCATCAGGCAATCGCATTTAAGTTAGCCGAAATGGCAACAGGTATTGAAACAGCTCGGATTTTAATTCATAAAGCCGCATGGTTAAAAGATAATAACCAACCATATGGTACTATAAGTGCTATGGCAAAATTATACGCAACTGATGTTGCTATGAAGGTTACAACAGAAGCTGTACAAATACATGGTGGTTATGGATATGTAAAAGAATACCATGTAGAAAGATTAATGCGTGAAGCTAAACTTACCCAAATCTATGAAGGCACCTCAGAAATACAAAAAATGGTAATCTCAAGAGCAATCGCAAAAGAATAGTAAATTTTAAAAATTACAGTTATGAAAATTAAAATTATTCTAATATTAGTAATTGGTTTAATACTTTTTAATATGCAAAATACAAACGCACAAAACACACCAAAACCAAAAGTAGAAAATCAGGTTGATTCTGATAAGCTTGTTGTAGTATGGACAAGTGGAGATAAAGAAGTTGCTGTAAAAATGGTTTATATGTACACTTACAACGCAAAAAGAAATGGATGGTGGAAAGATATAACGTTTGTGATTTGGGGACCATCTTCCAAATTACTTTCTGAAGACACCGAACTACAGGAATATCTTAGTAAAATGAAAGAAGAAGGAATTGTAATAGAAGCATGCAAGGCATGCGCTGATATGTATGGAGTAGCTGATAAGTTATCAGACCTGGGAGCTGATGTAAAATATATGGGAACAACATTAACCGATTATATAAAAGGAGAAGAGCATGTAATTACTTTCTAGGAAATGGAAACAATTTATTGTAAAAATAGAGATGAATGGAGAGCATGGTTAGAACAAAACCATGCTCTTACCGATGAAATATGGCTTATTTACTTTAAAAAACACACCAAAAAAGAAACTGTAACTTACGCCGAGGCTGTTGAAGAAGCACTTTGTTATGGTTGGATAGATAGTTTGGTAAAACGAATCGATGATGAAACATACATGCAAAAGTATACTCCAAGAAAAAAAAACAGCCTTTGGTCATTAGTAAACAAAAACAGGGTAAAAAAATTAATTAAAGAAGATAAAATGACTCAGGCTGGAATGAAAGAAGTCGAAATTGCTAAAAAGAATGGTATGTGGGATAAAGCTTACTCTGCTAAAAAGGATGTTGAAATGCCCGAATTCTTTGAAAAGGAACTAAAAAAAAATAAACAAGCATTTACCAATTTTTTGAATTTCGCTAAATCATATCAAAATCAATACCTTAATTGGATCTTATCGGCAAAAAGAGAAGAAACCAGAAATAAAAGAATTTTCATTGTAATTGAAAGGTGTGAGAAAAACCAAAAACCAGGATTGGTTTAATAATCTTTTTTTAATAAAATAATTTAGAAATTACGGTTAATTTTGAACAGAAAGCTTTAGCCCTAAATGAATAAACTTTTAAGGTACTTAAAAAAAAGAGTAACGCTGTTATTTACAATACAATTAATAACTCTTTTGGTATGGTATTTCTTTTTAGTCCTGGAATTGGAACTTTCGCCAAAATCAAGTAAGTATGAACTAAGTTACACTCTTACTCGAATGTTTTTTACCATACTGCCAGTATTTATCATTTCAACTATTTTATTTAAAATTTATGACCGATTCCGGTATAGTGGCAAAACAATAACTTTTTGGGCACTTATACTAATTCCCATAAACTTTATAGCTGCAATGATTACGGATATAATAGACAGCATGCTTGTTGTATTTTTTAATTTAAAAGATGTGCCAATTATAAGTAAGTACATCTTCTTTTCAGCTTCATCATTAATAATACCATTTCTATTGTTATCAGGTTTATACTTTGCTGTAAATTATTGGATTAACACACAAATTCAAAAGGAAAATTTATTAAAATCCGAAGCCTTGGCTCATGAAGCTCAATTGCAAATGCTGCGTTACCAAATTAATCCTCATTTTTTGTTCAATGCGTTAAATACTATTAGGGCAACTATAGCTTTAGACCAGTCTAAAGCAAGGCATACCGTGACTTTGTTGTCCGATTTCTTTCGATATACACTAGAAAAGGATCAGGAAAACTCTAATACAATAGGTAAAGAAATTAGTGCAATTAAAAATTATCTGGATATTCAAAAAATACGGTTTGAAGAAAAACTGGAATACGAGTTCAATATTGATCCAATATCAAGAAATATAGAAATTCCTTTTTTTATTATTCATCCATTAGTAGAAAATGCTGTAAAATACGGAATTGAAACTAGTACGCCCCCATTACATATTTATATACGATCATTGCTTAACAGTGATAATTTATTTATAAAAGTTACTAATAACGGGTCATTGGTGAATAATTCGTTCAATAATGATAATGGTACTAATACAGGAATTGAAAATATTCGAAAAAGGTTGGATCTAATTTATCATGGCAATTATGAACTTAACTTAAACGAACACGATAATAAGGTAACAGCAGAATTAATAATTAAAAATATTGTTAATAAATGAAAACAATGAGAGCACTTATTATTGATGATGAAAGATATGCTAGAGAGGAAATAAAAATCTTATTAAAGGAATTCAATGATATCCATGTAGTTGGTGAAGCCGATGATGTTAATAGATCTATATCAGAAATTAAAGTAAAAAATCCTGATATAATTTTCCTGGATATCCAATTGGGTAGAGAAACTGGATTTGATCTATTAGAAAAAGCGGCAGGTAATTTTAAAATTATTTTTGTAACGGCTTATGACCAATATGCAATAAAAGCATTCGAAGTTAATGCCCTCGATTATTTATTAAAACCGGTAAATCCTGAACGATTGCGTTTAACGCTCAATAGAATTAGAAACAACAGTATTATAAAACCTAAGAATCTTGACTACGATGATTCAATTTTTGTAAAGTCAAACTTCCATTCGATGTTTGTAAAAATAGACACAATCATATGTATCTGTATTGATGGAGATTATTCATCAATCTATACAAAAGATAAGAAAAGATATGTAATACTAGAGACCTTAAAGAATTGGGAACAAAGACTTCCGGAAAAGCACTTTTATAAAATTCACCGGTCTACCATAATAAATATAAATTGCATAGAAAAAATTGTAAACCTTGAAAATAAAACAAGTAGGGTTCATTTATATAACAAAGAAGAACCTTTAAAAATGAGTAGAAGGTTTGCTGCTAAGTTCCAATCTGAATACAGATAATACCTGCAATCGATTTATAATACCACTTATCGAAAAATCTAACTAAGAATGTAATTGTATGGTTAGTTTTAGGCTTATTAAACTTAATAACAAAACTAACTATGAAAAAAATATTTTTATTAGCAATTATTACAACAATAATTTCCCATAATTTACGAGCAGGATGGGGTAACCATGTCCACATTAACTATTTAAAAGAATCCGTTTCAATTCTTGACTATTTTGATTATCAAATGTGTATATCATATAAAGATGATTTGATGCGCGGTTTTATAGAAGGCGAAATTCAATTTAAATACAGGGCTAATGGACATATTCCAAATTGGTGGAATCCTTTATCTAATAATGATGCGTTTTATTTGCAGGGATATACAATTGATGGAACAAATATTGATTCGGCAACAAATCTTTTTCACAAGAAACTCACATCGCTACAAGATGACATAATAAATATGAGAAGATCGTATTCAGAAGTGATGTTTGAGCTGGGATATATTTTACATTCAATTAATAACATTTTACTTCCGCTTTATGAGGAAGGGCATTACGCTGAACAACAATTAGCATCCAATACGAAGAATTTAGAATTAGATAATTCAAATATTACAGTTATTTCTGAACTTAAACCATGGTTAAGTAAAATGCTTGAAGAAAAAATCACAATTCGTGATAAATGGAGTGATTATGCAGATAACAAGGATAAAGAAGGCTTTATTAAATATGCAGATGAAGCAAATAAGAAAAATATTTATACTCTTTCTTCAATCCTAAAGTGGGTAATTGCCGATTGCTATGGGCCTTCCGAGACTACAGGTATTAGGGATAAAATAGAAAAAATACACGAAGATAAAATGGCAAAGGCGAATGGCAGAAAAAAGTGGGATTAATTAGTACATTAAAACTTCCTAAATCTTCAATTTTAAACTTATAAAACCTATTTAAAATGAAAAACACACTTTTAATTTTATTAATTATTTCTTCGTTTAATTTAATTGCACAAAGCGTTCAAGATTTCCCTGAATTAAAAGGAGAATATTTAGGGCAAACTCCTCCCGGAATAATTCCGGTAATATTTGCTCAAGGCATTGTATCAAATTCTAATTGGGCAGAACACTGCCAGGTAGCTGTTTCTCCAAATGGCGATGAAATATTTTGGTCGGTATGGACTGGGGAATATAAAACTAAAGATGGAGAAAAAAATACGGAACAATTATTTTACTCAAAATTAGAAAATGGTAGATGGACAAAACCGAGAATTGCAGCATTTACCAAAAACAATATTCATGGATTAAATGGAGGGCCAGTATTCTCTTTAGATGGTAAAAGACTATATTTTTACCAGGTAAATGATCCTTGGATGACATCAGGTAAGTTTATATTCTATGTAGATAAGAAAAATGGTGAGTGGGTTAATAAACCAGTTAAAGTTGATAATTCATATAATAATACTGATAATAATTGGACTCCATTTTTCACAAAAAAAGGTAATGCATATACATTTGGTAAAAATAAGTTTAGTATTATAAAATATAAATACGAAAATAACGTATTCTCAAATCCAGATACTACTTTATTGCCCAAAGGATTTAAAGTGTATTTCAATGTTTACTTATCTCCTCTTGAGGATTATCTGATATTTTCAGGAATTAACGAAAAAGGTTATGGAGATTTGGATTTATATATCTGCAATAAAAAGAAGGATGGCAAATGGAGCCATCCTATTAATTTGGGACCAAAAATAAATACAGATAAACGAGAACGTTTTCCTATTGTTTCTCCAGATGGAAAATACCTATTTTTTATGAGGCATACTGAAACTCAAGATTTTTTCTGGGTATCGACAGAGATTTTTAAAGAAATCATAAATCAATAATTAACCCTTTATTTCTTAAATGATTAAAGAAGTTAACCGGGGTAATATCCCGGTTATTCTTCAAATTGCAAGCTTAAATCCTCCAAGCTATCCATAGAACCTACGACTGTAACGATATCACCTCTTCGTAGCCTTGTATAACCATGAGAAATTAACATCTGCCCTTTCCTCTTTACAGCTAAAATTAAAGTATCCGGAGGTAGCCTTAAGTCTCTCAAAGCAATACCATGGAGGCTTTTATCCCTAATTCTAATATCAACAATTGCATTTTTATCTTCTTTTCCAAGTATTAAAGAACCTGTTATTGGTGAACGGACAAATTGCTCTATTAACTTCGTAATTGCCGTTGACGGATCAACTATTAAAGCTCCTAATTCATGAAATTTATCCGCATATATTGAGTCAAACAATCGTACAATAACTACTTTAGCTTCATAATTATTAAATAGCAAGCGGCAGGCTTTATAGTTTTCGCCATCGGATAACATTAATATAACGGTATGGAACCTCTTTACATTTATAGAATTAAGACATCTAACATTTAAATCTTCGAGAAAATGAATTTTTAAATCCTGTATATGCGATATGTTTTTTTTTCTTTCTATAGACGCAATCTCAATTTCGTAATGTTCTTTTTGCAAATCCCTGGCCAGGTTTAAGGAATGATGCTCCAAACCAAAAATTAAAGCACTTCTTTTAACACTATCCCTGCCTCTTATAGGCAGATGGCTTTCTCCAACCAATTTTATTGACCATTTAAATAATGGTGGGCCAATTAATTGATTCAATACAATTACAGCAATAATTATGGTCCCAAACTGATTACCCCATTCGGGAAAACTCTTGGTAACTTCATAAACCAATGCAAAACCCACTCCGGCTTGCGTTAAAAAAGGCATCCAACCTAATTTTCTATAAAGCTTCGGGTTTAAGGCAAATCCATTCCCGGTATACGATGCAATAATTAAACTTATCAAGTATAGAAAGAAAATAACAACTGCTATTAACCATGATTCCAAAAGAATATCGATGGATAAAGTTGCCCCTGCTAGTGTGAAAAATGCAGCGTAAACTGAAGGACCCGCTTTTTTAACAACCATACCAAAGTCATCCCTATACTTTGAATAATTGGTAACAATAAAACTTGCTATTATACAAACAAGAAGTGGTTCGATTATAAAATCTAGGTTTAAGAGATTCTTACTAAGCACTTCGATATACTCAGATAGCTCATAAGTCCCATAACCAAGTATCAATATAAATATTGATTTTATAAAATTTGTAAC
Source organism: Bacteroidales bacterium (assembly GCA_028282585.1). Classification (GTDB taxonomy): domain Bacteria; phylum Bacteroidota; class Bacteroidia; order Bacteroidales; family UBA12077; genus UBA12077. Next base: position 10,025 of record JANQHR010000144.1, on the reverse strand, counting down.
GGGAACCGATAATACCAGCTCAATTATCTTTGCCAAGATAAAACCCAATATAAAAGTTTCAATAAATTCTAATATTAAAGTTAGCAGAAAATCGAGGTTGAAGCTTTTATCATATATCAAATTGTTTGCAACAGTTAAACAAATAGTAAACAATACAATTACCAAAACATCAAGAATAACTGTAACGCTTATTACCATTTGTGTAAACCTGCCTTTGGCTTTTAATTCACTTATTACCGCAACTACCGATGATGGGGACTTGGCAATAAATATGGAGCCTGTTAAAATTGCGATTGCAATTTTATTTACCATTGGCATACTGCTCATAAAAGGTATTAGGTTGGAAAGTAATAATACTGATAAAGAAATAAAAAGAAAAGTAATAACTAACTGGCTAATTGTATTGCTTATAATACTTTTAAAACTATTTCTGATCTCCTTTAAGTACAATTCTGTACCAGCCACAAAAGCTATAAATGCCAACGCAGTGTTGTTTACAAAATGAAGTTTTTCTACGGAATGTGTTTCAATTAGGTTTAATCCAAACGGCCCTATTAAAATACCAGATAGCAAAAAACCAGTTATCAACGGCAGCTTGATCTTCTGAAAAAATTTCGCTACTTGATTGCTGGCAATTACAACCCAAAGAAAAGCTAAGAGAATTACCAGTATTTGGCCTAATTCTATCATTTTACTGAATTCATTCAGTCTTTAAAATAGTTTAAATTTAGAATTAAGTCAAATATTTATATTAAATACTTTGTAAAAAAGCGTTCAATGACAATTACTTAAAAAACATTGATTCCTAATTAATAAATGCTTTAACCTTTTCTAACCTAATGTATTTAAAATTTTGCCGCAGAAGTGAGTCTCCCATAAAGTTATAACCGTCATGAACTACAAGCATTCCATTCGGAAATTCTTCATTGATGTAACCATCATATATATCCAAACCATCTGTTTCCTCCACACCATCAATAATTCCATCTTTAATAGTAAAACTTGTAATGTATTTGTCAAGACTTCCAATTTCAAATATAGCAAATGAAAAATTACCCTGACTAGAGACTACTAAATAGGTTTTATCATTTGATCTAAAGTATCCAAGACCTTCAATATCTGAAGAAATAAAAGATTTATTGTTCGGATTACTACCTTTTACCCATAAGGTTTTAAATTCATTTTCTGGTTCTGCATTAACCTTCAAAACGCCTTCTTCTTCAACGCCAATAAATAAAATTCCGTTTTTGTCATCGGCAACCATTCCCTCTGGTCTGCTGCTTACAACAAAGTTACGAATTAGTTTTGCTTCAATCTCTCCATTAACCGAATTGATTTCCCACTGCTCAACCTCCCCTTTCTCACCATTTATAAATACATAAAACTTATTGGTAATTTGGCTTTTATACATGCATATCCCATAAACTAAACTTACGCCCGATTTTATGTTTAGAATTGTATCCGCAAGCTGATTTTTTTCTTTATCAATATAAAAGAGTGCTATTGAATTCAGTGTGCAATTACTCCCTGCAACCAATGTAACATCCTTTCCTTTATAATTAAAATTATCTCGAAGGTCAATATTATTAATGTGTCCTGCTTTAACATATTGTAATTCTTTTCCTTGCATGTCATAAACATGCACTCCACCCTTTTTATTAGTACCTAGCACTAAACTTTTTTCTGTATTTTTTTTATTAATCCAAATGGCAGGGTCGTCAGCAGCATCTACTTTATAACCACTTAAAACTTCATCTGTTTCCAAATCGGCATTTATATGCTTTGTAAAAACTTTGCTTTTTTTAATAGTCGCACCCAAATACAATGAAAATCCACTAGAATCAAGAGATGACCAATATTTCTCCAAACTTGGTACATGATTCTCATTCGTTGTACTACTAAAAATAATTAATAAAACAAGAAATAATACAATGCTTACATTCTTCATAAAATAATTAGCTTCAAATCAACAAGAAATGTAAAAGTATATTTTTTGGTTTTCTAAACATAATTTTCCCATAAAAGAAAGTAAAAGTATAATTTATTGGTAATTAATCTTATATCGTAAATTTAAAATATTTTTTTTCTGTACTGATAATCTCAAGAAATATTGGCGTAATGAAATATTTTTAATTTACTAATTTTGTTAATTCAATAACTAAAAACAATATGATAACACTTTTAATAATAGGTAGTTTTCATGCTCTGTATTTATCGATAATTGTTATTGCTAAAAGAAATAAGGTAACACCGGATTATCTTTTATCTGCATTTTTATTTATCATTTTTATAGTTTTTGCTACTTTATATTCTTCATTCAAGAATAACAATCCTGATTTACAATTATATTTAATTGATATAAGTATTTTGTTGGCACCATTATTCTTTTTATACATTAAAACTATAACCGATCCTGATTACAAATTCAAATGGCAATATTTAATCCACTTTATACCTTACATCATATCATCAAGCTATTACGAATATATTTTTAATACATTACCAATAACTGAAATTGATTGGTTAGTCACAGATAGTCGTGATTTTTTTAAAAAACCCATCCATTATGTTTTCTTTCAATTATTGGAACATGCAATAATTCCATTTTATTTAGTTTGGTCATATATCTTACTTAAGCGACATAAAAAAGAAATAATTAAGAGATATTCGTTTTACAAAGGGGTAGATTATAAATGGCTTAAAAAGTTCGTACTTATTTTTGGCTCTATTTGGCTTACTACCAATGGGTTTATGTTGCTAAATGCAAACTTCCTCTTTATCGATGAAGGTGAAATAATATTGCTTGGATTCTCTATTTCAACAATTTTAATATTTTATTTAGGTTATTTGGGCCTTAAACAAAATGCAGTTTTTTCCAGAGAAGGAATAACTAAAAAAACTCCATCAGATTCGGGCAAAATAGAATCCCCCAAAACAGAGGTAAAGAAAAAGTATAAGGAAAAATATAAAAAGACCGGATTATCAAAAGACGATGCTATTAATTATAAAACTCAACTTCTATACTATGTTAAAGAAAAGAAACCTTACCTAAATTCAACCGTTTCGTTAAACATTATTGCACAAGATTTTGGAATTGCTTCACATCATTTATCTCAAGTTATAAATGATCAATTTGGAGACAACTTTTACGATTTTATTAATAAGTACAGAGTTGAAGAATTTAAGACTAGAATTGAAAAATCAGAGCATAAACAATACAATTTATTAAGCTTGGCACTTGAATGCGGTTTTAATTCCAAGTCTGCTTTTAACAGAGTATTTAAAAAACTAACAGATCAAACACCATCGGAATATATTAAGTACATAGAGCAAAATACTTGAAAATAAGTAAGCTGTATATACCGTCTTATAAGGTGGTACAATTAAGATTATTCAAAATAAGTCCCAACTTATAAGCAGAAGCGCTTCAAATTTACCACAATACTATGTTTGTCATGAAAATTAAAAATCAAAAATTTGAAACATCATGAAAACAAAAAAAACACTTTTAACATTACTAATTCTTTCAATCAGCTTTAGCCTATTTTCTCAAAATATCGCAAAAGGTTTTATTAAAGGAAAATGGTCTACACCTGAAGGTGATATAATAGAAATATACGAATATGAAAACTTGTATTACGGAAAAATTGCGTCACTGAAAGAAAATAAAGATGAAGATGGAAATCCATTGAAAGACTATTTTAATCCTGTAAAAGAACTCCGGGATAGAAGCTTAGTTGGTATTGATTTAGTGATGGGGCTGGAATTTGATGGTGACGATGAGTGGAAAGGTGGACGAATCTATTTACCTTCTGAATGCTTAGTGCTTGAATGTAAAATTGAATATCTAGATCAAGATCGAATTAATCTTGTAATTCCATTAGGAATGTTTATGAGTGAAACGGAAATCTGGCGCAGAAAGAAGTAGTTTCCTAAATCTTTACGGATATGAAAGTGAATAGAATTGAAGGGCTCGATCTTGCGAGAGCCTTTGCTATAATAGGCATGATTATAGTAAATTTCAAAGTAGCATTTAATGCTATTTTAGGAAACACAACTTTAATAAAAGTTACCGACTTTTTCGATGGTAAAGCAGCAGCACTATTTATAATACTAGCCGGAGTTGGAATTTCACTGATGACCAATAGAGCAAGAATAAATAGAAATAACGAAAAGCTCAAACTATTAAAAAGTAAACTATTAAAAAGAGCATTATTCCTGTTTGTTATAGGTATAGCTTATATGCCTTTATGGAATGCTGATATATTACACTACTATGGTTTTTATATTTTGTTTGCCGTAATCATGATTAATGCAAGCAACAGAATGCTATGGCTAACAAGTATTGCTTTAATATTAATTTATCCTGTTTTGATTTTTACATTCAATTATGAAGCAGGTTGGGATTGGAAAGTACTAGAGTACATCGATTTTTGGACCATCAAGGGTTTTTTCAGAAATTTAATATTTAACGGATTTCATCCTTTAATTCCATGGCTTGCATTTCTTTTAATAGGTATGTGGTTAGGTAGGTTAGATCTTAATAATGAAAAAATACGAAAAAAATTGGCTCTAAATAGCCTTATTATTTTTATTACAGCTCAAATTACATCAATAATTCTGGTTAGTTATTTTTCTGAATTACCCGGATGGAATTATGAAGATGCTTTTGCGATCTTCGGAACCTCTCCTATGCCTCCTATGCCATTTTATTTTATTGTAGGAACAAGCTTTGGAATCATAGTTACTATCCTAAGTATTTATTTGGCTGAATGGTTTGCTGAAAAAACGTGGATGATAGCATTAATTAAAACAGGACGTATCGCTCTTTCCATGTATTTTGCACATGTGATTTTAGGAATGGGAAGCATAATGATATTTACCGGAGAATACGTTACATGGAATATTTTGTACAGCTTAATCCATGCTTTATCATTTTGTGTTTTAACTGTGCTATTTGCCAGTTACTGGCTTGAAAAAAAACAACATGGGCCACTTGAATGGATTATGAGGAAAGTATCTTAAAAAAATTAATTATGAAACGACTAATAATATTATCACTTATCATTTACTCATTTAATTCTTTAGGACAAAATACTCCTTATGCAGGAATTAAATACTCTGCAATAATTGCGGATAAAATTAATACAGAAAACAATAGTATATTAGATAATTCTAAAGGTGTAGTTACAAACTTTGAGATACATGCCTTATATGGCGATTCAATAAACAAAAAGTGGATTGCATATGGAGAAATCAAATACAGTCACCTTAGGACAAGTACAAACATTAGTTCGGCTGATAAAACAATTCTAAATGGCACAGTACCAGAATTAACGTATTCAAATTATTGTAAAAATAATTATGAACTTTCTTTTGGTGGTATTAGGAACATTAATAAAAACATTAATGTCTTTTTAAATAACACGTTGGCCCATACAAAATTTAATTATAGCAGTTCGGATGTAAAATCTTTTGAATACTTATTTGTTGGTTATAGTAATTTTAAAATTAAAAAATATTTCAATTTAGGAATTGGAGGATTATATTATACCAACTTTCACTCCAATACGGTTTTACCAATTGTCGCTCTTGGCTTAAATTTTAATAAATTAAATATAGATGCTAATCTTCCTCTTAATTTAGGCATTAGCTACAAAATAAATGATAAACTAAATATAACCGGAAATGGAAATTTGTCATTTGGAACATTACAAATACCCGAAGACAATCCTGATTATGCTTTAGCTACAGAAATGGATATGTTAGACATATATACAACCTTAGGATTTCAATATAAAATAAAGAAAGTAATGTTCTTTACTAATTTTGGATTAAAATACATGGAAAAAACTTATCGGGGTACCAGCAATTTAAATATGGTATACCCCGAAAATCTGTACCTGGAATTTGGTTTTAGCTTACTCGATTAAATCGTATACTTTTAAAATTACTAGATAAACAAATTAAAATATTTAATTATGAAAATGATAGTTAAAAAACTAATCATACTGGGATGTTTTGCCTTAATTTCAATAAGTTTACTTTCCCAAAACAATATTGAAGGAACCGTATATGGCTCGGACATTAATGATACTCAGCCTTTTGCAAATATAGTTATACGAAATGCAGAAAATGATCAGCTTATTACGGGTACTGCAGCAGATATTGAAGGATACTTTTCAATTGAGCTTAAAGAAGGTACTTATGCCTTAACAGTATCTGTTGTAGGTTATGAACCCAAAATAATTAATCCGCTAATTGTTGACGGGTATGATATTAATCTCGATAAGATTATCCTTGATCCCAAAACGCTTACTTTATCCGAAGCCGTTATCACGGCAGAAAAAAGCCATATTCAAAATAAACCGGGAATGCAGGTTTTAAATGTTGGTAAAGATATAGCTGGTTCAGGGGGTAATGTAACAAATTTATTAAAGGTCATTCCTTCCGTTGAAGTAAGTACTTCGGGCGATGTTAGCATCCGTGGTAATAAGAATGTTAAAATATTAATCAATGGAAAAGAAGTAGCGTATGGAATTGATCCTAAAATGTTACTTAAACAATTTCCAACATCACAGGTCGAATCTATCGAAGTAATTACAAACACTTCTGTTAAAGAAGATCCTGAAAGTTCCGGAGGCATTATAAATATTACCTTAAAGAAAAATGTTTCTGATGGTTTTCATATGGGATTTAGCACTGAGTATGGTATATCTCCTACCCAATGGAATGGTGGAGTATTTGGTAATTATAGTAAAAATGATATGAATTATTATTTTACTTATGCTTATTATAATGAAAGTTATAATATGAATTACTATTCAAACCGTGATTATCTAAATAATAATTTATTCTATCAAAGCATAAAGCAGCTTGGTAATGGAGACTATAAAGTTTTTGGACATTTATTAACAGGTGGTATGGATTATACGATTAACAAAAATAGTGAGCTGAATTTTGAAGTTATTCATAATACATTTAACGAAGATTGGATTTTTAATCAAGATTACGATTATCTTTTATTAAATGGGCTTACAGAAGAAAGCCTTGTAAAAAATGATAATCTGGATGATATAAATTTTACCGATATTTCGTTAAAATTTGATAATAAAGTTGATAGTATAAGAACTCTGAATATTTTGGGGAAATATGCATTTGGCGAATTTGGAGGAAAACGTGTTATTGACGATAATTCGTTAAGTTCTCTAAACACTATAAAAAATAAAGGCCGGTACGAGATTGGTGAACTAAAATTAGATTATACAAAACAAGTGTTCAAGAAATCAGCTATTGAATCAGGACTGTATTTTAATATATTAGGATTTAATTTTGATTTAACTACTGACGGTACTATTAATGACAACAAATCTTATACATACCTACAACAAAAATATGCCGGATATTTTCTTTACCGTTACAATATAAAAGATTTTTCTGCAGGTCTTGGGTTTAGAGCAGAATATTATAAAAGTAAAACAAATGAAAAATCTTCAGTCAATAATGTAAAGCAAGATTACCTTAAGATTTTTCCAAATGTACAATTACAATATATTCTAAGTAAGGATAAAGACTATCAGACACTTAATTTTTCCTATACAACCAGAATTCGACGACCTAGTTACGAAGAGCTAAATCCTGCCACAGATTATAGCGATCCTTTAAACATAAGTGAAGGAAATCCTGAATTAAAACCAGAAATGATCAATACATTTGAATTAAGCCATTATTATTTAAACGGTGATAGCAAGTTAACTACAACCTTGTTCGGAAGAATTACAAACGATGTTATACAACGTAAGGCTGAATTAATTGATGACTTTAGGTTAAAAACATCTTACATTAATTTTTCATCTAGAAAGAGTATAGGTCTCGAGTCTAATTTAACATTAAAACCATTAAAATGGTGGGAATTTACACCAGCCTTTATGGTTTCAAATCAGTGGTTTGGAAAAAAACCGGATGGTAGTAATCCTCCAAATAAAGAAGGAATTCTATGGAATATTAAAACCAATAACAGTTTTAAAATATCTAAAAATATTTCCGGACAAATTCAGTCTCAGTATTATGGAAAAAGTGTAAGTGCGTTTTACACACGAAAGCCATATTACCAGATTAATGCAGGATTAGAACTTAAGCTACTAAAAGGTTTGGGAAAATTTGGCATTAGCGTAAATGATATATTCAATACAGGTGGTAAAGAAAAATACAAATTCCAGGAAGAAGGATATGTTTCTGATTTTATCTGGCATCTTGAAAACAGGAACGTTAAACTTTCATTAAGCGTATTCTTTTAACCTCAATAAATTTCACAACCTGACAGATTTTCTGAGTACTTCACACTGTAATCGTTTATTTTTTTGCTTAGGAACTGTCAGGATTGTACAAATTCTAAGAAATTCTAAATAAAATCACCAAAATGAGTTTTTTTCAATATAAACATATAAAAGAACCAGAAGTAACGAAAGAATTAAAAAAACAAGAATCAAGCCTCGAAAATTTGATTAATAAATTTCGAATCTTTTTCGTTTCATTTCTTATTATAACTGATTATATTCTAATGTTCTTTTTAGATAAGTTAGATACTTTTAAAGTATATGACGAAATAATTGGCTTGCTAATTGTTTATGGATTATTTTATTACATTCATCGCATAACAAAAAAAGAAAATTATAAACCATTATTAAAATATTTAACAGTAATCCTTGATTACATAATTGTTTTAGGCTGTTTCCATGAAGGCAGGGATATCATTATTCAGGCAACAAATATCACTATTGAACAATATTTACTATTAATAACCACATTAATCATTGTTATAAACATTATATCAGCATTGCGAATACAACTACCTATAATTATTTTTAGTACAGTATTAGGTTTAATTGTAAATTATTATTTATTGGAATACTATAATTTAAAACTCATTATCCTGATATATTCAAGCCTTTTAATAATACTCTCAGGTTTTTTTAATAAGTATATTTCTAGTTTCATTTTTAGATTTTTTGTTACTAATTATAAGCTGGGTATAACTTTAAATGATTTAAAAGATGCCAATAATGAAATAGTAAATCAAAATCATGAACTGGAAGCTCAAAATATAAGTCTGGCAGAACAAAGAGATAAGATAGCTCAACAAAAAAAGAATATTACAAGCAGTATAACTTATGCGAGCAGAATTCAAAACGCTATTTTAAACTCAGAAGAAGAAATTAAACAAGTAGCACCTGATAGTTTTGTATTATTTAAGCCAAAAGATATTGTGAGTGGCGATTTCTACTGGTTTAAACAAATAAAGGTTTCTTCTAAAAAATACAACATATTTACGGCAGTTGACTGTACCGGACACGGGGTCCCGGGAGCATTTATGAGTATGCTGGGAATTAGTTTTTTAAATGACATTATTTTCGATTTTCTTGATGAACTTGATCTTTCACAACTACTTAACAGACTTCGAGATGAGATAAAATTGCATCTTCGACATAAAGATTCTACAAAAAATGTTAAAGACGGAATGGATATGGCTATATGTGCAGTTGATTATGAAAATATGAAGCTACAGTTTGCAGGAGCATATAACTCACTTTATATAGTAAGAAATTCAAATAATAAAAAAGAATTGATAGAGTATAAGGGTGATAGAATGCCAATTGGAATTTATTATCGAAATGAAAGTCCGTTCACTAATCAAACTATTGATGTTAGAAATGGAGATACCATTTACTTATTTACGGATGGTTACGTCGATCAATTTGGTGGGAAATATGGACAAAAATACAAAATACAACCTTTTAAAGATAAGCTAATATCTATTTGCAGCTTAACTATGGAAGAACAAAAACGTGAACTCGAAAATGAATTAGAAAACTGGATGGGTGAAATACATCACCAAATAGATGACATAACTATTATTGGGGTAAAAATTTAGCTTTAAGGCAAATAATCAAAGGGCTGTCCAAAAAGTACAATAGTTAAATCTTGTTCGTATTTTTTACTTTGAGTAACTTTGTGTCTTCTTTGTG
>JANQHR010000142.1 GCA_028282585.1 Bacteroidales bacterium | reverse complement strand
AAAGGAACTCTTAATCTTCGAAATACGTCCTTTGCTATAGATTCTCCGAACGAAATAACAAAGATTAAATTAAAGTCTAATAATGAAGTTTTACTTCTGGAAAAAGAATCTAATCATTGGAAAGTAAATAACAAATATCGAGCTACGCATAATTATGTAGAAAACCTTAACCTTGTTCTTAGCAGAATAACGGTTTTTTCTCCTGTTTCGAAAGCAGAACGGGAGCAGGTAGCTTCAATACTTCAGAAAGATGGAATTTTAGTTGAAGTATATAGAAACAGAAAAAGCCTTAAAAAGTTTTATGTTAGTAAACCATCGATGAATAGGGAAAAGACCTATATGATGATGGAAAGATCCACTGATCCTTTTATTGTCCGAATTCCGGCTTTTAAAGGATTATTAGCAGAATTGTTTATTCTGGATGAGAATTACTGGCGTAATAAAATGGTTTTTGATTATGAACCACAAAATATTGAGAGTATAACCGTAGAGTATCCTCAGAATAAGATAAAATCATTTATGGCAATTAATTATAATGATGGTACTTTCGCAATCCGGATGTTAAATAGTAATAAATTTCTTAACGATTTTAATGTAGATAGACTGGCGAGATACTTCACTTATTATCAAAGAATTGTATTTGATGATATTGTTAAGAATTTAAATCAAACTCAAACAGATTCAATTTTAGCTTCTAAACCATATTGCGTAATAGCAATAAAAGATGAATCAGGAGTTGAGAATAAAATTACAATCTACAGGAAACCTTCAGATAATGAAATAGATGAATTTGGTAATCAAATGAAATTTGATTATGACATGGCCTATGCAACGTTGAATGACAACAAAGAATTAATCGTCATTGAATATTATATTTTTGATCCTTTATTCAAAGAAATTGATTATTTTCGCTAACAATAAATTCATGCAGGCTTATTGGCTTCTTGAATATTTTTTCGTATTATTGATAAGTTAATTATGAGGATAATACATACGTTGAAATCTAATGTTTAAATAAATAAAGACAGATGAAATTTGTTATTTCCAGTACAGAATTATTAAGTCATTTGCAGGCAATAAGTAGAGTTATAAGTAACAAAAATACTTTGCCTATTCTTGATAATTTTCTTTTCCAATTATCAGATAATGAATTAAAAATAACAGCATCGGATTTAGAAACTACCTTAATAACTACAATACAGTTAGAAAATGCAACTGACGAAGGTAGTATTGCTATTCCTGCAAGAATATTAACTGATACATTAAAAGAATTTCCAGATCAACCACTAACATTTGATATTAATAACGAAACATTTGGTGTTGTAATTACAACAGAAAATGGTAAATATAATGTGGTTGGTCAAAATGGGGAAGATTTTCCTCAGTTACCGGTAATTAAGGAAGATCAGAAGAATTCAATTCAACTTTCGGCCAATGTTTTATTGAGTGGTATTTCTAAAACCTTATTTGCAACAGCCGATGATGAGTTACGTCCTGTAATGAACGGTATTTTCATAGAATTATATCCTGATAATATGACTTTTGTAGCTTCAGATGCTCATAAGCTTGTTCGTTTTAGAAGAATGGATGTTAAGGCAGAACAGGAAGCTTCTTTTATTTTACCAAAGAAACCGGCCGGATTGCTTAAATCAATTCTTCCTAAAGAAGAGAATGATGTAATGGTTGAGTTTGATGATAAAAATGCGTTTTTCACATTATCAAATTATAAATTGGTTTCAAGATTAGTTGAAGGTAATTATCCAAGTTATAATTCCGTAATTCCAACCAATAACCCTAATAAATTAACTATTGATCGGTTAGAACTATATAATGCACTTAAACGTGTTGCGTTATTCTCAAATCAGGCAAGTAATTTAGTAAAGCTAGATTTAAAAGGAAACCAGTTAAATGTTTCTGCCCAGGATATTGATTTCTCAATTTCCGCGAATGAAAGGCTAAATTGTCAGTATGAGGGTGATGATATGGAAATAGGATTTAAATCTTCTTTCTTAATCGAGATACTTTCAAATATAGCATCAACAGATGTATTAGTTGAACTATCAGATCCTTCTCGTGCAGGTATATTATTTCCAGCTGAGAAAGAGAATGATGATGAAGATGTATTGATGTTATTAATGCCAATGATGATTAATGTTTAAAATTTACAAAATATAAACCTGAAAAGAGTTTCGCTTGAAACTCTTTTTTTTTCAATAAAATGATAAACTAATTGTAATGGAATTAAACTTAAAAAAGTCAATTGTTTTTTTTGATCTTGAAACTACTGGAATTGACGTTGCGAATGATCGGATTGTTGAAATTTCTTTGTTAAAAATCAATCCTGACGGAAAAGAAGAAACCAAAACAATGAGAATTAATCCTGAAATGCCAATTCCGAATCACGCAACTGAGGTTCATGGAATAACAGATGAGGATGTAAAAAATGAGCCTGCTTTTAATATTGTTGCAAAAGATGTTGCCAAGTTTATTTCTGGTTGTGATCTTGCGGGATATAATTCAAATAAATTTGATATTCCATTATTAGCCGAAGAGTTTCTTCGTGTGGGTGTTGATATAGATTTAAAGAAGCATAGATTTGTGGATGTTCAGGTTATTTTCCACAAAATGGAACAAAGAACGTTAAGCGCTGCATATAAATTTTATTGTGAAAAGAATTTAGATGATGCGCATAGTGCTGAAGCTGATACAAAAGCAACTTATGAAATTTTAAAAGCACAAATTGAACGCTACAGCGACCTAAATAACGATATTGAGGACCTTTCAAAGTTTTCTTCACATAACAAAAATGCTGACTTTGCAGGACGTATTGTTTTTAATGATAAAGGAGAGGAAGTTTTTAACTTTGGAAAATACAAAGGACAAACCGTTGAATCAGTTTTAGAAAAAGACCAAGGTTATTTTGGTTGGATGTTAAATAGTGATTTTCCACTTTATACGAAGAAAGTACTAACTGCTATCAAATTGAGAAAGTTTAACTCTTAATAATAGGATTAAGACATTGGATAATATCAAGGTCAAGATTGAGTCTTAATGCTACTATCTAAAATCTAGCGAAATGAAAATAATTGCAATAGGACGAAATTATATCGATCATGCAAAAGAATTAAATAATCCAGTTCCAAAGGAGCCCATATTTTTTTTAATGCCCGATTCTTCTTTACTAAGAAATAATCAACCCTTTTTTTATCCGGATTTTTCAAATGATATTCATTTTGAAGTTGAAATTGTTGTTAAATTAAATCGATTGGGAAAAAATGTAGCAACTAAATTTGCGAATCGTTATTATAACGAAATAGCCGTCGGTATTGATTTTACGGCTCGGGACCTACAACAAAAATGCAAAGAGAAAGGTTTACCATGGGAGGTTTCAAAGTGTTTTGATGGAGCAGCACCAATAAGTAATTTTATTTCGCTGGATAAATTTCAAGATGTAAATAACATAAATTTCCGATTAGAAGTGAATGGAGAGATTGTTCAGAAGGGTAATACAAAAGAGATGATTTTTAAAATTGATGAGTTAATTGAGCATGTTACCAAATACATGACGATAAAAATTGGAGATTACTTATTTACTGGAACACCGTCAGGTGTTGGCCCGGTAAAAATAGGGGATAGGCTTACCGCTTATATTGAAGAAGAAAAAATGTTGGACTTTGTTGTTAAGTAGATTCTTTTAGTAATTCTTCAAAAAAGTTTTTTGTTATTAAATATCTTTCTCTATGACCTTTAATTAAGCTTGGAAAAAACCGATATGCTTTTTCAAAATTAGAAAAACGTTTATCTAAGTTTTGAATTACTTTTTTTGGTAAATCAGTTGTGTTAATTCCACGAAGTAAATAGATTTCAGTATATCGAATAACACCAATTCTACCAAAGGCATCCAAATCATCGGCATTACATAAAACTGATAAAATTGAAGCCGGATTACCTGCTTTTTTCTTGTAATCCTTATCATCATGTAGTTGGATGGCATTTAATATTTCATTAAAATTGGATGGTTTGCTAAAGTTATTTTCAAGAAAATATTGTTCACATATTTTTTTGCTTTCTAATCCGTGGTATTCATCAAGGGTTACTGTTAAACCAGTATCATGAAACATGCAAGCAATTAAAATCCCTTCAATTAATTCGTAATTTATTTTGGTCGTTTGGTTAATGGCAAAAAGGATTTTTTTTGCACAATTCCAAACCCTTAAATGGTGAGTGTGGTCGTGGGAAGGTATTTTATTTCCAATAAATAGGTTTTGACAAAATAAGCTTAGCTTATTTAACCATTTTTCTTCAGCTTTTTTAATATTATTCTCAATGGATTCCATCATTGCAAAATTAGAAATGTCGAAAAATAAAAAAAGCAGAAAAGATTTCTTTTCTGCTTTTTTAAGGAATTTCTTCAATACTAGTTTTGAGATACAGTTTCTTCGGTCATTTGTTTAGCCATATCTAATATTGTAGTATCATCAATTGTTACAATTCCTCCATTTGGACCTGGGCCAAAGTGGATTCCTACTGATTCTCCTTCTCGGTAATTAGCACCTCCAAAATAATTCCTTACTGTTTCCTCATTCATATTTAAATCTTCAGCAATTTTTCTAATTGCACCATGAGGTAAACGATCTTTAATTTCTCGTAACTCGTTGAATGTTAATGTCATAACTGTTTATTTTTTAAGGTTAGCCATGAACCATAAAATTAGAAATTATTAATGGTACAAAAAAATTTAAAAGAGATTTAAAACGGAATTTAATAAAATTTAACATTAAAAGTTAATAGAATCAAGGTCTCTAACGATATAAACATTATAATCACCTAAATATGAAAAACCAAGTTTTTTATAAATTTCTATTGCTTTTTTATTGGTTTGGTGAACCTCTAATTTTATTTGATAACCTTTAGATTTTGCATACTTTAAAGATTCTTTTGTCAGTAAAGTGCCAAATCCTTTATTCTGATATGAATGTTTTACCCCGATATGATGCAAGTGAAGTCTGCGGCCATCAAATGTTATCCACGAAGAACCAAATATTTCACCATTTTCATTGTTTTCTAAGAGTATTAGTTTTCCTCCCATTTCAATACTATCTGCTATAATCTCCTTATTATCTCCTCGCAGTGCACCACCTAATCCGGTTTCTTGCCAAAGTTCATTTAAATGATTATAATCCTCATTTTTATAATCACGTATGGAATAATAAGTCATATTACTCGGCTTTCATAACATATACTTGTCCAGATCTATAATCTATAACTTTTACTTTTTGACCTTTTTCAATAAAACCAATTTCTGATTTTGCGTCATACGTTTCATCTTCTATTTCAACTTTGCCACTTGGTCGTAGATCTGTGAAAGCATTACCAATTTTACCAATCAATTCTTTTTGTCTACTATCCACACCTATAAAACCCTCTTCTTTTTTTTCAGTTGAATTTAATACTATCCACGAAAATGCATGCGATGTAAGGGCTTTTTTGCTTAGATATAACGAAGTTATTAATGCTAAAAACATTGAGAAGACTACGATGGCTAAAGATTTTAACACCATTGCCAAAGCTTCTGTCCCATGAAATTCAAATTCAAAAATAATGTTATCAACCATACTAAGAACCAGGCCTGTTAAGGCTAAAATTACTCCACTTATACCGGCAACTCCAAACCCGGGGATGACAAATATTTCGAGAATTATTAGTATTAATCCCAAAATGAAGATTACCATTTCCCAATTTTCTGCTAGTCCTTCAAGATAAAGTGGTGCAAAGTACAGTATTGCAGCTAGAACAGCAGCCCCAATTGGAAATCCTATTCCCGGACTTTGTAATTCAAAATAAATTCCTCCAACGATGATCATAATAAGAATACCTTGAATTGCCGGGCTTACAAGAAAACCAATAAATTGTTCCAATTTAGTTGGTTCATACTTAGTTATTTCATAATTCTTAATTTTGGCATGTTCCAGTAGTTCATCTATGTCTTCTACAATTGCTTCGCAATAACCATTTTGAAGAGCCTCATTTGCAGTAAATGCAACTATTTCGCCAGTATCAGTTACTCCTTCAATGTATATTCTTGGATCAACCATGGCTTCAGCAATTCTTGGATCACGATGCCATTGAATTATCGTATCACCCTTTTCGGTAATGGTTGTATCCTTTCCATGCGCTTCAGCTGTAGCTCTCATGGTCGCGCGCATATACGATTGATATTTCTCCGGCATAACTTTCCCTGTTTGGTCCACAACAGCTGCAGAACCAATCTGGGTACCACTTTTCATATAAATTTTATCAGCTGCTATCGAAATTAACGCGCCAGCAGATGCGGCATTATTAACTATAAAAGCATAAACTGGAATTGGACTATTTAATAGTTTTGTACGAATCGAATCTGCAATATTTACCATTCCACCGTATGTGTTCATATTTATTATGATATAATCAGCACCTATTTCATTAGCTCGTTCAAAACTCTTCTGAGTTTGACGTAACATTGCTGGCTCAATGTTTCGGTTAATATCGTATACAAATACTTTTATTTTTGAGTTATTATCAATAATGGTATCATTTTGTGCAATTATATTGTTTGTATGGAAAACAACTCCAATTAAAAATAAAATGGAAAATAGCTTTTTCATTGTTTGTAATTTTTATACTTTATTTATAATTCGAATTCACTGGTGTAATCTAAAAATAAATTTAACCCTTTTACCTTCTCATCATCTAATTTATAGTCAATGTTTTTTTCAAGGTATGTCTTTGGATTAATATATGCAGGTAAAAAAGTTAAGTCATACGAGTCAATCATATCATCTAAATGATCTAACCCATATTGTAAGGCGCTGTTAAACTCATTTCTAAAATTTTCACCAAAATCTCTTTTACTTACCCAGGCTGCAAAAACAAAAGGTAATTTGGTATATTTAATCCATTCCTCTGCAAGATCATAAACATACGGAAATTTTTTTTCTGCAACTAAGGCCTTATCACCAATAATAACCGCAGCCTCATTTTCTTTTACATTATTTTCAAAACCTTCTGTTGTACTTGTCCACTTAACATCAATGTTCCAAAATTTTTTTGCTAAGATTCTGGTTAACATTACCGATGATTTTGAATGATAATCTAAATATACTGTGTTTATTTCATTTATAGGTTTGAACGATGCTAATATTACAGATCTAACTGGTCCTGAAGCTCCAATACAATAATCGGAGATTATTTCCGCATGGTGTAACTTTGGAATTATAGCTACAGGAATTAGTCCTATATCAACTTTACCATCCAACAATTTTTGAGCACAAACAGAAGGAATATCTTTAGTTAACTCAATATGGTTTATAATGTTACTTTTCTCTAATCCATATATAAATGGAAATGTGTTTGTATATGAAACTGCAGATATTTTAATCTTTGACATTTTATAGTTACAATTATGTTTAACAAATATACAATTGATGCTACTATTATAATAGTAAAATAAATTGTTTTTGTTTATTTTGTGCTTGAAAAATTATGAATCGGAACAAAGACTTAAATAAAAAATAATCATCATGAGTATAACTTCACTTACAGCTATATCACCAGTTGACGGACGTTACAGAAATAAAGTTAATGAGCTCGGAAAATTCTTCTCCGAATTTGGTTTAATAAAGTATAGAGTGCTTACGGAAATAGAATACTTTATTGCACTATGTGAAGTTCCGTTACCACAATTGGCAGATTTTAATAAAGGATTATATTGTGATTTGAGAGCTATATATGCAAATTTTGATTCGGATGACTCGAGAAAAATAAAGGACATTGAAAAAGTAACAAATCATGATGTTAAAGCAGTAGAATACTTTATCAAAGAAAAGTTTGATGATTTAAATCTTGAAAAATATAAAGAGTTTATTCATTTTGGATTAACCTCTCAGGATGTTAATAATACAGCAACTCCAAATTCTTTAAAAGATGCTGTTGAAGAAGTTTATTATCCTGTTATGAATGAATTACAAGAAAAATTACAATCGTTGGCGGAAGAATGGAAGTTAATTCCAATGCTAGCTCGTACGCATGGACAGCCGGCATCACCAACTCGTTTAGGGAAAGAAATATTGGTTTATATCGAAAGGTTGGACAAACAATTGGAACAACTGAAAGCTATTCCATATTCAGCTAAGTTTGGAGGTGCAACCGGGAATTTTAATGCACATCATATAACATATCCGGATATTGATTGGAACGCATTTGGAGATCACTTTGTTAATAATATTCTAAAATTAAAGCGATCGGAGCCTACTACGCAAATTGAACACTACGATAACATGGCAGCTATGTTTGATGCTATGAAAAGAATTAATAATGTTTTAATCGATTTAGCGCGCGATTTCTGGACCTATATTTCAATGAATTATTTTAAGCAAAAAGTTGTAAAAGGAGAAGTGGGTTCATCAGCTATGCCTCATAAAGTAAATCCAATTGACTTTGAAAATGCTGAAGGCAATTTTGGAATTGCAAATGCCATATTTGAGCATCTATCAGCAAAACTTCCTATTTCAAGATTACAGAGAGATTTAACCGATTCAACTGTATTAAGAAATATTGGTGTTCCGGTAGCACATACAATAATTGCGTTTAAATCTTTGTTAAAAGGATTAGGAAAGGTTTTGGTTAATGAAATTGCTATCAATGTTGATTTAGAGGAAAACTGGGCAGTAGTTGCTGAAGCAATACAAACAATTTTGCGCCGGGAAGGTTATCCAAAACCTTACGAAGCACTCAGAGATTTGACACGAACAGGCGATAAAATTACAAAATCAAGCATATATCAGTTTATTGATGGATTAAATCTATCTTCTGATATAAAAGATGAATTAAAAAAGATTACTCCATTTAATTATACCGGAATTTAATCGAGATTTCTGATATAAATGAATTTATTTTACCTTTGGTATAATCCGAAGGTAAAATATTCATGAAAAAACTAATAGTAATACTCAAATATGTTGCTCCCTATTGGATTGCAGCTTTATTAAGTGTTATTAGCAACTTATTGGTGGCCTTATTTTCGGTTATTTCATTTACTATGGTGATTCCTATTCTAGGATTACTATTTTCTACCCAGCAATTTGTTTCGGATTTGCTTCCGTTTAAAATTTCAGCCCAATTAGTTCAGCATAATTTCAATTATTATTTGGGACAAATAGTTGAAAATAAAGGACATTTAAATGCATTAATGTTCATCATATTAATTGTATTAATTTTTACAATTCTTAAGAATGTTTTTCTATATATAAGTAAATCACTCATAATTCATATCCGAACTAATGTAGTTCAGGATATTAGAAATGAATTAATGAGTAAAATTTTGGATTTTGATTTAAGTTATTTTTCTGATCAAAGAAGGGGGGATATCATTTCAAAAATGATCGTTGACGTCAAGGAAATCGAAATGTCCATAATTTCTTCATTGGAAATGATTTTTAAAGATCCGATTCTTATAACGGTATATTTATATGCTTTATTCTTTATGAGTACAAAACTTACCCTAATCGTGATAATTATATTTCCTGTTTCTGCACTTGTCATTGGTATTGTAGGGAAAAATCTCAAGAAAGATACATTTAGAGGACAGGAAAGAATAGGCGCCTTGATTGGGATGCTGGAAGAAGCTCTTTCCGGAATAAAGATAATTAAAGCTTTTAGTGCCGAAAAATTTATTGAAAACAGGTTTAAAGATCAAAATACCTATTTCAGTAATCTTTTTAGTAAGGTTTGGAGACGAAGAATACTAATTAATCCTGTTATGGATATCATTGCTACAATCTCCATTTTAATGATTGTGTGGTTTGGCGGGAAAATAGTATTATCAGGAGAAGGGATTTCTTCTCAATTATTTATTGGATATTTGGCCGTATTTACGCAGGTTATAGCACCTTCTAAATCTTTGTCTAGTGGTTATTATAATATACTTAAAGGAATTGCATCTTTTGATAGAATAAACACTATTTTAATTCATCAGTTTAAAATAAAGAATGAACCGGATGCTAAAATATTAGAGAATTTTAATAAAAGGATTGAGTTTAGAAATGTTGAATTTACTTATGAGAATGAAGACGAATCTGTTATTAAAAATGTAAATTTTACTATAGAAAAAGGGCAAACAGTCACTATTGTTGGTAAATCTGGTTCAGGTAAGTCTACAATTGTAGATTTACTGCCGCGTTTCTTTGATCCCGATTCAGGAAATATACTAATAGATGATGTTCCAATTAAAAATTATGATATTAATTCTTTAAGGAAATTGATTGGTTATGTTAATCAAGAACCCATTTTATTTAATGATACCATATCTAATAATATTCTTTATGGTAAGCCATCTTCAAGTAAAGATCAATTAATTGAGGTAGCTAAAAAAGCTTATGCATATGATTTTATTATGGAAAAAGAATCAGGATTTGAATATCAATTAGGCGAAGATGGGGGAAAACTATCTCTTGGAGAAAAGCAAAGAATTAGTATTGCCAGAGCTTTGTTAAAGGATTCTCCTATAATGATTTTAGACGAAGCAACTTCAGCATTAGATTATAATTCTGAATTAATTGTCAGGAAGGCAATAAAGGAGTTAACTCAAAATAGAACTACAGTAATAATTGCACATAGATTATCAACTGTAAGAAAAGCTGATAAGATATTAGTTTTAAATCAGGGAAGAATTGTGGAACAAGGAAGGCATGAAGAGCTTCTGGAATTAGACGGATATTATAAAGAATTGTTTGACCTGGAACTTGCGTGAAATAAAAAAAGCCGCCTTGTATTAAGACAGCTTATGCTTTTTGGCGGAGAAAGAGGGATTCGAACCCCCGGTACCTCGCGGTACAACGGTTTTCAAGACCGCCGCATTCGACCACTCTGCCATTTCTCCGGGGGCAAAAGTATATTAAATTTTTATTTGTGCAAAATTTTCTTAAAAAATATTTTTAGATTTTTATTTTAGACTTTTAACCTGCTGAATCACCTTTTCCATAGGATTTTGATCTAAAACAACTCAATTTTTATATAATTATTAACAAAATGCCCTTTTTTATTAATATTTCGCTAATTTTTTTTGCAGAACATTTGCTAAACACTAGAAATAGTCTATATTTGTATGTAGAAGCTAAAAAAATATTTATTTTACTAACCCTAAAAATTTTTTATTATGAACAAAGCAGAATTAATTGATGCAATTGCTGGAGGAGCTAACTTAACAAAAGCTGACGCTAAAAAAGCTTTAGACGCATTTATTACAAGTACTACAGCATCTTTGAAAAAAGGTGATAGAGTAGCTTTAGTTGGTTTCGGATCTTTCTCAGTAGCTAAAAGAAATGCAAGAACTGGTAGAAATCCACAAACTGGAAAACCAATTACTATTAAAGCTAAAAACGTAGTTAAATTTAAAGCTGGTAGCGATTTAGCTGATGCTGTTCAATAAAAATATTGATTAAAATAAGTAGGGAGTGCATGAAAGTGTACTCCCTTTTTTTATAAAAAACTGGAAAGGTGAGTAAGGAACTTGTTCAACATCTTAAACAATTTGTTACGGTTAACAGACTTGAAGTTTTTGAAAAGGTACTTAATTATAGAACTCGATATATAGCCGTGGTTTTGGAGGATATTTATCAATCACAGAATGCAAGTGCTGTTTTAAGAACATCCGATTGTTTTGGCTTACAGGATATTCATATTATTGAAAATAAAAATCAGTATAACATAAATCCAGATGTAGCTTTAGGTTCTTCAAAGTGGTTAAGCCTTAAAAAATATAATGAAAAAGAAAATAATACTTTGGAAGCTATTACGAATCTTCGTAAAAACGGCTATAGAATCGTAGCAACAACACCACACACCGATGATGTTGATCTTGAAACTTTTGACTTAACAAAAGGTAAGGTAGCTCTATTTTTTGGTACTGAACTAAACGGTTTGTCTGATTTAATGATTGAAAATGCGGATGAATATCTTAAAGTACCAATGTATGGATTTACTGAGAGTTTCAATATTTCTGTTTCTGCCGCAATAATTTTATACCATTTAACTAGTAAACTGCGGAAATCAAATATCAATTGGAGAATTGATGATGATGAAAAAGTGGAACTTACGTTAGAATGGCTGAAAAAAACAATAAAAAGTTCATCTTTGCTTATTGAAGAGTTTTTATCTAAGAAAAATAACAATTAATCATTTATTTTCGTATATTAATGTAAATTTTTTAGACTAATTGGTTGTAAAACTTATTAGAATTTTTCTATTTTTGAGTACAAAGACAAAAAGTATGAAATGTATTGTAATTGATGATGATGCTCTCTCTCGTCGGGTAATTGAAGAATTTATAACGCGAACAGAATTTCTTGATTTAAATAATTCGTTTCAAAATGCAGTTGAAGCAATTAATTCTTTAGATAAAAACCCTGAAGATATTGATTTGATTTTTTTGGATATTGAGATGCCTGAGATGGATGGAATTGATTTTTTAAATACTCTTAAGAATCTACCTCAGGTTATAATAGTGTCCTCTAAGGAGAAATATGCACTCGAAGCATTCGATTATGATGTTACTGACTATTTATTAAAACCCGTTACTTATGGTAGATTCTACAAAGCGGTTTTAAAATCTAAAAATATTCATGAAGCCAGAAGTAAAAAAGAATCTGATGAGATTTTTATTAAAAAGAATTCAGCATTGGTACAATTAAAATATGATGACATACTTTGGGTTGAGGCATTGGAAAACTATGTAATAGTAAATTCTTATAATGAAAAATTCACTATTCATTTTACCATGAAATCAATCGAAAGTCAACTGCCTGATTCTCAATTTAAGCGTGTCCACAGATCTTATATTGTTAACGTTCGCAAGATTAACAGAATTGAAGATAATTCGGTTTTTATTAAAAGTAACGAAGGAGTAAAAGCTATACCTATAGGAAAAGCATATAAGGATAGGTTTATGGGGGACATAAATTTAATGGGAAAATAGTTTAATCCTTCTATAGAATATTTAATTTTGGGGTTTATCCCCTTTTTTTGTTTTATAAAATTTTGTGATATGATTTCTCAAAGACAACTTTTTTTACAACATGTAGGACAAACTTCTGATTTTCCGCTTCAACTTGAGGTTGAAAGAGCAGAAGGAATTTATATGTATGACAGAACAGGGAAATCATATATAGATTTAATTTCAGGGGTGTCCGTAAGTAATATAGGTCATCTTCATCCTGAAGTTGTTAAAGCTGTTAAAAATCAGGTTGATAAATATATGCACTTAATGGTTTATGGAGAATATGTTCAAGCACCACAGGTTGAGTTCGCCAAGCAATTATCAGACCTATTACCGGAAAAGCTTAATTCTACGTATTTTGTAAATTCAGGAAGTGAAGCAATTGAAGGAGCATTAAAACTAGCTAAACGATACACCGGAAGATCAGAAATTATTTCATTTAAAAATGCATATCATGGAAGTACTCATGGTGCTTTGAGTGTAATGGGTAATGAAGAATTTAAGAATTCGTTCAGACCATTATTGCCAGATATAAAATTTATAAATTTTAATTCAGTTGAAGATATTGAGCAGATTTCTGATAAAACAGCCTGTGTGCTTGTAGAAACTGTTCAAGGTGAAGCTGGAATTCGTTTACCAGAGGATGGTTATTTAAAAAAGTTAAGAGAAAGATGTGATGATCATGGCGTAATATTAGTTTTTGACGAGATTCAAACCGGATTTGGTAGAACTGGTACTTTATTTGCTTTTCAGAAATATAATGTGTTACCGGATATTTTTACCATAGCAAAAGGTATGGGAGGAGGAATGCCCATTGGAGCATTTGTTTCATCTAATGAGATCATGTCGAGTTTTAAAACCAATCCAATTTTGGGACACATTACAACATTTGGAGGTCATCCGGTTTCTTGTGCCGCTGCGAAAGCTTCGCTTAATACGTTAATAGCAGAAGATATAATTAGTAAAGTTGAACATAAAGGAAAGTTGTTCAAAAGGTATTTAAATCATTCTGGAATTAAGGAAATTAGAGGTGATGGATTATTTATGGCAGTTGAACTTAGTGATTTTAATCAAGTGAAAAAAGTAATTGATATTGCAATAACTAAAGGTTTAGTAACAGACTGGTTCTTATTTCATGATAGTGCTTTTAGAATTGCACCGCCATTAACAATTTCAAATGTTCAAATAAAAGAAGCTTGTGATATTTTAAATGAATCAATTACAGAATCTTTAAAATAATTAGTAATAATCTGAGTTTTTATTTTAATCCGAACCAAAATGAAGAAAACATTCTTAATAATACTAATTTTCTTGTCTTTTTTTAGTTCTAAAATCATTGCTAATGAAGATGATCATTTAAAGCAACTTGAGGATTCCTTGAATCTTTATTTTTCAATGCTTTTAAAAGAGAACACGGATGAGAATAAAATTAAAATAAATAATAGGATCGTTAGCTTGTTTAAGGAAGCATTGAAGCAAAAAGATTCTTTTTATTACCCTTTTTTTAATTTAAAAAATGTCGGATTTATTAGATCAGATGACTATAAGTTAAGAATAATTACCTGGAATCTGCCTTACAGTGATAGAACTCATAAATATTTTGGATTCATTCAGTATAAAAGAAATAAAAAAGATTATGTATTTTATGAGTTAAAAGATCGCTCCGAAGAGATTAAGAATCCTGAATTGGTTATCCTGAGTTCTTCGAATTGGTATGGGGCTTTATATTATAAAATAATTACAACTAAAAGCAAAGGAAGAGATTATTATACGCTTCTTGGAGCAGATTTAAATAACTTACTTACTAAAAAGAAAGTAATCGATATTTTATATTTCGATAAGAATGATTTACCTGTTTTTGGAGATAAGGTTTTTAAAAATAGGGTTCCACCTGTAGCGCGAGTAATATTTGAGTTTAACGGGCAAACTAATATGACGCTAGCTTATGATGATGAAAAAGAGATGATTGTATTCGATCATTTATCTCCCTCGAAGCCAAGTTTAACAGGGCAGTTCGAATTTTACGGTCCTGATTTTTCATATGATGGATTAAAGTTTGAACGAGGAATTTGGAATTCATATACAGATATCGATGTAAGAGATTACTCAATTGATGCATTTTAGCTATTGACTCGTATAGCATATTAGCTTATTTTAGAGCTTAAATTCATTTCTTATGAATCGAAGATTTTCCAGAAATAATACAAATGTTATATTTATAGATAACGATGATTCATACATCAGGGATGTTTTGGCAAAATTCGAAGAGGTAAATGAATATAACATAAAGATTTATTCAAGAAGTAGGGAGTTTTTTGAAGATTTTAGGTTGATAGAAAGATCCAGAAATGAGATTTATATAATTTTCCTTGCAACTACATTAGAGCTTGATGAAGATAATAATCAGGTAGATGTATTGGATGTTCTCAAAAGGATTAAACAAATTAACGCTAATTCTGAAGTAGTTTTATATTCTGATAATGACGATATTAATTTGGTTTCTTCTGCTTTTCATTATGGGGCATATACCTTTATAAAAAAGAACGAAAACATTATTTTACGTATAGAAAATAATATAAAAGGAATTATAAGTCAGAAAAATTTTCTAATAAAAAAAGATGCAAGTAGAAGGTTTACAAGAGTATTTCTAATATTTATTGCTTGTATTGCAATTTTATTAATTATACTTTATATGATCTTTCCCGAGTGGTTTTTATCATAATCTGCATTTTTTTCACTTAATTTATATCTAATGTAACTAAATCCTGTCTAATTGGCAGTAAAACAATTATGGCATATATATTGAAATTGGGCAGATGTTAACTTGATGTTGAACACAAAATCATATAAAAATGCAAAAAGGTAAAATTGGAGTAACAACGGAGAATATATTTCCAATTATTAAAAAATTTCTTTATTCTGATCATGAAATATTTTTAAGAGAGCTAGTATCTAATGCAATTGATGCAACACAAAAAATGAAAAAACTTGCATCTCTTGGTGATTACAAAGGCGAATTAGGTGATTTAACGATAAATGTTTCGTTAGATAGTAAAAAGAAGACTCTAACGATTAGTGACAGGGGTATTGGAATGACTGATGAAGAGATCGATAAATACATTAATCAAATTGCATTTTCTAGTGCTGAGGAGTTTATTAATAAGTTCAAAGATCAAACTACAATTATTGGTAAATTTGGTTTAGGTTTCTATTCGTCTTTTATGGTTTCGAAAAAAGTTGAAATCATTACAAAATCTTACAAAGATGATGCTAAAGCAGTAAAATGGTCATGTGATGGAAGTCCGGAATATAAGATAGAAGAGGTCGAAAAAGAGAATAGAGGTACTGACATTATTTTACATATAGATGATGAATCGAAAGAATTTACCGAAGAAAAAAGAATTAACGATTTATTGAATAAATATTGTCGTTTCTTACCAATCGAAATAGCATTTGGAAAACAAAAGGAATGGAAAGATGGTAAGGAAGTTGAAACGGATAAATTAAATATAATAAATGAAACAAAGCCTTTGTGGTCCCAAACGCCATCTGAATTAAAAGATGAAGATTATAAGGAATTTTATAATAAGTTATATCCGTTTAATGAAGAACATTTGTTTCATATACACTTAAATGTTGATTACCCATTTAATTTAACAGGAATTCTTTATTTTCCAAAGCTTAAGAACAACGTTGAGGTTCAAAAGAATAAAATACAATTATATGCAAACCAAGTTTTTGTAACTGATTCGGTTGAAGGTATTGTGCCGGAATTTTTAACTCTGTTACATGGAGTTCTTGATTCACCTGACATTCCATTAAATGTTTCAAGAAGTTATTTACAAAGCGATTCGAACGTAAAGAAAATCTCAAATCATATTACTAAAAAGGTAGCTGACAGACTTGATGAAATATTTAAAAATGATCGTGAACAATTTGAAAATAAATGGGATGATCTAAAAGTATTTATTGAATATGGAATGTTAACCGAAGAAAAATTCTACGAAAAAGCAGAGAAGTTTTCTTTATTTAAGAATACTGATGGAAAGTATTTCACTTTCGAAGAATATGAAAAATTAATTAAGGAGAATCAAACAGATAAGGACAAGAATCTAATTTATTTATATGCAACTGATAAGGACAAGCAATACACATTCATTGAAAATGCCAAAGCGAAAGGTTACGATGTATTACTTATGGATGGGCAGTTAGATACTCATTTTATTAACCAGATTGAGCAAAAATTCAGTAATTCAAGATTTATGAGAGTTGATGCTGATGTGGTTGACAAATTGATTCGAAAAGAAGATTCGGAAGAATCTAAATTATCAGTTGAGGATAAAGATCAGTTAACGCATATGTTTGAAAGCCAATTGCCTGGTTTTGCTAATTTTACGGTGGCTTTTGAAAATTTAAGGGAAGACGATGATCCGGTTATGATTACTCAGTCGGAATTTATGCGTCGTATGAAAGATATGGCTGCTATGGGAGGCGGAGGAATGAATTTTTATGGTGAGATGCCAGATAGTTATAACGTTGTTTTAAATACAAATCACAGATTAATTGAGAAGGTTCTTGAACAAAAGGACAAAAAAGTAGGTACTAAAGTTTCGAAAATTTTGGAAGAACTTAAGCCTTTTGAGGAAGAAAAGACAGCTTTAGAGAAAGCTAAGGAAGGTAAGAAAGAAGAAGAAATTAACCAGGAAGAAAAAGATAAATTGACAGATGTTGATAAGAAAATTGAAGAAATAAAATCAAAGAAAAAGGAAGTACTGGTTAAATATGGATCAGAAAATAAATATGTTAAG
The DNA here is from genome assembly GCA_028282585.1 of Bacteroidales bacterium. Classification (GTDB taxonomy): domain Bacteria; phylum Bacteroidota; class Bacteroidia; order Bacteroidales; family UBA12077; genus UBA12077. The sequence continues at coordinate 59,564 of JANQHR010000142.1, read as the reverse complement.
CAATTGACTGATTTAGCGTTACTTGCAAACAATATGCTTAAGGGTGAAGACTTAACAAAATTTGTTAAAAGAAGCGTAGATTTAATAAAATAATAGCATAGTTATTGTTTTTACTTGCCTGTCAAATACTTGACAGGCTTTTTTTATTATTTATTTTTGTATTTTAGTATTAACAAACGATGAAATTAAAGCATAAAACATCAATTCTTTTAATTGGATTAATCTGCATTCTTCAGGTTGATATTTTATATGCGCAAAACCCACGTAATCCTCAGGTTTTTGCATACAATGTTAGGAAAAGCCCAACCATTGGTATTAAGGGAGGAGCATTGTTGTCAACAGTTAAAGGAGATGAAGCTATCGATGAATTTGCAAAAAAAATTAGCCCGCAAATAGGAGTCACTGGAGCTTTATATTTTCATCCAATGTTATCGATAAAAGCCGAGATTCTTTACGAATCAAAGGGCGGTAAATTCGTGAATCATGATATGAAAATGAATCTTAATTATATAAGTTTGCCCTTATATCTTAAATTTAACTTTACCATCGATCCTGAGATTTATATTTATGGAGGCGGATATGGTTCATATTTACTTTCTGCAAATACAACAGGAACATATGAAATAGTTATCAGTGAAGATAATATTACGGAGTCAATAAACGAAGATATATCTTCTTACTTGAATAGCTTTGATGTTGGATTAGTTGGAGGTTTGGGTGTTCAGGGAAGGTTTAATCGTCGTATTGATTTATTTCTTGATTTTAGGTATTATTATGGATTTGTTAACCTGGATAATGGAACAGCTGAATACCGATATAATTTTAATCATGAACCATTTTGGCCAGAACAAAATGTAGATAGGCCCAAAAACAAAGGTTTTATGCTAACAACCGGTATTTTGATTTATCTGATTCCCCGTTAAACTATCCATTTAGTAAATCTTGAAATAGCTTTAAATATTCGGCTACATGAGAACCGTCCATTAAACCGTGATGCCCATTAATTGAAATATTCATTATTTTCTTGCTACCAATAGTTTCAAACTTACCAAAAGTAATTTTGGGCACACTGTCTTGAAATTTAAAATTTCGAGCATGAGTTAAACCTGTAATTTTAAACCATGGCGCCGATGAATAATGGATAGTATCTGTTCTTGCAGTATCGGAATTAACACCTAAACCTTTAATTCTTTTAACTCTCTCTTCTTCTTTTTTAGCATTTTTACTGAATTTTATTAAATCTTCATCGTAATTAATGAATGACATTGCGAATAAGCCAACAGCATTGTTCAAAGTTGCGGAAGCGTGTATTGATTCGTAGCAAACAATTTGGTCTTCTTCTATTCTTAATCGGAAACTCTCTAGCAAATTTGCAGCCTTAAGCGATTTGTGAAGATAGTAATGGAAGAAAGGTACATTATTTTTTTTAGAATTAATATAGGCAATACTGCAATCCACCTCTGATACTAACCCAAAGAATGGTTCATCAAAATTTTTAAACCATTCGTAGTGCTCTTTTCGTATCCAGTTATTGTAATCAATTGTTTTTTTCATTTTTTAAATAAGTTAATGGATTCAGATATTGCTTCTATTGAGTAGTATTGAATATCAGATAAGTTATCAGGTATCTGAGTTTCATGTTGCCAGGTTGTATGAAAAGGAACATGTATACCCTGACCGCCAATGTTTACGACAGGAATAATATCAGATTTTACTGAGTTTCCTATCATGATAAATTCTTCAGGTTTAATCTCTAAGTGATTTAAAAGTTTTTCATAATCAGACTCTTTCTTGTCACTCATTATTTCAATATGATGGAAATACTTTTCTAGTCCTGATTTTTGTAATTTTCGTTCCTGATCTAAAAGGTCTCCTTTTGTTGCCACAATAAGTTTGTAATCAGCAGATAACTCTTTAAGCACATTCTCAACACCATCCAATAAAATTACAGCTTTTTCCAGCTGATTTTTGCCTAGATTAATAATTTTATCAATACTACTTGTAGGAACTTCATGATTACTAATTCTTAATGCAGTCTCTATCAAAGATAGCATAAATGCTTTTACGCCATAACCATATAATTGCAGGTTTTGGATTTCAGTTTTAAATAGTTCTTCTGAAATCTTTTCCTTTGGCATATATTCGGATAATAATTCGCAAAATTCGATTTCCAATTCTTTAAAATATGGCTCATTTACCCACAAGGTATCATCAGCATCAAAACCAACGACCTTAATATTTTTAAACATAAGTGTTTCCGATTTTTAATATTAATATAAATGTTTTACTTCAGCTTTTAACGCATCTAACGCCAGGCTAACAGGCGATTTATCAATTTTCATTAAATCCTCTAAAATAATTTTACTGAGTTGAATCGCCGGAGCTTCTGGTTTAACCTTGGTTGCTGAAATGTTTATTAACTGAGTAATTTTTGCGCGCGCATTTTTTATGATCTCCCAAACTTGAGGTGTAACATAAATTTGTTGTGATACATTATGGTCAAACTCAGATCGAATAGTGCTTAATAGTTCGGTTTGAAGTTGTTTAGTTGTCATATTCGGCTTATTTATTCTCATTATTAATGATTCAGGAGAAATTCTTTCAAGCAATAATGTTAATCTTTCATAAGCCTGTAATCGAACGGGGGTTATTAATTGCTGGTTTTTAGCAAGAATATCATAGTTTCTTCTATTTTGATCATTTTTAACAATTTGTTTAATAAAAACCACCGCTACAATAAGAACAATAATAGCTGGAAGTGTGTATTTAAGTATTTCTAATACCTCAATCATAATATTGATTTTTAATGATTTGCTTGTAATTTACAAGATGTTGCTTTACAACACAAATTAATACTTTTATTTATTTTATCTTTACGTCTCAAAGAAAAAGATTTTAAATCTAGTTATCAAAATTAAAAATAAACATATTGGTTGATGTAATAGCATTAACCTTTTTTAATTTTTTGAGTATGGAAAATATTTCGCAAAGAGTAGCAAGTTTAGCTATATCACAAACATTAGCAATGAGCCAAAAAAGCCGTGAGATGCAAGCTCAGGGAATAGACGTTATTAATCTTAGCGTGGGCGAACCTGATTTTAATACACCACAACACATTAAGGAAGCTGCGATTAAGGCAATTAATGAAAACTATAGTCACTATACACCGGTCCCCGGATATGCGGAATTATTAAAAGCAATTTCAAATAAACTAAAAAGAGAAAATAATCTGGATTATGAAACAAGCCAAATTATTGTTTCAAATGGGGCAAAACATTCCTTGGCTAATTTAATCTTATCTCTTGTAAATAAAGGTGATGAAGTTATTGTGCCTGCGCCATATTGGGTGAGTTATGTAGAGTTGGTTAAATTAGCTGAAGGAACTAATGTAGTAATTGAGACTTCTATAGATAATGATTTTAAAATTACACCGGAACAATTAAAGGTTGCAATAACACCAAAAACAAAGGCAATGTTCTTGTGTTCTCCTTCAAATCCATCCGGAAGTTTATATACGAAAGATGAATTAGAAGCTTTGGCAAAGGTTATTCATGAAAGCGGGGTAGAAATGTATATTTTATCTGATGAAATATATGAACATATCAATTTTATTGGAAAACATGAAAGTATAGCTCAGTTTGATTATATTAAAGATAAAGTAATAATTATCAATGGAGTTTCAAAAGGTTATGCTATGACAGGTTGGAGAATTGGTTATATTGCTGCACCAAAATGGATAGCTAAGGCTTGTAACAAAATTCAGGGACAGTTAACTTCCGGAGCTTCTTCTATATCGCAAATGGCATCAATAGCTGCATTAAATATCGAAACAGATGATATTGAAAATATGGTAGTAGCATTTAAAAGAAGAAGAGACTTAGTAGTAAAATTGGCTTCAGAAATAAAAGGGATGAAAGTGAATGTACCTCAAGGAGCATTTTACTTGTTCCCGGAAGTGAGTTCGTTTTTCGGAAAATCTGCTGGAGAAGTAACCATAACTAATTCATCTGATTTGGCGATGTACATTTTGGAAAAAGCTCATGTTGCAACAGTTCCGGGATCAGCATTTGGATTAGATAATTACTTGAGGTTTTCGTATGCAACTTCTGATGAAAAATTGGAGGAGGCAATGAAAAGAATGCAGAATGCTCTTGACAAATTAAGTTAAAAAAAGAATCCGGAAATTCCGGATTCTGCTAATTACTTTTCTCTATATATTTGCAAACAGTTGCATAAAGTTCTTTAATATTTATTGGTTTTGAAATGTAATCATCACAGCCTGCCTTAAAACTTTTTTCTTTTTCAGATGACATGGTAAATGCAGTTTGGACAATAATAGGTACGTCTCTATCAATTTGTTTTATTTGTGTAGTAGCTTCAATACCATCCATTATTGGCATTCTAATATCCATTAAAATAACATCAATGTCAGGGTTTGTTCTAAATAATTTTACAGCGTCTTTACCATTTTCCGCATGGATGATATCTGCATTTGTTTTTTCAAGAGCCTTTTTAAGTAATAATAAATTTGCAGGATCATCTTCAGCAATTAAAACTGTCTTGTCGGCCCAATCATAATCAGTAACAGATTTTATCTCTTCCTTATCAAATGCAATTTTAAATCCAATAACCAATATATCATCTAACTGTTTTCTTTCCCCTTTCCATTCATTAAATGTATTTTCTAAAACATTTTTTTGATCATTTAGTGAGCTGGTATTATTATCAATTAATAATTTTTTGAAATTCGCTGAAAGAAATTTTCTTCCGCTTTCACCTCCAAACTGATCAACAAAACCATCAGAAAATAAATATATTAAATCGTCTTTTTCCAGGTTTATAAAATGATTATGGAATGATTCTTTGGCTCTTCTATGAATTCCAATAGGCATTCTATCTGCCTTTATTTCACTTAACTCCCCATTTCTAATTAGATACATTGGGTTATTTGCACCTGCATATTCCATGGTTCGTTTCTTATGGTCAATAATACATAGCGCAATATCCAATCCGTCACGACTTTCACCTGTTGAACCCGTTTGGCGTAAAGAGCTAATAATGTGTATTCTAAGCTCATTTAAAATTTCATTAGCATGTATGTTTGGGTTCTTATTAACTGTTTCGTTTAAAAAAGTAATACCCAACATACTCATTAATGCACCGGGAACACCGTGTCCAGTACAATCGGCAGCTGCTATAAATATTCTGTCATCTACCTGTTTTGTCCAGTAAAAATCACCACTAACAATGTCACGAGGCTTATAAAATATAAAATGTTCAGAAAGCAAGTGCTGAATAAAACGATTAGGAGGTAAAACAGCAGATTGGATGCGTTTAGCATATAAAATACTATCTTCTATTTTCTTTTTTTGCGTTCGAACCAGATCATGTTGTTTTTTGATTTTATGTTTTTGCTCAGCAATTTTATCACCTTGCTTCATAATAAAGTCAAGATCTTTTTCCATAATGGCTTTTTGTTTGGCCATTTCATCTTTTTCAACAGCTAAATTATCTCTTTCTTTTTGAACTTTAGCTCGTTGGTTAGTAATAACATCTCCCTGTTTAATATAAAAGTTAACTTCTTTTTCAAGCGTTGCAATTTTTTTATTTTGTTCTTCGAGTTCTTTTTTTAAAACCTCTGCATTATCTGTAACTTTTGTAACATCATGAGCTAAAAGGATATATCCAAGAATTTCTCCTTTTTCAGTTTTAAACTCCGATAACTTGGCATCAAAATAAAAAGTATCCAGTTCGTTCGTAATGCTGAAATCAAATTCTTGATTTATAGAAGTTTCCTTTATTTTTGTTAAATATTTATGTAGTCTTTTATTGAAATCATTACCAATTTTTTGCTGATTGTAATGTTTGGTAACTAAAAATTTGGGGTCAAGATCAATGGCATTATTATTTTCAGGAAACTTTACGTCTAAATAATAACCATCTGGATCGAGAACAAAAAGAAAATCAGAAAGAGATGAAATAACATAATATATTTTTTCATAGCTAAGATTTAATTGATTCTTATTTGTTTTTTCTTCTGGCATACTTTAGTTAATAATTAGGTGTTTTACAAGATTAACCACTTCGTTAACATCAATAGGTTTTTGTATTAGATCAACAGCTCCAGCGTCAAGAGCTTTCTGCTTTATATTATTGTCGTGTTTTGCAGTAATAAAGATAACCGGTATTTCACTCAGTTTCTCATCGTTTTTTAATTTTTCCAATACTGAAAAACCATCTACGTAAGGCATCATTATATCCAATAGTATAAGGGCGGGTTTTTCAATTTTAAGATATTCAAAAGCTTCTTTTCCACTAAAAGCTATTACAGATTTAATTCCTTCTGTTTCAAGAATACTCTGTAAAAGAAAATTGTTTGTATTTGAGTCGTCAACTATTAGAACTATTTTTTCCATAATTATTTAAGTCTTTTTAAAACTTAAGATTGATAAAAATTAATTTGTTTTCAAACTTATAAATGAGATAGGATTTAAATAATTATTAACATATAGAAGACTATTATTGTTTGTATTTTCGAGTATAATTTTAATATACAAAAAGAACTTAAATGCTGAAATTACCATTAATACAACATTTTTTTTCATGAACATATATTTTAGTGAAAAAGTACCTAACGAGAGGCAGTACAAAAACTATAATTCTTCGTATTCAATGTATTTGAAAGGAATTCCGATAATGGATTCAAAATATTGACCGGATTCAAGAACGTCTAAATCTCCTTCTTCATAAAACCAGTTAACAAGTATGTTACTATTTTCCGGATTATTTTCCAGTAACCTAAGCATTTCCAAAATAAACTTGGATGAACTGGTATTGAAGTATTCAAGTTTAATATCAACACGTATTTCGTTAGCTGTGAATTCTTTAGTCCAATCAAGGAGAGGTTTGAAAAATTTAGCTGCATCTTCAGGAATAGAACGTCCTTCAATTTTTAATATGCCATTTGAACTAAGTGTTACGGAAGGGGTTTTTTCTGTTTCCTTAATTATTAAATCTTTCATATTCAAAATCCTAATCTAAAAGTTTAACCCAATTTAAAAAAAAACTTGTAATAAAGCGTAAAAATCAATACTAATTTACAACTTATTTATAAATATATATAAAAAGATTGATTGAATGTTATTATTTGTACATAATAATGTAATTTTTATAAAGTAAAGAAACCAAAATAAATTTACTTTTGTTCTAATTTTAACATAGAAATTGAAAGTAAAAATGAAAAAATCTTTTTTAAGTAAATATATAGTTACACCGTTATTATTATTAGTATTCTTTATAATTTTTATTGGCTATAAAACCTATAGTAGGATTTATGCCCCTAATGTTAATGCTTCTAACACTTATTTATATATACCAACCGGTTCCGGATATGAAGATGTAGTTGGGTTATTATTGGAGGATTCATTATTAAAAAACATAGATTCTTTCAAATGGGTGGCAGAGAAGAAGAACTACCCTAATCATGTTTACCCTGGGCGGTACAAGTTGGATTCTACAATGAGTAATAATGATATCGTAAACAAATTAAGATCAGGATTTCAAGATCCGGTTAAAGTAATTTTTAATAGTGTCAGGACAAGGGAACAATTAGCAGGAAAGATTGCCAAACAAATTGAGCCTGATTCTATTGAACTTGTTAAATTGTTTTATGATGATTCGTTAATTTCTGATTTGGGTTTAGTTCAAGAAACCTTTACATGTATCTTTTTGCCTAATACATATGAGTTTTGGTGGAATACATCAGGAGAAAAGTTTGTTAGTCGTATGAATGTTGAATATCAGCGTTTTTGGAATGAAGATAGAAAGATTAGAGCGGCTAAATTGAACTTAACTAAAGAAGAAGTAATAACTTTAGCTTCTATCGTTGATGAAGAGACTTTATATAATGATGAAATGCCACGGATTGCGGGCGTATATATCAATAGGTTAAGACTAAGAATGCATCTGCAAGCAGATCCAACACTTAAATTTGCTATTGGAGATTTCTCGATAAAAAGAGTTTTAAATGTTCATAAACGTATAAATTCGCCATATAATACGTATAAAAATTATGGCTTACCCCCAGGGCCAATTTCAATTCCGTCTATCGCAGCTATCGAGGCGGTGTTGAATTATGAAAAGCATCAGTACCTATACTTTTGCGCAAAACCTGATTTTTCAGGATATCATAATTTTGCTAAAACACTTTCTCAGCACAACATTAATGCCCGCGAGTATCAGCGAGCGTTAAACAGAGAACGAATATGGCGTTAATTAAATATTAATCCTGCATTGTTATAAACTTCTTTAAGAATAATTTTTTCATTTTCCCAACATAGTTCTTCTGCAGCTTTGGAAGTATTTTTTTTCCACTTATTGTAGCGGTTTTTTAACTTAAAAACTTCTATTATTTTTTCGGCTAAAGCTTCCGGTGTTTTGTGATCGTAAACCGTACCAATTTCGTACTTGTTTACTATTTTTTGCATTTCGGGAAAAGGTGAGACTAATACTGGAATTCGTGCCTGTATGTAATCAAATAATTTATTTGGAAGTGCATAATAATAATTTAAGCCAATATTTTCTTCTAAGGCTATTCCTAAGTCTGCTTTGTTAGTTATAGAAGGTAATTCATCAAAAGGTATTCGGCCCATAAGCTCAACTTTGTCAGCAACCCCCTTTTTTATTATTCTTTCTTTTAAATCTTCCGTAATGTCCCCATCACCAATAATATGAAGTTTTGTATCATCAAGGAATTCCATTGCATCAATCATATGTTCCAATCCACGACCAATATTTAAAGAACCCTGATATAGTATTTGTTTAGTTCCATTTTTTATTGATTCATCCTTTAAGCCGGTTGAAATTTTATATGGAACATTCCTTACAACCTTCATTTCAATACCATATTGCTTCTTATATGTTTTAGCAATAGATTCTGAAACAGTATATGTATACTTTAATTTTGGTAAAATCTTGCTTTCTAATAATTTCCAAATCTTTTTTGGAAATTCGCGGTTAACCAGTTCTGGTAATTCAGTAAAATATTCATGGCTATCATAAACTAAGGTTTTAAGTCTTAATTTAGAAGCATAAAAAGACCCTAACAATGTGTCAAGATCATTAGATACAATATAGTCAAACTTTCTTAATAACAGGTAAAGCAAGACTCGAATATTAAATTCTAAATAAAAAGCGGGACCATTTTTAAAAAATAATCTAAATCTTTTAGTTTGATACGGTCTGTTTTCAATAGTTAAGCTATGTTTTTTCTGAATACCAACAACAGTTACTTTTGAACCAGATTCAAGTAATGTACATGCTACTTTATGCACTCTGTTATCTGTAACCAAATCATTTAAAGCGGTTATATAAATTCGTTTCAACTTAGTTAGTTTAGTTAGATTTTGTCCAATATTTAATAATTGTATACTTATCTTTGGAAGATAAATTAACAATTTATGTTTGAAATTAAAGAAAATTTTGCGTTAAAAAATCATAATACTTTCGGTATTAATGCAAAAACAAAATATTTTGTTTTCTGTAATTCAGAGAATGATATTAAGGAGTTTCTAAATATACACAAAAATAAGGATTTACCCTTAATGATACTTGGAGGAGGTAGCAATGTTTTATTTACCAGAGATTATGAAGGTTATATTCTTCATCCAAAGATCAAAGGAATCGAAACTATTTATGAAACTAAAGATGAAATTGAGGTTAGAGTAGGTGCAGGAGAAGATTGGGATGAGTTTGTGGGATTTTGTGTTGAAAATGGTTGGGGAGGAGTGGAAAATTTATCTTTAATTCCGGGAAACATTGGAACAAGCCCAATTCAAAACATTGGAGCTTATGGTGTTGAGGTAAAAGATGTTATTACAAATGTTGAAGTAATTGAAATCGATTCACAAAAAAGAATTTGTTATAAAAATGAAGAGTGTGAATTTGGCTATAGGGATAGTATTTTTAAACGTAAACTAAAAGGAAAGCAAATTATTACATATGTGACATTTCGTTTAAAAAAACAGCCGATTTTTAAGTTAGATTACGGAAATTTGAACGAGAAGTTAATGGAATATAACGAAGTAAATTTAAATAGCATTCGACAAGCTGTTATTGCGATTCGGGAATCAAAATTACCTAAACCGGAAGAAATAGGGAATGCCGGGAGTTTCTTTAAGAATCCGGTAATAACTAAACATAAAGCAGATCAGTTAAAAGAAAGGTGGCCCGAAATTCCTAATTACAAGGTAAATAATAATTTAGTGAAAATACCTGCTGGTTGGTTAATTGAAAAAGCTGGTTTTAAAGGAAAACAAATGGGGAATGCTGGAGTGCATGATAAGCAAGCATTGGTGCTGATAAACCAGGGCAATGCAACGGGGGAGGAGATAGTTCATTTAGCAAGAAACATTCAACAAGCTATCATTATATTATTTGATATAAAACTGGAAATGGAAGTAAATGTTATATAACTCATTTTCAAATTATTAGAAAAGCCTATTTGTACCGGTTATAACTAACAATTGTTTCCATATCTTTTCTTCGTTTCTCTCTTGTTTCACTTGCCGGATAACCTATGGTAATTATCAATGGAACTCTTTTTGATTTTGGAATATTCAGGAGTTTTTTAACCTTTGGCTCGTCAAACCACCCTAACATACAAGAACCTAACCCTTCAGCTGCAGCTTGCAAACAAATGTGTTCTGCAGCTATACCGATATCAATTAAAGGAAAATGTTTAGACTTGATCAATCCTCCTGCATTTGCTGTAAATTTTGCTTTTTCTTCAACTATTACAATATGCACCGGAGCTTGTTTTGTAAAATGATTTAATCCTAATATTTTACTTGATGTACAATCAGCGATTTTATTTTTTAATTCGGTTTCATCAACAATAATAAACTTCCATGGTTGTGAATTGCAGGCAGATGGAGCTAATCTGCCAGCTTCAATGATTCTATTTATTTTCTCTTTTTCAATTGAGGTTGATATATAAGCTCTGTCGCTTTGCCGTGTATTTATTAAATCAAGTAATTCTTTTCCAGTCATAATATAATATTTAAATGCAAGTATAAAAAAATCTCTGATTAATTGATCAGAGATTCTTAATATAAAATTTGGTTGAATTAATAGCCTGCAGCTTGTCCGTCTTTACGTGATTCCGAGGCACCATAGTAAACTTTATTTTCAATGTCAAACATTATTGCCTGATAACCTCCAAAGCCTCCCACACTGAATTTAACCTTATGTCCTTTTTTCATTAATTCACGAATTACTTCGTAATCTATTCCACTCTCCAATTGAAGTATCCCTCCATCTGTCATAATTTCACCTGTTGGTTGTGAACTGCCTCCATGTCTCATTCGTGGAGCATCACCAGCTTCTTGTAAATTCATTCCAAAGTCAATCATGTTAACAACAATTTGAGCATGACCTTGAGGTTGCATTGATCCACCCATAACTCCAAAACTCATAAAAGGTTTTCCATCTTTGGTTATAAATGCCGGAATAATTGTTTGAAAAGGTCTTTTCCCTGGTTCGTAGCAGTTCATATGATTTTTATCTAAGCTGAACAATTCACCTCTGTCCTGAAGAATAAAACCAAGTTTACCCGGTGTCATTCCCGAACCCATTCCACGATAATTACTTTGAATTAATGAAACCATATTTCCATATTGATCTGCAACTGTTAAATAGATCGTATTACCTTGTTCTAACTCACCTGCAGGATAATTTTTTGCCGCTTTGTTTGGATCTATTAAGCTTCTTCTTTCATTAGCGTATTCCTTTGAGACTAATTCTTCCACGGGAATATCATTAAAATCGGGATCGGAATAATATTTTGCTCTATCTTCAAAAGCCAGCTTTTTGGCTTCTGTAAATGTGTGGATATATTCAACGCTTCCAAAACCCATTTTGGCAATATCATAGCCTTCCAGAATATTTAAAATTTGTAATGCTGCAATTCCTTGTCCATTCGGAGGTAATTCCCAAACATCGTAACCTCTGTAGTTCGCTGAAATAGGTTCAACCCATTCTGATTTATGATTTGCCATATCCTCATAGGATAGGAAGCCCCCTTGTTCTTCCATATATTTAGCAATTTCTTTTGCTATTTCTCCTTTATAAAAAACGTCACGACCTTCTTTTGCAATTTTTTCCAAAGTATTAGCTAAATAAGGATTTTTAAATATTTCGCCTTTTTGAGGAGCTTTTCCATTTGGTGTAAACACTTCTTTAAATCCAGGGTATTTTTCAAGTCTTTTTGCATTACTATTCCAATAATAAGCAATTAGTTCGCTTACAGGAAATCCTTCACGAGCATAATTTATTGTAGGTTCCAGAACCTCAGCCATTTCAAGTGAGCCGAATTTGTTATGCATTTCGAACCACCCGTCAACGCAACCGGGTACTGATACAGGTAAAGGTCCAAAGGCTGGTATCTTTTCGTATCCATTTTCAATGAAATAGTCAAGAGTTAGCGATTTTGGTGATCTTCCACTTGCATTTAGCCCATATAATCTCTTTGTCTTAGCATCCCAGATTATTGCGAAAAGATCTCCGCCGATACCGTTGCCGGTAGGTTCCATTAAACCAAGGGCTGCATTTGCAGCAATTGCTGCATCAATAGCATTTCCTCCTTTTTTAAGAATGTCGATGGCAATTTGCGTTGCTAAAGGCTGACTGGTAGCTGCCATTCCATGTTCAGCAATTACTTCGGATCGTGTTGCAAATGACTTGCCTGTTAACCTGTCTTGAGCATACATTGTATTGATAGTTAGAATTGTGATAAGTAAAATGTAAATAGTTTTTTTCATGTGAGTAGGTTTTAGAGGTGAATTTTAAATAGGACAGTTTTGATATAATTTGGTTTAAGCATTATGACTTATTTTCTTCAATGCCTTTTCACGAATTACTTCCTGAACATTTCGATTTTCAATTTTACTTTCAAGCCAGGATAAAATATCGAAATAAATAAAAGGCCTGCGTTCATAAAATTTATCATTTAAAGGAATTAGCTGTTCTCTTAACTCTTTAAATGCGTCAATTAGTTGGTCGCGAGTTATAGAACTAAGTTTTCTTAAGAATTTCATGATAATTTTCTGAAACAAATGTAAATCATTTTTTTTAATAAGGAAACGGTAAGTTGAACGTATGTAATAGTCAATCAAATCAAGATTACCAAGTTCATAATGACTTATCAGGTTAAGGATGCGAGCAAAACTATGAATGTCCGATCTGATGTCAAAATCTTTCATATTAATGATCTTATTGAGCCAAAAAACTACATTCTGATAGTCACTATTACCAAAATACATGCAAGCGAACTTATAATAAAAGATAAGGATGTAATGTACATCTAATAAACGTTCAAAGTTCTCCAGGCTTTCGGCAATTTCAGGTATAATTTTAGACCCTTCTGTGAATTCACCGGTCATAAAATAACGGTTAATTTTATGTGTTGATGAATATTTAAATACTAATAATCTAATATTTTCAGTAAGTTTTAAATCTTTTTGATCTAGGATTTCATCTAACCTTTGTACAGTTGTTTTGAACTCTTCGTATTTAAATAGCTTTGATTGAGATACCAGTAAATTATTTACCGACCTAATATACATTTCAATTTTTGACGGAATTAGAGTTGGATTTTCATCAAAAAGATTTACCCATTTTTTTGCGTACTCATAACCACGATCAAAATCCTGAATAAAGAAATAGTAGCCAACAAAAGAATTGTACAAATACATTTTTTCGTCAAAAGAAAGTTGTTCTTCTTGAAAAACGGGTAAGGTTGAATACAAAAAGCTATTAACTAATTCAAAATCGGTATGGTTTCGCAAAAAGCCAATATTTAAATAAAAAGAATAAAGTTTAATGGTTAGGTTCGAGAACGTATTGATACTATTAATTTGTTCATTTATTTCATCGGAAGCTTTAATTAACTTACTGACCTTGTTTTCGATATTTGATCGTATATATTTAGTTACCAATCTCTTTTCAAATTCGATAATCTCAAGAAGTAATGTGTTTTTATCATATTTTTCAGCAAGATTTTTTGCTTTGTCAAGCATTTTAATACATTGATCGTAAAGACATTTATTATAAAGGATTGTCGAATGGTCAATCATTTCATGTATAATCAAGTCCATATCTTCATCAGAATTTAGGCTTCGCAGATTTTGCAGAATTTGTTTATAGAGATGAGCCTTTAAATTTGATAATTGAGAACTTTTAATTGTTTTATCCTTTTCTAAAATTTTAGATTCGTCATAAACTTTTTGTTTATCTATTAAATCAAAAAGTTTTAAATATTTAGTATCCTCTCCAGCTATTTGTTTGTTTACATGTAACTTAAAGTATCTTTTTTCCGACTTTGTAAGAGATTTTATAAGTTGAAAAAGTGGATCATTATTTTTATTGGGCATTGTAATATCTTTTAAGTTAAATTAGTATTAAGTTGCTAGCATTAAATATATTATTTAAGTTAACTCTATGCTGATATCAATTTTAGGTATCGTAAAAAATTACATATTTAGTTTTTGATCAAAGCATTTTAAAAATACTTTTGGCTAGTATTTCAGGCGGATAAACAAATGTAAACAAAAATTGTAAAATACAAATCTAATTGTTATGAGTATCTCAAAAGACAGTACTTTAACTTCCGGGGTGCTTGCAATTGCAACGGATGTTAAAAGAAATGAACAAGAATCATTAGACATTAAAATTGTAAAAGCTGATCCGGATAATAAAGAAAAAATTTTGGTTGTTGATGTTGCCAGTGAAAAAGTAGGTAATTACGATGAGTTGGTAAAATCAATATCGGACTTAGGATTTAGGATAGTTATTTCGGATGTTTTTACAGATTTATTTAATGCCAAAGCAATTAATTATGGTATTCTAACAATTGAAGTTTCACGCAATTTTCTCGAAAAAATAATGGGTACTAATGACCCGGAATTTAAATTGTTTATTGATTTAAAAGGTCAGGAGGTAATGATAGTTAATACTGGTGAAAAAGAATATTTTGATTTAAGTGATTATAATAGAGACGGTTTTGAAGGTGGGAAAGACGATGTGGAGAATCTATATGATATTTGGGATAATATTGCGAAAATTTATCAACCGGAACAATTAGTCGATTATGTAGAAGGAAATAGTTTTAAATAGCTTTGATTTTCATTATTGTAGTTTTGCCTAAAGAGGTCATATCTTTTTACAAGATGGCCTCTTTTTTATATACAGGCTTATCTTCTTTTAGCAAAGAAGCGATCAACGCTCATTTTACCGGGTCCTTAATATTAGTAGAACGAATAACATAATAAAGTAGTAAAGAGGAATTTTAAATCCATTATTTGCAGCTTTGAGTCCTCCTTTGAGATGGACCGTAAAAATAACAACAAGCATTATGAACATTAGAAGAATTGAAATTATTCTTGTTCCCAAACCAAAAAACAATAAAAATACTCCTAATAGTTCAATGCTTGCTGCCATGTAAGCGCTTATTCTTGGCAAAGGATAACTCATGCCTTAAAACCAAGATGCTAAATTATTTATTTCCGATCATTTCATAGTTGTCAGGCCTTAAAAATCATAGGCCAGGACTAATCTTATAACCTAAAATTAGTTTTTGGTTGAAAAGGTCATTTAAAAAGGTTGATATATTGGTTATTAGTTCGTTCTTGTTGATGTTAAATAAAGATAACATATCATCAACTATTTGATTTAAAGTGTATTCTTCTTCAATTAATTTTTCTATAATAAAAGTGTGTAAAATAGATAAATTAAGGAATCTCACATTTAAATCATTGGGATGCCGATATGCAATCACAAAGTAGTCACCATGAAGTTCCAAAGCCTTATCAGGTGGATGTATATGAACAGGATAATTTAGTTTAAAGAGTTTAAATTCAGGGTTTAAAACTAAAACATCAGTAAATAAGTTACCTTTGGTTTTATGTTTGGTTGCTTTAATATCTGGCATGGTGTGTACCTCTATCTCGATCCATTCAAAAAAAAGAAGATCATCTAAAAATGGTTTCTTTAAACGTTCCGAATAGTTATTTTGAGAAACAAATTGGTAAAATTCAAAAGGAAGTTTCCATACTTGAGGAGTTTGACTATCATGTTTTAAAAAGAAATTATGCACCAAATCCTTCCATTCATCGGCTGGTATATTCTTATAAGCAATTGGAAATGCTTGTTGCATAGTATTTAAAACTATATTAAAAACAAGCCTTCTGTAATGTGGTAAATTCTCGGGACGCGAAACGGGAATTGGAGGTTCCACTCCGCTTCGGCAATAAAGAGCCAAAGAGTTTTGAATAGCTTCTGTTTCTTTACTTAATTTCATAATGAACCTCCCAATGTCTTTTGCAAATTGACTCAAGTTGAGTTAGTTCCGATTGTAGTTCTGTTATTTCTGGAAAATTAAAATCTCTTTCCAATAAAACCGGAACTGGTTTCATTCTTTGAATCGTCCATTCGAATAATTCATATACAGGATCAATAATTGCTTCACCATGAGTATCTATAATTAGATCAGGAGCTACCCTTTCATGTCCGGCCATATGAATATATGCTACTTTATCAAGTGGTAACTTTTTTATAAAATTCTTTGGATCATAGTTATGGTTAAATGCATTTACATAAACATTATTTATATCCAGTAACAAGTTACAATCTGCTTCCTCAACAATGCTGTTAATAAAGGTTGCTTCATCCATTTCAGCAGCTACTGAAGTGTAATATGAAACATTTTCTATTGCGATTTTACGTTGCAAATAATCTTGTACCTGTTTTATTCTTTTCGAAACATGATGAATAGCATCTTCTCTAAACGGAATTGGCAGTAAATCATATAAATGAGCATTTGAAGCTTTGGTATAGGATAAGTGTTCAGAGTATATTTCAACATGATGCTCATCAAGAAATATTTTGAGTTTTTTAATAAACTCCCAGTCTAGTTCTTCAGGACTTCCAAGTGATAATGATAATCCGTGACATGTAACTGGATATTTCGTTTCAATCTCTCTTAATACTTTTCCCCAGTAGCCACCCATATCAATCCAGTTTTCCGGTGCAAACTCAATAAATCCAGGTTTGATTGTTTTTTGAGACATGAATTCTTCAGTAAGATCCCGTCGAAAACCCAGTCCTATATTAATATTTGATTTCATAATTATAGTTTTAAAAAAGCCCAGGAATTGGAAATGTATATCACTATGTATTCGAATCAACCTAACTAACCTGCCAATTCCCGGGCCCTGAGCTGTTTGTGAATTACTGTTGAATAAGAATTATTGTTATACAGCTCTCAGGCAATGTAAGATGTTATTCTACACCGCACTTACCTTCCCCACACTTTGCTTCGGTAGACTTACTTTCGCCTTCTTTTTTTTCTTCGCTTTTTCCTTCTTTCTTTTCAGAACCACACTTTCCTTCACCACATTTGGCTTCAGTTGATTTACCTTTTTCTGCCTTGGTTGCCTCACCTTTTTTGGTTTCACTTTTTTTCTTTGATTCTTCTTTTTCACTTCCGCATTTTAGTTCATAAACTGTTCCTGAAACAGATTTTTCCTCTAAAATTTGTGTTCTTACTTCAGCACCAGAACCAAGTACATGATAAGAAAATAGTGCAGAAGAATTTACGGATAATGGAGTTAAGCCTGCTATTACTCCTGTTAGAATAGCTCCTTTAAGGATACTGGCTTTCTTTTTTGAATTGTCTTCCATAACAGTTAGCTTAAATTAATTTAGATTTAATAAAAATAACAATTTAGATTTAGACGTAATGTTTGAAAATACCTTACAAGAAAAGAGTGTTTTTTTAAGAAGCTTTACTTATTTCCTTTTGGAGATTCTCTTTTTGCTGGTTATCCAGTCGATAATTAGAATTATTGTTTTCCGGAAATAATTTGAGTTTATTAATAATTCCGGTTATAAATCGAATTTGATTTTCATACCTTCTACAATAATTACACATAAGTAAATGTATTTTCAGCTGAATCCGCTTTATAAAACCTAATTTTTGATGTTGATTTTTTGAAATAATATAGGTTGCTTCATCACATGAAATCATCATGGGCATTTTATCTCTTATTAATTTATTGTGATGATTATGAACCATAATTACTTTCTAAACCAATTTATTTCCAGGCATTCTCTTAATTGTAAGCGAGCTCTGTGTAACATTACCCATAAATTAGACTCAGAAATTTCCAATTCCTTACAAATTTCTTTATTAGGAACATCTTCCATATTTTTTAAGTTAAAACAAGCTTTCAATTTTTCTGGTAGAAGAGATAAACAATATTTTAAGGTCTCAAGTAGTTCTTCAGTTTCAATTGATTTTTCAATATTCCAGTTGGCTGGTGTTTTGTTATCTAACCAATGACCACTAAAAAAGCCTGAATCCCTAAAAGGTTTATTACTTAATGTTTTATCTTCTTTCTGTTTAGAAATGTTCCTGTAATAATCAATTATTTTTCGTTTTAGGATTGCAATTAACCAGGTTCGTTCCGAACTATTACCTTTAAAAGTCTTTTTAGCTTTTAATGCGGATAGAAACGTATCCTGAATTAAGTCTTTAGCTATTTCTTGAGATTGTGTTCGAGTTATAGCATAATTATACAAGTAATCACCGTACTTGTTAATCCATTCGGAAGGATTTAGTTGATTATTTTCCACGGCTCAACTTTTAAGATCAGAAATTTAACTAAAAAAAATAAAAGATATATAGGTCTTTTTATTAATTATTTAAAAAAGAGTAATACACAAAACGCCTAAGATCATAATAATAGCTCCTAAAATTCTTTCTTGTAATCCCTTCTCCTTAAAAATGAGAGCTCCAAACAAAACGCTAAGTATTGCGCTGGTTCTTTTAATTGATATGAGGTAAGCTACGAGTGTCATACTTATAGCAATCATATGAAATATCATCATTAAACCATGAAATAACCCAACTGGTATTAATGATTTTAGATTTTTAGGTATTTGCTTGAGACTTTTTGTAGATTTGATCAATAAAAAGGGAGTAACTCCTATTGTTATGAAGACATTTACAATTATGCCATAGAAAACAGGAGATGAGTTTTGTAAACCAATTTTATCGAAATTTGAACTTATACTCCAAATAAATGCAACCAATAACATTAGTTGAGCTCCTTTATTGTTCAATAATGCTTTAAAAGGAGCAAAAAAGCCATTCCTTTTTTCTTTAATATTAAGAATATAAGATCCAAAAACGATTAAAAATATTCCAATTAAGCCGAATATGTTTGGGAATTCACCTATAATTATTGGAGAGGTAATTAATAAAAATAAGGGAGTAAAAGTGGATAACGGAATCACCAGGGAAAGATCTGCTGATTTGATTGCTTTTAAGTAAAGTATGGCTGTTGCGATATTTAATGATCCGCTCACGCATATAGCCAGCCAAAATCCAGGTGTAATTTCCGGAATTTCGATAAAAAACAGTAAAGGCAAGAGCAGTGGTAGAGCAAAAAAGTTTAACGCCCAGGCAACTACATACTCATCCATGTTTTTTAGGCCAATTTTTCCTGCAACATCCGTTAATGATCGAAATAAGGCTGTGAGAAATGCAAACAGTATCCAAGTCATATAAGGTTGCCTAAAATGTCCAGACTAACGATAATTGAGGAGTTTGTGATACCGGATCTAACCGGAGATTCATGTTAAACGAAACATCTTCAAAAATAGGACTTCCATTTAAGATATAATTGTACCTTTCCAATGCATCGAATAAGAATCCCTTTGAAAAAACGTGATAGGTAAGGGTGCCAGTGCAAAAAATAATAATCGCAGCGGCAAGGTATCCTGTTTGTTCCTCCTGAGTGATACTGTTATCAATATCTTCGTCACCGGTAGAAGTTGGATCTGCGGGATTAAAATGTAAATATGCTAAAAGAGGAGCTATAACGCCCATCTGAGCAATGCCGAAAATACGTGTTAATTTATAATTATTTATATTGTGCAAAGCAACTGAATCTTCCAGAACATAGGGCTTTACATTCCCACCGAACATTCCAACTTTAATATAGGTAGAGCCTTGATCGGGTGAAAATTTACGATCGACAAAAAAGAATGGAGTTGCCGTAATCCAAACCGTTTTAGTTTTTAAGTAAAGATCGGGTTGATCTTTTTGACTTGAGAAAGTTAATCCAGGGATCTGAGAAAACCCTTGAAAGCAAATGATTAGAAATATGCTTATTGAAATAAATCTTTTTAACATGCTAATTCTGAATACAATATTTTATTGTACATAAATTTATAAAAAAGGTTTTAAAATCTGAAAGGTTTTAGAACTTCTTTTGTTTATAAGGTTGTATTAAACTTATATATTTAAACGTTTAATAATAATTCATCAGCATTTTTTTCTCCCAATAACATTTTGTAAGGAAACTCAAGTAGCTCTTTAACTTTTTTTAAGAATCCTACTGAATCTTTACCATCAATAGTCCGATGATCATAGGATAGAGCGATGTACATCATCGGCCTTATCTCTACTTTACCATTTATTGCAACTGGTCTTTCTTGTATGTTATGCATTCCCAAAATAGCAGATTGAGGAGGATTTAAAATTGGTGTTGATAACAATGACCCGAAAACACCTCCATTTGTTATAGTAAATGTTCCACCTGACAAATCATCGAGTGATACTTTTCCAGTTCTACCTTTGTCTGCCAATCGTTTAATTTCTGATTCAAGTTCTGCTAAATTCATGGTTTCTGCATTTCTTATTACAGGTACCATTAATCCTTTTGGAGTTTGCACTGCAATTCCAATATCAGTGTAATCCGGATAAATTATATCATTACCATCTATTTGTGAATTTATGGTTGGAAAAGCTTTTAAAGCAATGGTAACAGCCTTTGTGAAAAAAGACATGAATCCCAGCTTAATGTTATGTTTCTCAATAAATTGTTTTTGATATTTATTACGTAAAGCCATTATTTCGGTCATATCAACTTCGTTAAACGTTGTAAGCATTGCAGTTTCATTCTTAACTGAAACTAAACGTTCACTTAATTTCTTTCGAAGCTGAGTCATCTTTTTACGTTCAACTTTTCTTGAAACTTCTGGATTTTTGGTTTGAGTTATTCCTGTAGTTTTTTGGGATAAAACTTGTTCAATTTCATTTTTGCCAATTCGTTTTAAACCTTTGATAACATCGTCGATACTAAGATTATTCTCTTGCATTAATTTTTTGGCAACAGGAGATAATTTAACATTTTGATACTCTGAACCAGCTTTAACCTGCTCGGCTTGACTTGTATGTTCCTTTTTCTTGGTTTTAACTTCGTTTGGTTCTATTTCGTTTTCTGCGGGTTTTGAAGAAGCTACTCCATTTGTATCTATTTTACATGCAATTGCTCCAACTTCTATCGTTTCGCCGGCTTCTGCTAAGATTTCAATTGTGCCATTTTCCGATGCCATTAAAGGTAACGTTGCTTTATCAGATTCTATTTCAGCTATTTCCTGATCTTTTTCTACATAATCACCATTTTCAACCAGCCAGTTAGATATTTCAACTTCTGTTATTGATTCTCCGGGACTTGGTATTTTGATTTCAACCATAGTATTCTTCTTATATATTTAAGTCTTTCTTACTTTTATTTTTTTATGATTTTAATTTCCAGTTTAGGTCTTAAACCAATAGCATTTAGCTTATAAATTTTAACTCATAATACATATTTCGCTACTCGTAATTAAAGATAAGTATGTTGTTTTTTAATTTCAACCCTTGAGCTTCCTACTTCACATTGTAAACCACAATACTTGTTTTTTAGTTCACAGGTACACTTTCTAAATATTTTTCCAATTATTTCTTCCTGACCCAATATATGAAGTTTATTTAATCCAACAGCGGGGCTGCCGCTTTCCAACCTTGCAACTACTTGTAAATTAACATTTGTTATTTTTTCCTTCACAAACTTCCAGGCTCCCATATTTACAGGTTCTTCTTGCGCCCAAATCCATCTTTTTGTATTAGAATATTTATAGATAATTTTTTGAATTTGTTTTTTAGGCCAGGGATATAGTTGTTCAATTCGAACCAGGGCAATGTCACTAGCACCAAATTCTTCTTTTTTAGCAAGCAGATCATAATACATCTTTCCTGCGCAAAATATTACCCTTCTAACTTCATTCACGTTAACATCTTCATCATCAATAACTTCTTGGAATTTGCCAGAAGCTAGTTCATTTAAAGTTGATTTACACCTGGGATGACGAAGTAAACTTTTTGGGGTGAAAATAATCAAAGGAACAGTAAAATTTCTATGGACTTGTCGTCGTAGTATATGAAAAAAGTTAGCTGGATTAGTAATGTTAGCTACTTGCATATTATTATTAGCGCAAAGCATTAAAAAACGTTCTATTCTTGCACTTGAATGCTCTGGTCCTTGTCCTTCATAACCATGAGGGAGGAAAAGAGTTAATCCGTTCATTAAACCCCATTTTTCTTCTGCAGAACTAATGTATTGATCAATAACTACTTGTGCAACATTATAGAAGTCGCCAAACTGAGCTTCCCAAATGTTTAGTCCGTTTGGCATTGCCATTGCGTATCCATATTCGAATCCTAATACTCCATATTCAGATAGCGGAGAGTTGAATACATGGAAGTCTGCTTGGCCCTCGCTAATATGCTTTAAAGGGATAAATTTATTGCCAGAGTCTTCTAAAACAATTGCGGAATGTCTGTGAGAAAAGGTTCCACGCTCAGAGTCCTGTCCACTTAAACGAACGGGGTGACCTTCGTTAACCAGAGTTCCATATGCCAATAATTCTGCCATGGCCCAGTCTAGTTGCTCGTTTTTAATCATTTCATTACGATCCTTGAGTAATTTTTCCGCTTTTTTAAAAAGTTTTAAATCTTTCGGTGGGTGATTTAACCTGTGAGCAATGGCTTTTAGAACCATTTTATCCAAACCTGTTTCCGGGGATTCATCAAACTCTCCAAGTTTTGCATAATGATACTTCTGCCAATCTTCAATTAAAAATTGCTTTATATGAAGTTTTTCTGATTTCTTAGCTAAATCTAATTTTTCTTCAAGAGATTCATTATACTCCGATTGCAATCTTTTTAAGTCATCCTTTGTAAAAATGTTTTGTTCAATCAAATGATTCCCGTAAATATCTCTCGGATTAGGATGTTTACTTATGGCTTTATAAAGTAAAGGTTGTGTAAAGCGAGGCTCATCGCCTTCATTATGTCCAAATTTTCTATAGCAAAGTATATCAATAAAAACATCTGTATGGAAAGTATATCTGTACTCCATTGCCAACTGAATGGTGTAAATCAGAGCTTCAACATCATCACCGTTGACATGAAATATAGGAGCTTTGGTAACTTTGCCGATATCAGTACAATAAGTACTAGACCTACCATCCAAATAATTTGTTGTAAATCCTACCTGATTATTAATTACAAGATGTATAGTACCTCCTGTTCTGTAACCTTTAAGTTGAGACATTTGTATAGTCTCATAAACGACACCCTGACTTGCAATTGCAGCATCTCCATGAATAATGATTGGCGCTAACTTATCGTAATCATGATTGTATTTATTCCAAATCTTTGCTTTTGCAATGCCTTGTACAACAGGACCAACAGCTTCTAAATGTGAAGGGTTAGGAGCTAAGTTTAACCGCACTTTTTTACCTTTATCGGTTGTTACAGTGTTTCCATACCCAAGATGATATTTGACATCACCAAGAGCAATCGCATCATCATATTCTTCTCCCAGGTATTCTGCAAAAATATCTTCAACAGGCTTTTCGAGAATATTAGCTAAAACATTCAGTCTTCCCCTGTGTGACATTCCAATGATGAATTCTTCAATTCCAAGATCAGCTCCTTTTTCAATAACTGCATCCAACGCAGGAATTAATGATTCTGCACCTTCTAATGAGAAACGTTTTTGCCCGACAAACTTTTTGTGAATAAAATTTTCAAATCCAACGGCTTGTTTTAAATGATAATAAATGTGCTTTCGTTCATCTTTGGTGAAGGTCGGAATGTTTTTTGCCGGTTCCATTTTGTTTTGCCACCAAGTAATAATTTCAGGATTTCGGATAAACATATATTCCGCACCAATCGATTGGCAGTAAGTTGTTTCCAAATGATCAATAATTTCTTTTAACGTTGCAGGTCCTATTCCAATGTTTTTCCCAGCTTGAAATATTTTGTTCAGATCACTTTTTTCTAAACCGTAATTTTCAATGTCTAAGGTAGGTGTGTATCTTCTTCTCGTTCTTACAGGATTAGTTTTTGTAAAAAGATGTCCTCGCTTTCTATAACCTTCGATAAGATTTATTACTTTAAATTCATTATCGAGTATTTGACCCGCAGATTTATTTATTGGGAAGTTTTTTTGCGCAAATTCAAATCCTTCAAAGAATTTTCTCCATTGGACATCAACAGAATCAGGATCAGATTTATATTGTTCGTAAAGTTTATCAATTGTATCAATATCGGTATTGCCTATATAAGAGTACTTATCCATGATTAATTATTTAATAGCCAGAATGCTTAATAAAAAGTCTTTAAATTTTGTTTAACTTTATTGGAGTTAAGGTTTAATGTTACTATACGCATAAATATAATTAAATTAGCCTGTTAGTCATATATTTTAATCTTTTTATTCAACTATTTATAGGTTTTATAGCATTGAACAAATATTATCAGAGAATGTTTACAAGTATTAAACTTTTAATTAACAAAATTTAACGCGAATATAATAAACTTAAATTCAAATAATTTTAAAAATGATTATAGGTATTTTAAAGGAACCTGACTTTGATAACAGAGTTGCATTACTACCTGAAAATGTAAAAACTCTGATTGATTTAAAAACTTCTGTTATACTTGAAAAAGGGGCTGGTGAAAGATCTTTCTATTCTGATGAAGAATATAAAAATGTTGGTGCAGAAATAGTTGACAGAGGAAAAATCCTCTCCAATGCTGACCTGATACTCAGTATAAATGCAGCACCTAAGGCAGAATATAAAAACTTAAATTCTACTCAGGCTGTTTTAACTGCTTATGGGCCTTTGTTTAATAAAGATTTACTAAAACAGTTTCTTGATGATGAATTAACAAGTTTTAGTATGGATATGGTACCAAGAATAACGCGAGCGCAATCAATGGACGTATTATCTTCCATGGCAACCATTGCAGGTTATAAAGCCGTACTGGAAGCTGCAAAACATTTACCTTCGTTTTTTCCAATGTTTATGTCTGCTGCAGGTACAATTCGTCCTTCTAAGATTTTAGTTTTAGGTGCAGGAGTAGCTGGTTTGCAGGCGATTGCAACAGCCAGAAAACTAGGAGCTGTGGTAGATGCTTTTGATGTTCGTACTGCTGTAAAAGAGCAAGTTGAAAGTTTAGGCGGAAAATTCGTTGAGGTAGAAGGGGCCAAGGATGATGCGAATGCTGGAGGTTATGCGGTGGAGCAAACAGAAGAGTACAAGCAGAAACAACAACAACTAATACAGGATCATACAAAAAAAGCAAATGTAGTGATTACAACTGCTCAAATTCCTGGACGAAAGGCTCCAATTTTAATCACTAAAGATACAATTGAAAATATGAAATCTGGATCAGTAATTATTGACCTTGCAGCATCAACAGGCGGTAATTGTGAACTAACAAAGAATAATGAGATAGTTGAAATAAATAATGTGAAAATTGTAGGAAATTCAAATTTTCCTAGTGAAATGCCATCCGATGCAAGTAAAATGTACGGAAATAACCTTATTAATTTTATGAAATTGATTATTGATGAAGAAGGTAATCTGAAACTTGATTTTGAAGATGAAGTTGTAAAAGGTACTTGCATTACACATAAAAGTGAAATTATAAGTGAAAGAGTAAAATCGAATCAATAAAAATTAAAAGCAATGGAAGCAATTCTTGAATTTATATATGTAAACTCCGAAACGATATTCGGAATTATTTTGTCCATATTTCTGGGAATAGAGGTAATATCGCACGTACCAGCAGTTTTACATACACCTTTAATGTCTGGAGCTAATGCGTTAAGTGGAGTTGTAATAATAGGTGCAATTATTATACTTGGACATGCAGAATCGACATTCAGCATTGTAATGGGATTTTTAGCAGTTTTCCTTGGAACACTTAATGTTGTAGGAGGATTTGCGGTAACTGACAGGATGTTGGAAATGTTCAAAAAGAAACCTAAAAAAGATTAATGAATTATGGATAAAATAATCGAATTCACAAAGAATATACAGTTCACCTTAGGTGATTCAGTTTTAGAGATTATATACCTTTTTGCAGCGGTACTTTTCATATTGGGTTTAAAAATGTTAAGCCATCCGGATACAGCAAGACGCGGTAATTTTATAGCTGCAATAGGTATGATTTTAGCAATTGCGGGAACGTTAATTTTACATAAGCAAGGCGGCCAAAGGATTGGAAATATGGGTTATATTTTTGGAGCATTGACGCTGGGTCTCGTTGTAGGATTGGTTATTGCTCGTAAAGTAAAGATGACTAAAATGCCGGAGTTAGTATCATTTTTTAATGGAATGGGTGGAGCAGTTGCAACTATTATTGCTCTGATGGAATTTCCCAATATTGATAAGGAATTGATAGAACTTCATGGAATGCTAAATTTTCAAACATTGGTTATATTTCTAAGTTTAGTCATTGGTAGCGTATCTTTTACCGGTAGTATGATCGCATTTGGAAAACTTGATGGTTTTATTAAAGATATCAGATCTAAATCACTAAGATATGTTAATATGGTTTTATTATTAGCGATTTTTGGATTTGTTGCTTTTTTAATGATGCAAGGAAGAATAGATCCGAAAGATTTAATGCCATATGTATTTATTTTATTAGGAGTTTCATTATTATATGGAGTTTTATTTGTTATGCCAATTGGTGGGGCTGATATGCCAGTTGTAATTTCACTACTTAATTCATTTACTGGTGTAACAGCGGCAATGGCTGGATTTTTATATGGAAATCTGGCAATGTTAACAGGCGGTATTTTAGTAGGCTCGGCAGGAACAATCCTTACCATATTGATGTGTAAAGCAATGAACCGCTCCTTATTTAATGTAATAATTGGAGCCTTTGGCGGAGGAGGAGAAGCCGTTCAAAATGAGTTAGGGACCATAAAAGAAATATCTGAAACAGATTTAGCTATATTGTTGAGTTATTCGCGTAAAGTGGTTGTTATTCCGGGTTATGGATTAGCTGTTGCTCAAGCACAGTTCTTAGCACATGAATTAGATGTATTATTAGAAGGAAAAGGAGTGGAAGTTAAATATGCTATTCATCCAGTAGCGGGTAGGATGCCCGGGCATATGAATGTTCTTTTAGCTGAAGCTGATGTTCCATATGATAAGTTAGTTGAAAGCGATAAGGCTAATGAAGATATGGATAACGTTGATGTGGCAGTTGTAGTTGGAGCGAATGATGTAGTTAATCCTGCTGCGGAAGAAGATCCTTCAAGCCCTATTTATGGAATGCCTATAGTAAAAGCTTTGAAAGCAAAAAATATTATAGTATTAAAGCGTGGTATGGGTAAAGGTTATGCTGCAATTGAGAACAACTTGTTTTATCATGATAAAACAAGAATGTTGTTCGGTAATGCAAAGGATACACTTCAAAGAGTAGTAAAAGAAGTTGAAAATATGTAAAGATCAAGATGTTTAAAAAACCCGAAAGTATCAACTTTCGGGTTTTCTTTTTTTATAAAAATTAAAATATTATGATCAAGGATTTATTTATAACTTTATAAGCAATTTGTAGATAAATCATTGACCAATGAATGACAATTTGGAAAAAGCTGTTGATTTAATCTTAACTTCCAAATACACAATAGCTTTTACGGGAGCAGGAATTTCTGTTGAAAGTGGAATACCCCCTTTTCGTGGAGAAAATGGATTATGGAGTAAATATGATCCGAATGCCTTAGATTTAGGCAATTTTCATTTAAATCCAGTAGAGGCCTGGAAAGTAATAAAAGAAATATTTTATGATTTTTTTGGAGAAGCAAAACCCAATGATGCGCACTTAGTTTTAGCTGAATTAGAAAAGAAGGGTTTAGTAAAAGCAATTATTACTCAAAATATAGATAATCTTCATTATGATGCCGGAAGTAGGGAAGTTTACGAATTTCATGGGAATTCAAGAATGTTAGTTTGTCCTTATTGTGATAAAAAGATTGCAGCTGAGGACGCAGATTTAAGTTATATTCCGCTATGTGAAAAATGCCATGCAGTTTTAAAACCAGATTTTATATTTTTTGGCGAAGGAATTCCGGAAGAAGCATATAAAAAATCTGTTGAAGCAGCACAAAAAGCAGATTTGGTTATTATAATTGGATCAACCGGAGAGGTAGTTCCGGCAGCATCAATACCACCATATGCAAAACAAAACGGTGCAAATGTAATCGAAATTAATCCTGAAGAATCTTTATTTACCGGGTCAATTACCGATATATTTTTAAAAGGTAAGGCTGCTGAAGTAATGAATGAAATTTTGAATGAAATAAAACAAAAATATGATTAAATTTAGGTTGGAAGGTTCTGAATACATTGAGCTTATTAAATTGTTGAAAGTTACCAATATATGCGGAAGCGGAGGCGAAGCAAAGCATATTGTTGATGAAGGAGAAGTAAAGTTAAATGGAAATTTGGAGAGCAGAAAAAGAGCAAAAATCCGATCCGGTGATAAAATTGAAGTTTTTAATGAAATTATTGTTGTAGAATAAACTTAAAGATTATAAATAATATGACTTTTATTGATTTAGCTAAAAAAAGATATTCATCACGAAATTATCAGGACAAGAAGGTTGAAAAAGAACTTTTATTACAAGTTTTAGAAGCTGGTAGAGTGGCACCATCTGCAAAAAATAAACAACCCTGGCATTTTGTTGTAATTACTGAAGAAGAATCACTTAAAATAATTAAGGAGTGTTATGAAAGAGATTGGATAGAGAGCGCAAAATGTGTTATAGTTGTATGTGGAGATCATCGAGAAGCTTGGAGACGCGCCGATGGAAAGATACATACGGATGTGGATGTTTCAATTGCAATTGATCATATGACATTAGCAGCAACTGATTTAGGATTAGCTACTTGTTGGGTGTGTAAGTTCGATGTTCTGAAATGTGTAAAAGCACTTGATTTACCCGATGGTGTTGAACCAATTGCATTACTTCCGATTGGTTATCCGGCTGATAAAACAGATAAAAACAGACACGAGCAGCTAAGAAAACCTTTAGACGAAATTGTGCACTGGGAAAAATTTTACTATAAACCTTTCAAACGTAAAAAGCCAATTTTATAAGAAATTAAAAACCGGATTAAATCCGGTTTTTTTAATGCTAAGTTATTATAATCGGAAAAATAAGAGCAAACTAAATTATGTTTGAGACTCTGTAAAAACTAGTGTTTAAGGATTTATATTTGTAATTAAATCTTTCATCAGTTTAATGTCTAGTTTTTTAATACCATGAAACTCCAAATATTCATTATCTTCCATGAAAGATTGCGAAAATACCTTAATGTTATACTTAAAATGTTCGAAAGCTGTTTTATACGTTTCTATAGCTTTGTCAATTTGATTTGAAGACCAATAAGAGTGGCCTAAATGGATTAAATCAAAGCCATTTATCTTTTTCCCAAGTACTTTATTATAGTAATTTACTGCTGAATCAAACTTTCCAAGTATGAATGAGATCCAGGCAATTGGTCGTTGTATTTTCTCGTTTGAAGGAGACAGGTATTCAACCTTAAAATAATACTTCAAAGCTTCTTCATATTTTTCTAGCCTCATTAAAGTATGACCAATGTAGGCTTGTATATAAAGATTTTCAGGATCATGTTTTTCGGCTGATTTATAATATTCTAGAGCTTTTTCATGATTATTTAGATTACGATAGCATAAAGCAATCTTTTTAATAATCCAGGCTTTATTTTCATCTAAAAGTTCAGCTCTTTGATAATATTTTAATGCTTTTTCGTATTTTCCCAATCGTTGATAGCAATATCCGATTTTCTCAAATAATTCTATATTACTATCTTCCGTTTTGTCTATTATCCTGAATATCTCAACAGCCTTATCATAATGTTCATTTTCAAAGAAAAACTCGGCAATATTTCTGATTACTTGTTTGTTCGTGATAATTTGGTTAAAAAATTCAGAATACTGAACGTTAAATTCCCATTTGAAAATGTCGGAAAACTCATTTTTATAAGAATGTAGTTTATAAAAACGATATAAATCTTGCAGGTATTGAGTTATTATACTTTTTGTTATGGTAAATTGATTCAGTAAATTTTCATCCTTTTGAACTTCTTCCAAATTCTTCATTTCTTCATTAAACATATCCATCATCATGGATTTATGAGATTCCGGTATCATTTGTAGGTTCAAACAAAATGAGTATTTATCCGAATTACACATGTGGAAGGACTTTTCTAGTTGCTCGACGAATGTTGACAAATTGGTTTCTTCCTTTTCAACAATCATATCTATATATTCATTTTCTTTATAAAAAGGAGTAAACCAGTTGCTTATTTCATTAAAGAACGGGAAATGTTTTAGTTTTGAAAATGCACTCATAAATACATCAGAACCCTCG
The DNA here is from genome assembly GCA_028282585.1 of Bacteroidales bacterium. GTDB lineage: Bacteria > Bacteroidota > Bacteroidia > Bacteroidales > UBA12077 > UBA12077. The sequence goes on along the minus strand of JANQHR010000142.1, from coordinate 28,911 downwards.
ATCTGCATTTTAGAAAAATCCTGAAGCTTATCCAATAAATCAGGAGAATCTTCAAAAACTTTTTCCCAATCCGGATTTTTATCTTCCGAGAAATCTTCTGAAAGTATATTTTCAAGATCAAGATTTTTTTCGATCTTTGGCTGCATTTTCATCATTTCAGGGAGTATTTCTTCTTCCCATTTTCTTGTAAGTTTTTCAGTTTCCTTCGATTTGAAAATCTGAATTAGTACAGTTTCAAACTGCTTATCTATTTCTTCTACTTTAGATAGTTTTAAAATTTCTTTTTCAAGTTCAGGATAAAGGTTTATCCTTTTATCATGTTTATACAAAGCTAAAATTATCCCTACTAATGCACGTTGCCATACCTGATTTTCTGCAGTGTAATAGAAACTAAGTAATGAAATAAATTTATTTGAATCAAATATTCTTAGAAGACTTAATGTAATTGAGCTTACAATCAAACTTTTATCATGCCACGGAATTTTCTCCGAATTACAAATAGAGTTTATAGTATTGATTTCAGTTTCATGATATGAATCGGTAAGCCAAAGAATATTAAAAAGCTCTTTTAGAGCATCTTGTCTCGAAACCACTTTAGATTCATCCTTTTGTTCTGGAGTAAGGTCGATATCATTATCCTTTAGAATTCTATCAAGTTCATTATCAAATGTTAAGTTGTTGATTAAAGAATAAGTTTCATCAGATTGCCCTTCAATTTCTTTTTCTAGTAACCATTTTAATTTGTAAATAGTAAGATCAGAAGTTTCGGTTAAAACACATTCTTTTATTTTATCATTTAATTCCAGTAAAGATCTTTGCACATATCTGTATATTTTATCTCTCTCCGGATCAGTAACTCCAGTAAATGAATGGTTTAGAATATTTGAGTAAGTATCCTTAATTTTCTCAATCTGAACCTGATGATATTGCCTCTTAGCATTACTTGCAAAACTGAATAATTCTTTTATTGCGACTATAATCTCATTTGTTAAAATTAAATCGGTTATATGTTGGTGTTTTTTTTGTATGTCTTTAAAATTCATTATTTCTCCTTTTCAAATAATTTTAGTAATGTTTTCAAATACTGTTCCTAATATTATTTAGTGACAAGATAGTATATAAAACCGGAAATTATATGCAATTATGTCATAAATGATTATTAGTGATTATAGGTAAGCATCAAAATGTTGTAAGAGTAATCTTTAATAATTTGAGGTGTAACGCAATACGAAATCTAGGTAATAAAGTCAATACCAAAATTATGTTCTAGAATACAAAAATATATATTCTATAATATTTACTTTATTAATAACATTATATAACTTGCATATATGTAATTGTTTCATTATTAGTGTATGAGATCAATAAGTTACCACACAAAAATCAATTCGGCCCAAACGGTCGTTGAAAACCTAAAAGAAAACATAATGGAAATCTTTTGGGAAGAGGATCCTTTTGAATACTGTAGTTCACGCTCAATTCTGCCTTTAATCCAGGAAGAAGCCGAACACGATATCAAAGGATTACATTTAAAGGAAAAAGATCAGAATTTTTATCTTCAAAAGGTTGGGCAAACTTTAGGCGAATATTGTGAAGATTAGTAATTAGTTTGAAGTTCAAAGTTTCGATTATACGGTTTAATTATTGAGTATTCAACTAAATGTTGTTTATTTTTTGAGTGTTTACAACTAAGAGCTTGCAACCACTAAACAGTAATAGAGGTTCCAACAATACATTTTGTATAATCTTTAATTAACGAACAAATTTTACTCTGTTACTTTAAGTATAAATCCGCTTCCATGGATATTTTCGATTTCTATGGAGGAATCGTTTTTTAAATATTTTCTTAATTTAGTGATGTATACGTCCATGCTTCGGGCTGTAAAGTAACCTTCTTCACCCCAAATTTTATTTAAAGCCTTATCTCTGTCCAGGATTTTGTTCATACTTAAACAAAGCATTTTTAGCAAATCATTTTCTTTAGGTGAAAGTTTTATTGAATTATGCTCATGTGACAGTATTCTTAACTCGGAATCGAATGTATAATTACCAATCTTAAAATCTGTTGAATCATCTAGTTCCGATTTACGCTTTATAATTGCTTTAATTTTATAAAGTAACACTTCAGAGTCAAAAGGTTTAGTTACATAATCGTCGACACCAATTTTATAACCTTGCAAAATATCTTCTTTTAATGTTTTTGCAGTAAGGAAAATGGTAGGAATCTCCGGATCTATTGTTTTTATCTTCTTAGCTATAGTAAAACCATCAAGATTTGGTAACATTATATCTAATATGCAAAAGTCAAATTGACCTGCCTGAAAGTTAAGTATTGCCTGGGAACCATCCTTCGTCCACGATACATTAAAATCATTCATTTCAAGATATGATTTTAATACCGAACCAAAATTCTCATCATCTTCAAGTAAAAATATATTATTTCTATTTTCCATTGTTAACAGGTATTACAGGTAAATTCATTTCAAATTTGGAACCCTTGCCAGATTCACTATTAGCATGAATGGATCCATTAAATTCAGTAACTATTGCTTTCACATAACTTAAACCCAAACCAAAACCTTTTACATTATGAACATTCCCTGTTGGTACTCGATAGAACTTATCAAAAATCCTAACCAGCTCATCATTTTTGATCCCAATTCCATGATCTTCAATACTGATATGAATATTTCCGTTTTGATTTCGGGTTTTTAAGGTTATAACAAGAATCTCAGGAGAGTATTTTATTGCATTATCTAATAAATTATGGATAATATTTAAAAAATGAGTTTCATCTACTAATGAAAATGGGTTTTCCGCCTCAAGAGAAACTTTTAATACTCCTGATTTTTCTTTTATTTTAAGTTCGATGTTTTTAACTGCTTTTTGTATTAATTCATGTAAATCAAACTTTTGCAGATTGACCTTATATTTCTCTTTTTCTAATAATGAAATTTGTAATACGCTTTCAACCTGGTTATTCATTCGGCGATTTTCTTCCTTAATTATTTTGACAAATTCATTTATTTTTTCTTCGTTGGAAATAATCCTTGGATTTATTATCGAATCAGCGGCTAAAGAAATAGTAGCAATCGGAGTTTTAAACTCATGCGTCATGTTGTTAATAAAATCAGATTTAATCTCGGATAATTTTTTTTGTTTAAACGTAATTCTTGCGGTAACAAAAAATATAACAATGATGACCAATGTAAAAGTGATAGAACCGAGAAGCATGTAAGATATAGATTTATATATCACACTATTCATACCAGGTAGATATAGGTATAAATGGATCGGTTCATCAACCAGGGCATCTGGGAATAAGCTGGCTTTAAATGATTTTGGAACAAATCCATCAATAAAACCCTCCGATTTTTTATAAATAGAATCTCTTCGATTATCAATGATAGCATATTCATAATCTTTATCTAAACCTTTTTCGAGAATTTCAGTTTTTATAAGCGTATCTAATCTTTCGATTTCAAGCCTGTCTTCAATAGGATTGTACCTTGTTTCATATTCATGAATCATATCGTCAAGTACATTTAAATAAACCTCTCTGGTAGAGAGAATATTTGAATTAACCGTTACACTGTCCTGAAGAACAATTATATTTTTATCATTCCCCGTGTATTTTATTGTAGATAAGACTATGGGATTATTAGTTTTTTTTTGGTGTTTAGTTTCCCTTAAAACTTTTAACTGTTCATTTCTTGTTTTTGCTGTAGAATTTGAAGCAATATTTATTTTAAATTCATTATCAGTTATATATTCAAAAGAGTCGGTATTGAAATGTAAAATAGTGTCTCCGTGGAAATATTCAACGAATCCCTTACTCATTATAGATGAATTTTCTATTCTTTGTATATCAAAGCTTTCTAGATTTTCTGAAATGAAAACTACAGCTTGTTTTCTTTCAATTTTTTTAATAATACTGGCAATAGCTTCCCGCACATTTTCCTTATATTCTGTTTCTTTAACCTGAATGGCATTTTTTATCCAAAAAGCTTGAACTACTACAATACCGACCAAAGAAATTGACATAATAACTACTAAAATTTGCAGAGAATATTTTCTCATTTTTATTGAATTTGATTCAAAGATAAATATAATTCGACCTGATATAGAAACTTTAACATTTCTTTAACGGTTTTTAAGAGACCATTAACTGAATTGAAATTCAAACTCTTATAGCTTTGCTTAGTAAATTTTGTAATAAATAACTAAAACAAAAAATTATGAAAAAAATTTTATTTACAATTCTTGCAGTTTTCATAACAAGCGTATTAGAATTACATGCACAGCATGAAGAAAAGATCTATTTAAAAGTTATAAAAGAAAAGGATGGTAAAGTAATAGAAGAGTTTGATACAGTTCATATTTCAAAGGGAGAAGGAATTTATTACCTTACCGATAAAGGTTTACATGAACATCATGGATTAGATAGTATTTTGGGAGAATATAAAGTTTTGTCAAATAAAGGTTCAAGATTTATTGCTATTTCGGATAAAGGCCAATCATGTGATTCAATTTTGAATATGTATTGGAATATTCATGGAGAATATGATAAAGATTCTTTATCAAACGAATTATGGCACTTTTATAGAGATAAAAATAGTTCTAAAATTAAATTTAATAAAGGCTTAACCTGGATTATGGATGATTCTGTTAAAGTAATTCATGGCATACATGTTGATGATGAAGACGGAATTATTGTCTTAAAAAGCGGAAAAGGTGAAAATGTAGAAGCAATAAAAAAGAAATTGGATAAATCAAAGGTTTGGTCTATTGATTCATTAGATAATTTAATAGGTAGTGGTAATAATAAGTTATTTATTTACTCCAATGACGAAAGTACATCTGATATTTTTAAAGATTTAAATGGAAAGCATAAGATCATAAAAGAAGTTATAATTAGAAAAGAAGGCGAATCGAAAGAAAATATTGAAATCATAATAGGAAATGTAAAAAGTGAAGAAAAATAAAAGAATATAGAATATGAAAGTAAAACGTATTGAATATGTAAAAGGAGCTTAACAGCTCCTTTTTTAATGCTTGACCATAAATTGTGTAAGAAACTCAACTCCTAACCAGATTTGATAAATACCAAATAAAAAAAGCACAAGCGCGGATAAGCCAAGCAAGATCTTAATAATTTTTGGTCCAAGTCTTCTGGCAAAATCAAATAGTATTATTGTACCTGCCATAGTAAAAATCAAAGTTAGATAGAATCCAAAAATTAATGTAATTCCATTAAGAGGTGCAATTTTCCAACCTTCTAAAAGTAAAGGTCCCATAATCAAGCTCCATCCCAAGTATGGGTTAGGATTCAAAAGGTTTACGACTATTGCACCATATAAAGTTTGTTTACCAGAAAGCTCAGAAGTTTCCTGGTTTAAATCATATTTATTCCATGATTTAAACGCTTTATAAGCCAGGTACAACAGAAATAGGCCACCTGCTAGCCTTAAAAAGAACGTAAAATTTTCAGGAACTGATTTGAGTATAAAAAGAGTTAAAATAGCAATTGGGATATCACTTATAAGAGGAGCTAATGTTGCCGGTAAAGTTTTTTTCCAACCATTTTTTAAAGTTTGAGAAATAAAGTAAGTTTGAAGAGGTCCTGGTTGTATTCCTGCAGCAAAAGCATAACTAATCCCTAAAAGAAGATAATAGCTCAACATATAAATTATATTAGAAATAATTTTGTAAAATTATGTTTTACTAAATATAACTTAAATAATTATTTCTTTCTTGAGTAAAAAATTCTCCATTTCAAATCCCAGGTTTTTCCATTGTCTATTGAACTTTCCCAGTCCCAGGTAAACGAATCCTTTTTAATATTATAAAAAATCATGCGTTGTTTTACCAACCTACCATTAGATAAGGTAAATTCCCTTTTAAAAATTCTTTTGTTTCCATCAAATTCACCGACAAAATCCAGGTAAGAACCTTGATTATCTACCCAGGTTTGATACCAGGTATTATTGTTTTTATTATACACACTCCAGCTTTTACCAACAAATCCCTTCATATTATCATCGTTAATAACTTTAAAGTTTTCTTCAATAATACGATCATTTAAGGTTTTGAAAATATGATTTTCTCCTTCTCCCACTTTCTTATCCGTTGTTTGCCAAATTAGTTCCCATTCTCCTACCCAAAAATCGAAATACTTTTCGGGTTCAAGTTTTTTAATGTTCGTTTGTGCAAAAAGGTTAATATTTATAAAAAATACAAGTATAATTGCCCAATGTTTTTTCATTTTTTACTATTTAATAAATTCAACTTCATTTTAGCTTCATAATTAACACTTTACTTTGTTGAACTATAGAACTATAAATTTGTTCAATTGGAGTGATTTGTAAAAATAATGTTCGTACGCAACTTAATGTAAAAAAATATCATCAATAGGAATAGATGAATACCAAAGTAAGGAATGGTTTATTTTTATTAAACGTTTTTCTGGTTTAGGAAATATTTTTTTATCTTAGATTTAATCTCGGTAATATTCTGGTCTGGTTTTTGCAAAAAAACGGACTAGAAAGAATAAAATCAACTACTATGAAAATTACTTGTTTAAAGAATGGAAAAGAAATTGCTCTAAAAGATCCGCTAGATTTGGATTATATTGAATACGATGTTGTAAAGGACTATCTTAAATTGATTGGACATCTTGAATCTAACCCTAAGGCAAGAGTTGAAATAGATTTAACAGAACCATTTGTTCCAAAATATAACTTGGTAAATTGCGGTGGTCATTTTACTAAAAAATTTTATCAGGTAATTAACAGAAAGAAACTAGCCTAGTTATATGTTAAGATCAGAAAGAGCGCTCGATTATTACTTTGATAGTTTTAATTGTGCGCAATCCGTTATTGCCTCTTTTTCAGATAAATTAGAAATAGATGAAGAAGTTGTTTTAAGAATAGCGTCAGGTTTTGGTGCTGGTATGGGAAGAATGCAAGAGACTTGTGGTGCTGTTACAGGAGCATTTATGGTTATAGGATTTTTAAATGGAAAATATAAACGCGGAGATGAGAAGGCCAAGGAAAAAACTAACGAACTAATTCAGGAATTTTCTCAAAAGTATACAGAAAAATTCGATAGCATCAACTGTAAGGCTTTAATAGATTTTGATCTGAATACAGAAGAAGGGAGGCAACAAGCTGAAAAAGAAGATGTCTTCTTCAAAAAGTGTTCTAATTACGTAAAAGAATCAGTCGAGCTACTCGAAGAAATTCTAAATAAGTAAAAGCGAAGCCTAAACTTCGCTTTTTAGTTAAAATATATATTATTCGTAACGCAACGACTCTGCCGGGTTCATTCGTGCCGATTTTAAGGCCCTGTAGCTTATTGTTAATAAAGCGATGCTCAATGCAATTACAAAACCAATCAAAAAATCAAAAATTCCAAGGTGGATTTTATAGTGGTAATTTTGCAGCCAGTTTTTTGCAATAAAGAAAACAATGGGCCATGCTATCAGGGTTGAGATAGCAACCAATACCATGATTTCTTTCGAAATAATGTAAAATATTCTTCCTACGGAAGCCCCCATGGCTTTTCGAATGCCGATTTCTTTGGTTCGCTGTTCAACGGTGAATGATGTTAGGCCAAACAAGCCCAGCGAGGCTATGATGATGGCAAGTATGGTAAACATAATAGAAAGTTTTGAATTTTGCTGTTCTTCTAAATATAATTCCCTTAACGATTCATCCATGTAAAAATACTGGATTGGTTCATTGGAAGTAAAGTTGTTCCATACATTTTCAATTTCCTTTAAAACAGTTGCAGGTGCATCTTTAGCAATTCTCACACTTATATAGCCCCAGTTAATATCTTCGTTTTTAAACCTGAACATATAGGGTTCAATACGGCTATGCAACGACCTGAAATGGAAATCATTTACAACCCCAATGATTGGCATATACTTGGTTTCAGCTTCCGGGTCATCTTCCGGAACAATAAACCTCACAGCAAATGGATCCTCTAAATTGAAATTGTTTACTGCACTTTGGTTAACAATACAAGCTTCTTCATCGGTTTTAAATTCTTCATCAAAGAGTCTTCCCGATACTAAAGAAATTCCATATGTTTTAAAGTAGTCGTAGTCAACCCAGTTTGTTTCCAGTAAATAGGATTCCTGGTTTCTCCCTTCAATAGTATAGCCATTGCCATTATTGTTGTGTGCCGGTGCCGCAGTTGAGGCTGAAACACTTTCAACTCCTTGTAAGTTTAAGAGTTCATTTTTAAACGGTTTAATTTTCTTTCCTACTACGTTTGCCCTTGAAATTACCATTAATTGATCCTGGTTAAAGCCCATATCTTTGTTAAGCATAAAATTGATTTGCCTGAAAATAATGAGGGTCCCAACAATTAAGATGATTGAAATTCCAAATTGCAAGATTACCAGTATACTCCTTAGTTTACCATTTTTCATGCTGTCTTTTATATTTCCCTTAAGTACCGAAACAGGTTTAAAGGCTGAAAGGTAAAAGGCCGGGTAACTTCCCGAAAGGAAACCTATAAATAATGTAAGAGCCAATAAGCCTGGAATTGTATACCATTCACCCAGGTAATCTAAGTGTAGGTTTGAGTTTAAGAGGTTATTAAAATATGGCAGTGATAATTCCATAATCAAGATGGCTATAATTAAAGATAAAAATGCAAGAACCATGGACTCTGCAATAAATTGTTGAACCAGCATACCCTTAGATGACCCGCTTACTTTTTTAATGCCAACTTCCTTTGCTCGTTTGGCAGCTTGTGCAGTTGACAAATTCATGAAGTTAATGGCAGCGATTACAATGATTAAAATTGCAATTCCACCAAAAATGTAAAGAAATTTTGGGTCACTGGCATTTTTAACTTCATGTTCGATGCTTGGGTCCAGGTGAACTTTTAATAAAGGTTGCAAGCGGTATATATATTGGTTGCCTTTACTTAAAAACTCATCGAAAGAAATTCCAAAATATTGTTGGATGAGCGGACCCACGTATTTAACCAACATAGGGTGTATTTTCGAATTGATAGCATCAGCCGAAGTGCCTTCTTTAGCCAGAATGTAGGTTTCGAAACTATTCGATAACCAATAACCGTCGTTGGCCCGGCGGCTAGATAAAAATGAACCGAACAAATCTACTTCAAAGCTCGAATTTTCGGGAATATCCTCCATAACTCCAACTACCCTGTACAAATTCGTATCCGTGCTAACTTGAATCATTTTATCAATGGGCTCATCGTTCCCAAAGAATTTTTTGGCTGTTGTTTTGCTTACAACTACTTGATATGGTGCATTTAAAATAGCATTTTTATCTCCCTTAAGCAGGTTTATTGAAAATATTTTAAAAAAAGATGAATCAACAAGGGCAAACGCTTCTTCAGCAAAACTCTTATCTTCAAATTTTATAACGGTTTTTCCTCGGCTGTCAAAGCGTGTAAAATCTTCAACTTCCGGAAATTCTTGGAGCATTGTTGGCCCGAGTGGCGAGCTGGTCGATGAAACATGCGCTTCCTGGCCACTTATTTTTCCATGTAAATTAACCCGGTATATTCTGTCTTTTAATACATTAAACTGATCGTAACTAAGTTCGTTAATTACAAATAGCGAAATTAAAAGGCTACATGCAATTCCTATTGATAAGCCAATAATATTAATAAATACATAGCCTTTCTGTCTGTTTAAAGCCCTTATACTGTGTTTTATAATGTTTTTACTCATATGGATTGATTTTATATCTTAGTAATTGGTTAGTTAAGTAAATATATAAATTTAAGGTAAGACGAGACTAGAAAAAGAAAGTTACAGGAATACCATAACAAATTTCAAAAAAACAAATCCAAAGTGCAATAATATTTAAAGTGTCCGTCAGGTATAATATGAAAGGCAAAAAAGAAAATAGGGGGCTGAAAACATTTATAAGTTCTGAATACAGAAACCTGGTTTCATATGTAAGAAGGTACTTAAACGAAAGGTATTATAATGTTAGTGCTGAGGATGTTGTGCAAGATGTTGCAGTGAATCTATTTTCTAAACTGGATTTTGATGAGCATTTGGAAAATGTTGCCGGCTATGTTTACCAGTCAATAAAGAATAAGATTATCGATTTTCAGAGAAAGAAAAAGAAAGAAATTCCATTTGAAAAATTCTCGAATGAAGAAGGAGAGGATGCATTTTCCGGAAACATACCGGTATTAGACGAATCGATTCATTTTGAGATTGATGACGAAAGGTTTTACAATGAATTAAATAATGCCTTAAGCAAATTAAGTCCGAATCAACAAATGATATTTGTAGCTACTGAAATAGAAGGATATACATTTGAGGAATTATCGGATGAACTAGATATACCGATTGGGACACTCCTCTCATGGAAACATAGGGGAGTTAAAAAGCTAAAAAAATTGATCAAGCTTGATGATTTATATATAGAAAATTGAAATCAATAAAAATTAAATATTATGGAAACAGTATACAGACGTAGGACACATCCGGTATTAAAAGGGCTGAAGATAGTAGGCTTTGTAATACTTGGGGCAATAGCAGCGGCAGGGTTTGCCTTCTTATTTGGCTATTTTGTAATGTTGCTATGGAATTGGTTAATGCCATCAATATTCGGATTAACAACAATAACCTTTTGGCAGGCAGCTGGTATAGTATTACTTGCACGTTTAGTTTTTGGCGGCTTTAAGCACGGAAGTGATAACCACTACAAAAAACGTTCGCCAAAAAAAGAGTTTTTTCATCATTGGAAAGATAATTATAAGAAAGAACGCAAGTGCAGGGACTGGAGGCATTTTGATGACTTTTGGTGGGACGAAGGAGAAAAAGCATATAACGAATATATGGAACGCCGTAAGGAGCAAGAACAAAAATAAATGTAGTTTTGAGCTACCAGCTCTTAATTTTTGGCTGGTAGCCTTTGCTTTTAATACTTACAAAAATGCAAGCGTATAAAGTGAAAAAACACGTTGACAGGCCTGATTTAACGGGTGAACATCCATTTGGTGATTTGGGCCAACTAATCCTTTTATTGCTTTTTATTGGTTTATGGGTTTTAGACACATTCTTTTTTAAATTTCCGGAATCAGAATATTTTAAAGTTCCGATGTGGTTACATATCGCATTGGGAGGATTTATATTAATTTCAGGATTTTATTTTGCTCGTAGGAGCATGAAAATGATATTTGGAGTTAAATCGGAGAATCCGCAAGTAATAAACCATAAAGTTTATGAAAAAGTAAGGCACCCCATGTATTTAGGGGCTTTGTTATTTTATTTGGGAGTAACTATCTTAATGTATTCATTACCTTTATTAATCATGTTTATACTAATTTTCTTTTTTTACAATTTTATTGCCAAACACGAAGAAAAATTGTTGCTTAAGCAATTTGGGGATGATTATGTTAAGTATATGAAAAAGGCTAGGCGATGGATACCTAAATTTTGATAAAACCTAATAAATATTGATCAACAACTAGATTTTAGCCCCTATAATCAAAACATCATCAATTTGTCTGTGATTTCCTTTCCAGGATTGAAATTCTTGTTCAAGTATGCGAGTTTGTATTTCTGCCGAATGTTTACTTATGTCAGTTAATAGTTGTTTAAATTTCTTGGTAGAAAATTTTGCTTTTGTTTTTTCTCCAAACTGGTCAGGGTAGCCATCGGAATAAATAAAAAACGAATCACCCTTTCGAATTTCGATTGTGTGGTTAGTAAATGGCTTATCATCTTTAATATAGTTTCCTATAGGCATTCTGTCGGCCTTGGTTATTTGCAATTCTTCATCTCTTACCAGATAAAAGGAATTATAGGCACCTGCGTAATTGATTTTCATACTTTCTTTATCGACAATAACAAGTGCTACATCCATTCCATCATCAGTGGCTTGTCCCGATTGTGCCAGGGTTGACTTTAACAGGTCGCGTAATTCGTCTAAAATTGTGCTGGCTTTCTCACAGCTATGTTTGTTTACAATTTCATTTAAAAATGAAATACCAAGCATGCTCATGAATGCACCAGGAACCCCATGTCCTGTACAATCTGCAGCAACTAATACAAGCTTGTTGTTTTTCTCAGTCATCCAGTAAAAATCGCCACTAACTATATCGCGGGGTTTGAAAAAGATAAAATGATCGGAAAGATAATTATCCATTATATCTTGCTTTGGAAGAACAGCATTTTGAATTCGACTTGCATACTGAATACTGTCCGTAATGGCTTGCTTTTGCTCTTCGATTTTTTTTTGTGCTTTGACTCTTTCAGTTATATCTGAACCATAAATCTGACATACGTTTAAATGGGATAGCCCACGAAGAATAAATCTCATTATACTTTGCCCAATCTCTGCTGTTATAGTTAATAAACTGTTTTTTTCTATAAATTCTTTAAAATTTATATCTGAAATTTCGGGTATTAGCTCTATAATTTCCTTTCCTACAATAGTTTGTGAGCCAAATGCTTCATTTGAGGCCGGGTTGGACTGTAATATAATGCCATGGGCATCGAACCTAAAAACAGGCTCCGGGTTCAGTTTTGCGAAGAGTGCCATTGATTCTGCATCTTTTTGGGCTTCGATTCGGCTGGTAATATCCGACCCATACATTTGGCACACATTGATTTCAGCAATTCCTTTTAAAATAAACCGGTAGAATTTATTTTTAATTTGGATATCAATCGTTTCAATTTTATTGTTTTTAATAAAACCGGAAAAATCAATTTGTGCTATTTCTTGTATCAATTCCTGAACTTCAAACCCTATTAAAGATTCTTCGTTAAAAATATCATTAGCTGCTTTGTTAGATTGGAGTATCAAACCATTATCTGCTAAACGCATTACTGGCTCCGGGTTTAATTCCGCAAACAAAGCCATCGAATGCAATTTTTCCGCTGCTTTTTTTCGTTCTGTTATATCTTCTTTAACAGCTATGTAGTTTTGAATTTCCTCATTTCTATCTTTTATGGGACTAATTGTAGCTTCTTCCCAATACGTAGAACCATCTTTTCTTCGGTTATGAAATTCTCCTTTCCAAACATGGCCAGAAGAAATGGTTTCCCACATTTTCTTGTAGGTCTCTTTTGAGAGGTAATTGGTTTTTAAAATGCGCGGGTTTCTGCCAAGTACATCTTCTCTTTGATATCCTGATTTTAATTCAAATGCACCGTTTACAAATTCAATGTTGCCTTTAAGGTCGGTAATCATCACAGAATTAGACGTTTGAGAGACTGCAGTTGAAAGTTTCTCATTTTCATATTGCGTTTCTACTATTTCAGTTATGTCTGCGCCATAAACCTGCATAACTTTTAATTCAGGTATGCCTCGCATTTCAAACCGGAAATTCTTGCCATTAACATGTTCAACCAACGAAAGAATATCGCCATTTTTAATACACTTTTCAACTTTGCTTTGGTCAATTCCCTTAATCATCTCAAAAGCTCTTCCATTTCTGGAGATAATTTCTGAGAAAGTTTCTTCAGCAGCATAATTAGCCTGAAGTATATTTCCCTCTTTATCGAAACGAAAAACAGGCGCAGGGTTATACTTAGCAAACAATGCCATAGATTTAACCTCTTCAGAAGAATATCTAATATCTTGAACCATTTTAACTGCAATTTTTGATAATATTAACCAGGTAATTAATTGTGAATGCAGAGTTTACAATTCCCTCCATTAAGGTTAAATCTTGTTGGGTTACATCCGAATGTTTGTTAAATGTAATTACGGATATATCTTCTTCGTGGTAGTTAACAAAATTCTCAACTTTAAAGCTAAGGAATTCTAAAACATGGGGGTCAAAACGGTTATTTTGGTAAAACACTTCCGAATCCGTGTAATTTTTAATAGTATCTGTAACAATGCCTAAACTTCTCCTGGATTTCCATATAGGGGCTTCGGAGTTTTTTGAAATTACAATTTCATCCGATTTACTGATTTGCCCTGAATCTGTTTTATATACAAAACCTCTTAGGTTACCTTCTTTTTCTTTGCTGGTAATGAAAACTCCCTTATAGCCTTGGTCGAGCACAAATTGTGCTAAACGGTCATAGCTGTCACTGGCTTTAAGTTGTTCATCAATGCTTAGCATCATTTGGGTACTAAAGTTCCTTACTTTTGTTAATCGCTCATCTAACTTTTTGCGTAAGGAAATATCATCTAGCCAAACCAAAACATTATTGCTAAATTCATCTGCTTTCATATTTATTGAATACCACTTTTCAATTCGGGGAGAATACCATTCTTGTGAAACATGTTGCTTTGTATGATAGCTATCATTTATTGCTCCTTTTATATCAGATACTTGCTGGTTTTCGAATAAATCCAGAAAATTGCCGATGTTATTATTAGTGAATAAATCTTTTGTTTTTCCTTCTGAAGCAACAATTTCACCACTTGTATTTATTACAAAAGCCGGGTCTTTCTTTTCCATAGGCAGCCTTACTAGTAAATTAAGGTTCCTGTTACCAAATTTTACCGATGCTTTGGAAATCGACTGAACTATTATGGGAACTATAAATGGGACAGGAGATTCGAAAATCCCAATCCCCTGAAAATAGTTAATTACAACTCCAATTAAAAATGCCATAAAGTAGTTTAATGGGCTAATAAATTCTTTCAACAGAAATTTAAAGTAGATTAGCATTGTTTTGATAGCATGTTCCATGTTTAAAGTTTTTGTTTTAAGCTTAGTCGAATATTACTAAATAACCGTACAAAAAATTAAATGTTCAATAATTAATTATTTTCTGGTTAGAATTGTTAAACAAATCAGGGAATTAGACTGATTTATAGAAATAGTTTTTTAAATTGCGTTAAAACAATGAATATAAGTTATGGTAAATATAAACTTTAATGAGAGTCAATATATTAATCTGGGTTGGAAATGGATATTTTTTATTGGTTTATATGTTCTAATGTTTTGGGCGTTGGTTGAGCAATTTTCAAAAGAAAAAGAATTAGAGGCTATTATTTCTATACTATTTAGTTTGCTGGTAATCATTATATTTAATATAATAGTAATACTAATGAGATTAGATACTGAAATTGATGAAAATAAAATTACATTTCGATATAGACCATTTCATATTCGACCTAGGAAGATTTTATGGGATGAAGTTTCCGAATTTTACTTAAGAAGTTTTAAACCAATTAGAGAATATGGTGGACACGGTATTCAAATTAGAATTAAGAAAGGCAGGTCCTATACTGTTTCAGGAAGCAAAGGTCTACAATTAATACTTAAGGACGGAAAGAAAATTCTGATAGGAACAAATAAACCTAATCAATTGCAATTACTCATTGATAGGTTAAAACAGAAATAATTTACACTTCCATTTTCAATGGCAAGCTAATAGAAAATGTAGTTCCTTTATTAATTTCTGAATCGATCTCTATTTTACCATTAAGTAACTTTATAATTTCATAACTTATTGATAAACCTAAACCGGCTCCTCTATAGAGTTTTTTGTTATTTTCAATTTTATAAAACCTTTCAAATACCTGGTTAATTTTGTCTTCTTCGATCCCAATCCCTGTATCCTTAATCTTAATTGATAAACTATTACGAGAACTAGTGATATCTACCTCTATTTTTCCATCATCGGTAAACTTTACTGAGTTTTCAATGACTTGCTGTAGTGTTTGTTTGATCCTATTCTTGTCAGAAATAATCTTAAAATTATCCCTACATGCAATGTTATAACTAAGTGTCTTATTTTTTTTCCAGAATTCATGCTTTATAACTTGTTCAACAGACTTTTTTAACTCGAAAGAATAAAATTCTTCTGGTTTCAATTTTACTTTATCAGAATCAAGTAAGGAAATATCTAACATCGAATCAATCATTCTTGTAAGATTATCACTGCTTCTTTGTATTTCGGACAAAGCTAATTTGAACGATTGAGGATTTATTTTTTCATCTATTGTGCTTGTAAATCCTAAAATAATGTTTAATGGAGTTCTAATTTCATGGGAGATGTTAGAAATTAAACGGCTTTTAAAATTATTAGAGATTTCAAGTTTTTTAGTAACGTCTTTTAACTCTTTATTTTTTATGGCTAATAATTTTAGATGTTTAGTTTTTTCCCTTGAACGTTTGTAAACATATAACATGCTTATTATTAATATTAAGAGGGCAAGAACTAATACGGTTAGCTGAAACTGTTGATTTTTAATCTCCGCCATGGCTTCAAGTTGTTCAATTTCTTGCTCTTTTTCTTTAATTTCAAATTTTGTTTTAAGGCTTTCTACCTTTAAAAGATTTTCTTCATTAAATACAGAATCTGAGTAGTTCTTATATAATTTATAATTTTCTAAGGATAGGTCATATTTACCTAGTTTTTCATAGTACTTACTTAGTTGTAAATATGCGTCCTGAAGTATTAGCTGGTTATTTACCTCCAATGCCAATTCGATTGACTCTTTAATTGTTTCGACTGCTTTTTTGTAATTACCTTGTAAATAATGTATCTCAGCGTATCTTTGGTAAACGGTTGAAATTCCAGAGGTAAATGAAAGTTTAGTATAAATACGAATTGATTCATCCAATATTTCTATTGCCTTATCATATTTCTTCTCATTAATATAAATATCAATCATATTTATCTTTAAACCATTTAACCTTATTTTATTACCACTTTTTGATTCCAAATCAATTGATTTCAAGAAATAGTATTTGGCTTTTGAATAATTATCCATTTTTAAATACAGAGATCCGATTCTTTCATATGCATACGGTAACATTCTCTCCGCTTTCAGTTCTAATAAGACTGAAAGAGAAGTATTAAACATTTTCATTGCATCTTCAAAATTCCCCATATCGGCATAAATGCCTCCAATTTTCCCAAGAATTTCAGCCCTTCTTTTCTCTTCATAAAGACTTTGGTAAATTCTTTCTATTCTTAAATA
The DNA here is from genome assembly GCA_028282585.1 of Bacteroidales bacterium. Lineage (GTDB taxonomy): Bacteria > Bacteroidota > Bacteroidia > Bacteroidales > UBA12077 > UBA12077. The sequence continues at coordinate 12,004 of JANQHR010000142.1, read as the reverse complement.
ATAATCCAATGATGTTGCTAAATCACCGGCATTTTTACCATGAATAGCATAGTAATTATATATTCTTGCTATTTGATATTGCGCATTAAGGTTTTCATAAAACTCTTCTGACTTTTTAAAGTTAAGAATTGCATCAGAAAACATGGAGTTATCCCAATAAATAAATCCCAACGAATAATAATTTCTGGCAATTAAGGACTTATTTTGGGTTTCTATTGATAACGATAATGCGGTATCTAGAAAGTTAATAGATTTTGAAAAATCCTTTTTATTTTTATCGTTATCATTATTATATAAGCCTCTTAACCTCATAAGAGAAGATTTACCAAAATCATATTCAGGATGCTTTTTTAGAATTGAATCAGCTTTGGAGCAATATAATTGATATTTGTGTTTCCTGTTTCGGTACCAAAATGCATTTGCCAGAAGGTTATAAATATCTATGTGATGAACAAATAAATTTGTCTCTTTCAGTTTTTCTAAAACAAGCTTTTCGTTAGTTAAGATATAATTTGATTCAATTTCGACATAACTGTTTAGTACAAATATAAATTCATCAACAGAAATATTTTTGTTAGTAAAAATATCATTTAATTCTGCTTTTGCTTTTTCTGCTTTCGCAGTAATAGTTAAAATAATTAGACATACAAAAACTCCAATACGAATAATTATTTTCTTTGGTTCGTTAATTAACATTTAATTCAATAGATAAGTCGAAGTGTTACAAATATATTATTTTAGTATAATTGACAAAAATAAAAAATGCTATATTTCAATTGAAATATAGCAGAAGGTTTATCTTTTTTAATTTTAAAAGAATTTATCCATTACTTCTTTTACCGTTTCTAAATTTAGGTTAATTTCATTTTGTTTGTGCCAAATTTGCCATCCTTAATTAAATTAAGGTTTGCTTCCCGTGCAAATGTTCTGGCAGTATTTCCAACAGAAACTGCAATAAGTATTTCCTTACTATCAGGATCCAATCTCCCTGAAAAAGAATAAGTTTCAGTCTCTTTAAAAGACTCTTTTTTGTACATTGCATTCGTTTCTGACCAGTATCTACTAATGTAATCTTAATGACATAAATTCGTTCTCGGTTAATTCCATAACTGTTTTTGCTGGTTAAAAAGTTGTATTTTATTAGAAAGTATTTTGTAATTTTGCGCTTTAATAAACTATAGAAAATATAAGGAAGTATAAAGAATTGTTATGTCAAAAATAGAAGCATTGAATCTGATCGGAAACACACCGATGATACATTTAAAGACACTTGATCCCAAGCCCGGTATAGAGATACATGCAAAACTTGAGTTTATGAATCCTACGGGAAGTTATAAAGACCGGATTATTCAATATATGGTTCAAAAAGGTGTTGAGACAGGTAAAATCAATAGTAATACAATACTTGTTGAGGGAAGTTCAGGTAATACAGGTGCTTCTGTTTCTATGGTTGCTTCGAGCATGGGACTAAAATCAATTATTTTTGTTCCGGATAAATGCAGTGATGAAAAGATTGCAATTATTAGGTCTTATGGTGCCCAAGTTACTGTTATACCTGCTCCTGAATCATATGAAGATGCTGCCGCTAAAAAGGCTAAAGAAGATGAACGTTTTTATCATATTGATCAATATAACAGCCAGTTAAATCCTGAAGCCCATTATATGACAACAGGCAAGGAGATTTGGGATGACATGAACGGAAAGATTGATGCATTTGTTGCTACCGCATCAACCGGTGGAGCAATATCTGGGACTGGTAGACGATTAAAAGAAAATGACCCCAATATAAAAGTTATTCTGGCAGATCCGGAAGGATCGGTTTATAAGCCTTATTTTGAAGGTAAAGAAGATTACATGTCGTACAAAAAACCATTTAAAGTAGAAGGAGCTGGTAAAGGCACACTTGTTGATGCTATGAATTTTGATATACTTGATGAAGCGATCTCATTTAATGATGAAAATGCTATAAGTATGGTACATAGGCTTGCCAAAGATGAAGGATTAATGGTTGGTGGTTCAAGTGGAGGTAATGTTTGGGCTGCTTTGGAAATTGCAAAGCGAATAGAAGCTCCTGCTAAAATAGTTACTGTTCTGCCTGACAGCGGTTTTAAATATATGAGCAAAATTTTTAATCCTAAATGGCTGAATGAAATAGGCCTTGGACATCTTGCCGTTGATTAAATTTAAGCACTATCTAAAATTATAAATAGTATTCGCAGGGTTTGATGGTTTTACAGTTGAACCCTTTTTTAATTTTCTTGATATAAATTGCACGAATTGAAGTTGGTTCGTCTTCTTGAGGAGAATCAGGAACCAGCCCTTATCTTCAAGTTACTCTTACAGGTATTTATCGATTAAACACATAATTTGTTAGTTTAAAACTTTATGGTATTTCTGATTGCCTTTATTTGTTAAAAATTGAAGGGTGAAAAAGTGTGAGGTTTACTAAATTATTTTATGAATGCAGAATTATTTCATTTCAAATATTTAAAATAAGATTTTAAAAAATTATATTTGAGACTCTAAGAACGAATATTTGTATGATAAGAAAGGTTTTTGATGCAATGCCCCAAGGTGTTGTTACAGTCCGTATTGTATGTATTAAACAAGAACTTGAAAAAAAAATATATCAGCCATTAATAAAATATGCTAACAAAAGCTTCCAACTAAAATTTCAAACTTCCTATCTTAATAATTTTAAAGATGAGAACATCGTTGAGTTAATACCTGAGATAAAACCAGAATACGAAAGACTACAAGACATTTTTTTATCGGAAAACTACCATAAGAAGGTTATTAAGTTTTTAAAACAAATAAAAGGAAATAATTATGAAGTAGCTTTCCTTAGCCATTCTCCTGGCATTTGCAATATACTGTTTGATGAGATGCCTAAAAGTAATTTGTCAATTAGAAATAATGATAAGCATAGCCAGTTTTTCGATTATTTAATTGAAGAATCTAATGATGCTTTGCGAATAATCGATCTGAATTTTAATATTCTTTACGCCAATCAAAAATATGCTGAATTATGCAATATGGAGGCCAGCCAGGTGGTTAGTCGCAAATGTTTTGATTATTACAATTCAGGATATTGTAATTCGGATAAGTGCCCTGTGAAACTCATTTTAAATGGTAAGGAATTAGTTAGGTATGAAGTTGGTTCCGGGCATAATGATAATCATAGAATTAACATATGTGATATAGTTCCTTTAAAAGGAGAAGGAAATAAAGTTGAAGGAATTATTGAAAGCTTTCGGGATATAACCAGTATTAAGAAAGCAGAATTTAAATTAAAGGAAAGTGAAAAGAAACTCAGAAAATATATTGAAGTATCACCTTTGGCAATTTTTGTATCTAATAGTAAAGGCGAATGCACTTATGCTAATGAGTCCGCCAGGAATTTACTAAACTATACAACAGAAGAATTACTTACAAAAACAATTTTAGATTTAACTCATGATGATTATAAGAACAAAATATTTAAAGCATTTCAGCAATTGTTAGAAAGTGGTGCATTTGAAACGGAAATTGTATTGTTGAAAAAAGACCAGTCATCCGTTAACGTTAAAATAAATTCCAGGGAAATTTCAACAGATACTTACATTGCTTTTTGTGAAGATGTTACAGAGTTTAATAAAATACAGGAAAAAATCATTCAGAATAAACATTATTTAGAAGAAACAGTAAAAAAGAGAACCATTGAATTGGAAAACTCTGAAAGCAAGTTTATAAATATTTTTAATGCGAGTAACGATTTGGTTATGATAACCTCTTTGGCAGATGAATTATTAGAAGCTAATGAAATTACAAAAGAAAGGATAAAACAACTAAACTTAAATTTCACTGATTTAAACAAAGACTTTTTAATTAATGATAGCAATTCTCTAATTATAGAGAACTATTTGACAGATTTAAGAAAAACAAATAGGGCAAATATGGAAATATCTTATGAGTATGAAAACCATAAAAAAGTTTATCTGGAAGTACACGGAAAAACGATCCGATATGGAGATGAAAAAGCTTTTATGCATATTGCCAGAGATATAACAGATCGTGTAACACTAGAAAGAAAAATTCTGAGGAAAGTATTTGAAACTGAAGAAAAAGAACGAAGCCGGTTTGCTAAAGATTTACACGATAGCTTAGGAGTTCTGTTATCAGCCATAAAGCTAAAGTTGAGTGTACTTGAAAGTAAAAATATTAACAAAGAAGAGTCTTTAAAAATAGTAAAACGTTGTAAGGATTTGATTACTACAGCCACTCGTGCTTCAAGAGAAATAGCTAATAATGTTAGGCCTTATGAAATTGGAGATTTAGGATTGGTTACAGCTGTAAATAATTTATGCAATCAAATTCAGATTGATGGTAAATTAAATATATCGGTTTTTACTGATAATTTGAGCAAATCGTTTGACCGTGAAATAGAGATAATTTTATTTAAGATTATTAATGAACTAATTAATAATACAATCAAACATTCCGACGCCAAAAACATTTCTATAAGACTTTTTGATTTGTTTAATAAACTATTCTTGGTTTATACAGATGATGGAAAAGGTTTTGATATTCATAAATTAAATAGTAATAATATGAATAGTATGGGACTCAAAAATATGATAAATCGAATAAAGTCAATTAATGGTAAATGTGAGATTAATAGTTCAGTAGGTTCAGGTGTCGAAGTAGTTATTGAAATAAACCTGATTAAATAAAATATGAAAATTAAAGTTATTATAGCTGATGACCACCCTATTTTTAGAGAGGGGTTTAAATTAGTTATAAAGCATTTAGATAACATTGAATGCGTTGGTGAGGCAACAAATGGAAAAGAGTTATTACAAATACTAGATGAAAAAGACATTGATATTGTTTTTTTAGATTTAAAAATGCCAATAATGGATGGATTTGAGGCTACGGAAGAAATAATCAAATTAAAATCTCACCTGAAAATAATTATATTAACATATTACGATAATTTAGAATCTGTCAACAAAATGATAGATTTGGGTGTATACGGATATATGTTAAAAGATGCTGATTATGAAAAAGTTGGTCAGGCCGTAGAGGCAGTAATGAATAATAAATATTACTTTTCGAATGAGATAATTGTAAAGCTTTCTCAAAAGTCCGTAATAGATATGGAAGCTCAGAAAAAAAGAGAAGAACTGAGATTTATTACAGAAAAAGAAATATTACTCCTTGATTTACTCTGCCAAGGATTATCTGTAAAAGAAATAGCAAAGAAAATGTATGTTAGCGACCGAACTATAGAAAAATATAAGGAAAGGTTGATGCAAAAAACAAATACGAATACGACAGTTAAATTAGTTCTTTTCGCATTGAGAAATAATCTTGCAAATCTATGATGAGATAGTTTTAAAAAGATATCATACTATCAAGAAATATGACAATAACTTCAAAGTATTGATTTTCAGAAAATATACTTTTTCTTCTTTTTGTAACTTTAATATCGTATAAATACGACAAAATTACCGAAAATAACGCCAATAACTTTAGAAAAATACCTATTCTATATTTCGTAGAAGTACCTTGTTAGAAATACTACAGGCTTTAATTTTACTATACAATTTGAAGAATATAAAAATGATAAATATAATCATCGTTGATGATAATCCGATTTTTAGAAAAGGTGTTAATGTTTTTTTACAGTCTGTGGAAGGGTTCAAAGTTATTGCGGAAGCTTCAAATGGAAATGATTTATTGAAACTCTTAGAAACCCAGACTCCAGATTTAGTTATAATCGATATTGAAATGGATGGTATGAACGGTATTGAACTTGCAAAAAAGGTTAACTATCTATACCAGGACTTACCTATGATTGGACTTACCTTGTATTGGGAGCACACATTATTTGATATTATTTCCGCCGGATATAAAGCATGTTTATATAAACCTGAAGCAACGATAAAGATTATAGATGTTATAAATGAAGTACTAAATGGAAAATATTCATTTCCCAAAAAGCTGTTTACTATAAAAAATCAATTTTAGTAAAATTATACTTAATGAATCAGATTAAAGAAAAAGATAACGGTTATTTTTCCTTTACATTGGAAGAGGAATTCTTTGCAACCCGTTCGGGACAGGCAAATAACATAATTGAAGTTCCTCTTATTACTGTAATAACTGATACATTAAGAAATATTTCATTACAAAAAAGGAAATTAGTTCGACTATAATGCTAGTCATACTTTTGAATTAGCATGAATAATGAAATAAAGGAGTTTCATTTTATGTTGGCAAACCTTGGAATAAGTGTTCAAAAAGAGTATTGAAATTTCTGAAAAATTCTCTTTACCGGTAAGTTCAACTATCGAAATGAATCTATATACGGAGCGGGTATATTTATTATAACATATTTTAAATAATTCTAAGTTATGTCTTTATATTCACAATTGGTTACATTTCTTATGGAGAAAGCCATGCAAATAAATAATTTAAATTGTAAACCAGATCTTTATAAGGATCATAATGCTTCCGAGTCATCAAAACTATTTAATTTATTTGAGGATGAATTGAAAAGTACACGTATAAGACAGCTAAAGATAAATGAATTATTTACGTTATTACTAGATATAGCACATATACAAAAGAGTTACGCAAACTCTGATAGTAAAACCGTAGATTATCAAGTAAGTAGATACCTGGAAAAATATTTAAATAACATTTTAAATAAAAACGAAGAATTTGGTAAATATCATGCTTTATTTGGTTTTCAGGTTTTTCATAAAATGTTAAAAAATGCTTGGCTCGAGACGGAAAGCTATGAACAAATTGATAGATTAGAAAAATTGATTAGCACAGATACACTTCAATAAAATAAATCTTACCTAAGAAAATTGCAACTTTAATTGTAAAAAGGAGTCTTTTAATTGGTTTCCTTTTTATAAATCTTTTTAAAATTATATGTAATAAAAATCTACAGTTCGTTACTAACAAAATACAGTTCATTACATTTTGGTGGATTAACGTTAAAAGTCAACATATTTTTGAATAGAAATTAAAAATGAAAAACTTTTGATAATTAGATGAGGATTTTAAACAGGCAAATATCATCAAAAATAATTCTAAACATCCTACTGGCAATTTCTATGGTTGGGGTGTTTTTTATTTTATTGTCTGTTAACAAAATGAATATGGTTTTAAGTGCTGATTTAGGCTTTAATAAGGACAGTGTAGTTACTATAAAGATGACAAAAAGCTCATTTGTACTTCCGGATAGTTTGGTATTCTCATCTGCATTACCTGGATTTAAATCCGAAAGAATTACGCATATAAGGTCAGAATATAATACAAAAGGTGTAAAAATAGCTCATCAGTTAATCTCTGATAAATACTTGGATTTTTTTAATTACAAAGTAATTGCAGAGAAACCTGGCTTATTTATGGACCATGATAATGGCCTTTTAGTATATATCAATGAAAGTGCTGTTGATTTGCTAGGAATTAGTTTAATTGATGATGTTCCAGGTACCATATTAATGGACGATAAAAATAATAAACTCATTGTTTGTGGTGTAGTTAAAGATTTTGAGAATTTAAATTTGACTTCCGATAAGCAAGCAAAGATATTTCAATTATCCTCAGGCCATTTAGCGTATGCATTTTGTTCCGAATTAGAAGAGCAATTTTTGGTAAAAGAAATGAATATTGATGCAAGCCAAGCAGGATTTTTAACTTTCCAAGAAAGATTAAAAAACGAGCACATGATTTGGGAAGATGTTGTTTATAGTGCATTTTTATTTATCAACATATTTATTTTGCTTATATGCTTAGGGCACATAGGAATAAAATATGCTTGTAAAAAAGAAGTAGAATTATTTAAGATTTTGGGAGTAGGAATTCATGTTTTAACATTAGTGATATCAAAAACATACATCTATTTAATTGCAATTATAGGATTAGTTGTTGGGCCAATAGCATTCTTAATTAAGAAGTTGTGGTTAGAGGTGTATGCGAACAGAATAAATTTTGGTTTAGTCGATTTATTTATTATTCTATCCATGGCCCTTTTAACTGTGTACTTAGTTTGTTGTCCCAAGCGTAAACTATTTGATCAGTTAAAAGGGAGGAATATTCAACACAACTCAATATAAATTCACGTTTTTAGTTATTTTAGGATTACTTTTTCAAGCGAGACCATTAGGTTTCGCTTTTTTTTAGAACATTTTTTATAGTTTTCTGTTTCATTTTAAATTGAAAATGAAATGTCGAAAAAGTTATGCAAAGCACATACAAAGAATAAACTAAAAAAAGAGAAAGCTAGTTTTGTATGTAAAAAATGCGGACTGCATTCCAAGAAAGAAAAAAAATTATGTAAATCCAATAAAATATAAAAGCGCATTCATCAAAAGAATGCGCTTTTTCCTTGTTAATTTCTAGGTTTAAAGGCCCCAGACTCTGATATGATTAATGGATACTTCTTTTTTATTTCCTTTTGTTGTATTAGTGATAAATCGTCATATTTTAGATTATATTTTTCCATAGAATAGCTTTCACGAAATTCATAAATAACTGATCTGGCCATATCTTGGTAACCAATATAAGTATTGAATATAGTAGTTTTATCATAATAAAGGTCAGTAATGTATTTTTCGGAATTTAAAACAGCTTCCTTAAATTTTGGTTTAACTTTTTCTGGTGTATTTTCACTGTTGGTAGCATCAATTTCAAAAAGTGTTATACCTTTCTTTATTATTTCCTCTTTTTCAAGAACTTCTATCCCAACTAATGGCGGGATTTTTTTCGTCATACCAATATAACCAACTTGCAGTTTAGAAACTTTTGGATCATTTACCTTTCCTACATGTGCAATTTTCAATAGTCCGATTTCTCGTAACGATTGATTTAACTTATTCATATATTCCATTGAAAGATTTTTATCAGCAAAAACCCTTATAGTAATAAGTTTTTGATCCAGTTGGTTTATTTTATTTTTTTCCCTTATTAGAGCTTCTTTTAAATCGGTATAACTTGTAGATTTTTTGTTAACATAAATTTGATTACCGATCATCGCAACATCAATACATAAATCTTGTCGTTGTAGCAACCAATACTTTTTTATTACAGGCAGGTCAATTTCAACATTAAGATGTGATAAATAATCATCAAGAGTATTATTATATTCCGATTTTTCATATAAAGAGTACTCGGCCTCATTCCACCATATTTTTAACTGCTCGTTAACAACTTCATATTTAAGCTCAATGGTTTCGTTACCTGGCAAACTTAACAGGATCTGGTTTCCCTGAATTTGATATGGATATTCTTTTAAAATTATTTTATCATCTATTACAGAGAACTTGCTTTTTTCAAAAAGCACTTTTATTCCATAAGTTTTATCATTTGTATTGTTCCACATTCCCTTCAACTGATTCATGTTGTTTTGAATTTCAAAGAATGATAGGTTGGTTAAAACTTTTCCAGGGCTGTTTAAAGTTAGATTTGCGAAAAGAATAAATGCAAAAAGAGCTGCAGGTATTATTAATATAGCTTTAAATTTTGCTATTAATCCTGATTTTGTTTTGTTCATCATGTTAATTCGTTTTTTAATGGATATAAGGTTAAAGTTGTTTACAAGTTGTACTGAAGGAATTGATATGAATTGATTTAGCAATAGTTCCTGGTAATCAAGCAAATTGTAACCATGGTTAACTACATTGCTATCAGCAAGATATTCATGGTTTGTTTTTATCGTTTTTTGTAAAAACCATACAAACGGATTAAACCATTGTAGTATAGTAATTGCGTGAGCTATCAAAAGATCAACGGAATGATATTGTTTGATATGTGCTTTTTCGTGGGCCAGAATCTGTTCTATTTTTTTTGTTGAATAAATATTATTGTTAAAAAAAACATAGCCCATAAAAGAAAAAGGAGGGAGGTTTTTGCCGAGTTTAATGATTTTAATGCTATTATAAATTTCAATCTGATTTTTGTTAATAGTTTTTAAAATCCAATGAAATAAGATAATTATTCTTGAAAAAAATATTAAAACGCCTAATATATAAATGATGAAGATTATTTGAGCTACAGATAATCTGGCAGATTGTTTCGGCGTTTTTATAATGTTTAATGCCGAAGTATTATCAATTACATAGTTACTCTGCGCAGAGCTTATACTGTTATAATCAACTATTCCGGTTTCATCAAAAATTAAATTGAATTTATCTGTTTTTATTTGCAGATAATCAGGATCTGTTAAGGCAATTAGTTGTTCATAATAAGTCCTGAATTTTCCAATTTCATTAATAGCATTTTCGTATCGTTGCGTGTTTTTAACTTTTATATTAATGCGCATAAATGGAACGAATAAGGACAAAAAGATGATTGAAATAAGATAGATCCTATTAAATTTAAAATATGTTTCTTTTCGAAAAAAAAGTACATAAACCAAAAACAGAATTGTAAGGCATAATCCTGATTCAAAAAGATATAGCAAGAATTTAACCATTCTTTTTCTTATCTTTTATTTCATTTAACATTTTCATTACTTCGTCAACTTCATCTATATCCAGGTTTTTGCTTTCAGAAAAGAAATTAACTACTTGTTTTAAAGAATTGTTATAGTAATCTTTTAAGAGCCTGCTCATTTGACCCTTCTTATAATCTTCTTTAGTAATTAGAGGGTAATATTCATAGGTATTACCATACTTTTTAAATGATACGATCTTTTTTTTAACTAAAACTCTTACTATTGTAGATACCGAATTATAAGGTGGTTTTGGATCGGGAAAATGCTCCAGGATATCATTTATAAATCCTTTATCAATTTTCCAAAGGATTTTCATGATTCTTTCTTCTGCTTTTGTTAGTGTCGTCATAGCTTATCTATTTATATGCATTGGTTCTGCTTCTGAGATTACTGCCGGAACTGCATCCTTTACTGCATCTTTTAAATGTTGAGGTAATTCATCATACTTTTTACCAAACTGTTTCATGCTAAATTCATCTTTTACTTCATTTCCAGCAGCAACTAATTCATTCATTACCTTAATAAACATTCCATATGATGTTGATCTATCATTTTTTATGGAAATTACTCCTTTAGATACTTTAATTTCACCAAAAGGCTCAACGAAAGCTGTGCGCTTTTCCGGTAAGTTATCTTTATCATTAGGATTCGTTAGGAACTCTTTGGTTTTTTCTTTTAACATACTTAAAGGCATTTCGTTTCCTTCAACCATTAATTGATCATTTGCATTAACTAAAACAACCCAAACATTTCTTTCATTGAATTCGGGTGGAGGAGCATCGGAGGGTGGAGATAACCTGCGTATCATCCCTGCATCCATATCCATAGTTGTTGCTACAAGGAAAAAGATCAATAATAAAAAGGCAATATCTGCTAAAGATCCTCCATTAATTTCTGGTAATTGTCGTCTTCTCATAGTTTTTTATTTATTTAACTAATTGTTCTGTATAATATGATACAATATTAAAACTTATTATTAAATTAAACAACTTAATAATAAGTTAAATTATTTATGTTTAAGTTTTAATCATATAAATTGTTGTATTATTGAGTGTTATAATAGTGTTGATAAATCAGGGAATGGAATTGTTTTTATATAAACGTGATCAGTAATTAACCCAAGTCAATACAAAGAATAAAAAAGTACCTGGTCTAATTCAAATAATAGTTTTATACACGAATGACGATTTAAGAGAGTTGGCGACACTCATGCTGCTGGTGGATTAATAGTAAGCTGGAAAGTAGAGAAATGTATTGATCTTTAATCTATAGTGGTATGACAACTGCAAGGGGATATTTTAATCAAGTGGCATTGCTACAGATGATCGAACTGTTTTTAACGTTTTAACCACCGATTACTAAATACACGCAGTTCTTGTCTTTTAGTTGGACTCTGGATCCAGATGAAAATAAAAAGAGGCTGTCCAAAAAGTAAAAGGACAGCCTTTTAATTTTGTTGTCCCCTTAAAATTTACGATCTTAAGGGTCGGTATGACAACAAGATCAAAG
>JANQHR010000060.1 GCA_028282585.1 Bacteroidales bacterium | reverse complement strand
TGGAAGAAGACGATGAAAAGTAAAATAGGTTCATTATTTCGTGAACCTATTTTACTTTTCATCGTCTTCTTCCAATTCCTCAACCACCTGTTCTACCTCTTCTGAAAATTCTTTTAAAGCTTCACTTGCAGCTTTTGCGGCTTCTTTAATTGATTCCTCGGTAATTTCTTCAATTTCACCTTCTAATTCTTCCATTGCTTCTTCAAGGTCTTTTAAATCTTCCTCATCTAACTCTTCTTCAATAGCTTTTTGGAACTCTTTACCGAACTTTTCAATTTGAGTAGATGCATTTCTAAGAACATAAAACTGCCATCCTGCTATTAACGTACCAACAATTGATATTACCAGCGCAGCGATCACTAATCCCTTTGAAGCATTTACTTTGCTTGCTTGAGAAAATGCGATAGCACTAAATACTATAGCGATTACTCCAGGTATTAGAGCCCACATTCCAAGGCATGGAATAAACGAAATAATTAAAGCAATAATTCCTAAAACAAGACCAGCAATTCCCAAGCCTTGTCCCGCATTTGATGATTTAACTTCTTCCATAGTTTTGAATTTATAAGTTTAAGTTTCGAATTTATTTTAATGACGTAAGCGATTCAAAAATAGTTGCATACTAAATAGCTGATATTATCTCAAAAATATCTTTTTCTAAACTCTCCGTTGGCGACTCAATTATTCTTCCTATTTCCTCATCTGCATTATAAAAAATGAAAGTTGGAACTAAATCAATATTTAATTCATCAACTTCAGTACCGTCTGCAATTTTTGCCCTGTTTACACCAATTAGTATAAAATTATCAAAATCCAGATAATCTGCGATCTTATAAAAACGTGGTACTTCTCTCTGACTATCATGACACCACGTACCAAGAACAATTTTTATTTTTACGTTATCTAGCACTTGGTTGTTAACCATATCTAATGTTTCCTGATCCATTTCATAATAATCGTATTCAGATTGAAACCATTCATTAAAAGGTTCAAATGTAAGACCTTCTCTATCGCAATATCCAAGTATTATTTCTTCATTTATCATTTCATCAATTACAACTTGATTTAATTCATTCTGAGCAAAAGTGTTGAATGTTAACAGCGAAATTAAAAGTATAAGGAACAACCTTTTCATAATAACTATTCAATTAATTAAGCTGCAATATATTTAAAACTTACTAATTTTTCAAAACAAGAATATCATCTTTAAAGCTAAAAGATTTATTATCTGGTCTTTAAATTAAAATTCAAATGTTAAAAATATTAAACTAAATGATTTAGTTTTAGGAAAGAATTAACCAAAGCAGAAGAACAAGTAATGGATTATTTACGAATTTAAATGCTTTATTTAAAAAATCTTAAATATTTTGAAAAAGCTCAAAAGAAGAAGGAAGAGTGTTTGTATCATTTACAGTTGATAACAAAGGAAACCCTAAAAGAATTAAGGTAGTTAGTGGAGTGAGTAAATCACTTGATAAAGAATATATTAGAGTTGTAATCAGGATATAATAAAGGTAAATCGGCTGATGTAAGGTACACTTTCCCAATTGTATTTAAGTTAAAATAGCTTTAGGAAGTGTAATATTATTATTGTAAATAAAAAATAGGATTGTGTTTACAATCCTATTTTTTTCCGTTCTATTCTACTCTTTCTTTTTATCTGTTTTGGGTTCCGGTTTGTTCTCTACTTTATCTCCCGATTCCGCCTTATCATCTGTTTTTGGTTTTTCTTCAGCTTTTGGTTTTGGCTTTACAGGAACCTTAGTCTTTGTGGTAGTTTTTTCAGCTGGTTTTGCAACCTGCGCTATAACTCCCTTTTTTTTCTTTTTAGGTCTTTTTCTTCCATAACTTCCTGCAAATATTTTTCCGCGTCTCGTTTTTTGGTCTCCTTTTCCCATGATTAGATCTTTTAAAGCCCGTCTGTTCTTTCAGCCAAAAGGCATATGATAGGCTGGTTTGTAATTTACTTGACGACCAAATATATAAATTATTAAACGAACTTTAAAATAATGTTAAGACAAAAAAAGCCGGCCAAACTGACCAGCTTATAAGTAATTAAATTATTTAATCTGCTAAGCAAAGAATCCTAAAGCAACTGTTAGACCAGACATTACAACCGATACCATTGTCATTAATTTGATAAGAATATTTAATGATGGACCTGAAGTATCTTTGAATGGATCTCCAACCGTATCACCAACTACACCAGCTTTATGCGCTTCACTACCTTTTCCGCCAAAATTTCCTTTTTCAATATATTTTTTAGCATTGTCCCATGCCCCTCCGGAGTTATTTAACATGCCTGCTAATGTAAATCCGGTAACAAGCCCGCCTGCTAATAGTCCAACTACTCCGGCAACACCTAACAGTACACCGACAATTATTGGCACAGCAATTGCAAGTAATGAAGGAACTAACATTTCTTTTTGTGCACCCCTGGTCGAAATTTCAACACATTTTGCATATTCGGGTTTTCCTGTTCCTTCCAGAATACCAGGTATTGATTTAAATTGACGACGAACCTCTTCAACCATAGCACCGGCAGCACGTCCGACAGCTTTCATCGTCATTGCACTAAATACAAATGCCATCATTGCACCTAAGAATAATCCGGCTAATAACATTGGATTGAATATTGATAGATCGTAAGCATATACAAAATCTTTGATTGTTGCAGAAGTTAATTCTACAGCCTTTTGTCCTTGCTCAACTACAGCAGGAGCCTGGTCATTATAGAATAAGGTATCTCCAACTTGTTTGAATCCTTCTGCACTTGAAGCAGCAAGTTTTCCCAACCATAACCTTACTTCTTCCATGTAGGCAGCAAGTAATGCCATTGCTGTTAATGCTGCAGAACCGATTGCAAAACCTTTACCTGTAGCTGCAGTCGTATTTCCTAACATATCCAAAGCATCCGTGCGTTCACGTACTTCTTTGGGTAATTCTGACATTTCAGCATTACCACCCGCATTATCAGCAATAGGACCGAAAGCATCTGTTGCTAAAGTAATTCCTAGAGTTGAAAGCATACCTACAGCAGCAAATCCAATACCGTACACACCCAGTGCAAAATTGTTAAATCCACCTGCAAAACCAAATGCTCCAATAATTCCTAATACAATTGTTACAACAGGAATCCATGTTGAGTACATACCAACAGCAATACCATCAATGATCGTTGTTGCAGGGCCTTGTTGTGCTTGCCCAGCAATACCTTTAGTTGGTTTATATTCATCAGAAGTAAAGTATTCTGTTCCTTGCCCAATAATAACACCCGCAACTAAACCAGTTACTACAGATCCAAAAATTCCCCAGCTAATCCATCCAAAGTTAGCCATAACAGCAACAGCAATTAAAATAAGTAAAGAGCTTCCTCCTGTTCCCAATAACAATGCATTTAATAAGTTCTTTTGGGTTGCGGATTCTTTGGTACGAACCATAAAAATTCCCAGAATTGATAATATAATACCTATTGCAGCAACAATCATCGGAGCAATAACCGCTTTTGTTGCATCTGTTCCTGCAATCCAAGGAAGGGCAGCTCCTAATGCAGCAGTCGCCAAAATCGAACCTGCGTACGATTCATACAAATCAGCACCCATACCGGCAACATCACCAACGTTATCACCAACGTTATCAGCAATTGTTGCTGGATTACGTGGATCATCCTCTGGAATTCCAGCTTCAACCTTTCCTACCAAGTCAGCACCAACGTCAGCAGCTTTTGTATAAATACCTCCACCAACACGAGCAAATAATGCCTGAGTAGATGCACCCATACCAAATGTTAACATAGTAACTGTAATTTCAATTAATTTAGCATGCTCTGTAGTCCCGGGATGAACAAATGTTAAACCAAACATATGCAATCCATTTTGCATATGTTCAGCAGTGTAAACGAATTTATTTAAAACTGCATACCATATAGCAATATCTAATAAAGCAAACCCAACAACAACCAATCCCATAACAGCTCCACTACGGAAAGCAATTTTTAAACCTTTGTTTAATGATTGTGAAGCTCCATGCGCAGTTCTAGCCGAAGCAAATGTTGCAGTCTTCATTCCAAGAAAACCACATAAACCAGAAAAGAAACCCCCGGTTAAAAATGCTACAGGCACAAAAGGATTTTGTACTCCAAAATAAGCAAGAATTAGTAAAAATAAAAACAACACGATAAACACGATTGTTACTACTCTGTACTGTCTTTTCAAATAAGCCATAGCACCATCGCGAACGTACTGGGCAATTTCTTTCATTTTATCAGTTCCTTCTGAATTTTTCATCATGCTTTTGAAAAAAAACCATGCAAAAACCAGTGCAAGAATTGATGCGATAGGGATTAACCAAAAAATAGTGTCCATTTTTTAATTGTTTTAAGTTAATTTTTATTATTGATCTTGTTTTCTTTTCTGAAATTGAGTATTAAATCCTAAAATAGAGTGCTTTAATTATTAATTTTTCTCAAAATGGCTTCAAAAATAATTATAAAATTCTGTTGTACAACATATTTTAGAAATAATTGTTCGGTTTGTAAACTTTTTTGAAAATCGTATTGAAATGTTTATTAATTTTGTTAATTGGTGGAAAAGTTTTTTAATCGAAAGCACTCATTTTCTTCAAAAAATAAATTCATTTTTAACATTCCCTTAATTTTTTTATAACGAGATTTCTTAATCATTCATTCGAGATTTACATAAAAATAATTTAGCTTTAGATGATCTTTTGAAAACCTGTATTATGAAAATTCGTGTATTATTACCATCTATTATTTTCTTGTTTTTTAGCTTATCTGATTCGGTTACCGCAAATGATATTTTTGTTAAGGAAGGTGTTCTTGATTTAAAATATGTAGAAATAGATAAACTTAAAAGCGTTAAACTTCAGGGTAATTGGGAATTTTACTGGAATCAATTATTAAATCCTAACGATTTTCAAAATAATAACCTGCAACCAAGGTTCGAAAAGGTTCCGAAATCATGGTCTGCATATATTAATGATACGGAAAAATTACCTAGTAAGGGATATGCAACCTACCGTTTGGTAATAAACAAAAAACCTGATTCTACTCAAACTATATACGGATTAAAAATTTCATCGGTATTTTCAAATTATAAATTGTGGGTAAATGGTAATTTACTTACTGAAGTTGGTAAAGTTGGAATGACCGATGCGTTTTCAAAAGCAAAATTTAAATATCAGGACATTCCGTTTGTATTAGATCCCAACAAAACCAACACTGAGAATATTGAAATTATCATTCAGGTTTCAAATTTTTCACATAGAAGAGCCGGTTTACAAAAACCTATTTTCTTTAGCACTTTTGATAAACTTAGGGCAGAAACACGATGGACGGATATCCTTAATTTGATTATTATTGGAATTATACTGGTTATTGGAATAAACCACCTGAACATGTATTTGTTTAGAAAAAAAGACGTTTCTAACCTTTATTTCAGTATCGTTTGCTTGGTTATGATTCTTAGAAATATCAGTACCGGAGATCGAATTCTAACCTATACATTTCCAAATATTAATTGGGAGCTTTTAGTTAAACTTGATAATTTCTCCGGGTTTGGAACAATTCCTTTATTTGCATTGTTCATATACAGTTTATATAAATCTGATTTTCCCAAACTAATAAAGAACTTAATTCTGATAATTGGTGCGGTTATTACTTTATTAGTTTTCACAACACCTGCTTACTTTTATGGCAAATTCAGAATGTTCTATGAGCTTTATATTTTAATTTTCGGATTATATCTGACCTTCGGAGTTCTCTTAAGAGCTACTATTCGTCGACGTGATACAGCTTTTTTTACATTCCTTGGAATGTTTATTTTATACTCTACCGCCATTAATGATGTATTGAGCAGTATGGGCGTAGTTCAAAGTGCTTATGTGGCACCTTATGGGTTGGTTACATTTATGTTAATTCAATCAATAACCATAACATTTAAATCGGCCAGAGCAATAAATGAAAATGAAGATTTAAGTGAAGAGCTTACACTTGAAAAAGAAAATCTTGAAAAACGAATATTAGAAAGAACCCAGGAATTACAGCAACAACGTGATGAATTAATTGTTCTGCAGGAAAAAGAAAAAGAACAAAGCTGGATTAGCAATGGAATGGCTATTATCAATGATATTCTGGCTGATAATAAAAACGATTTTAAACAATTAAGTACAAAAGTTCTTTCGGAGTTAGTAAAATATGTAAATGCCACATTTGGAGTTTTATATATGCTAAGCAGCGAATCAGATACAGACGAAAAGTACTTGGAACTGATAGCTGATTACGGATGTAGTAACAACATCAGAAAAGATAAAGCCCAGATACATGTTACAACAGGAATGTTAGGTGTTGCATTTACCGAGAACCGTTTAATGGTTATAAATGATGTTCCTGAAAATTATATCAAAATTGAATCGGGATTAGGGAAAGCAAGACCGGAAGCTTTACTTGTAGTTCCTTTAAGTATTGATGAAAAAGTCTTTGGTATTATTGAAATTGCCGGTTTCCATAAATTCAAAAAGCTTGAAATTGATTTCATCGAACGAATTGCATTTAATGTAGCAAACAACCTGAATACAGTTCGTATGAACGAAAACAATGCTGAATTAATTACAAAATTCAGGGAACAAACTCAAGAAATGAAAGAAAAAGAGGAAGAAATGAGACAAAATATGGAAGAAATGGAAACAATTCGTGAGCAATACGAGGAGCTATTAAAGAAAAACGAACAGAAAGGATAAATTTTCAAATTACAAATCCCAAAATGCAATTAAATATTAAAATCTGAATTTAAGATAATTGGATTTTTTGATAATTGAAGATTAAGATTTAGTTGTTATTTGAAGTTTTAATCAACAGGAATACTATAAATTAAACGTAAATGAACGAAAGCACCTCCATCAAATTCTTCATTAAGTCGAATTCTGTCATCACCAAAATTTACTAACGGCAGTCCAAGATCAACTTTATCATCCTTTGCGTATAAACCATAATCTCTTGAAATGGAATACCCTAAACGTGCTTCCATAAATATATTATCGAACAAATGAAAATTACCAAAAGCAGAAACATCAATTGTTTTGCGTTCAACGTAGGTGTTTTCATAGCCTGGTTCGTAGATTCGGTACGATGTGGTTAATCCAATAAAATGTAATCCAACATCTACTTTTTCAGTTGGTTGCATATATAATTTGCCATAAACCGGAATCAAACCCTTTACTTTTATTTTTGAAGTCATGTTCCAATCGAGATAAAAAACCGGTACTATATAAGTTCCAAAGAACTCATTATTGTAAATTA
Organism: Bacteroidales bacterium; assembly: GCA_028282585.1. GTDB lineage: Bacteria > Bacteroidota > Bacteroidia > Bacteroidales > UBA12077 > UBA12077. Next base: position 45,416 of record JANQHR010000060.1, on the reverse strand, counting down.
CTCCAACTTTCCATGTATAATCTTCGTTCTTAACTTTCTCGTACATTAATATACCACCCAATTGAAATGAATTCGAAAAGTCTGCCTTAAAATCGGTCATATACCTTGGTACAAATAGTATTTGTAATGATCTTTTTGAATCAAAACGATGTACATAACCTGTTCGCAACAATATTCCATGCAGATTAAATTGATCAACCGGATTAATTGTTGACGTCAAATATTCATTCTTCGTTAAAAAATATTGATAATCAACACTGTTAAACCAAACGGATGAGTCCTTTAAAACGATCGGTACACTTAAGTTAGACATTAAGTAAGTGTCAAAATTTTCATCAGGATTGGCATCAGTAGTTCCAATAAAATTATAATTACCGCTTATGTAAAAAATATCAAAACGGTCTTGCGCAAACATTACAATGCTTATTAAAAGCAATACAGACGTTAGAACTGTTTTCATGGTTAATAATGGTTCGTTTAATTTCTGAACTAAAGATAATTATTTTCAGAGAAATTCATCATAATAATCAAAAACTTAACTATTTGATATTTTTTTAATTTTGGTAATTTAATTGATAAATTTAAAAAGCCATGTTATTCTCAAACCTTGCATGGATTTTTTTCTTACTATTTTAATTTCAGTTAGTTAAGAAATAATTACCCTCTGCCCTATGAGTATCCCTGTCTAGCCGTCACGTAGACCCCTCCAAGGAGAACATACAGGTCGGTATCAGTGGGTGAAGGCCGGAAGGTGAAAAATAAAACCTTAATTAGTTGATGTTAGTAGGTGGATAGGTTTCTATTTTCTATAATTTATAACTATTCTCGCAGTATTAAATCAATCCTCATTTTATTTTTCTAATACTTATTTTATTTTTGATATTCAACTAAAATAAATAACCATGAAATTATCTAAGCAAGCCTTTCTTTTTTTAACAGTTTTAATACTTATCGCGTCATCTCCATTTGCACAGGAAATAGATGAAGAATTAACTAACAACCACAGTTGTACCAGCATTATGCTGGGTAAAGATGCCACAGATGACGGCTCGGTAATTACAGCCCACACTTGTGATGCTTATTACCGTACCTGGCTTGAATTTGTGCCTGCACAAAAATTCGAACGTGATACTACGCACAAAGTATATTGGGGTACCATGCATACCCATACGCGCTGGAGTAAAAATGGAATGGAACTTAAAGGTGAGATTCCTCAGGTAAAAGAAACCTATGCATACTTAAATACAGCTTACCCGTGTTTAAACGAAAAACAACTTGCCATTGGAGAAACAACTTTTGGTGGTAAGAAAGAACTAAAAAACGAAAATGGTTTATTTCTTATTGAAGAACTGCAACGTATCGCACTACAAAGATGTACAACTGCGCGCCAAGCAATCAAACTAATTGGAGAATTAATTAAAGAATATGGTTATGGTGATTCCGGTGAATGCATAACCATTGCCGACCCTAAAGAAGTATGGCAAATGGAAATTCTTGGAGAAGGACCGGATAAAATTGGTGGCGTATGGGCAGCACAACGTATTCCTGACGATCATGTGGGTGTTTCGGCTAACATAGCACGTATCGCAGAAATCAACCTTAAAGATACCGATAACTTTATGGCTTCCGATAATATTTATGAAGTAGCCAAAAAAATGGGATATTGGGATGGAAAAGAAAAGTTCAAGTTTTGGGAGGCTTACAGCGGAAAGAAACCTTTCACAATTAGGGAATTTCATGTATTTAACACCTTAGCTCCCAGCTTAAATCTTGATTTTGAAAGCGAAGAATTACCATTCTCTGTTAAAGTAGACAAAAAAGTAAATATTCGCCAGGTTGTTGAACTATACAAAGCAACATATGACGGAACAGAATATGAAATGATCCGAAACCTTAAAGTAGTAAAGAAAACGAAGAATGAGGATGGCACTGAAACAATTGATACAATCATAAGTCCTGCTGCGCATCCCTGGATGTCATATGATAAAAGAAAAATGTTGAATGGAATAAAAGAAGACATTGTTAAAAGGCACAGGCCCATTTCCGTTCAGTATTGCGCATATTCATGGATTGCTCAATTACGTGATGATTTACCAGACGAAATCGGAGGGAAAATTTGGTTCAGCATGGACGTTCCGCAGTTAAGCCCCAGGGTGCCGATTTACTGTGGAAATTTAAGTTTACCTGAAAGCTATTATATCTGCGGGCAGGATCATTTTAGCCGAGAATCGGCCATGTGGGCATTCAGAAGGGCGAACAGGCTGGCAATGGTTAATTGGGGAAGGGCAAAAGATATAATTCACCCTGAAGTTGAGAAATTTGAAGACAAAGTATTTCATGAGGTTGAATACATTGAGGAAAGAGCAATGAAACTATACAAACAAGACCAAGCTAATGCGAAAGAAGGTGAAGAAACGCAACTGTGCAAAGAATTTCTAACTGATTATACAAATGATAATGCCCGTTCGTCCATAAACCGTTGGTGGGAACTAGGCGATGAACTATGGGTAAAAATGCGCTGGAGGTTTTAACATTTGAGTTTAAAAATGAAAACACATAACTTTATACTTGAAAAACCAGTGAAGCATGCTTCACTGGTTTAAATTAATTTTATTGAAAACTTGTCAACCTAACTTAGGACAACTCATATAAATCAATTCCCCCAACCACTCCTATCTAAACTTCGGTATTGAATTGCTTCAGCCAAATGATAAGCTTGAATATTTTCTTTTCCTTCTAAATCTGCTATTGTTCTTGCAACTTTTAAAATACGATCATAGGCTCGGGCCGATAATCCGAGTTTTTCCATCGCTTTTTTAAGCAAAGTCTTACCTGCCGAATCAATTTCACAATATTTCCGAATTAATTTAGACGTCATTTGAGCGTTGCAATGTATCTCCTTGTTTTCTTCATACCTTTCCGATTGCCTTTCACGGGCAGCAATTACTCTATTGCGAACTTCTTCGCTACTTTCTGCAAGTTTCACTTCGGAAAGCTCATCATACGAAACAGGAACTACTTCAACGTGAATGTCTATTCGATCCAATAACGGGCCTGATATTTTGTTTAAATACCTTTGAATATTTCCCGGTGCGCAGACACATTCCTTTTCTGGATGGTTGTAATAACCGCATGGACAAGGATTCATAGAAGATATTAACATAAAACTTGCAGGGTACTCAACGGTAAATTTTGCCCGGCTAATGCTAATAACTCTGTCTTCCAAAGGTTGTCGCATAACTTCTAAAACAGAGCGCTGAAATTCCGGTAATTCATCCAGAAATAAAACTCCGTTGTGGGCCAGGGAAATTTCACCGGGTTGAGGATAACCACCTCCTCCTACTAACGCAACGTCAGATATAGTATGATGCGGACTTCTATATGGCCTTCGAGTCATTAACGAAGTATCGCCGTCAATTTTTCCAGCCACAGAATGAATTTTGGTTGTTTCCAATGCCTCATGCAGCGTTAGCGGTGGTATAATTGTAGGTATTCTTTTCGCCAGCATCGTTTTTCCAGCTCCGGGAGGGCCAATCATTACAATATTATGTCCACCGGCAGCCGCAATTTCTAAAGCACGCTTAACATTCTCCTGTCCTTTTACATCCGAAAAATCAGCATCGTAGTTATTTATATTAGCAAAAAATTCATCCCGAGTATCAACAAAGGTTTGTTCCAGTTTTTTTTCTTCGTTGAAAAAATCTATTACTTCCTTTATATTTTCTACACCGTATATTTCCAGATCATCAACTACTGCTGCTTCTCGTGCATTCTCTTTTGGTAAAATAAATCCTTTAAAACCTTCTTTGCGCGCCTGAATTGCTATAGGTAAAACACCTTTCACCTTTTGTAATCCTCCATCCAATGAAAGTTCACCCATAATTACATATTTATCTACTTCATCCGGTTTAATCTGTTCCGATGCCGCCAGAATTCCTATTGCCAGAGGTAAATCATATGCCGAACCTTCTTTTCGAATATCAGCTGGAGCCATATTAATTACAATCTTCTTACCTGGTACTTTATGACCATTTGTACGCAGAGCTGAATCAATACGTTGCTGACTTTCTTTCACTGCACTATCCGGTAATCCTACCAAATAAAAGTTTATCCCTTGTGATACACTTACTTCAATAGTTATAGTTGTTGCATTAATGCCCTGAACGGCACTTCCATAGGTTTTAACTAACATAAAGGAGAGATTTTCTAAAGGTTTTCTTCTATATAATGAATCAACGAATGGATAATTTTTATATGAATTTCCTGGGCTCTGTCAGCATAATCAGATTTTGGAGCTCTTATTTCAACATCGCATTCATCAGCTAATTTGCCTCCGCTTTTTCCTGTTAGGGCCACAATTTTAATTCCTTTTACGCGAGCCATCTTACAGGCTTCTAAAACATTTTTAGAATTTCCACTCGTACTTATGGCAAATAGTACATCACCCGCCTGCCCGACAGCCTCAATATATCTTGAAAAAATAAAATCATATCCGTAATCATTGGCTGTGCATGAAATATGTGTTGGGTCCGAAATCGCTAAAGCAGCGATCGCCGGGCGGTTATCTCTAAATCGGCCGGTTAATTCTTCCGCAAAATGCATTGCATCACTCATTGAACCTCCGTTGCCACATGAAATCACTTTATTCCCTGTTCTCAAAGATTCTAAAATTATATCACCTGCAGATTTTATATTGTCTAAGTTTTTTTCATTAGAAATAAATTCATTTAATATCTTTTGCGCTTCCAGAAAGTCATTTTTTATACTGCTCATCTATTTTACTATTTACGAGATTTGCTAAGATAAATATATAGAAATTTTTAACAAAGCATTTTATATTATTCAATTTATAAGTTATTAAACACATGCAATTTCAAAATATATATGGGTGAAATTACATCTATGGTTTTTTTTTGAATAAATAAATTGTTAAACTTGCTTTTATTAAAGTATAGAATGGGAAATTAAAATCAACCCTTTATACTCTTGAAAAGAATGATTAAGCTGCTGGTTTTATGAGTAAAATAAAGTTAAATGTTTTAGGAATATCTTATAGTCAGACTCAAACCGGAGCTTATGCTTTGGTTCTTACTGAAGAACATGGAGAACGTCGAATTCCAATTATTATTGGAGGATTTGAAGCACAAGCAATAGCTATTCAACTGGAAGGGTTAAAACCTCCTCGACCATTAACACATGATTTATTTCTGAATTTTGCTATGTCATTTGGGATCAATATTGTTGAAGTAAATATTTACAGGCTAGAGGAAGGTGTATTTTACTCAAAGCTAATTTGTAATAACGGGGGTAAAGATTTGGCAATTGATGCCAGAACTTCAGATGCAATCGCTTTAGCTCTTCGATTTAAATGCCCAATTTACACAACTGAAGACATTTTGCAGAAATCAGGTATTGTGATTGATATACAAGAAAGAAGCGAAAATAAATCGGTAAAAAAACAACCAACCACAGAAAAGAAAAAAACAACAACTTCAGAGGTAAATAAATACAAAGATATGGATGTAAATGGCCTAAAAGAACTTTTAGATGAGGCTATTAAAAATGAAGAATACGAAAAAGCTTCCATTATCCAGGAGGAGATAAATCGAAGACAATCACAATAAAATAGGATGATTACATAAAATTATGAAGAAATTACTGGTACTCTTTTCTCTTGTGATAGTAATTGCAGGAGTTATTATATCAAAAACGAATGTAAATGCTCAAAAAAATACGGATACAGAAGATGTTATAGCAGAACAAGTTGATTCTATTTTCAAACCTGAAACAGTTAAAGAAACCATTGAAAAAGCACCTGATTCTGTAAAATCAAACGTATTACTAACTAAAAATAATAAGTCGGGATTTAGCATTATAACTATTATCAGAGGGTTATTTGGAATGATCGTTTTAATTATGATAGCCTGGTTGTTTAGTGCCAATAAGAAAAAAGTTGATTGGATCGTTGTAGTTAAAGGATTAGCAATTCAGCTAATTCTTGCAATTAGTATATTATATGTTCCTTTCGTAGCTTATTTTTTCGAATTTGTAGGTAAACTATTTGTTAAAGTATTGGATTTTACAAAAATTGGAAGTGAGTTCTTATTTGGGTCCTTAATGAATATTGATTCCATGGGATTAATTTTTGCATTTCAGATTCTCCCAACTATTATATTCTTTTCAGCACTAACCAGCGTTTTATTTTATTGGGGAGTAATTCAAATTGTTGTCCGGGGATTTGCATGGGTAATGGTTAAAGCAATGAAGTTATCAGGTGCAGAAAGCTTATCTGTTGCAGGAAATATCTTTCTAGGTCAAACAGAATCTCCTTTAATGATTAAAGCATATCTACCAAAAATGAATAATTCTGAAATGCTCTTGGTTATGATTGGTGGTATGGCAACAGTTGCCGGAGGAGTATTAGCAGCATATATTGGATTTTTAGGGGGGGACGATCCTGCTCAAAGAATTTTATTTGCAAAACATTTGTTAACCGCATCAGTAATGGCTGCTCCGGGTGCCGTAATAATCTCTAAAATATTAATGCCACAAACAGAGAAAATTCAGGAACAGGCTGAAGTAAAAATGGAAAATATTGGCTCTAATTTCTTAGATGCACTGTCGAATGGAACGATTGAAGGTTTAAAACTGGCAGCCAATGTTGGTGCCATGCTTTTAGTTTTCTTTGCATTTATTGCCATGATCAATTTTGTTTTTACAAAGGTCGGATCATGGGTACACTTAAACGAAGTAATTGCTAATGCAACAAGCGGCCAATATGAAAAGCTTTCATTAGAGTTTATTCTAGGATATCTATTTGCACCACTAATGTGGGTTATTGGCGTTTGCAAAGAAGATATGACACTGGTAGGAAGATTATTGGGCGAAAAATTAATCGCAAGTGAATTTGTCGGATACACAAGTTTAGCAAATCTGAAAACAACAGGAAATGCAGTTTACGGAAGTTTTACCGAATATAAATCAATTATAATGGCAACGTATATGCTTTGTGGTTTTGCGAATTTTGCATCCATCGGAATCCAAATTGGAGGTATTGGCGGACTTGCTCCAAACAAACGTGGATTTCTTTCAAAACAAGGAATGCGCGCATTAGTTGGTGGAACCCTTGCTTCTTTATTATCAGCAACTATAATTGGCATGATATTAGGATAACGTATGAATCGCAAAAAAATCATATTAATACTACTTAGTTTGTTTCTTGCATTTACTTCTTTTTCACAAAAGGAAGAAGAGCATATCGAACATTTAATTACAATTAATACTGAATTTGGAAAAATCAAACTAATTTTATTCGATGATACTCCCCTGCATAAAGAAAATTTTATAAAACTTGTAAAAGCAGGAGTATATGACCATATTACTTTTCATCGTGTAATTAATCGATTTATGATTCAGTCCGGTGATTATAAAACAAGAAATCAACCTATCACTTATGATCCGAGAGTGATACAGCCACCAATTAAAGCAGAGATACTACCTCACCATTTAAATGTTCGTGGAGCCATTGGTGCACCAAGAAGAGGTGATGATGTTAATCCGGAACGAAAATCGAACAGCACACAATTTTATATTGTGCAAAACTATAAGGGTGCTCATCATTTAGATGGGAAATATACCGTATTCGGGCAAGTAATGTCGGGGTTTGAGGTAATTGATTCAATTGCCGGCCAACCAACTTCAAGCAAAGATATACCATTAAAAGATATAAGAATTACTACTGTTGTTGAGCAGGTTAGTAAAGTTGATATTGAAAAGTTTTATAATTTTACATATAAATAATAACCACCTGCCATGAAAAAAATTGTCGTTTTAGGAGCTGGACTTGTTGGTAAAGCAATTGCCATCGACCTTTCAAAGTCCTTTGATGTAACAACTGCCGATGTTAATCATACCAATTTGGAAAAGATGGGCGAACATCCTGAAATAAAAACAATTTTAACGGATCTTTCCGAAGAAGGAGAAGTTCAAAGTATAATAAAAGATTATGATTTAGTTATAGGCTGTTTGCCAGGTTATATGGGCTTTAATACTGTAAAACAATCTATCTTAGCAGGAAAAGATATTATAGATATTTCCTTTTTTAGAGAAGATCCATTTGAATTAGATGAGCTTGCAAAAGAAAATAATGTTACCGCAATTATAGATGCTGGTGTAGCTCCCGGAATGGGGCATATTATATTAGGCTACCATAACGAACAGATGAAAGTTTCAAGTTATAAATGTTATGGTGGAGGTTTACCATTTAAACGCGAATGGCCATATGAATATAAGGCTGTATTCTCACCAATGGATGTCTTGGAAGAATATATACGCCCTGCAAGATATATGTTAAATGGAGAGCTGGTTGTTCGTGAAGCATTAACAGAAGCCGAAATAGATCATTTTGAACCTATTGGCTCGCTAGAAGGCTGGAACACTGATGGTTTAAGAACTTTAATAAAAACCATGAAGGTTCCAAATATGATCGAGAAAACTTTACGATATCCAGGTACAGTTAATTATATTAAAGTTTTACGTGAAACCGGATTTTTCTCAAGAGATCCTCTTTTGGTAAATGGAGAACAAGTGAGACCATTTGATGTTACTGCTAAATTATTATTTCCTGTTTGGGAACTGAAAAAAGAAGAAGAAGATTTTACAATGCTTCGGGTAATCGTTAAAGGAAAAGAAAACGGAGCGGATAAAAAATATACTTATGATCTTTTTGACAAATACGATAAGCAGATGAAGACAACTTCGATGGCAAGAACAACGGGCTATACCTGTACCGCTATTGTTAATTTATTTGCTAATGGTAAAATAAACAATAAAGGTATTTGTCCTCCAGAATATATTGGTATTGACAAAAACAATTTCGAATTTATACTAAATTATTTAACAAAAAGAGGAGTTCAGTATAAGGTTACAGAAGAATAAATTAAAATTGATATAATAGAAAATCCCAAACGTTTTTTGTTTGGGATTTTTTAGTTGTCAATCTTTTTAGTAAAGAATTTAATTTGAGATCGAAGGCTACTTAAAACATATTACACAGGTTTTCTTTGATTTTTATACAAACTTGTGAAATGCGGATGAAGCAAATTGAATGAACTTACTTAAGCTTGAAGAAAAAGCAGAATTAAAGGCTATGTGAATGAGTGCATAAAGGAAATTTTAGATTTTTTCAAAAAGGGTTTGCCTATTTTAATTTAAAGTTCTGATTTCTTATAAGGCTGATTGAAGAATTCCTGCCTCCTGACAGACAATATTTTGTCTGGATCTTTTGCCCTTTTTCTATCATAACAAAAAAGGAGTATAATTAACTAAATTACGAGATTAATGATGCCCAAAATGCTCATTAATCTTTTCCCCAGCCAATACTCTAACAGCTAATATATTTTCCTTTGGCGGAAGTGGACATGTTGCAAATTCGGTAAACGCACAAGGAGGATTTGTTGCTTTATTGAAATCAATATAGGTTTTTCCATTCTCATCAGGTTTTTCTACTGATAAGAACCTCCCTGCTCCATACGTTTCCTCAGCGCTGGTTTCATCTGCAAAAATTACAAATAGATTTTCTTTATCGCCATTTCCAAGAGGCATTACTTCATATTCCTTTTCGTCAATTTTAAACTTTAGTAGTCCAAAACATTTCTCATATTCAATATCTCCCAACACGTTAGGGATTGCAATTTCTTTAGGTGTTTTGAACTTTTCATATTTCGCCTCAATTCTCCATTTAGGATCAATAGGGAATGAGAGAATTTCAGTTAGTTTTTCAACTAAAGGACTTTCAACATCACGTAATCTTATGCCAAACCTGTCTCCCCTTTTTATTATATACCATCTTAACGATCCAATTCTAAATATGGTTGTATTACCATCTATATCAGTATTTATATTATATTCTTTTAATAGTGAATCGTTAATAAAGATATCTACATCTTCATTAATTTGAGCACTTATATGTCCTTTATAAAGAATAATCGTACCAATAAATTCAGGAGCATTTTTAGGAAAAACTATATTATTAGCTTCATTACTACCATAAGGATTTTGTCCCTCTTTTAACCAATATAAACCAACCAGATTTAACCATCCATTTTCTGATTTTAATCGTTCAAGTCTATTTTGTTTCCAATCCTGTATTGAAGCAATATACTTATCTTCATTAAATTGGCTCTTCTTCTGTTGGCAAGCAAATAAGCCAAGCAATATTGTAATTACTAGTAGTTTTGCAATGATTTTATACATGGGATTCTATTTTATTTTTTCGAAATATAAAAGAATGTTCCCGATTAAAAAAATCAATCTATAGAAGTTTTATAACAAGAAGTCTTAAGTCATTATTGGAAATATTTTTCCATCCTCGGTTTTTATCAGAAGTTACTTTTATAACGTCATTTGTTTTCAAAGAATATTTCTCTCCTTCAATTGAAAGTATCCCTTCTCCTTCTGCTACAAAAAAGATTACATCAAAAGGATTCTTATGTTCATCAAGGCTTTCTTGTGGTTTCAAGAGTAAGTGAACCAGTTCAATTTGTTTTTCGGAATGTAAAATATAAGCTTCTAAATCAAAAGGAACTTTAGGAGAATTTTCCAGGCTTCGAATCATGTTATTTTTTGATGTTTGTGAATGAATTTATAATAAAAGTACCATAAGGTATCCAGGGTATTCGTGTAAATCATTTTAGGCCCTATGGTTTGCATAACTTCTTTTATCCTATCCTTTTGCTTTTTATTATAGCAATGAATATCGCACTTAGAACAAACCGGTTTATTCTTGATATAAGGGCAAGATAATAGCCTTTTTTCTGTATACTCAAGAAGATCGTTGCAATCTTTACAAAGGGAGGAGTTATTATGAATTTCTTCACAGTATTTATTAACCATTAACCCAACAATCTTTTTTTCTCTTTGTACCCTGGGATGCATGCTGTATTATTTAATGTTATTATGAATATAAGATTTTAAAGCATTCTTTTAAAAGAATTAATAATGAATACTCTATAAAAACCTGATAAGTTTTTACATAACCTATCAGGTTTACAATTGTTCAAATAAAAATATAATTATTTGAAAAGGCAAATCTTAATTCATAAACATTTTAATATCGTCTTCAACATTCGTAATTCCAACGATCCCAAAAGTTTCTACTAGTACGTTAGCAACGTTTGGAGAAAGGAAAGCTGGTAATGTTGGCCCTAAGTGAATGTTCTTTACACCTAAATAAAGAAGTGCAAGCAATACAATAACAGCTTTTTGTTCGTACCAGGCAATATTATATGCAATTGGCAAGTCATTGATGTCATTTAATTCAAATACCTCTTTTAGTTTAAGAGCAATAACGGCTAGCGAATAACTATCATTACACTGTCCTGCATCTAATACCCTCGGAATTCCACCAATATCGCCTAATTCTAACTTGTTGTAACGATATTTTGCACATCCGGCTGTTAAAATCACAGTATCTTGAGGTAATTTATCAGCAAATTCAGAATAGTAATCACGATCCTTCATTCTTCCATCACAGCCAGCCATCACAAAGAATTTTTTTATTGCTCCGGATTTAACAGCATCAACAACCTTATCAGCTAATTGCATAACCTGATTGTGAGCAAAACCACCAACTATCTCTCCCGTTTCAATTTCTGTTGGCGAAGTGCATTTCTTAGCATGTTCAATTATTTGTGAAAAATCTTTTTGTCTTCCTTTTTCTCTGTCAGCAATATGGGGAAAACCATTAAAACCTGCTGCACCAGTTGTATATACTTTATCTTTATACTTAGCGTCTTTTGCAGGAGGCACTAAGCAGTTAGTTGTAAATAGAATAGGTCCGTTGAAACTTTCAAATTCCTCTTTTTGTTTCCACCAGGAATTACCATAGTTTCCCACAAAATGTTCATATTTTTTAAATGCAGGATAATAGTGAGCTGGTAACATTTCACTGTGTGTGTAAACATCAACTCCGGTTCCTTCTGTTTGCTTTAACAGATCTTCCATATCTCTTAAATCATGTCCACTTATTAAGATTCCGGGATTATTTCTTACACCGATGTTAACTTTGGTAATTTCCGGATTTCCATAAGCTGTTGTATTAGCTTTATCAAGCAATGCCATAACATCAACACCATATTTTCCGGTTTCCAGTGTTAAAGCAACTAAGTCATCAGCGGTTAAGCTATCATCAGTTGTTGCCACAAGTGCATCTTGCATAAATTTATACAAATCTTTATTTTCGTGATTCAGATTATAGGCATGTTCGGTATATGCTGCTAATCCTTTAACTCCATATATAATTAATTCTCTTAGAGAACGAACATCTTCATTTTCAGTTGCTAAAATTCCAACAGTTGTAGCTTTTGTTTCGAAAGTATCGGGAGTACCTTCCCATGTAGCAGATTCGTGAAGTTCACTACCGTTAAATTTTACACCCGCTTGTTCCAATTTTGATCGTAGATCATTTCTTATTTCCAACCCTTTTTTTACTCTTTCAACAAAAACATCTTTATCAAAATTTGCATTAGTAATTGTTGCAAATAGCCCATCAAAAACGAACTTGTTGATATTCTCATCGTACCCGATTTTATTTTCTCGTGCTGCTTTAGTATAGATAGATATACCTTTTAAAACGAACATTAACAAATCTTGTAAATTAGCCACATCATTGGTTTTTCCACATACACCTTTGATACTACAGCCTGTTCCTTTTGCTGCTTCCTGACATTGATAACAAAACATACTCATAATTTTGATTTTTTAATTAGATAATTGATTATTTATTACTTGAATGTATTTTCTCCATTTAAATACTGATAGGACAATATTTATTACGATATTTTATGTTTCTAATAGATTTTTGTTATATCCAGTCCTCTGATAAAATTTCTCCTGAAATACTTACAGTGATTGTTTTAATAGGTACCTTACGTGTTGCTTGTTGTAAAGCCAATTGAGCCATTTGTAAAATACCACCGCAACAAGGAACTTCCATTTTCATTACAGTGATTGTATTAATTTTAGATTCATCAATCAAAGCAACCAGTTTATTTAAGTATATTTCTTTATTTTCATCAAGTTTTGGGCAAGCTATACCTAATGATCTTCCTTTTAAGAATTTACTATGAAAATTCCCCAGAGAAAAAGCAACACAGTCTGCAGCTAACAATAAATCGGATTCCTGAAAATATGACGCGGCAGGATTAATCAAATGCATTTGAACCGGCCATTGTCTTAATTCGGAAGGTATCTCTTCATCAGAAACTACATTATTTGCTTCAGGCTTATTGATTTCCCTTGCCATTGATCCCGGACACCCGCCTCCCGCATGAACATGTTCCTGATGATTATGTTTTGGCTGTGTTTCATGTCCTCCACATCCACAAGCACCTTCTTCAGCCTGTTTTCCATTATGCACTGCTTCCATAACTTCTTCTACTTTAAATTCTATATCCGATTGATTTTCTTGCATCCAACGAACACCTTGTTTTAAAAAACCAAATTCTTTATGATCTTTTAAATGTGTAAGGTGTGCTATTACCGTATTCTTGCCCTTTTTAACCATTTCTTTAATGACGGTTACTTCGTCGTACGGTTGAGCTTCACGTTCAATAATTTCGATAGCATCCTCAGGGCAATGTCCTATGCAAGCTCCTAAGCCATCGCACATCAAGTCGCTTATTAACCTTGCCTTACCATCAATAATTTGTAACGCGCCTTCATGACAATTAGGGACACAATCTCCGCATCCGGTGCATTTTTCTTCATCTATTTCTATAATTTGTCTTTTCATATGAATAATTTGTTGTTATTTTTAAATAAGAATTATGGTATTTCATTACCAAAATAACAAATAGTTTTTGTACTGACCAAATTTTTTTTGATGATTTATATCATATTCAATTATGATTCGACTGTATAATTTTGAAAATCAATAAAATAATTCATTAACAATTTAACAGAATTATTTTAGGGTTTATTTAATAATTTATTGTTTGTAATTTTACTACTAGAGTTGCATCTATTATCAAAGGATTATAAATGCAGTTTAATTATAATAACTTTTAATAATAAAGCAGATTATGGAAAACAAATGCGGTTGCTGTTCCGGCGAAAAAATGGTAGTTTCCTGTTCCGGAGCTGCCGATGTTGGATTATTATCAGATCAGGTGGCAAGAAGTTTATCTAAAAATAATAGGAGAAAAATGAGCTGCTTAGCACTTTTTGCTGTATGTGGCGATGAAAAAATTAATGAATTTAAATCGAATGATATTCTGGTTATTGACGGGTGCAATGTTGATTGTGGTAGAAAAGTCATGGAAAACAGAAATATCGAAGATTATATTCATTTAAGGATAACAGATTTAGGCTATAAGAAAGGCGAAACCCCATCGAATTCAGAAGTAATAAATGCGGTATATAAAAAAGCGGAGGTATTATAAATAATAGCTCTTTACAAATATTTGTCTACTGTTTGATTCTTTAAATACTGTTTAAAGTCTAATGTCATTTTATTAGTAACATTATCCATTAAACACATATCGAAAGGGCAGATTTTTTTATCCATAGGACATTCACCAACTTCAATCGGACCTTCGATAACTTCATATATTTCAAGAAAGTTAACTTCTGCCGGATTCTTCCGTAAGATAAATCCTCCACTTGGTCCTCTTTGTGAACTAAGATAACCAGCTTTAACCAAGCGTTGCATAACTTTTGCTACATGGTGTTTAGATGTATCTGTTCGCTCTGCTATCTTTAGCACATTTAGCCCCTGTTTCTCCTTTGCTATTAAAATCATTCCATGCAATGCAATGGACGCTGCCTCCGAAAGTGTGAATACTTTTGCCATATACGTTCTTATTGCAATAATTTAGGCAATTAAATGCCCAAATGTAGTGAAATATTTTTTATTAACAGATAGAATTATCATAATATATTGATATTAACAGGATTTATCTTCAATTTATAACAGTTCTGAATTAAACTGTTGAATAGTAAATTATTAAATTGAACAAAACAGAGCGTTGTTTTTTTAATTTTATCAAATCAATTACTTATCGAAAAAACTGTAAAGATGAAACAATACTTGAAACTTCTTGATCATGTTTTAAAAAACGGAACTAAAAAAGAAGACCGAACAGGAACGGGCACAATAAGTACATTTGGATACCAAATGAGATTTAATTTACAAAATGGCTTCCCTTTACTCACAACAAAAAAACTTCATTTAAAATCGATCATATACGAGTTACTTTGGTTTTTAAACGGCGATACAAATGTTAAGTATTTAAATGATCACAAAGTTCGAATTTGGGATGAATGGGCTGATGAAAATGGTGATTTAGGCAATATATATGGTTACCAATGGAGATCATGGCCCGCACCAAATGGCGAATCAGTTGATCAGGTTGCGCAAATTATTGACTCGATTAAAAATAACCCTGATTCGCGACGCCATATTGTTAGTGCATGGAACGTAGCAGATATTAAAAACATGGCTTTACCACCTTGCCATATATTATTCCAATTTTATGTTGCAAATGGGAAGCTTTCGTGTCAATTATATCAAAGAAGCGCTGATATATTTCTAGGAGTCCCTTTCAATATTGCCTCTTATGCCATTTTATTAAAAATGGTAGCACAAGCAACAAACCTGGAACCTTATGAGTTTGTTCATACTTTAGGCGACGCGCATATTTATTCAAATCATATTGATCAGGTAAAATTACAATTATCAAGAGAGCCCCGATCTCTTCCAAATTTGAAAATGAATCCTGAAAAGAAAGATATTCTATCCTTTGATTTTGACGATTTTATATTAGAAGACTATGATCCTCATCCGCATATAAAAGGAGCTATTTCGGTTTAGTTCAAAGGTTTATTAGTTTTATAGTAAATTGGTTAAATAGTAATTATGGAATTAGAAGATTTAGAAGTTTATCAAGAAGCAATAAAGATCGCAGATGAAATTTGGAATTTAGTTTCTAAATGGGAGTATTTTCAGAAAGATACTATTGGAAAACAAATAGTGAAATCTTCTGATTCTATTGAAGCCAATATATCAGAAGGTTATGGAAGATACTTTCATAAAGAGAATTTACAATTCTGTTATTATTCTAGGGGTTCTCTTTTCGAAACTAAAACTTGGTTATTAAAATCCTTTAATAGAGATTTAATTTCAGAAGAAAGTTATTCTGATTTAAATAATAAATTAATTTCGCTCAAAAAGAAGTTAAACGGTTATATTAAGTTTTTGAGAAATAATAAACCCACTAAACCAATTAACCATTAAACAAATATCTATGTTATCAATTATTGTAGCTGTTGGAAAAAATAATGTAATCGGAAAGGATAACCAGTTAGTATGGCACTTACCGAGAGATATGAAACATTTTAAGGAAACAACAACAGGTCATTACATTATAATGGGAAGAAAAACCTTTGAATCGAATGGCAGACCATTACCAAACAGAACCAATGTTATTATTACTCGAGATAAAGACTATAAAGCAGAAGGATGTGTGGTTGTTCACTCATTAGAAGAGGCAGTTAATTTAGCTAAAGATGATCCGGAACCGTTCGTTATCGGTGGTGGAGTAATTTATAAACTGGCAATGCCAATCGTAGACCGAATATATCTAACGCAGATACATCATAAATTTGAAGGAGATACTTTCTTCCCTGAAATTAATATGGATGACTGGAATGAAACTGAAAAAAGAGATTTTGAACCGGATGAAAAAAATAAATACGCATTTACAATCTTAACGCTTGATCGAAAAAATAAAAAACAGCCTCAATTCCAATAATTATCGTGAGAGGCTGCTTTTGTTTGTAAACCGTGATTCGGATTTATTTAATTAAAAATAATTTTAAATAACCAAGTAAGATACTTGTCTACCCAAGGCAGATTAAGCAGCTTTTAATCGTTGAATATTTACCTTATCCATTTTTTCTTTTGCATATTCAATTGTAATATTAACTTCTTTTTCTTCACTTGACGGAATATCAAACATTACGTCCATCATAATGGCTTCACATATTGAACGTAACCCTCTTGCCCCTAATTTGAATTCTATTGCTTTATCCACTATATAATCCAAAACTTCCTTTTCGAATGTTAACTTAACACTGTCCATGTTGAACAGCTTCTCATATTGTTTGATAATAGCATTTTTTGGCTCGGTCAAAATTCTACGTAAAGCTTCTCTTTGCAGAGGATTCAAATAAGTTAATACTGGCAAACGACCAATAATTTCAGGTATTAATCCAAAAGACTTTAAATCCTGAGGAGCAATATATTGTAATAAATTACCCCTGTCAATTTGATCTTTTTCACGACTTGCAGAATAACCTACAACTTGTGTATTAAGTCTTTGTCCTATTTTCCTTTCAATCCCATCAAACGCCCCGCCACATATAAACAAGATGTTTTTTGTATTTACAGGAATCATTTTTTGGTCCGGATGTTTTCTTCCTCCTTGCGGTGGAACATTTATAATTGAACCTTCGAGTAATTTTAGTAAACCTTGCTGAACACCTTCTCCGGAAACGTCGCGCGTAATGGATGGATTATCACCTTTACGGGCTATTTTATCAATCTCATCAATAAATACAATGCCTTTTTCTGCTGCCTCAACATTGTAATCGGCCACCTGCAATAGGCGTGTTAAAATACTTTCAATATCTTCGCCCACATAACCAGCCTCAGTTAAGACAGTTGCGTCAACAATAGTAAAAGGCACATGAAGCATTTTAGCAATGGTTCGTGCAAGTAATGTTTTACCAGTACCTGTTTCACCAACTAAAACAATATTTGATTTTTCAATTTCAATTTCTTCTTCTTCCTTTTTATTAGTTTGCAATAATCTTTTATAGTGATTATAAACTGCAACAGAAAGGTATTTTTTAGCTTCTTCTTGTCCAATTACATATTGATCAAGGAAGTTTTTTATTTCAATTGGTTTGAGCAATTCAATTTGATTCACATCGAAATCGCCCTTTTTCTGCAATTCCTCCTGAACAATATCATGTGCCTGCTCAATGCAGCGGTCACAAATATGCCCTGATAAACCAGCAATTAAAAGATTAGTATCTTTTTTATCTCTCCCACAAAAGGAACACTTGTCCATTGTACTCATTGAATTAATTAGTTAGACAAAGTTAAAGTTAATAATTATGATAAAAAAACCGCATTACGCTAATGCGGCTTAATTTTTTGTAAAATAAATCTTATTTCTTTTCACCACCATTTCTGGCAAGAACTTCATCAATCATTCCATACGCTTGTGCTTCTTTAGCAGTCATCCAATAATCGCGGTCAGAGTCTTTTTCAATCTTTTTAAATGTATTACCCGAATGATGAGCCAGAATTTCATAAAGTTCTTTCTTCAATTTTTGAATTTCTCGAGCAGTAATTTCTATATCAATTGCCTGTCCTTGCGCACCACCCATTGGTTGGTGAATCATAATACGAGAATGCGTTAATGCTGTTCTTTTTCCTTTTGTTCCTGCAGATAATAACACGGCACTCATCGAAGCCGCCATACCGGTACAAATAGTTGCTATATCTGGTTTGATATACTGCATGGTATCATATATACCTAATCCTGCATAAACACTCCCTCCAGGAGAATTCATGTATATTTGAATATCCTTTGAAGGATCAGTAGATTCAAGGAAAAGTAATTGAGCTTGAATAATATTCGCAACATCGTCAACGATGGGAACTCCTAAAAATATTATTCTATCCATCATTAAACGAGAGAAAACATCCATTTGTGCAACATTCATTTGACGCTCTTCAATAATTGTTGGAGAGATGTAGTTATTATACATTGAAGAATACTTCTCCATCGATAAACTACTAATATTTAGATGTTTGGTTGCATATTTTTTAAATTCATCTTTTGGAATCATAATTCTATCTGATTTTAAATTATTAAAAGATAAAGTTAGTTAAAATTGAACTAACTTGTATTTATTCTAACCTGAATAATTCATAATGTAATAAATTCTAATTCTGACTTAGGAATAATTAGTTAAATTTTCCAAATTAATTCTAATCCAGGTCAGTGTTAGTGTGTATTTATTCATAAATATTAATAAAACATACTATTTATGGATTTGTCAGCCTAAACAAAAAAGTCGCATTGTTTAATAACGCGACCTTGAGAGTAATGTTTTCTTAAAATATATTATTTATTCTTTTTTTCAGCTTTTTTCTGCTCCTCTTCAAATAGTTTTTGGAAATCTTCAACAGAAACTTCTTTTGTATCTAATTTTATAGCTTCTTTAATGAATTCAAGAACCTTATCTTCGAACTTTTTGTCATAAAGTTTTCTTCTTTCCTCATCCTTTTTAAGAATTTCCATCGCGTATTGCTCTAATTGCTCATCAGGTAGGTTTGCAAGCCCGTATTGTGCAAACTGGGCAGCAGTAACCTCTTTAGCAGCATCAATAATATCCTTTTCCTCAACCTTAATTTCATTTTCTTTAATAATATTATCTTTTATAATCTGCCATTTTAAATCATCTTCAAATCTTGGAAATTCCTCTTCAATTTGTTCAGGTGTAAATTTACCTTCATTAACCACTGTTAACCAACGCTTAAGGAATTCTGAAGGTAACGTCGGATTAAATTTATCAACAAACTTCTTTTTTGCATCAATTAAGAATCTATAATCAGTTTCGCGAATAAAATTGGCTTTAATTTCTTCTGAAAGCTTTGTGTCAAACTCTTCTTTTGTTTTAACTACATCTTTACCAAAGGCCTTATCATATAACTCCTGGTTAACCTCAGCTTTGTCAAAACGTTGAACTAGTTTTATTTCAAAATTGAAATCTCCATTAATATTTTTCGCAACTTCTTTATCTATTCTTAGCATAGAAGCAATTTCAGAATCACTTGGATAGGCCTTTCTAACATCAAACTTAACAGTATCTCCAGCTTTATGTCCTGCAAATGTCTTTTTAATTTCTTCGTTTTTGATATACTCAATGGTAATTTTAACTTCTTCAGCTTTTATTCCATCCTCTAAAGCATTTCCTTCAGCATCTAACTGAACAAAATTACCAGTTAGCATTTCATTATCGGTAGTTTCTTCCACGTCTTTAAATTCACCAAAACGACGAGCGTAATTATCTGTATGCGTTTCTAATAACTTTTCATCCACCTTGATTTCGTAATAAGGAACTTTATCTCTTTTTGTTAATTTAACTTCAATTTCGGGAGCCAAAGCAACATCAAAAGAAAATTCAAATTCAGTTTCATTATCAAAATCAGCCGTCTTTTGATTCTCTGTGGGTAATGGTTCTCCAAGAATATTTAATTTTTCGTCGCGGATATAATTTGTTAGAGATTCAGAAATCAGTTTGTTTACTTCCTCAACAAGAATTCCTTTTCCATACATTTTTTTTATTAATCCTGTCGGAACTTTTCCCGGACGGAATCCATCGATACGTGCCTTCTTACGATAATCCTTAAGAACATTTTCAACTTTTTCTGCATAATCTTTCTCAGAAATGTTCACTTTAAGTATCGCAGTTAAATCACCAGTGCTCTCTTTAACTATGTTCATTACTTGTTTGTTTGAGAATTTATAAATTTTAAAAAACCGCCAAGCCACCGATTCTATTCGATAGTTTGAGCGGTTTGTCTCATTAGTGCGGATGAAGGGACTCGAACCCCCACGTCTTTCGACACTAGATCCTAAGTCTAGCGCGGCTACCAATTACGCCACATCCGCAAAAGTGTGTGCAAATATATTACAAATTTTTGTAATACATAAAAATATTTATTAAAAATATAGTTTTTACACACAATGCACTAATCCGAAAAGATACTGTGCTAATTTCGAGGCTTTTTTTCCTTCGTTTTTATAGTAACAGTATAAAAAGAAACTACTCCGAAAGTACCATAATATATTATATTATCAAATACATTTCTTCTTGTAGTTTTTTCATAATCTTTTATCTTGATATCTTTTTCTATATTCTGTAATTGAACTTGATCCCAAAAAAGATAAATATTTTTACCTTTTTCATAAGTTATCGTTTTGCCTTTTAAATTTTCATAATTTCCTACTTGTTCTTTTTGAATAGAACACGAAAAAAACATAAAAATACCAAGAAATAATATGATAATTTTCAATTGTTTCATTTTTCCATTGGATAGATTATTCCAGTTTTTCTAATTTTAATCTTCTATTCCAATTGTTCTTAGATCAAAGTTTTTTCCTAAATAAACCCGACGAACCTGTTCATCTTCTGCCAGTTCTTTTGCATTACCGGCTTTTAAAATTGATCCCTCGAAAAGTAGATAAGCACGATCAGTAATCGATAAAGTTTCGTGTACATTATGATCTGTAATTAGAATTCCAATATTTTTTTTCTTTAGTTTTCCAACAATTTCCTGAATATCTTCTACAGCAATTGGATCAACTCCTGCAAAAGGCTCATCCAGAAGAATAAACTTTGGTTTTATTGCTAATGCTCTTGCTATTTCAGTTCTTCGACGCTCACCACCAGAAAGTTGAATTCCTAAACTTTTTCGGATTTTCTGCAAACCAAATTCATCCAAAAGATTTTCTAATCGATCACGTTGTTCTTCTTTTGTCATTTTTGACATTTCCAGAACAGCCTTAATATTATCCTCGATGCTTAATTTTCTGAATACAGAAGCTTCCTGAGCAAGATATCCGACTCCTTTTTGCGCTCTTTTATATACAGGTTCGTTAGTAATATCGGTATTGTCAAGATAGATTTTTCCTGAATTTGGTGTAACTAATCCAACAATCATATAAAAAGTTGTTGTTTTTCCTGCCCCGTTCGGACCTAAAAGTCCAACTATTTCGCCCTGTTCCACTTCAACAGAAACACCTTTTACAACTGTTCTCGATCGATATTTTTTTACTAAGGTATCGGTATGAAGTTTTATCTTTTTTTCCTCGCTCATTATTAAGTATTTTTTGCAAATGTATATATTTTATTAAAAACATCTTTGATGTTTTACTGCACTTAGTCAACTAAAAAATAATCTGCAAGCCAATTCTTAAACCAAATTTTTGGATATCATCATTATCTAAATGAGATAATCGCCACATAGCATCAACGCGAATAACCTTTAATATGTTTTCAATACCTACACTAGCTTCTAAATATGGCTTGTTTATCTTATGCAGACCTTCCGGAAAGTCCATAACAGATTGGTGCCTATCACTTAAATCTCCAATAACACCTTTTGCAGAAACGACCTCTCTCCATTTCAGTTTTCTCATAATCGGAATCTTGTTCAAAAATAATCCTTGAAAATGCTGCTCTAAAGAAAGACTTAAATATTCATCACTTGCAAATTCATAATAATTCATCATATTATAAGCATACCTATCAAGAGCATATGTTTCGTTACCTTCATGTAGTTTTAGAAGCGGATACGGCATCGTTCCATATAATTTTCCAGCATCAACAATGAACCTTAAATGTCCAAATAATCCCATATGAATTTTATCCTCGACACTCAAATTCACTTTATAATATTCGTAATCACTATTAAGTATATTTTTTAATCCGGCAGTAAAGTTTAACGTAAATACTGGACTATGGGTACCTAAACTTAATCTGTTAAAACTACCACGTACAATTTTTTCATCTTTGGCATATCTTGCATTCAGAGTTATTTCGGAGGTTGTAATTGAACTATAAAAAACCGTATCAGTAGCACTGGCATTTTGAAATTGCACATATTCAGATGATTCAATGTCTCTATAGTTAAATGTAAATTTTGTAGTTAATCCTTGAAACCACTCTTTTTCGAACGTAGTTCTAAAATCATCCACCATCGTTAGTTTATAGTTTGGGTTTCTCCTTAGTATTGAGGTAAAAAAGTTATCTTCGGTTAAAGCATTCGGACTTTGTCCTAATTGTTGAATATCATGTTTGAACTGCATTTCAAGCGAAACTCTGGGATTTTTATCAAATAAATAAATGTACCCAAGTCCAAACTTAAAGCGGTTATCTTTATCGCCATAGGCCGCATGAGCATTTATTTGATAGGTTGTACTAAAATTTCTACTTGTTTCTCCTCCAAACCTGAATCTGTTACCTTCTATTTCGTTAAAACTATAAAATTTATAATATGGGCCAATTTGAAATTTCCCTATTTCGTAATGATACATAACAAACATGGACACTATTTTTTCGAAAGTAGTATATATTGGAACTTTCTGAATAGAATCAACCATATCATAAATCTGTTTTTCTTTTGGTGTTAACTTCATTGGTCTGTTTGCATCCCAAAACTCCATATCGCTTATTAATGCATCTTCCTTTACTATAATATTCTCATTCAAACCTGTTATATTTTCAGGAGGAGGAGTTTTCAAATTAATATCTGTATAAGAGGTAGTTTTTCTCCCGAAAAAACCGGTTGACCTGTCAGTAATATTAAAATCAAAGAACATTTTTTCTTTTGTAACAAACCATAAACTATCATCAACAGGAGCATACTCATATTCTGCAACAAAATCATTAATATAGTTTAGGTTTACATCTTTCGCCATTCTCATTTGTATTTTTACAATTGCAAATGTTGTATCATTTACCCAGAAATCTCCGCGAAACGTTCTTTCCTGTTTTCTTTTAGGTACAAATGAAATTTGGTAGCACCATTTATCACCAATAAAAGAACTGTCAATTAAATAGTATTTATAAAACATTAAGCCAAAATCTGCAATTGGACTCACAAATCCTGGTTCAAATACGGACTGATAATTTTCATAAATATTAATGTCCTGGTACATTTTACCGGTAAATTGGGATAAACTAGCATTCTCGAAACCAGATATTTTTGACGCTATAATAATTTCCCTTTCCCTTTCGGGACTTTTAGTATAATAAAAATCAGATAGAGTTTCTGTAATAAATATTGGCAAATAAGGTTTGCCCGTAATTGTTGAAGTATCAACATAATCAAATATAAACTGAAAGTCTCTGAAAAGCCTGTTTTTTTTAAATTCCTCGTCAACATTGTTTACATCGATTTCTATTTTATTATATAATCTGTAAGAATAAAAATCAATTTTATTTGGATTATGTTTTTCTTTATTAGCAATTATATTTCGAAGAATCGGATGAGCCGGATTTTCAGTTGGGAGGACTACGATTTCATCTAACTCAAACACATTTGGTTCTAATAGAAAATTAATTTCTTGAAACTGATTTTTTTTGACTACATGCGTCTGTTTCTTATATCCAACAAATGATAAAATTATAGAATCGTAATATTCTCTACTCTCTAAAAAATATTCACCATCGGTATTTGTAATAGTTCCAATACTAGAATTCTTGAAAGTTACATTTACAAACGAAATCGGCTCATTAGTTTCAGCATCCCGAACAACACCTCTTACTTTTGTTAATTGCGCAAAAGAAGATAAAAAGCTAATTTGCAATAAGGTGGTTAAAAATAAAAGATATATATTTTTTTGCATTTAAATATTCAATTAAAAAGAATAGGTTCGTCATAGATTCAACCAATTGAAACACGCTGACGCTCTTTTTTGTTTAAAGTTTCTTTATAACGCCCAGGCTGAAGATTTAGTGCTAAACGTATCTTTTTCTTGGTTCTTCTAAAGAATCTAAAATATAAATAGAAAAAGTAGGCAATTTTATAAGAAAAACTTTTTTGGTTTATATACTTCAAGGCTTCCTTTATATCGACAGCAAAACCAATAAAAGCTGAATACTCTGAAATTTTACCAAATGTTTTTGGAATTAGCTTACAATCTATGGTATAAACTTGATTTTCATTAAAAATAAAGTTTCGAACCTGAGTATCATTATGTACATAACCTAAATTATGAATTTTCTTTAAAAGTGATATTACATCCCTAGCATGTTTGCTTGTAACCACCTCTCCCTCCAAATGCTCATATAGCTCAAAGCTCTCCTCTACCATTCCAAATTTTCTTTTTTCATACGAAACTAACGGTTTATTGGTGGGTATTCCATTTTTATTAAGAAGCTCCATACTATCTAACGCTTTTTGTGCTTCACTTTTTGAAAAAAGACTCAGTAATCTAAATCTTTTTCTTTTATTTTGATACCTGGGTTCTTTAACAACAATTTTATAACCTCTATAGTTAACAAGCTTAACTAAACTCCTTTTACTACTTTTAAGTACTTTACCATCTAATTTATAAATCTCTAAGATTTTATCAGGATCATTAAAGTCTAAATTTAAAGTATAGTTTTTAACCTTAATCATTTTAAAAATGAATTTAAAATTAATTCTAACTTTCAAAGCAGATTATTTTAAAGTGGTGTGGTTAATTAATCTTTAAATAAGTTAGCAGAAATTAGTAATGTTAATTAAAAATTAATTTAACTTAATTTCAAAGTTAGGTAATATTATTTGATTTACAACAAAAGCACAAAAAAAGTGACTAAAATCATTAAATCTTCTCCTTAAATGATTTATTTGCTAACTGATTTTCGCATGAATTTTTCTTGATATAATTATTCCAGCTTCATATAAAATTAAAAGAGGGAATGTAACTAGAATTAAACTAAAAATATCCGGTGGTGTAATAGTCGCTGCTAAAATTAATATTACAATTATGGAATGTCTTCTGTATTTTTTCAAAAAATGGGGTGTTACCAATCCTGCTTTACTTAAAAAGTAAATTAAAATTGGAAGCTCAAATGTTAATCCAGCAGCTAGCGTTACAGATGTTATTGTACCAATATAAGATTTCAGATTTATTTGATTTATAACCTCATCACTTACATTATATGAACCTAAAAAATGTACCGATAATGGAGCAATAACAAAATATCCAAATAAAACTCCTATTAAAAAAAGCAAAGAACTGATCGTTACGGCGCCTCGAGTATGCTTACTTTCCTTTTCATAAAGTGCTGGTTTTATGAATCTCCAGAATTCCCAAAAAATATAAGGAAAGCCGATTATAATACCAGCAAATATTGAAGTTGTAATATGAATTGTAAATTGTCCGGCCATTTTAATACTAATTATCTGAAAAGGATCAGTATTAATGCATAATTTCGAAATATTAACCATCTCACCTAAAAGACAGAGAAGTCTGTTTGTAAGAAACTCCGGATTTTTTGGAGCAAGAATAATTTTATCAAAAACAATTTCATGAAAAATAAATGCTCCAATGGCGATTATTAAAACCGCTGTAAATGCACGAATCAGATGCCATCTCAATTCTTCGAGATGTTCAAGGAAAGTCATTTCTTCTGTGCTCTCTGTCATCTAAACTATTCCTTCCTTTAAAATATCGTGCAAATGAACCATTCCAACATAATTGTCATCATTCATTACAACTAATTGCATAATATTGTTTTTCTCCATTACATTAAAAGCATTAATTGCTAATTCATCTTTGTCCACTTTTTTGGGGTTGTTAGACATAATATCCTTTGCTTTAAGATCTTCAAATGACTCATGTTTTTGAAGCATTCGTCTAATATCACCATCTGTTATAATTCCCAAGACTCTATTTGATTTATCCAGTACAACCGTTGCGCCAAGTCGTTTTGAACTGATTTCAATAATAACATTTTTTACACTTTCTTCCTCTAGCACTCCAGGTACTTCATTGTTTTTATATAAATCACTAACACGCATGTATAACTTCTTACCTAAAGCTCCTCCGGGATGGTATTTTGCGAAATCATCACTTGAAAATCCTCTGTATTCTAACAAACATATCGCAAGAGCATCTCCGATAACAAGCTGTGCAGTTGTACTGCTGGTTGGGGCAAGGTTATTAGGACAAGCTTCCTTATCAACAGTAGATTTTAAAACATAATCAGCCTGTAATCCTAAAAAAGAATCTGCATTTGAAACCACTCCAATTAATGTATTTTTTCGATTTTTAATTAAAGGAACCAATACTTTAATTTCAGGAGTATTTCCACTTTTAGAAATACAAATAATCACGTCATCTTCTTGTATAATTCCTAAATCGCCGTGTATGGCGTCGGCAGCGTGCATAAAAATAGCAGGTGTGCCTGTTGAATTTAATGTAGCTACAATTTTTTGAGCAATATTTGCACTTTTACCAATACCTGTAATTATAACCCTTCCCTTACTTTCAAAAATAATTTTTACTGTTTCCTCAAAATCTTTATCAATATAATCTGCCAGTTTTTTTATCGATTCGGATTCTTGAAGAATTGTATTTTTAGCTAAATCTATAATATTCATTATATACAGGTTTAAAATCCAACATTTAGTCAAAAAGTATATAAAATTCTTGGATTTGGTATAATCAGTTTAAATTTTTATTGTAAATTTATGAGTACAAATGTATTTATTTTTAAAATAATCTTTGAAGGTTTCGTTTTAAAACATGTTTTAGAAATAATTTAAAAATTTGCACAGGAATAAACTTTTTATTTCTTTTATCAGTTGACCTAAACCGTTTTATAAAATAATTTAATGTAGGAATGAGCGTAGGAGCAGATATTTCGTTAAAGGATTACCTCAAAAAATATTTTGGATTTGATACATTTAAGGGAAATCAAGAGGTAGTGATAAGGAATGTTCTTGATGGGAACGATTCGTTTGTTTTAATGCCTACCGGAGGAGGAAAATCATTATGCTATCAGCTACCTTCCTTAATTATGGATGGGACAGCAATTGTTATATCTCCTTTAATTGCCTTAATGAAAAATCAGGTTGATGCTATGCGAGGTTTTAGTACTGAAGAAGGCATTGCACATTTTTTAAATTCTTCATTAACTAAAACACAAATGCAGAAAGTAAAGCAAGATGTTTTAGATGGTAAAACAAAATTGCTTTACGTTGCACCCGAATCATTAACAAAGGAAGAAAATATTCTTTTTTTAAAACAAGCTAAAATTTCTTTCTATGCTGTTGATGAAGCTCACTGTATTTCGGAGTGGGGACATGATTTTAGACCTGAGTACAGACGTATTCGACCTATTATAAATAAGATTGGTGTAGCACCACTTATAGCTTTAACGGCAACCGCAACACCAAAAGTACAGAGCGATATTCAGAAAAATCTGGAAATGCTGGATGCGAATGTTTTTAAATCTTCGTTTAACAGAGAAAATCTTTATTACGAGGTAAGACCCAAGGTTAGTGCAGCTAAAGAAATAATAAAGTTTATTAAAAATAACTCGGGAAAATCTGGTATAATTTATTGTTTAAGCAGAAAAAAAGTTGAAGAACTTGCAGAAATTTTGCAAGTCAATGGAATAAAGGCCCTTCCGTATCATGCCGGGATGGATGCTTCAACCCGCAGTGGCAATCAGGATAAATTCTTAATGGAAGATGTAGATGTAATTGTAGCAACCATTGCTTTCGGAATGGGAATCGATAAACCCGATGTACGTTTTGTAATTCATTATGACATACCAAAAAGTTTAGAAGGTTATTATCAGGAAACAGGCAGAGCTGGCCGCGATGGTGGTGAAGGGAAATGTATTTCCTTTTATAGTTATAAAGACATACAAAAGCTGGAAAAATTTATGCAGGGTAAACCTTTAGCAGAACAAGAAATTGGAAAGCAACTTCTAATTGAAACGGTTTCCTATGCAGAAAGTGCGGTATGTCGAAGAAAAATGCTCTTGCACTATTTTGGAGAAGAGTACCATCAGGAAAATTGTGAAAATTGCGACAATTGTAACCATCCAAAGGAGCAATTCGAAGGAAAAGATGATGTGGTTTTAGCTTTAAATTCAATTGTAGCTGTTAAAGAAAAGTTTAAAGCAGAGCATGTAGCCAATGTAGTAGCCGGAGTAAAAAACACTGCTATTAGATCATATAAACATCACGAATTAGAGGTTTTTGGAGAAGGTTCAAAAGAAGATCCAAAATATTGGAATGCGGTGTTACGCCAAGCTTTAGTTGCCGGATTTATTAATAAAGATATTGAAAATTACGGTTTATTAAGTGTAAGTGATCAGGGAAAAGAATTTATCAAGAACCCAAAACCATTTACATTAACCAAAGATCATGATTACGAATCAGCAGATGACGAATTAGAAGGTAAATCTGGTGAAGGTAAAACTGCTGCAGTTGATACGGAGCTTTTTAATATCCTAAAAGATTTGCGTAAAAAAGTTGCAAAAGATTTAAATCTTCCTCCATTTGTTATATTCCAGGACCCATCCATAGAGGATATGGCGATCCAATATCCTATAACTATAGATGAAATGCAACGAATCGCAGGTGTTGGTGCAGGGAAAGCACAAAAATATGGAGCCAAATTTGTTGATTTAATTAATAAGTATGTAGAGGAAAAAGAGATAATTCGTCCAATGGATATGGTGGTGAAATCCGTTGTAAATAAATCCGGTTTAAAGGTTTATATTATTCAAAGTATCGACAGACAAATGTCGCTTGATGATATTGCCGATGCAAAAGGAATTGAGATGCCTCAGCTTATCGAGGAGATTGAATCAATTGTACAATCAGGAACCAAGCTCAACATTGATTATTATATCAATCAAACTATTGATGAAGAAAAACAAGAAGATATTTATGAATATTTCAGGGAAGAAGCAGAAACAGAATCAATAGAAGCTGCATTGGAAGAATTAGGTGAAGAAGAATACTCTGAAGAAGAAATACGATTAATGAGAATTAAGTTTTTCTCTGAGTTAGGAAATTAATTTATGGTTATCTACTAAAAAAAATATAACTTGCTCGGGATGCTTATGCATCCTTTTTTTATTAATCTTTTTAAAAAAGTATTTGTGGAAACAATATTAAAAATAAACAACCTTAGTAAAAATTACGGAAATATTCGAGCAATTCAAGATGTTTCGTTCGAAGTTAAAAAAGGTGAAGTATACGGAATACTAGGCCCGAATGGAAGTGGTAAAACAACAACGCTGGCTGTAGTTTTAGGGATTTTACAAGCAAATAGTGGCCATTTTCAATGGTTCGAAGAATCATTTACAAAACAAATTCGTCGTAGAATAGGATCTTTGGTTGAAACGCCAAATTTCTACCCTTATTTAACATTATGGGAAAATCTAAAAATCGTTGCTAAAATAAAAAATGCGCCTGAAGATGATATTAATTATGCCCTGGGTGTTGCAAATCTATTAAAAAGAAAACATACGAATTTTGGACATCTTTCACTAGGAATGAAACAACGCATGTCCATGGCATCTGTGTTAATCGGAAATCCGGAAGTTTTAGTTTTGGATGAACCAACGAACGGACTAGATCCGGAAGGATTCGCAGAAGTTCGACATATAATACAAACCCAGGCTAAAGAAGGTAAAACTATAATCCTAGCAAGCCATATTTTAGATGAGGTAGAAAAAGTTTGCTCTCACGTTGCGATTCTTAAATCAGGCGAACTAATTGCTAATGGAAAGGTTGGAGAACTATTATCCACCGATGAGACAGTTTATATACAAGCCGAGAATCTAAATGAATTGATGGTTTTAATAAAGGATTCTGATTTAGCAACAAACGTTTACAAAGAAGAAGAAGATCTGGCTGTTGTGTTGAAAAGCATATATAAATCGACAGATCTAAGTAAGTTTTGTTACGAAAAAGGATATCCGTTATCGAAAATTGTTGTTAAAAAGCAAAGTCTTGAAGATCAATTCTTACAACTAGTTAAATAAGATTTTAAAAGATTAAATTATAAAAAGATGAAAAAACTTTTCACTCTTGAAAAAATAAAAGCACTATCATATCCTGCATTTAAAACCTTGATGATTATTCATTTTGTACTCTTTTTCCTAGTAGTGTTGGTAGTTTCCCGATGGCACATAACCGTACCTGGATTCTCTATTAAAGGACTTTATCAGTTTCCAAACATTTGGACATTTTTCCCCTGGGTTGCCAGCTGGTTTAATATTTTCCTTACAATTGTATTAATTACATTAGTTGGAAATGAATTTTCTTTCAGAACATTTAGACAAAATGTGATTGATGGATTAAGTAGAAATGATCTTATCTCAGGTAAGTTACTTTTCATTTTTACTATCGCAATATATACTTTTATTATGGTGCTAATTGCGGTACTAATTTTTGGATTGATAAATACCAAGGATATTACAATTAATATAATGTTGGATCACTCTTATCTACTGTTTGTTTATTTTATACAAGCTATTGGTTATATGACTTTAGGACTTCTTTTCGCTATGCTGTTTAGAAATACTGCTTTGTCAATAATTCTGTTTATACTATATTTTCCGATTGAAGGAATTATCAGACTATTTTTTAACCAAGAAGCCAGAAGATTCTTTCCTTTAAAAATTATTTCAAACTTAACACCAAGGCCCGAAGTGCTTACCATGACATCTGAAACGGAATATACCGGAACAACCGGAACAAGTCAACTAGATTTTTCAGAAATAGGTATATTACCTGAAGAGCTACCATTAGGGTTAACCGTGTTAATCGCCTCAGGTTATATAGGGTTTTTTATTGCTTTATCAATAATACTTATTAACAAAAGAAACTTATAAGTTAAAAAACTATACTTACTTTTAAGTTAGGTGAGTATAGTTTTTACTCAAATTTATAGTGCTTTTTTATATCTTCTTTGATATCCCAAATACATTTTAATCCTTTTGGAAACGTAACAAAATCGCCTGCTTTAACTTCTAAATTTCCTTCATCCGTTTCAATAATAACTCTGCCTTCCAAAATCTGGCAGTGTTCTGTTGAATCATAGTACCAATCAAATCTTGAAACTTCTTTCTCCCAAATTGGCCAATTATAAATTCCTTTTGATTTCTTCTCCGTATCAGAGAGCTGCTTTACAATAATTTTCATACCTTCACTTTTTATTTTTGTAATTTACGAATTAAATTTTCAAAATATATCAAATATGAATGTTACTCCTACTTCATTATCGGAAAGAATAATATCTCTGGATATTTTAAGAGGATTTGCAATACTTGGAATTTTAATCATGAACATTCAAAGTATGTCAATGATTGGTGCAGCCTATATAAATCCTATTGCGTATGGCGATTTTACTGGTATTAATAAAATTGTATGGATAATTAGTCACATCGTTGCAGATTCTAAATTCATGTCTATATTCTCTATTCTTTTTGGTGCGGGAATAATACTTTTTACAGAAAGATTGAAAGAAAAAGAAATAAAATCGCTTAATATACATTATCGAAGAACATTTTGGTTAATTATAATCGGCTTATTACATGCATACCTAATATGGTATGGTGATATTCTTGTTGCTTATGGAGTATCTGCTCTTTGGGTAGTTCTATTTCGTAAAAAGAAAGCAAGGTCTTTGCTTATTGTTGGTATTATATTTACGTCAATTGCATCGATTTTATATCTATTTACAGGATTTTCAATTCCTTTTATGCCAGAAGCTTCAAAAGCCGGAATAATGGAAAACTGGTTGCCGGCAGCTGAATCTGTTACAAGAGAAATTAAATTATATTCCGGAAGCTATTTAGAACAAATGGAAATTAGAATTCCTGAATCTATTGAAATGCAAACATTTCTTTATTTCTTCTTATATGGTTGGAGATCCAGCGGGTTAATGCTTATAGGAATGGCACTATACAAATGGGGTGTTTTATCTGCCCAAAAATCTAAACGATTTTACATTAAACTAGTCATTATCGTATTATTGTTCGGGTATTTAATTATAGGCCTGGGTTTAATTAAAAATTTTAATCATAATTTCTCCATGGAATATTCATTTTTCATTGGATCGCAATATAATTACTGGGGAAGTATTTTAGTTGCGTTAGGTTATATTGGAATTGTTATGTTATTACTATTATCATTCAAAAAAAACTGGCTTACAAAAAGTTTACAAGCTGTTGGGCAAACGGCTTTATCTAATTATTTAATACAATCAATAATTGGAACGTTTATTTTTTATGGTCATGGGTTAGCTTTATATGGTCAGGTTGAAAGAGCTCAACAAGTGCTGTTCGTTTTTGGAATTTGGGCAATACAGCTAATTATATCTCCTATTTGGATAAAGCATTTCAAATTTGGACCTTTTGAATGGCTTTGGAGAAGTCTTACTTACTGGAAAGTTCAAGAAATTAAAAGAAAAAATAATTGAAAATTATTTAACAAAATACATTTTCATTACTCCTTTACCTTTAATTTCAAGAGGAGCTTTTTCTTCGAATTCGAATTTATCCTTTACTAAATTATATGTTCTTTCTGAAAGGTTAATTCTCATCATTTCAGAACTGTGTTCCAATCGCGATGCTGTATTTACAGGGTCGCCAAATATATCATAAATATATTTTTGCGTTCCTATAATTCCTCCAACTACTTCTCCACTATCAATCCCTATTCTAACCTCCCATTTATATTTACTTAAAACATTTCTCTGTTCTAGGAAAGAAATAATGTCTTTTGATGCATTAATAATATGTTCAGCATGTTTTTCATTTGGAACAGGTAATCCGCAGACTGCAATATAGGCGTCGCCTACCGTCTTAATCTTCTCACAATTATTTTTAATCATTATAGCATCAAATGCTTTTATAAGATCATTAAGTTCCTCTAATAATATATTAGCAGGGATTTTTAAGGTTTTTTCTGTAAAATCAACAATATCACTATAAAGTACTGATACATTTTTGAATAACTCAGGCTTAGTTTTACCTTTTTCTTTTAAATCATCAGCTATTTTTTGTGGCAATATATTGAGCAATAATTGGTCAGATTTGTATTTTTCAGTTTCAATTTGCTCTTTTTGCTTTTTTATGGTCTGATAAGATTCTGATAATTTAAGCATCGAATTAACCCTGGACATTAGTTCCATTTTATCAATTGGTTTCCTGACAAAATCGACAACTCCTGATTCGAAAGCAGTTTTGAGGTTTTCTGAAGATTTATTAATTCCTGTACACATTATAACAGGTATATCCTTAAAATCTTGGTTAGCTCTTATTCGTTCACAAAATTCTATTCCACTCATCTGTGGCATATCCCAGTCGGTTATAATTAAATCAGGTATTTCTTTTTTTAAGATTTCCAGTGCATTAAGGCCATTATCTGTTTGAAGTATCTTAATTTTTTTATCAAGCTCAATAAGTATATGGCTCAAAATTCTTAAATAAACAGGGTCATCTTCAACAACAAGTATCTTGTAGGTCCGCATATTATGAAAATTAGAGTTGAATTTTTATAACAATTATACTTTTTTTTGAAATAAACACAAGTTCTGTAAAAGCTTAAAATATAATTTATTGGTGTTTTTCTTTTTGTTTTTGCCTGTCTTTTTTACGTTTGAATATTCTCTTTATAAAGTCACCTATATTTTCATCTTCTGATTTGAACAATTCAATAATACGAGGTTCGCCTTCTTCGTCAAAATCATTGCAATCTAATTGTAAACCAGTAGAATCGGTTATATTAAATTTTTCATTTCCAAGATAAGCATATTTTCGATCTGAATAAAGTTTTTTGAAAAAGTTTGCAAACACGGGTAAAGCTGAATATGCTCCTTGTCCGTAATTGGTTGTTTTAAATCTAACTACAGGATTATCACCTCCAACCCAAACACCTGCAACCAATTTTGGGTTCATACCAATAAACCATGCATCAGTATTATTTTGGGTTGTACCTGTTTTACCTACAAAATCTCCTTCGAAATTCCATATAGTTCTTAAACTACTAGCTGTTCCACGATCAACAACACCTTTCATCATTTCTAATACCGTATTCGCAACATCTTCATTTACAATAGTATCTTTTGGTTCATGGGCAAGATCCGAATAAAGTACATTTCCATTTGAATCTTCTATTCTTCTTATAATTCGGGGTTCAATATTTTTTCCATTATTTAAAAAAACTGTATAAGATCTAACCATTTCGTAAAGCGAAACTTCACCCGTACCAAGTGCCATCGAGGGAACCGGAGGTAAATACGATTCAATTCCAAAGTCTTTGGCTAATTGAATTGTAGAATCAATTCCAGCCTGCAATAAAAGTTTAACACTTACGGTATTTATTGAATTTGTTAAAGCTCCTTTTACAGAATAATAACCTCCATATTCACCATCTGAGTTTTGAGGTGTCCAATCGTCATAATCTTCGTAAACAGCACTATCATTCTCAAAAAAATCACAAGGTTTAATTCCACTTCTTATTGCTGATGCATATACAATAGGCTTTATAGTAGAACCCGCCTGTCGTTTTGAAGTAACATGATCATATTTAAAATACTTGTAATTAATTCCACCTACCCAAGCTAGAATATCTCCATTTTTACCATTCATTACCAACGAACCTATTTGCAACATTTTAAAATGGTGTAATAATGAATCTAATGATGAAATAGTAGTATCTTTTACACCTTCCCAGGTAAAGATTTCCGTTTTATGCGGTACTTTCATTGCAACCATAGCATCATTATGTGTTAATCCTTTTTTAATTAAAGATTTATAAGAATTACTCTGTTTTATTTGTAACATTGCCAGATTTGGATCTGCTAACCATGGTTCTTCTCCTTCCCAATGCCTATCAAATATTACCTGAAGCTTAGACATGTGGCTCTTAACAACTTCTTCTAAATACTCTTGCATAGTGCCATTTAGGGTTGTATACACTTTTAAACCATCGGTATAAAGATTATATGATGAGCCATCTTGTCGTTTCGAATTTTCTAGAATTCGGGAACATTCCTTTCTTACATATTCTCTGAAATAAGGTGCTGGGCCTTCCGTATATGTTAACTTTCTATATTTAATCGAAACAGGTATCTTTTTTATTGAATCAACCTCAGCACTTTTTAAAAAACCATATTTATGCATCTGACCCAAAACAATATTTCTACGTTTTAGCGACGCGTCTTTATTCATACGAGGATTATAACTGGTATTTGCTTTTAAAAGTCCGACTAAAACCGCCGATTCTTCAATTTTTAACTCGGAAGGTTGTTTGCCAAAGAAAATAATTGATGCAGTTTCGATTCCATAAGTGTTTTCACCAAAAGAGACCGTATTTAAATAAAGTTCAAGGATTTCTTCTTTTGAATACAACTTTTCAATTCGCCGTGCTAGAATAATTTCTTTGATTTTTGCCACTGGAATTGTAAAAATTCCATGATCAGCTCTACCATATAAATTCTTTGCTAATTGCTGGCTTAAAGTACTTCCACCACCGGAGCTACGATCAAACATCATCACAGTTTTTACCAAAACTCGCATTGTACTTCTGAAATCCAGGCCTTTATGTTTGAAGAAACGCACGTCCTCCGTTGCCACCAATGCTTTTATTAAATGATCCGGGATATCTTCAAATCTTGCATTTGTTCTGTTTTGATGATAATATCTACCTAACAACTTATTGTCGACCGAATAAATATTTGTAGCTGTATTATTTCTTATTTTTTTTAATTCGGCATAGCCTGGCAATTCACCAAATGCACCAATCCTAATTAGCAGTACCAAAGAAAACATAAACATTCCTAAAATCAGTATACCTGAAATAATGATTTTAAATAGTTGTTTTTTCCAATTGGTTTTGCTTTTCTTTTTTGATTTATTAGCCATTATTAAAAACTTATTCACTAATAACTATTACATTCTTTCCTTTATTGTGCCCCTGCTCGGCATATTGGTGAGCTTTATGAACTTGATCCAGATTAAAAACTTTATCCAAACATATTTTTATCTTTTTCTCTTGTATCCACTTCGAAATCATATCAAGATCGGAACTATCGTGTTTCATTAATATAGTTTTTGCCTTTTTCCCTTTAGAGAAAATTTGATGAAGAATGTTAACAGGAAGCTTTGTTATAGAATGAATGTAATTCAAATTTAAATATGTACCTCCGGATTTTAGCAAATGTTTAACTTTTGGAAAGGTAAGGTTTCCAATTACATCAAAAAATACATCTGCTTTAATGTTAGTATTTAAAACGTTCTGTTCAGTATAATCAATGAATTCATCCGGATTAAATTGGCTCATAAATTTCTTGCTACTTTTACTAGCTACAGTTATTACTTTAGCTCCTATCAGTTTTGCAATTTGAATAGCTACGTGTCCAACACCTCCAGATGCTCCATTGAACACAACTGTTTGATTATTTTTTAGTCCAACTTTATCTCTAAGTGCTTGTAAAGCTGTTAGTGAAACCATAGGAAATGCAGCGGCTTCTTCCTTAGAAATTTCTTTTGGTTTTATGGCAAAACAAAATTCGTTTCCTACAGCAAACTCGGCCATTGCCCCACCATACTTATTGTTCAGCACTCCAAAAACATCATCTCCAACATTAAACTTTGAAATCTTATTACCAACCTCAACAACTTCACCACAAACATCATATCCTAAAACAATTGGAAAAGGTGATCCTAAAACGAACTTATGGTTTCCTTTACGTTGTTTCCAATCAATTGGATTTATCCCTACGGTTTTTACTTTAACCAATAATTGGTCTGGTTTAACTTTAGGTTTCTCTATTTCTTTTATCTTAAAAACCTCTGGTCCCCCAAATTGATCTATAATGGCTGCTTTCATATTTTCCCTTTTTGAAGATTTTAAAGATATATTAAAATTTCTTAATGAAAAATGAGTCTGTAAAATCAATAGTTTATCATTTTTAATAACATTTTAACTTGAAAAAATTGGTGCTTTTCAGAAATTTTCACTTATTTTATTAATTGTTTGGAGCACCAACCTAAGCAGTTTATGAATATCAACTCAACATTTTGGTTTTTCGACCGCATCAAAGAAGACAATTTGTGCTTGCTTTATAATGGCGATTTTAGTGATGATATCACCAACAAACTAATTGAGTTAAGTGAATATAACATCAATAATATTGACTCATTACATAAAATGAAAAAGAAGGCTTCATTCTTAATGGCAGAATGCTTTCAAAACATTGTACGACATGGCGAGTCGCTTGATGGGAAGGTGCATGCATCAACAAACGAAGGGTTTTTTCTCACTAAAAACTGGCAAGATACTTACTATATAACATCAGGTAATTTAATTGAAAATACCAAGATTGAGAATCTTGAGCGCCAATTGGAAAAAGTTAATAGTTTAGATAAGGAAGAACTAAAAGCTTTGTACCGAGAGGTTCTTGAAAATGAACAGATTTCGGATAAAGGTGGTGCAGGACTTGGCCTTATTGAAATGGCTCGTAAATCGGGACAGAAGCT
This sequence comes from Bacteroidales bacterium, assembly GCA_028282585.1. Lineage (GTDB taxonomy): Bacteria > Bacteroidota > Bacteroidia > Bacteroidales > UBA12077 > UBA12077. The sequence continues at coordinate 7,262 of JANQHR010000060.1, read as the reverse complement.
TGAATATGTGTTTAAAGATTTCGATAAAAAATATGCTCTTTTCTACAATCAGATTATATTAAAATCGAATATTGAAGAAAAAAAATTTAAGGCTGAATTTGCCTTTCGAATTGATGAGGCTATCAATTATCATCAAAAAATGGTATCTGATGAAATTCTTGTAATTCATAAAGGTGATTTTTCGCAAGATGCAATTTTTCCGGTCCTAAAAATTATTGAGGAAAATCTTCAAAAAGAACATAAAGACTCTGCTTCTAAGAAGAAAATATTTCACATACTTGTTGAATTACTCCAAAATATAAGCCGACATTGTTTAAAAGAAGGAAATAAAAAAGAAGGAATTTTCTTAATTGGTAAAACTGATGGTTATTTTGTAGTAAATACAGGTAATTTAATAAGAAACGAATTTGTTGAAGATCTACAAGATCGTTTGGATTATATAAATGGATTGAATGGAAAAGAATTAAAAGATCTATATTTAAACAAACTAAGAGAACGTAATCTTCCAAATAATGGTGGTGCCGGAATCGGATTGATTGACATTGCACGAAGGTTAATTTCTCCTATTAATTATTCTGTTCAGAGAATAGATAATAAAAAATCATTCCTTTCAATTAATGTAATAGCTTAAATCATTTTCAATGATAAAAAAACTAGAATTTCAGGAAACAAGAGATACTCCTTATTTGATCTTTGATCCGGAAAATAATCATTTTGAAATTTCAGGAAATTCTTTACCTGAAGATTCAGCAAAATTTTTTGAACCTGTATTTGAATGGATTGAAAATTATATAAAACATCCAAATGAGAGTACCAATCTTCTCTGTAAAATGGAGTACTTCAATTCATCATCTGCAAAAATGTTTTACCAAATTTTTATCGAGTTAGAAAAAATTAATGAGACAGGTAAACAAATAAAGATAACCTGGTATTTTGAATCTGGTGATAAATTAATTGAGGAAAAAGGATTAGAATACCAATCTATACTCGAAATACCATTTGAAATGGTAGAATCAAATTAAGATTACTTGTACGAAACAAAAAATCTTTTTCTAACAAAGCATACCAAACCGGCAGGAACTACACATAATATTGTGCTTATTGGAGTAAAAGTACAATGTGCTTTATAGCCCATCATACAAACTTTACTTGCTCGTTCAGATGGTATTATTGTAGATATAGCAAGTAAAGTAAAAAACACAGTTAAAGTAAATAAAAGCCAGTATCCTTTTTTTCTAATTTTCATTTTCAAAGTTTTTTATTTATAGCAAGATAAGAAATTATTAAAAAGTATAATAAAACTCAGAATTTATTTTTTTATCAGAAATAATTCCTTTTTCCATTCCTTCAATTAGTCTTACACAAGCTTTTTTAAAATCCTCATAAAAATCTTCAGCTACTAAAACCAATTTATCGTTTACTTTTTCCAAATGCTTATTTCCTAATTCTTTATTAGATTTTGATGTTAAAATAATATGTTGACTTGAAGTAAACGTATGTGCCAGATTTGCTCTTAATTGGTCGTACAACTTATGCTTATCATTATGTTTTGCATACCTAACAGGCATTAGCTTGTTTATCGCATGAGAAAATCGAATTTTAGACTGATCTCGCGCTTTCAAAGGTTTAGAGTCTAAAAAACTGCCCAAAGTTTCCAACGCCTGGGCTATAATAACAAATGCAAAGTGATAAGATCCATTATCAACCAATTTTCCCGTTTCTTTAATAAAAACCTTCTTAACAAATTCCTTTGAAGATATCCTATCGCTCATATTTAAAATTATTTTTCTTCATTAAAAAATACCTGATAATAATTCATCCCTGTCTTTTCATCAAAACCTTTTATAATGTAATCTCTGTTTCCATGAACATAGATGTGAAAATTTTTATCGAGTTTAATTACGCTTTTAAAAACACGAAATTGTTTTTTTGCAGCACTTTGAGATATTTCAAATTCTTCTGAAATTTCAATTTCATTTTCAGATTCATAGGCTTTTTTATAGTTAGTAAAGCTTTCTATTAAATTTTTATCTTCAATTACCTGCTCTGAGAAATCTTCCAGTTGAAAATTATCGGTTTCCTTAAAGAACTTTTTGGATTTATTAATCATATCAACCTGATCTGCTTTAGTAACCTCATATTCGTTTGGAATTTCCTTAACTACAAAATCCTTATACATTTTCATTACATTCTCAGTGTGGTAATACTCATCTTCGCGTTGTTTAATTTTTAGAAAATCATCAATCCAATAACGAGCGTCTTCACCCTTACTCAATTTATCCACTGAAGTAACAACGTAACCGTTTTCTTTTTCAAAATTCAGAATAAGGCAACCTTTATCAAGCTTTTTAATATCAATTCCTTGATCGCTCTCTATGGTATAATTCTCATCTTTTGAGTAAACCTTTAAGAATGTCTCCCTGGTTTCTGATTTAAATAATCCGATAGCATCAACAACTTCATGATTAAATTGTATATCCTGAAAATGGACAGTATAAAACTCTCCTCCATTGATATTTGGATGAGTTGAGTTTTCATAAAGATGCTTTGCTAAATTTACCGACTGATTATAAATCTCTTCAGGATTTTCAAAGATTTTTGAAACAAAATGAAATACTTCATTCAGATTTAAATCTGATTCGTGATAAAAGGTAAAATATTCATTAGATTTAAAAGGTGTAAGAAAGTATTTAGCAAGTAATTCTTTTATTTCGTTATCGAGCTTTAAAGTTTCTTTAGAAAGTCGAATATTTTCTTCATTATACTTACTACCAACCTTATGAACTGTCAGTTGGTCAATTACTACATCTGAAAAATATAACATTTATCTCAATTTTAAAATTTGAGATAAAATTAGCAATCTTCTTTCACAATTGTTGATTTTGACTTCACTTAGATTCCAACCTTCCACCTCTCACTGTTGCTCCTAAAACAATTCCGGCACTAAAAAGAATTAAGTTTTTAATAATATACTGGCCTTCTATTGTTAATGAATAAGGAAAGACATTAAAAACCTCATCAGAGAATAAAACCACGGGCATAAAAGTTCCAACCATTTGTAAATAAAGCAACAACAATGTTTCTCTCAGAAAAATATTAAATATGAGTCCAATTCCTATTAAAACTTCCCAAAAGGCTAAACCATATATAATTAAATTATCCGGAATAAACCCAAAAGTGATTTTATCAATAGTTCGTATAGCAAGATCTTCAGCGGGGCTTAAGCCTTCAAAAAATTTCAAAAATCCAAACCAAAAAAAAATTATTCCGATACTCCAACGTAACAAGATAAGCCCTTTGGATGCCATCCAACGTGTTATTGCAATATCTAAACGATGAAAAGTTTTTCCTCTAAAATTCATTTCTACATTTTTAAGTTTGATAATCCGCCATCCACAGATATAACCTGTCCGGTTACCCATTTTGATTTATCTGATAACAAATAAGAAATCAAATACGCTAAATCCTCTGGTTGGCCTATGGATTTCAAAGGATGTCGGTTTTTCATTGAATTTAATTTTTCTTCAGTATCAATAAATCTTGATGCCATATTTGTACTGGTTAATGAAGGTGCCACACAATTAACTCTTACTTTTGGCGCCAGTTCTGATGCAAGCGATATCGTTAATCCTTCAACTGCTCCTTTAGAAATTGCTACTGACGAATGATAAGGCATTCCTAACCTAACAGCCACAGATGAAAACAATAAAACGGAACTACCTAAGCTCAATTTTTTAAGAACTTGCTGAATTACATTTACTGCACCAAGAACATTAATCCTTATATCCGATAATATGACATTTTGCTTTAAAGCTTTAAATGGTTTTAAATTAATCGTCCCAGGAAAATAAACCATTCCGTCTATCGAATCGGGGAGAAAATCTTCTGGAATATTTTCTTCTAAAACATCTAATATTTGATGATGAAAATTAGTGTTTTCCAGCTCAAATCCTTTTCTACTAATTGAAAAAATATGATTTCCTTCTTTTAATTCCATATCAATTAGCTTCTTCGCAATACTTGAATTTGAACCAATTACTAAAATATTTTTACCCATAAAGTTTTATGATTTTGAAAATGACTATTTTGTTAACTAAGTAACACAAACAAAAACACTTTGTTCATGTTTTTTGCTAAATTACTAAACAATACTTAGTTACAACAAAAAAACGCTGGCCTACAGCACCTTAAACAACAATACTAATGCACTAGATCAGCTCAATAAAGTAAATGTTTCTTTGAGCCTCACACCTTTTTCAGTTTTATGGACGCGCGCACATTCATTATATAAATCGTGCTGGAAAAACAGTATATAATTGTTTTCAGCAGCTTCGTTCAGAAAGTCTTCCTTTTCTTGTAGCATAAGCATAGGACTTACATCATAAGCCATGTTCCAAACCAAAGGAATATGTGCAGTTGATGGAATTAAATCTGCCATAAACACAACGGTTTGCTCTCCGGTATTGATAAAAGGAATAATTTGGCCCTTTGTATGTCCGTTGTAAAGGCGTAGTTCTATTCCCGTATATAATTCTGTATCTTCTTCAATAAATTTTACCTGGCCGCTTTTTAACATGGGCATTATATTCTCTTCCAGAAATGCTGCACCTTCTTGTTTGTTTGGATTCATAGCACTTTCCCATTGTGGTTTACTTATCCAATAAGTCGCATTTTTAAAAACCATCTCAAAACCTGACTTATCCTCATTATGTTTGACTCCTCCTCCGCAATGATCTGTATGAAGGTGTGTTAAAATCATATCTGTAACATCATCAAAAGTATATTCATTTTTTTTCAAGGCTCCTTCTAACCCATCTCCACCATTTAAATGAACGTGCTTAAAAAACTTTTCGTTTTGCTTATCTCCATGACCATTATCAATTAAAATTACACGATCTCCTGTATCAATAAGTAAAGAGCGTAATGCCCAATTGCACAGATTATTTTCATCGGCTGGATATTTGCTTTGCCATAAAACCTTAGGCACAACTCCAAACATTGCACCACCATCAATCTTAAAATTACTAATGTGTATAGGATATAGTTTCATTTTTACTTAGTTTAAAATTTCAGATTTCTCTATTATACTTTCTCGATCATTTATTATATAAGTTTATCCACTCTATTAATATTGATCATACTTTTTTACTTTAATCTTTTTACTCTTATCTTTAACTTCTTCACAATTTAAATACAAATATAAAAAATGAAAGTTCATTTTATTGCAGTTGGTGGTAGTGCCATGCATAATTTAGCCATAAGTCTATGTAAAAAAGGCTATCAAGTTTCAGGATCGGATGATGAAATATTTGAACCATCCAGATCCCGATTAAAAAAATACAATATTCTCCCTGATTATATTGGGTGGAATCCTGAACTAATTACTCCTGACATAGATGCGATTATTTTAGGAATGCATGCAAGAATTGATAATCCTGAGCTTAAAAAAGCTAAAGAGTTAAACTTAAAGATATATTCCTATCCTGAATATTTGTTTGAACAAACTAAAAACAAAACAAGAGTTGTAATTGGAGGAAGTCATGGAAAAACTACTATAACTTCAATGATAATGCATGTGTTGAAATTTCACAATATGAAATTTGATTATATGGTAGGTGCCCAAATTGAAGGATTCGAAACAATGGTAAATTTAACAGAAGAAGCTCCAATTGCTGTTTTTGAAGGAGATGAATATTTATCGTCTCCAATTGACCCCCGACCCAAATTCCATTTATACAAACCTCATATAGCCTTAATTAGCGGAATAGCATGGGATCATATAAATGTATTTCCAACCTTTGAAAATTATAAAAAACAATTCAGCCTTTTTATAAATCAAATCGATAAAAATGGATGTTTATTTTATTATAAACATGACAAAAATTTAATTGACATTGTAAAGGAATCAGATATTTCAATTCAAAAAACAGGTTATAATACGCATTCATATACAAAAAGAAAAAACAAAACATTTCTAATCAATTTAGATAAAGAAATTTCTGTTAAGGTATTTGGTGAACACAACCTTCAAAATATTAGCGGTGCTAAATTAGTATGTAATAAACTTGGATTAAGCGACGAGGAGTTTTATTCAGCTATATCTGAGTTTAAAGGAGCTGCAAAACGATTAGAGGTGTTAGCTGAAAATGAAAGTACCACAATCTTCAGAGATTTTGCCCACTCACCATCTAAGTTAAAAGCCACTGTTAATGCAGTAAAAGATCAATTTAATACTAGAAAGCTTATCGCTATAATGGAGTTACATACTTTCAGCAGCTTAAATATAAATTTCTTAGCCGAATACAATGGGACCATGGCAGGTGCAGATAAAGCAATCGTTTATTTTAATCCCGAAGTAGTTAAGCATAAAAGACTCAAACCAATTAGTGAGAGTCAGGTAAAAAAAGCATTTAATAATGAGCATTTGATTGTTTTTACCAACCAAAACGATCTTATTCATTATATCAAGCGCATAAATCTGTTAAATCATAATTTATTAATGATGAGTAGCGGCAATTTTTCAGGATTAAATTTACATGATATTGCTTGTCAATTAATTAAAAACAATTAATGTATTACTAGTTGTGCCTTAAAGCTTAAATTTTTTCTCAAAAAAAATAAAATTTTTTAAAAAATATTTGCAAGAATAAAAAAATCATTTACTTTTGCACCACCAAGTTTCAGACTTGAGATTATGCTCCGTTCGTCTAGGGGTTAGGACGCCAGGTTTTCATCCTGGTAACAGGGGTTCGATTCCCCTACGGAGTACTAAAAAAATTAATAAGTTAACGGAGAAATTATGGCAAACCATAAGTCAGCAGAGAAAAGAGCAAGACAGAGTGAAAAGTTAAGACTTCACAACAAGTATTTCGCAAGAACTACGCGTAATGCAATAAAAGTTTTACGTAATACTACTGATAAAGCTGAAGCTGTTGCATTATTACCAAAAGTTTCTTCAATGCTTGATAAATTAGCAAAGAAGAATATCATTCATGCAAACAAAGCAGCTAACTTAAAATCTAGTTTAACTTTACATGTGAATAAGTTATAAAAAGATGTAAAATACAAATCAAAGCCTTTCTTCAATGGAGAAAGGCTTTTTTGTTTTATGATTTTTATACCTTTAGGATCACTTTAACATCAAATAACGGATCACTTGAAAATTATGGTGGATTAATAAAAAAAGTTAAGCCCATATTTTAGCTACACGATATAAGAAAAACTTAATGTCAACAACACCTCTTAATGTTGTTCTAAAAGCT
>JANQHR010000092.1 GCA_028282585.1 Bacteroidales bacterium | reverse complement strand
TTTTTATTAATACCGATTTTCTCAGATTTTTTGCCGTAATTAAATTTGTTTTTGATTTTTTTGTCCTATAATTTATTACATTAATAGTATAAAATAAGGATTCTCAATAATTTATCTAAAAACAAATAGCAAATTATCCTCGAAACCCTTATCCTATTAACCTTTGAGCTTCATTGTCACCCCTTCAGGCTAACCCCATATACGTCCAATAGTAAGAGGAAAAACTAGAACATCTACAGAATTTGGAGCGAAAATTTCAGCAAGTTATGTAGATGGATATATATTTTTAGACCATTTAAGTTGGAATAATTTTAACGAATCGAAGGATTTTAAAGGGCAAATCGAAGAATATAAAAATTATACAGGTTACTATCCAGAATCTGTTCATGTAGATAAAATTTATAGGACAAGAGAGAATAGAGCATTGTGTAAAGAATTAGGCATTAGAATAAGTGGTCCGCCATTGGGAAGGACTCCAAAAAATATAACTCCAGAAAAAAAGAAACAAAATCGATTAGATGAAAGTTATAGAAATGTTATTGAAGGAAAATTTGGTCAAGGAAAGAGAAGATTTGGACTTAATAAGATAATGTCTAAATTATCAAATACAGCAGAAAGTAGTATTGCAATCGCTTTTTTAGTAATGAACTTAAATACAATTGTGAAAAAAATTTTTCACCTTACTTTTTACCTTTTTTTAAAAAATCGCCTATTTTAGGGTTGATTCATTAAGAAATATTATTAATAAATCAATAATGATAATTATTTGTTATTAGTTTATGGTCTTATCAACTCGATAAGTAAAAGTACTCATAGCTTTAGGGCTTTTTCAGCAAGCCCTAAATAGGGCTTGCCTAAAAAGTCAAATCGAATTTAATGCCCGTGAAGAGCTTGCATACTGGTAATTTCATCCCAAAAGAAAATCTAAATTAGAAACGTTGTGCAAGGGTTATAATCCCATTTTCAGGTTTTGAGAGATTATCATGAGGCATTTTTTTGCACCAAAAAGCACTACAACTCTTATATAGCAACGATTTTAGAGTTCGTAAGCAAGCCCTAAATAGGTATAGCAGTATACGATTTGATGAGATACAAACAAAACCTTCTATCGCGCGGATCATAGCCTATGTTATGTCCCTTATACAATTATACCCTGCTATATATATGAAATCGATATAAAATACTTTAGAATTGCTTAATCATTTAGTGGGTGAAAATAAATATTTATTACTTTTTAGCACATATCCTCAACATTCGGCATTGGAAACCTCATATTAAAAGTAAAGGCATGTGGAGTGGGACCATAACGTCGCAAATACTCCAACCGCTCTTTAGCTTCATCTATTGTCGGTATATGGCCTACTGGAACCCACCAAAGTACAAGAGATGGTTCTTCGAAGTGATCAAACCATTCCCGACGATGACGCATCATATCGGAATGTTTCCCTTGGTAAATAAAATCAAACATAGTCTCTAAGGATTCCCAAACTGAGAGATTAACCAATATCCGTTCATCCTCATATGGACGGATTGACACAGAGTTGCCCTGTTCAGTTTGTAATTGCCACACAAAACCTGAACTCTTTCCAGCTAAGGTATTGATATGATGTAGATTAGATACAAATCGCTCCATCAATGGGTCGTCAATTGTTGGTGCAAGCATCCTTGCGATATTGAACTGTGCTATGTAATAAGAATAGGTCCTCATGTTCTAATACCTTAAAAATCAAAAGTTTTGAGTAATTCATTTGCAGTTATAGTTATTTCAATTAAAAATGAGACACTATACTGAACAATAATCAAGAATAAAATAGTTTCAATAAACTCATGAAATAAATCAGCCGGATGAAAATCTTTTTTATTATCCTTCAACCATATTTTATAGTCAAAACTCTCAGGAAGAGGACAAGACTTTGCCCATTTATTTACCAATCCAGCATACCACTTTTCAGGATCACTATCTTTACTGATACCAGATAAATCAATACAAACACAAATAATCCCTTCTGCTTCCAATCTTTTATGGTGCGCACTTTAAGGAAGACTTTCCCATTTGACGGAGAATTGAGCACATAGCAGAATTCTTTTGCTAATATCAATTTTCTAAAGTTATGGTAGACTTGGAAGCAAAATAAAGAGATTAATTGGTTAAAATGTCAGGAAGGCCATCCATTGAAATTCGAGAATCTATTGAAACCCTTAAAGATTTAATGAAAGCTCAAAAAACGATCTTGAATCAAAATAAAGTACAAGCTTTATACTTACTAAAATCCCAACAAGCATTGACTGTGAGAAAAACTGCGGAACTGCTAAATAAGGGTGAAACTACAAGGAGATCGCTGGTTGAAAATGTATAGAGATGGTGGAATAGAAAATCTTTTATTGAAAAGAATTTCATCTGGGAGGCCTAAAACGATCAGCTCTGCTGGTGCGCGGAGCGCAATCGATGTTGAAATCGCAGCAAAAATTCAACAAGAACTTAGAGATCCAGAGAGTTTTAACAGTTATAAGGAGATACAATTATGGCTATATTTAATTCAAGATATAGCTATTAAATACATAAATATATATAAATTTGTCAAATATGAACTAAAAAGAAAACTAAAAATACCTAGACCAACTCATAAAAAACAAAAAAAAGAAGATATTAAAGAATTTAGGCGTTGCTGAATCGAACTATGAACGGTAGGAAACTGGTACATCCCCCCATCGCAAATAATGAAGTAAAAGACCGATAGAATACTTCAACATTTGAATTGATTTAGAATAACAAAGAGTTTTTCTATGTAATCTCGCTAGATAATGTCGTAATAAGCGTATTTTCCCCTTCTACTCAAGTCAAATAAGTTTTACTAATAATTTGGTATCCATCTGGAATAAATTTTGGATAAACCTTCCATCCATCAGTTACATAAAAATAACAGTCCCACTTTTTTACTTTTTCCCATAGTGGCTTAAATGTTTCAGCACTATGATCTCCTAATACCCAACCTAAAATACCTTTTTTAAAATGATTTACGGCTGTCCATAACCAAATTTTTTCTTTTTTTTCCTTCCATAGTTTCCAATTCATCAAGTTCCCCTACTTCAGGAGTTTCTTCTGGATCGTACGCATCTGGTAATAATTCACTTACCTGTTTTACCCATTTTATCACAGTTGTATGGTGAACGCCTTTAACTCTTTCGATTGGGCTACCGCCCACGCCGAAGGCATCGCCCTAAAACCCATTCCATTAACATACATTTTGATACATTCTTCTCTTATCTCATCAGAGTACCCAAGATAAGGTTCATAATCATCAATAAATTGGCGAGAACAATCGACACAAATATAGTTTTGTTTTCCTTGTCGGTTAATTCCATTTTTGCGTATATGTTGTGAGGAGCATTCAGGGCATTTCATAAGACGGTATTACTGATTCAAAAGTAAAATTATTTTTTGACCATCTTCAATCATAGCATTTTTCAGCAATGCCCATATTCTATTAATGTCTCCTCTATTATTTTCGTCTTTCCATCTAGTGTCTCTATCACCATTCGCACAATTTTTTCATGTTGTTCAATTCTGACCTTAACTTCTATATTTGGATATTTAACTCTTAAAACATGATCAAAGTAAGTCAGTATAGATATCCCTGCTTCTCTATATTCTGG
>JANQHR010000037.1 GCA_028282585.1 Bacteroidales bacterium | reverse complement strand
GTATCTTTGATCTTGTTGTCATGTTCACCCTTAAGATCGTAAATTTTAAGGGGACAACAAAATTAAAAGGCTGTCCTTTTACTTTTTGGACAGCCTCTTTTTTGTAGCCCCACCAGGACTCGAACCTGGATCTACAGTTTAGGAAACTGCTATTCTATCCCTTGAACTATGGGGCCAAACTTTTCAGCACCAAAATTAGAGAATTTAATTTCATATACAAAACCGAAATTTAATGCTTTTTAACAAAAATAAGTTATGGTTTTATTTTATCTGCTGTAACTTTATCTTTAAATAATCGTCTGACAGATAATTTTAAAAACATACCGCAAAAATGAAAGAACTGTTATTAACCTTGTTATTAGTTACAACTACTCTATTTTCTTTTTCTCAATGCATACAAGGCAGGATTACAGATCCTGCTGGCAAACCAATTCCATATGCAACGGTTTATGCAGCGGGAATTTCGAAAGGAACAACTTCTAATATTGAAGGAAATTACAAATTAGATCTTCCGGCAGGAAATCACAGATTAACTGTACGTTATTTAGGCTATAAAACCAAAGAAATGGAAGTTGGGTGTTTAGAAAAAACTCAAAAGTTAGATATAATACTTGAAGAACAACTCTATAAAATTCCTGAAGTTAGGATTCTTGCCAGTGGTGAAGATCCCGCATATTCTATCATGAGAAAAGCTGTTGCTATGAGTTATTATTATTTAAATCAGGTGGAAGAATACAATTGTAGAGTGTACATTAAAGGATCGGGGAAATTCGAAAATATTCCGCGTCTTATGAAAAAGACTTTAAAAAAGGAGGGAATTGAGGAAGGAAAGGTAATGATTATGGAAAACATTACAGATTTGAACTTCAAACTTCCGGATATAGTTGAGCAAAATGTAATTTCAATGCGAAGTACCATGGATGAAAATGATGAGTCTCCTATGGAATATATAACCTTGTCGTTATATAATGACATTGATGGTATAATTTCTCCGTTAAGTAGGGATGCTTTTTCATATTATAAATTTCAATTGGATGCTTCCTTTTATGATCAGGATTATCTGGTGCATAAAATAAAAGTAATTCCTCGTAGAGAGGGATTTGATCTTTATTCCGGGCACATTTATATCGTTGAAGGATTCTGGCATTTGCACAGTGCAGAACTTTTAGTTGAACAAAAAATGTTTAAAATAAAAATCAACCAGGTTTATAGTCCCGTAAATCAAGAAGTATGGATGCCAATTAGTCACAATTTCGATATCGAAGCCAGAGCAATGGGTTTTGATGTTAGGTTTAAGTATGTAGCATCTGTATCAAATTATAACGTGAGACTTAATTCAAAGCTGGATCATTCATTATACAGAAACATGCTTGCAGAAACAAAAGCAAGCATGGATGAAATAAACAGCATTTCTCTTAGTGGGAAAAGTAAAATTAAGCAATTGGTTCAAAAAGATGATTTAACAAAAAAAGAATCGCGTAAACTAAAAAAACTTATTAGAGAAGATATTGACGAAAAAGAAGAAAAAGAGAAGAACCTTGAGATAAAGGATAATAATGTGAATCACATTGAAGATAGCGCATTATTAAGGTCTGTGGCGTACTGGGATTCTATAAGACCTATACCGCTTACCATGGATGAATTTGAAGGGTATAAAATAAAAGATTCAATCCAGGTAAGAATGGAAACAGATTCAACATTCCGTGATTCTATAGAGAAAAAAGATTCAAAATTCAGATGGAACAAGGTTTTAACTGGCGGATCATTTCGATATGCAGATGGGAAACATAGATTTTATTATGGTGGTTTAATAGATCTTGGTCGCATAAACTATAATACTGTTGAAGGTTTGCAATACGGAATGGAATTTAATTATACTTATCGAACAGATAGTGGTAAATATTTCATGCTAAGTCATGATATTGATTATGCTTTTGGACGAGAACGAATGACCAACGATTTTCATTTAACTTACAGATACAATGGATTAAAAAGAGCATACGTATTTGCAGACGGTGGTAGGAAAACATTAGACTTTGATAATAGAACAGGAATTACTGAAAACCTGAATTTAATAACAACCTTGTTTTTGAAAGAGAATCATTTAAAACTTTATCAAAAGGACTATTTTGCTTTAGCTCATCGTATAGACATAGTTAACGGAGTAGACTTCCTGGCAAGATTTGAATACGCAGAAAGAAAACAGTTGTACAATCATTCGGATTTTTATGTTTATGATCCATTTGATAATGATTTTACATCAAATATTCCTCCAGTTGACAATTTTAATACCGATTTAGTCTCTGATCATAACGCATCCATAGTAGATTTTAGAATTAGATGGACTCCTGAATATTATTATCGAATTAATAATGGAGTAAAAAGGTATAGTTATTCAAGATTCCCAACCTTTACTTTACATTATTACAAAGGAATTAAAGATCTTTTTGGAAGTGATGTTGACTACGACAGGTTAGAGCTTTCTATCAAACAAAATAAACCTATTCGACGAATTGGATCATTAAATTACAATTTAACTGCAGGATCATTTTTAAACAAGAATGAAGTATATTTTGCAGATTATAAGCACTTTGGAACAAACAGTCCTTTCATAATTAGTGCATCAGCCGGAAATGTTTTCAGGCTACTTGATTATTACGAAAACAGTACCATTGAAAATTATTTTGAGGCACATGTAAGCTTAACCAATGATCGAATTGTTTTAAAACGCTTACCGGTATTGAATAAAACCTTAATGAATGAGACACTCTACTTCAATTATCTTTCAGTAACCGGGAATAAACAATATTACGAATTTGGCTATGGCCTAAACCAAATCTTTTTAATGTTTAATGTTGAGGTATTTGTAGGCTTTAAAGGTGCTACTCATGAGTATACAGGATTGAAAATAGGTATTCCTTTCGTTGGTAGAAATGGAGACTCAATAACAATTGGTGGTTAGAAGGGCAGACGTTAATTCAATAAGACTTCTTCGGTAATTACCGGGGAAGCCTTTTTATTAATAAACAGTTAAACATTTAGCCATTTTACCTGAACACAAATCTTTTTATTATTTTTACAGATTCTTTTACAGAACTTTTTTAAAATGAATACAATCGATTTGGTTTTTGCCATCTTACTGTTATGGGCGGCTTACCGCGGATTTACAAAAGGATTTATTGTTCAGTTAGCTACATTAGCTGCATTGCTTTTGGGTATTTTAGGCGCAGTAATGTTTTCTGATTTTACATCTGGTCTAATCATTAAAAAATTTGAAGTTTCAGGACAGTATTTACCTATTATTTCATTTGCAATAACTTTTATAGCAATTGTTGTTGCTGTTCATTTGTTGGCAAAAGCATTAAATAAATTGATTGATGCCATTGCTCTTGGTATTGTGAACCGCTTATTAGGAGTTTTATTTTCAGTATTAAAAATTGCATTTATTATCAGTATAATATTGGTTCTGATAAATAAAGCAGACAGTAGATATAATTTCATTCCAGACGAAACTAAAGAAAAATCAATGTTATACAAGCCGCTATCTAATTTTGCTCCAATGATTTTTCCTTATCTGAACTTTGGGAAAATAAAAGGGAAATTAGATGATGAACAAATAGACGATGTTCTAAAAGTTTAAAAATCAAAATATAAATAATAAAAACAATAATAATGGATACAAAAAAATTAGGCTTCGATTCGAAGTTAATTCATTCAGGCGATTTCGAAGATGCAATGGGTAGTGCAGTTACACCTATTTATCAAACTTCAACTTTTGCTTTTAGAAATGCAAAACATGGTGCAGATCTTTTTGCCGGACGTGAAAAAGGTTTTATTTATACACGTATTGGTAATCCAACCATTGAGGCACTAGAAAATAAACTAGCTGAACTTGAGAATGGCTGTGGAGGTATTGCATTAGCTTCTGGGATGGCGGCAGTTACAACTGCCTATATGGCATTTTTAGCAAGTGGCGATCATATTATTTGTACTAGTGCAGTTTATGGCCCGAGTAGAGGAGTTTTAGATAGTCATTTTGCAAAATTTGGTGTTGAGGCAAGTTTTATTGATACATCAAAATTAGAAGAAATTGAAAAATCAATTAAGCCTAATACTAAAGTTTTGTATTTGGAAACCCCAACAAATCCAACCATTGAATTAACGGATGTTAAAAAGGCTTCTGAATTAGCTCACAAACACGGAATTGTAGTTGTTGTAGATAATACTTTTTGTAGCCCTTATTTGCAAAGACCATTAGATTTAGGTGCTGATGTTGCATTACATTCGTTAACAAAATTTATAAATGGACATGCGGATATCGTTGGTGGTGCATTAGTAGCTAAAGATCCTGAAATATATCAAAAATTACGTAAGACCATGGTTTATATGGGAGGAAATATGGATCCACATCAAGCTTATATGGTAATTCGCGGTGTAAAAACATTAAGCTTACGTATCGACCGGGCACAAGAAAGTTCAATAATAGTTGCCGAGTTTTTAGAAAATCACCCGAAGGTTGAATGGGTAAAATACCCAGGATTAAAATCGCATCCACAATTTGATTTAGCAGAAGAACAAATGGATGGACCAGGAGCAATGATTAGCTTTGGATTAAAAGGTGGTTATGATGCTGGTGTAACTTTAATGAATAATGTAAAACTGGCTTTACTGGCAGTTTCATTAGGAGGAGTTGAAACACTAATTCAGCACCCTGCTTCAATGACTCATGCAGGATTACCAAAAGAAGCAAGAGAAGAAGCAAATATTACAGATGGTTTGGTACGTTTTGCTGTTGGTATTGAAAATGTTGAAGATATAATAGCCGACATCGAACAGGCATTAGATAAAATCTAAAAATTACAATTATCAAAAAATAAATAGCAGGAATACACAAATACTAATAATTAAAAATGTGCTTTAGAAAATTGAATTTTAGTAATTATTTGTTATTTGTAGATTGTAATTTGGAAATTAAGGAAAGATAATAATAACTATACAAGAGAAGATTAGAATATGAACTTCGTTGAGGAACTTAAATGGAGAGGCATGATCCATGATATTATGCCAGGATCAGAAGAACAATTTGAAAAAGAAATGACTTCCGCTTATATTGGATTTGATCCGACTGCTGATTCTTTGCATATAGGTAGTTTAGTACAAATAATGACTCTTGTTCACTTACAAAGAGCAGGACATAAACCTTTTGCTTTAGTTGGAGGGGCAACAGGTATGGTTGGCGATCCTTCGGGAAGATCAGAAGAAAGAAACCTTTTATCAAAAGAAGTACTTGATTTCAATCTTAAAGGAATCAGAAAACAACTTGAAAAATTTCTTGATTTTGATTGCGGCGGAAAGTCAGCTGTAATGGTAAATAACTTCGATTGGTTTAAGGATTACAGTTTTCTTGACTTTATTCGAGATGCAGGAAAGCATATCACAGTAAATTATATGTTGGCCAAGGATTCTGTTAAAAAACGGCTTGATGCTGGTATGTCATTTACCGAGTTTACATATCAATTGGTTCAGGGATACGATTTTTATTATTTGTACAAGAATCACAACTGTAAAGTTCAGTTGGGAGGTTCGGATCAATGGGGAAATATTGTTACAGGTACGGAACTTATTAGAAGAAAAGAAGGAGGTCAGGCATTTGCTGTAACAACACCATTAATTAAAAAAGCTGATGGAACCAAGTTTGGAAAAACGGCAGAGGGAAATGTTTGGTTAGATCCGGAAAGAACATCACCATATAAGTTTTATCAATACTGGATCAATGCATCCGATGAAGATGCAGAGATTTTTATTAAGATATTTACACTGCTAACAAAAGAAGAAGTCGACACAATTATAAATGAGCATAAAGAAGCTCCACATTTACGAATTCTACAAAAAAGATTAGCAGAAGAAGTAACTATTTTGGTGCATTCTAAAGAGGACCTTGACACAGCTATTGCCGCTTCAAATATATTATTTGGTAAAGCGACTACAGAGGAACTTAAAAGCCTTGATGAAAAAACATTCCTTTCTGTTTTTGAAGGAGTTCCAATGTTTGATGTTGAACAATTTAAAATTGATGCAGGCGTAAACGTATTAAATTTACTAGCTGAAGAAACAAAAGTTTTTCCGTCAAAAGGTGAATTGCGAAGAACCATTAAAGGTGGTGGAGTGAGCATTAATAAGGAAAAAATTCAATCAGAAGAAATAACCATCAATTCTGATCGTTTATTGAATGATAAATACATTTTGGTGCAAAAAGGAAAGAAAAATTATTTCTTGATTCGAGTAATTTAACTTGTTTTTTCGTCCATGTAAATTCTCTCAAAAGAATACAAATATTGAAGTTATTCTCCCCTGCCTGTTTTTGGCAGAAATGTCCGAACGACAGAGGGTAAATAATAAAATAATTTTAATAATAAATAGTAATGAACGAATCTAATTATAACTTCAACTCTATGGATATTATTCGATTTATGTTCAAGCATAAATGGCCGATTATTATTGTTACTTTAATAGCTGCCATTGCTTCTGTAGTTGTTTCTTTAACACTACCGGAAAAGTATAAGTCTACAGTTGTTTTTTACCCCAAAACACAAGTATCTATTTCTCATGCTTTAGAAACAGGACAGTTAATAGATGCGGATGACCACATCATGAATTTTGGTGATGAAGAAGCAACAGAACAACTAATTCAGACCTTGCATTCGGAAGATATACGTTATGCAATTATCAAAAAGTTTGATTTAATGAATCATTATGAGATTGATAATGAAAGTGAATACCCGCGGACACAGCTTGAGGAAGAAATCAGAGATAATATCAAATTTCAAAAAACCGAATTTCAGGCTGTTAGAATTGAGGTGCTTGATACAGATCCACAAATGGCTGCTGATATTGCAAATGAAATAGCTTCATTATTAGATAAAACTTTAAACAGAATGCAAAACGAAGTTGCAATAGAGATTTTAAGAGTGGTTGAAAGAGAACATAGTTTGTTACTATCTGAAATCGAAGAGATTGAAAATTCAATGAATAAGCTAGGATCAAATCCAAATAATCCAAAGTATATTTCTTTAAATACTCAATTGGTAAATGAGAATAAACGACTTAGCGATTTAAAATCAAAATTGGTTGAAGCTCGTGTTAATGCAAATCAAGATTTACCGAGAAAGTTTACAGTTGCAAAAGCATTTCCCGCCGAAAAGAAATCTTATCCGATTCGGTGGTTAATATCCGTAATTACTACCATATCGGCATTTATTTTTGCTGTGTTTACAATGCTTTTTATCGAGAGGTATAAAGATCTTTTGAAATTTAAATCATAAAGCTTTGTCTAAGAATAAAATCCTTTTTTATTCTATATCTCTTCTATTTATAACTATTAATCTGATTTTAATAGTTTACGATGTTTATTATTTTGCATTCCTGCCTATAATTCTCATCTTTTTATTAGCAAGTTTTGTTTCGCTTGATAAAGTAATTCTGAGTATTGTCTTTTTTACTCCTTTATCCATACGGTTAGATTATATTGTTCCCAATATACCGGTAAATTTGTATTTACCTACTGAACCATTGCTTTTAGGGACATTGTGCCTGTTTGGTTTTAAACTATTAATTGAAGGAAAGTTTGATAAAAAAGTAATCTTACATCCGGTTTCAATTGCTATTTATATTAATCTTATTTGGATTTTCCTGACAAGTTTTACAAGTACTATGCCGGGAGTTTCGTTTAAGTTTTTGTTATCACGTTTGTGGTTTATTATTGCTATGTATTTTTTAACAACGCAAATATTTAAACACTTTAAATACATTGAAAAATTTCATTGGTTATATATAGTCTCCTTGCTTGTTGTTATTTTTTACACAAACATACGATTAGCAGGTTATGGATTAAATAATCAAGTTGCTTCAAATTGGGTAGTTCGACCATTTTTTAATGATCATACGTCTTATGGAGCAATGCTTGTTATGTTTTTATTTCCTTTGTTTTATTTTTTAATTAGGAAAAACAGAAACTTACTTTCATTGATAATGACGAGTACTGTTTTTATTATATTTTCTATTGGAATTGTTTTATCGTATACCCGGGCGGCCTGGTTGAGTTTATTTGCTGCAATTGGTCTTTGGATTGTAATAAAACTTGGAATAAAAATACGATTTATTGTAATAGCTGGAATTAGTATAGTTTTATTATTCTTTGCTCTACAACAACGAATTCTTGACAGCTTAGAGCAAAACGAAACAGAATCATCCGGAAAATTTTCTGAGCATATTGAGTCAATGGCAAATATTACTACAGATGCCTCTAATATGGAGCGAATAAACCGTTGGAAGTGTGCTATTAGAATGTTTAAAGAAAAACCTTTTTGGGGTTGGGGTCCTGGAACATACAAATTTCAATATGCACCTTTTCAAATGTCATACGACAGAACTAAAATCAGCACAAATTTTGGTGATGTGGGGAACGCGCATAGTGAGTATTTAGGAGCCTTATCTGAATCAGGTGTTATTGGGATGCTTTCGTTAGTTTTAGTCATATTTATGGCATTTAGAACGGGTTATAAAGTATATCATCAAACAAACTCAAAAGAAATTAAAGAATTTACACTTTATATAATATTGGGATTATCAACGTATTTTATTCATGGAATATTAAATAATTTCTTAGATACCGACAAAGCATCTGTTCCGGTCTGGGGATTTATTGCCATGCTTGTGGCATTAGATATTTATCATAAAGATTCTAAAGAAATTGAGCGGGATTAAATCCTAACATTGTTTAAGTGTTTTATATTTGTTTTTTTTAAGATTATAATATGCTTAACTTTCTAATTAACAATCAGAATTATATAGAATTTATATTTTTAATAGCAGGCGCTCTCATATCCGGGATTTTATTTTATGTAAGTATTATTTCAATTTTGGAAAAGGAAATACGGGCATTTCGTGTTTCCTTTATTCTTTCATTAATAACAATAATTCCCTTTCTTGTAATTTATCTCTCTGATTTTCCATTTAAGATTGGCGTTATATCAGTTATTATTTCGTTGATTTTCATTACAATAATTATTTTATTTTTCCCCTATCAACCTAAATTAAAAGAAGGTTTTCAGGTACCCAGAGACAAGCACGATGAACGAGATATCATGTTTTCTCGTAATGAATTAAAACCGGAAACAGAAAAGTACGATTCCTATTATCTTAATAATCCTCAAAAAAAGGAATTAGATGATAAATTTAGAGAAAAACCAGGCTTACTGTCTTCGGATTCATCCATGTATCACCCTTATTCTTATGCATCTGCACATGCTAATTTAGAAGTTATTGAAGCCCTAAAACCTGCTGTAAACGGATCTGTTTCAGAAAATAAAACTGAAGTTGATCCATTTAAAATTAGCAGTTATGTAAAAACCTGGTGTAAAAAATTGGGTGCGCATTCCGTTGGAATAACTGAACTGAAAGATTATCATTTGTATTCTCATAAGGGAAGAAGAGAACTTTATGGAAAAGTAATTGAAAATAAACATAAATATGCAATAGCGATTACCATTGAAATGAATAATGAAATGATTCAAACAGCACCTAAAGGACCAGTTGTTATGGAATCGACCCAGCAATATTTAAATTCAGGAACTATTGCGTTGCAAATTGCTTATTTTATTAGAGGGTTAGGTTATGAAGCGCGTGCACATATTGATGGTAATTATGAAGTCATATGTCCATTAATAGCTCGCGATGCAGGTTTAGGTGAAATCGGAAGAATGGGTTTGCTTATGACTCCGGAACTTGGACCAAGAGTGAGAATAGCTGCTGTAACTACCAATATTCCCTTAAAAATGGATATGTTTAAAGAATATTCATCATCAATTGATTTTTGTACCATTTGTAAAAAATGTGCCGATGTTTGCCCTTCGCGATCCATTCCTTTTGAAAAAAGAGAAGAGATAAACGGAGTTTTACGTTGGCAAATTAATTCGGAAAGTTGTTTTACCTATTGGTGTACGTCAGGAACAGATTGTGGCAAGTGCATGGCTGTTTGCCCATATTCTCATCCCGATAACTTTATGCATAACTTTATTCGTTGGGGAATTAAGAACTCATACATTTTCAGGCGTTTTGCGTTATACATGGATGACTTGTTTTATGGGCGAAGACCAAAATCAAGAAATCTTCCAAACTGGATTGATTTGTAACATCAAGCTCCGCTTGGTTTTAACCTTAAAAAAGGTAAAATTATTAAATCTTGTCTCTTCAAATTGATATCTAAACAAAAGAATTATACTTTTATGAAGAATTTAATCTGACTAATATGAAAAGGATTTTTCTTCTCGGAACTATGTTCCTTTTTATTTCCAATTTGTTCGCTATAAATATTCAAAATGATACTATTATAAGCTATGCTTCAGAAAATGAGGCAGTTCAAAAAATAAATGAACTGATAGAATTGTCCGAGTCTTACAGAACCAAGGATCCTGAAAAGGCTGTTAAATACGGCATCTCAGCTATAAAAATCAGTAAAGAGATTGAAAATCGCGAATTGCAATATCACGCAGAATTTTCGACAGGCTTCGCATATTATATTCAGAATGAATTTGAAAATGCTCTTGTTTATCTCAATAATTCTCTGAATTTAAGCAGGTTAACAAACAACAAGCCTGGAGAATCATCTTCTCTAAACCGCATAGGTAATACATTTCAGTTAATGGGAGAATATGAAAAGGCTTTAACGAATTATGAGCTTGCAATGGCTATTAACCGAGGGTTACAAGATGATCAGGAAATAGCACGTACGCTAACAAACTTGGGAAGTGTATATCGTTTGTATGGAAACTACGAATTAGCTATTAATCAGCATCTTGAGGCATTAGGGATATACGAAGGGCTTCAAAATAACGAGGGAATAGCGTGGTCGGCTTTAAATATTGCGCGATTGTTTAAAATGATGAAGAATTATGAAAAGAGTATCGAATATGTAAATCAATCATTAAGTATTTACCGGAAAATTGAAGGAGAGCAAAAATTAAGTACCGGAGTAACTCTTTGTTATAAGGAGTTAGGTAATATATATTATGAAATGGGCAATACCGAAAGTGCAATTGAATATAGCAAAAAGGTATTGGAAAGAAACAAATCAACTAATAACGAATTAGGTATAGCAAATTCATTAAGTACGTTAGGTAAAATATACTTTGATGCAAAAAAATACAGGAAATCAGAGGATTTCCTCGTTGAGGCAATGGAATTAAAAAGAAAGCTAAACGACAATACGGAAATAGCATCAATTTACCGGTATTTAGGAAAAATATATTTAAATAATGGAGAAGCTTCCAAATCAAGAAAATACTTAAATTCCAGCCTTAATTTTGCTTTAAACCAAAATTTAAAAGAAGAGATTAAAGAAACTTATTTTGAACTATCAATATTATTGGAAAAAACAAATAATCCCGGTAAAGCTCTTGATTTTTATAAAAAATATACCGGTTTAAAGGATAGTTTAAACAATCAAAAAATTAACGAACTTGAGTTACAATACGAGTTTGATAAAGAACAACGAAGATTAGAATTTGAACAAAAACAAAGAGAAGCGGAACAACAGGCAAGACTTCAAAAGCAAAAAATATATACATGGGCGTTTGTGGGAGGATTTATTTTTATGTTGATTTTAGCCTATGTTATTTTTAAAAGTTATCAGCGTAAGAAGAAAACCAATATTATTTTAACAAAGCAAAAAAATGAAATTGCAGAACAAAAAGATGAAATTGAAGCTCAACGCGATTTTGTTACAAAACAACGTGACCAGATTGCACATCAAAATACAATAATTACTGATAGTATTGAATACGCCCGAAGAATACAATCAGCGTTATTTCCACAACAAAAGTACCTTGATAGGGTTTTAGGAGAGTATTTTATTTACATGAAACCGAAAAATATTGTTAGCGGTGATTTTTATTGGGTTGCAGAAAAAGGAACAAAAATTATAATTACAGTTTCTGATTGCACTGGCCATGGTGTTCCGGGTGCATTTATGAGTATGCTTGGAATAGCATTTTTAAATGAGATTGTGAATAAAAGCAATCGATTACAGGCTAATAAAATATTAGATCAGCTGCGTAAAAACATTATGGATTCTCTTCACCAGGAGTATGGAAGCAAAGGTTCAAAGGATGGAATGGATATGGCATTGTGCATAATTGATAAAAAAACTAAAGAAATGCAATATGCAGGAGCCTATAATTCCGTGCTTATTTTACGAGAAAGTGAAATTGAAGAGTTAAAAGCTGATAAAATGCCAATCGGAATTCATGCTATAAAAGTTGAAAAAGGTTTTACAAATCAGGAATACCAATTAGAGAAAAATGATATGCTTTATTTATTTTCTGATGGATACATTGACCAGTTTGGAGGTGATGAAGGCTCAAAATTTAAGCAAAAACCATTTAAAGATCTTTTATTAAAAATTGGTAATATGCCAATGGAGGATCAAAGAACTGAAATTGAAGTTACAATGATGCAATGGCAAGGAGAACAAACGCAATTGGATGATATGATGATATTAGGTGTAAGAATATAAAAATTAATTAAATGTACGATATAAAGGAACTGCAAAGAATTGTTAATGAAACAATTGTTAATGAAACAATTGGAAGAGAACCATTTTCATTATACGATCCGATAAATTATACATTACAGTCCGGAGGAAAAAGAATTCGTCCTGTACTGGTTTTAATGGCTTGCAATTTATTTTCTGATGAAATAAAACATGCAATAAGGCCAGCAATAGGCCTTGAGATTTTTCACAATTTTACGTTATTACATGATGATATTATGGACCATGCAGATATCCGTCGTGGGAATCTAACAGTTCATAAAAAGTGGAATGAAAATACAGCTATTCTTTCGGGAGATGCAATGTTTATTAAAGCTTATGAGTATTTTCTGGATTGTGAATCACCAAATTTTAGAGATATACTAAAGGTTTTTAACATAACAGCACTGGAGGTTTGTGAAGGTCAGCAATATGATATGGAATTTGAAGAACGCGAAAATGTAGCTGAAAAAGAATACTTAAGAATGATTGAGTTAAAAACATCTGTTCTTTTAGCAGGGGCATTAAAGATAGGAGCTCTGCTTGGTGAGACCAGTGAAAGCAATGCAAATCTACTTTACGAATTTGGAAAAAATATTGGTTTAGCATTCCAACTTCAGGATGATTATTTAGATGTATATGGTAATGTGGATGTATTCGGTAAGCAAATTGGCGGCGATATTGTTGCAAACAAAAAAACTTTTATGTTGATAAAAGCATTGGAATTAGCTAAAGGAGATATAAAAGATGAACTAATGGATTTATTAAAGCAGCAAAGTTTTGATCGAGACACGAAAGTTACAGATGTTACTAATATTTTTAACAGATTAGGAATTCAAGATATAGTAAAACAAAAAATTAAGAATTACAACAATAACGCATTAAACTTCTTGTCTCAGGTTTCTGTTGATGAAAATAGAAAAAGTGAACTTAACAAGCTTACCGAAAATCTTATTAAACGAGAAAGCTAGAGTACAAATAAAAATCCGGGCGTAAATACCAGTTGATTCGTTTTTGCTAATACATATTTTGCTTCGGCAAAGAAAATCACATTAGCACCAAACGAAAACTGCATTCCTGCGCCTGCATTAACTCCTGGAGCAAATTTAAATTCGTTAACATCTAATGTTTCGGTAATTGATATACGGTTATCTTTGATAAACCAACCACCGAAATGGGCACCTCCTAATAAATAAAGCCTGTAATTAGTTCTTGGTTTAGGGTTTAATGTATAATGTACATTCAAATTAAATGCAACTACAGTTGTTTTTGCCTCTCCACCGATAGTAAATGATTCTCTATACGGAAGGTAAATTTTAAAATCCGGAACAATATCTATTTTTTTATTTAAATCATACAATGCTCTTAAATCAAATCCAAAAGATTTGTTGTAATATGAATATCCGCTGTGTTTATATTCTCCTCCCGTTGCCAAAGCAACTCCTCCTCCAATATATTCGAATTGCGCACTTACAGTTTTTAATCCGCTTAATAAAACTAATGAAATAATTAAGGTAAAAATCTTTTTCATTTATAATCAACAATTTAAATTTGAAGGCACAAATATGGATTAAATTTGTTTCGGATACAAACAATTTTGATTAAGGAATTTTAAACTTTGATATCTTTAAAACAAAAAAGGGATATTCAATAAGATTATCCCTTTGTATTCCAGATTATTTCAATTTATAGCTCAAATAATACACCAAAGTTAAATACAGCCTGATCGTAATTACTTAAAATATACTTTACTTCACTAAAAGCACTTAAATTTGATCCAAATTCGTAATTAACTCCAGCACCTGCATTTAAACCAGGTTTTGTTCCAATTACATCCGAAAGCCAATTTACTTCTGCCTTTTTTGCATAATGAGTAATATTTAAACCTGCGATACCATAAAAATCAAAACCGGCGGCGCTCCAAAAAATATAATTTCCATCAAAATCGATTGCCCAGCGGCTATGCTTATAATTATTTTGCGTTGAAGGGAAAAAGATTGCAAATTCAACAGATCCTGACAAATTATCAAGAATCATGTCCATTCCATAAGTTCCTTTAAACTGTAACCCTAAAGGAGGAAGATCTGTTCCAATTACTAATCCACCACCTAACTTTATTTCTTGTGCATTTGATTTTATACTAAACAAACTACTAATCAAAACTGTTGCAATAAATAGTTTAAACCAAGTTCTTTTCATTTTTATTATATTTTTAAGATTTAACAAAGTTATATTGCACGTACGAAACAAAAATCGTGCTATAATATTAAGGTAACGAAATTATTAAAAAGTTCGTATCCATGTATCTAAAAAGTGTATAAATCGTATAAAAAACGTAAATTTGTAAAAAGCCTTTTATTTACTTCAAAAACCTACAGAATGTCAAAGAATTCAGGAAAAATTATTCAGGTAATCGGTCCGGTGGTTGATGTTAGTTTTGACCACACTGGTTTTGATCTTCCAAACATTCATGATGCATTGGAAATAAAAAGAGAAGATAACTCAGTTTTAGTTGTTGAATGTCAACAACACATAGGAGAAAATACTGTGAGATGTATTGCCATGGATTCAACCGATGGTTTACATAGGGGAATGGATGTAGAGAGGACAGGTGCTTCTATAAAAGTTCCGGTTGGAGAACAAGTTAAAGGTCGTTTGATCAATGTTATTGGAGAACCAATTGATGGAATAGGAGAGTTGGATAATGAAGGAGGATACCAAATTCACAGTAAAGCACCTGAATATGTTGAGTTAACTACAGAAAAAGAAGTTTTATATACAGGTATTAAGGTAATTGACCTGATTGAGCCTTATCAAAAAGGAGGAAAGATTGGATTATTCGGTGGTGCTGGAGTTGGGAAAACTGTACTAATTCAGGAGCTGATTAATAATATTGCTAAAGCTTACTCAGGAACAACAGTATTTGCCGGAGTTGGAGAAAGAACTCGTGAAGGAAACGACTTATTGCGTGAAATGATAGAATCCGGAGTAATTAAGTACGGTAAAGAATTTGAAAAAAGTATGGAAGAGGGAAGTTGGGACCTTACTAAACTCGATCATGAAGAATTAAAAAAATCACAAGCAAGCTTAGTTTTTGGACAAATGAATGAACCTCCCGGAGCTAGAGCAACTGTGGCCTTAACCGGATTAACTTTGGCGGAGTCATTTCGTGATGGTGACAAATCTTCTGCAAAAGGAAACGATATTCTGTTTTTTATTGATAATATTTTCCGTTTTACTCAAGCAGGATCCGAGGTTTCAGCACTTCTTGGTCGTATGCCTTCAGCCGTTGGTTATCAGCCAACTTTAGCTACAGAAATGGGTATGATGCAAGAACGTATTACATCCACCAAACAAGGATCTATTACATCAGTTCAGGCAGTATATGTTCCAGCTGATGATTTAACCGACCCTGCTCCTGCTACGACATTTTCGCATTTAGATGCAACCACTGTATTAAGTCGTAAAATATCAGAGTTAGGAATTTATCCGGCCGTTGATCCTTTGGATTCAACGTCGAGAATTTTAACACCAGAAGTTGTTGGTAATGAGCATTACAATACAGCACAAAGTGTAAAAGAAATATTACAGAGATACAAAGAATTACAAGATATTATTGCAATACTTGGTATGGATGAGCTTTCGGAGGAAGATAAACTGGTTGTTCACCGGGCAAGACGTGTTCAAAGATTCTTATCACAACCATTCCATGTTGCAGAAGCATTTACAGGTTTAGAAGGTGTTTTTGTTGATATTGAAGATACTATCAAAGGCTTTAAAATGATTATGAATGGTGAAGTAGATCAATATCCGGAAGCAGCATTTCAATTAGTCGGGACCATTGAACAAGCTATTGAAAAAGGAGAAAAAATGCTTGCTGATGCTAAGAAAAAGAAATAGTTTTAAAATCGATTGAGATAATTGGATTATGTATTTAGAAATAATTACACCAGATAGAAAAGTTTTTTCCGGAAGAATAAACTCAGTTCAGGTTCCGGGTAGCAAAGGATCTTTTGCAGTATTGGAATATCACGCACCGATTATTTCAACCCTGGAAAAAGGAAGAGTGAAAGTTGTTGAGCGTGGGGTAGAATCATATTTCAAAATTAGCGGAGGTATTATAGAAGTAAAAGATAATAATATTATAATTCTTGCTGAATCAGTAGAAGCCTAAGTTTATGAGATTATTTCTGGTTTCCATATTTATTTTCTCTTTTATAAACCTTGAAGCACAAGAAAAAATTACATTTTCTGCTGAAGATGGGTTACAGGTTACTGCAGATCTTTACGAGATTAATCCCGAAAAGCCATATATATTATTATTTCATCAGTCGGGTTCAAGTCGCGGAGAATATAAACAAGTTGCAAATAAATTTTTGAAGTTCGGATACAATAGTCTTGCTGTGGATTTGAGATCGGGAGGTGAAGAAAACTATATCCAAAACCATACAGCTTTATTAGCAATTCAGCAGGGTTATTCTTCGGATTATTTAAGTTCTATAAAAGATATAGAGGCTGCAATTAAGTGGGTAAAGGAAAGAAATGGAAAACCGGTAGTACTTTTAGGTAGTTCTTTTTCTGCTTCTTTAAGCCTTTTAATTGCCAAAGATAATCCTGATGTTAAAGCTGTAGTTGCATTTAGTCCAGGAGAGTTTTTTACACCGGAACTAACAATACAATCATCTATCAAAGATTTGAGTAAACCTGTTTTTGTCGCTTCATCGCGTAGGGAAAGTCCCTATGTTGATACCTTGCTAGCATTTGTTTCTGAAGAAAATAAAACTACGTATGCTCCGAGTGAAGGAGGAGAGCATGGCTCAAAATCATTGTGGAAAAGCAATCCTAATAACCAGGAATATTGGTTGGCTCTAACCATGTTTTTTAGCAAAATTAACAGAATGCATAGAAGATAAACCTTACCATTAATTCCTTCTTATCTTAAAAGCTTTTTTATCTTTACATTTATTAATCAAAACTGTAGTAAATTTATAATATGCAGAAAGTTAAATTTTTAGTTATTCGATTTAGCTCAATTGGTGATATTGTTCTTACAACGCCTGTTTTGCGCAATTTAAAAAACCAGGTTGAAGGAGCAGAAATTCATTACTTAACAAAACCAAAATTTGCCTCCATTCTGGAGCATAATCCGAATATAGATAAGGTTCACTTATTAAAGAAATCATTTACCGAAACAGCGAATGACTTAAAATATGAGCACTTTGACTATATAGTTGATTTACATAGAAACATAAGAACAGCACGTTTTAAGAATCGGTTAAAAGTACTTTCTTTTTCTTTTAATAAATTGAATTGGGAGAAATGGCTTTTAGTAAACTTTAAAAAGAACCAACTTCCTAATGTTCATATAGTTGATAGATATATGGATACATTAAAAGCTTTCGACGTTGAAAATGATAAACTTGGCTTAGAATATTATATTCCTGAAAATGAAGAGGTTGATCCGTTATCAATATCTAAAGATTTTAAAAAAGGTTATGTTGGTGTGGTTGTTGGTGCTTATCATAACACAAAGAAATTAACCAAAGAAAAGATTATATCAATTTGTAGAAAAATTGACAAACCTATATTATTACTTGGCGGTAAAGATAATAAGGAAGAAGGAAGAGAAATAAAAGAAGCCGTAGGTAAAGATATTTATAATGCTTGCGGAGATTATAATATCAATCAATCTGCTTCGTTAGTAAAACAAGCAAACGTTATTTTAACTCCTGATACCGGATTAATGCATATCGCTTCAGCTTTTAAAAGAAAAATAATTTCAGTATGGGGCAATACAATACCTGAATTTGGAATGTATCCTTATGTCCCGAATCCAAGCTCTGAAATTATTGAAGTAAAAGATTTAAGTTGTCGCCCATGTTCTAAGATTGGCTTTAAAGAGTGTCCTAAAAAGCATTTTAAATGTATAAATGATTTAGATGAGGATTATATTGTAGAGAAAATAAGAAATTTATATTGATTGAAGTAAAAGCCTGGGAGGTGTTTTAATTTAAAAAATGTAAATACTTGAACCAGGATATAGTTATCATATTTATAATCATGCAAATGGATGCGAAAACTTTTTTAGATGTAATGATAATTACCTGTATTTTCTGAAAAGGTATGAGAATTACATTGTTCCGATTGCAGAAACCTTTGCATAATGCTTAATGCCAAATCAACCGCCTGTCCGGAAGGCAGGTTTTCATTTTTTACTCCAAATTAAAGATAAACAGAAAATTGTTAGAACTTTTCCAAAGTTTCAAACTTTGGAAAATGTTAAGCTGGCTAATATTTTGAGTAAACAATTCTCTATTTTTTTAGTTCTATAATAAATTTTATGATAGAAAAGGAAATCTCTTTATAAAAAATTTCAAAGAAAAAAGAATTAAAGATGAAGAGTATTTAAAACAAGCAATTACCTACATCTGCTTAAATCCTGTAAATCTTGAGTTTGTTACTAATCTTTACGATTGTAAATATTCTTCATATCATTCTTTTTTAGTTTTAAACAAACCTTATTTATGGAAAATTAGAAGATAGGAAGAAAATAATATGCTATTTTAAATTAGTTTAAACTAAAGTTATAGTTTTTGTGCAAAATTTTAAGCAAATGATAAGCTGGCATGATTAACTACCATTTCGATAAAGAAGATAATATATTAAAAGTAAATTTTGAAGGCGAAGTAAGTGTTCAAGATATTATAGATCACATTTTGTGGCTAAGAAACAATAAGGAACTTCCTCAAAGGCTTAAGATATTATCTGTAACTACAGAAGCCAAAAGGTCCGAAAAAGTAGGCAGAACTGAGCTGCTTACTTTTCTCGAAGAAAATAAGATTTCATTAGCTCAAAGGGAATTTATTTACGATGCTTTTGTTATTTCCGGTCCGTTTGAAACAGCCCTGGGAATGCTCTATAAAGAACTTAATAAAATAAAGAATTATAAATTCAATGTTTTTTCTTCTAAAGAAGCTGCTATTAATTGGCTTAAAACAGTAGATTAAAAACTGTACCTAAATCTTAAAAATAACATTGTCATTTTGTCGTATTGACCTCCAAATTCACCTTCAAACCTTTGACCATAAAAAGAACATTCGAAGTTATCACTTACTGAATAAGCTAAAGATGGCATTAAGAAATAACCATGTCCTAAAGAAGGGAAATACATAACAGCGATTGAACCATTTAATAATGGGTGAATTGGGTAAGTTGCTTGCCCAAACCAAGAAAATTTGCTGTAAGATGTTGTTTTAACTGACAAAGGTATAAAATACAAATCATTAAAACTTGAAATATCCAGTTTATCAAAATATCCATTGTAATTGCCTTCTAATGAAATATTTAATGAATTATCAAACATGTAACTCAAACCTACAGAAATAATAGCAATGCCTGATGAATCAGAAAAATTTTCTTGGGGATGGAAATAACTAAGTTCACCATTAAATCCAAGATCCCATATGCTTCCTGACCATCCGGCACCAATTACATAATCTGAAGTGTCAATTATTCCTCCAATTACTTGAAAATCATAACTCCATTTATTAAAGCGGTATAATCCGGCTGCTGTTATATTATTGTCTTTGTCAACTTTAATTGCAGCTTCGGCAACCGAAGTAAAATTAGGATAATATTGAATTCTTAAGGCGTCGCTGCCTGACCTTTCTTCATAATCGAAATCGAAAAATGAATACGAATTGAAAATATCATTGGGGTTCCAGGCAAATGCTTGCCCCCAATTAATTCTTTGCCTACCTAATGTTACAACCAGATTATTTGAATTAAACTCAATGTTAGCCCGATCAAAGGCAGAGTTTAAAACATAAGAGCTACCATCGGTAATATTATTTGTTAAAAAATTTAAATACCCGTTATCCGTTTCAATTGATTCTGCATAATTGTCAATGAATTTAACTAAGTCTCCGTAAATCAATCTATTTCGCATTTCTACAGTTAAAGTAATCTTATCGTTCATGTACCAGCGATAATTTAACCGATTGTGGATTAAATTATCAACTAACCATACCGAATCAACACTATTAAACATGGTAGTATTCATGTATTTTACATAACCATTTAATGTCATATTTGAGAAAATAGAAGGTTTTTCTTGGGCATTTGTTGACACAATAATTAGGGAAAAAATATATATTAAAATTAGCTTTTTCATAGCGATTTATATGATTTAGGATACAAGACTAAATCATTCTTGTATCCTTTACCTAGAAACTTTTATCTTTTAGTTAACTTTTTTTTCATCTGAAACAATACGACCATCTTCAACGGTTATTACTCTTCTTGCTTTATTTACAACACGCTGGTCGTGTGTTGAAAATATGAACGTGATGTTTTCTTTTTTATTTAATTCTTCCATGATATCCAGCAAAGTTTCAGTTGATTTAGAATCCAGGTTTGCAGTTGGTTCATCAGCTAAAACAAACTTAGGTTTTGATGCTAGAGCTCTTGCCACCGCAACACGTTGTTGTTGACCTCCGGATAATTTGGCAGGACGGGCATTAACACGTTCTCCTAAACCTACAGCAGTTAAAAGAGCAATTGAACGCTCATCTCTTTCCATTCTTGACTTTCCTTGTAATTCCATAATAAACTCTACATTTTCTTTAGCGGTTAAAACAGGAATTAAGTTATAGGCCTGGAATACGAAGCCAATATTTCTTAATCGGAAATCGATTAGTTTAGAGGAACTTAATTCTTTTATGTTTGTTCCATCAACTAAAATCTCTCCCTCTGTTGGTTTGTCTAAACCACCAATCATGTTAAGAAGCGTTGTTTTCCCTGAGCCGGATGGCCCAACTATGGCAGCAAACTCTCCTTGTTCAAATGACAAGCTTATATTATTAACCGCTTTTACCTTTACTTCAGATTCATTGTATATCTTGGTTAAACTATTGATATTTATTACTTTCATGACTTTGTTTTATTTGATATTTCTCTACTTAAATTATCTTATTTTCAGTGTTTTAGAATAAATTAGATTTTAAAGATTAGAATCATTATTCTAATATCGTTGATTATTCCGTTCTGAGTGCTTCGATTGGGTTCAATTTTAGGGCTTTTCTAGCAGGAATTATGGATGATAAAATAGCGACTATAATAACCATCAATGTTACACCAAAAAAGAAGCTAATTTCAATATTTGGATAAACTTTGGCTGACCAGCCAAATGCTTCAAATCCCTCCTGAACAGAAGCGAAATTCATCCCAACTTTTCCAAAAATTCCGATTAAAGCACCACCTAAAACCATTCCCGAAACACTTCCAACAATTGTCAGGAAGATGGTTTCAAGCATGATCATATTAAACACACGTTTTTTGTTCATTCCAACAGCCATTAACATTCCAAGTTCTTTAATCCTTTCAAGTACAGCCATTAGCATAGTGTTAATTATTCCAAATGCAAGGGCAAAAAAGATTACACCCATGATCATATAATAGTACATTGACATAAAATCTGCCATCATACCAGCATCTGGTGCTAGTTCTTTCCATGACATAATGTTAGCTTCACTGAAATTTGACTTTAACTTGTCTCGAAATAGTTTAACGTTTTCATCCTTTAAAATGATTGAGATTTCATGATAATCGCTATGCTGAAAACCCGCTAAGCTTGCAATATCATCATGTATAATGAATGCATTCATTTGATCGAACATGGTATTTGTTGTTTTATAAATACCACAAACTCTGAATGATTTTTGAACCATTTCTCCATCCATATCGGTAAAAGTGAATCTTACTTTTGATCTAATTTTATAGTTTTTAGCAAGTTTCATAATGTTTGCTCCAAACTCTTTTATTTGATATGGCTTTAAGATAGATTCGAGTTCAGCTTTAAATTTTTTTTCAGTAATAAAGCGCTGATCTTTAACTTGGGCTAAACTGTTTATTAATTTTTCATCAGCACCTAGTTGAGATAAGCTATCTAATAACTCTTGAGATATAATATAATTGATTAACCTTAACTGATCAGCAGTTTTTTCACTGATTACTATTGGGTTTTTAAAATTTGATTCGAAATAGTCTCCTCCATTTTCGACAATTTTTGTGTAAACGTCAGAAATTGCCATTTCTTCTTCAGGATTTATTCCTTTTATTGTTAATGCAGTATTTCCCCTTGAAGTACTTGCCATTGCAACAATTTTGCTACGTTTTGTCCAGGCTTTTACGTCTTCGGAACTATTTAAATAGGTTTCTAATTTATTGTAGTTAGGAACAGTATGTTTTAGTTCTTCATTATTTAAGTATTCAGGATTTCGGATTTTTATATGTGACACTTCTGTATGAATTGCGTTATGAATTCTTTGGTCAACCCATCCTTTCATTAGTCCGGCAACGAATACTCCTGAAATGGTTCCCAGAGTCACAGCGCAAATTACGACCATACTTCTTGATCTATTGCGCCATACATTTTTCCATGATATATTCCAGATCATATTTTTATATTTTATGCTTATAAAACTTCAAGCTTATTTTTGATTTAATTATTATGCTCGTAATGCATTAATTACCTGCATTTTACGAACCCTTCGTAATGGTAAATAGCAAGCAAATAATACCATGATCATGATAATTGCTCCTTGCCAGAAAAAATATGCATCAAACCAAGCCAATGGCATAACAGGGTCAAAACCCATGTCTTCGTACATTTTAGCCATTTCACCAGACATTCTCCATGGGTTTTTATTTCCAAAAACAACCAGCGGTGCTGAAGCAATTAATCCGCTTAACGTTCCGATGAGGCCTAAAAACAACATTTCAATTACCAAAACAAAGCTTAACCTTATTTTTGACATACCTATTGCGACCATAACACCAAGTTCGCGTTTTCTTTCAGCAATCATCATAAGGACAGTTCCTATAATTCCGAAAAGGACAATAAAATATAGAATTCCTATAAATATTATTCCTCCCACGCTATCTCCTTCGATTTGTTGTTTCAAGGTAGGATTAAATTCTTCCCAGTTTTTAATAGCAAAATCGGATTTATTAATTTTACTTTTGAGTTCTTCCTGGGTGCTTAGCATATCACCTGTATCATACAGGTTAATATTTAATGAAGTAATTCTGTTTCCCAAACTAAAGAAATCTTGAGCATTCTCTAATGTCATATAAACCAGCTTATTATCTAATTCTGGGGAAATAATTTTGACAATTCCCCGAATTGGAAATACATTGGCTGCAGAAACTCCATGATAACCAGCTCCAATTAATACAAGGGTATCACCAACATTGGCTTTAAGGTATCTAGCTAAACGATCTGATACCAAAACACCATCATCATTCTTACCAAGAAAATTACTTTCAAATGATGCTTTTTCTTTAATAATTGGAAAAAAGATTTTTTCAAGTTTCTTATTTAGTGAGAGGTCTAATGAAATCCTTTGCAAAGAACTATAAGAATTAGTTTCATTTGCTTTTAGCAATTCAATTTGTTTTTCCGGTAAATCAACTTCGTTAAGAATCGATTCAACAATTTCCGGAGTAAACCTGTATTTAACAATTCTATTTTCTGGATCTGAAAGATTTCTTTCTCTTTCAGGGTCTATTCCTGTTACTAAAACTCCTTTAGATTGAATTCCTGTTGAGGCAAGAGCAAAAGACTCTACCCTAGGAACGGCAATTTTAATATTATCGATTTTATTTACTGATGATATTAAATTATCAGTAAATTCAAAACTATTATCAATTGCGGGATCGTAAAAGAACTCTTTATTTTGAATTTGAATGTATCCTGTAAATGACTCAATAGCTTGATTGATCATATGATCGTACGTACCTAGTTGAAAAGCGCGCATAATTACTGCAAAGAACAAAGCAAAAAATATAGATGCTGTAGTAATGAGAGTTCGTCGCTTATTGCGCCAAATATTCCTCCAGGCCATTATAAAACTTCTTTTCATTTTTTATTTAATTAATAATTAAAAATTAGCGCAATCGTTTCATGTTTTGTTGCGAGAAGAATGAATTTTGAATGTTAATGTTAAATTTGATTTCATTAATCTCAACAATGGTTTTTTGATTTTCTTTATCTGCCGGGATAATTTCAATTCTTGAAGGAATCTTGCGTCCGTCCATGGTTTTAATCTCAGTTCCAAGTTCTGTTTTAACCAAAAACTCATCCTCATCGTAATATTCAGATTTCATCATCAAAAATTCCTCTTTACTAATCCAACGAATGATTTTACCCCATACAACTGCTGATTCTTCTTTTGGAAGCATTTCAATTTTCCAACAATCCCATCCATCAACGGATTCATTTCCAATAATTTCATGAGTAAAATCAACTACCATGGATGATTCTTTTAAAATATCATCATTTGTATAGTCAGAGCCCATCCAACCATCAGACATCATTGAAGGAGGAAGTTTAATCATTCTGCTAATACTTGGAACCCAGTTCCACATTTCTGTTCCACGTTTAAGAAATGCTTGACCTTTTTCTTTTGCAGGGGCGGTTATTAATGTCATTGAATAATCGTCTTCAAGCGACCAAATCTTAAATTGAATGGTCCGTTCCCAGGTTGGTCGTACAATGGTCATTGTCATAATTCCCTGGCTGGATTTTTCTCCATTCCATTTATCATCAGCTTTCTTAATAATTTCAGTTGCATTTTGCGCATTTGCAAATACAAATGATAGTATTAATCCTAGTAGTAATAAATTTGTTTTCATTGTATTCATGTTTTTAATTTTGTCCGCCATATCACTTGCCTTTTGGCAGAAAGGACAAACAGGTTGTGATTTTATAATAGATAATATCCCAGTTTTTCATCTAATTGTATTGTATTCTCAGTATTTGGAGCGTCTTTATTCACGAACATTTCTTTCATTTTTCTTTTTAGTTTATCAATCAAATCTTTTGTAAACATTTCAGGGGCAAAAACATACATTAAAGTAAAACCTTTAAATATGGATGAGAATAGCACGACAGCTAATTCAGGATCCTTAAAATTTTGTTTAGCGAAGTAATTTAGAATTAGTTGTTGATTATTTTGTACTTTACGATTGTGGCTTTTTTTCATTAATACAGCCATTACATCCTTTTGTACAGAAATTTGGTAAAATAGCCTCCATTCTTGTGGATTAGAGATTAACATATCAAAAAATCGATCAAAAAAATCTTCTGCTTCTTCAGTTGTTATAACTTCATCGTGGTCAGGGTCTAAAATGTTCATTGTACGATTAATGATATCATCAAAAATGGTGGCAAGTAAATCTTCCTTACTTTCAAAATAATTATATACTAGGCCTTTAGATATTCCTGCTTTCTTTGCTATTTTACTAATTGAAGTTGTATGGTAACCTTCATTAGCAAAAAGCTCAAGGGCAACTTTAGTAATAAGCTTTTTCTTTTCTTCCCTTATTTCTTCGAATTGTTCTTGTGTTCTTGGCATAATATAATGATTGAACGTTTAGTCAAAAATTAACTATAAATTTAAAAGTTTATGAATGAACGGTTGGTCAAAGATAATATCATTTCAAATCAAAAAGCAAATTTTTTTGCAAATTTCTGTGTTAAATTTTTGCTTGATTTGCGTAAATAGCTGATAAAAAGTTGATAAGAAGCAATAAAAAAGAGGAGTAGATACTCCCTCTTTAATGATTTATTGAAAAATGAAGCTAATACCCGATTAATTTTGATTTTCTTAATTCATACTTTTCTTGATTACTTAAATTTTTTCTATTATTCAATAATTCTTTTTCCCATGCTCCATACATTGAGTTTGGCAACAGAATAAATAATTCTCCGAATTTATCTTTGTTTTCTTCAATAAGGCCAAAACCATAATTTTCTGATCGATCTTCGAAAATTTCGGAGAAATCTTCCATATTGTCACCAATCAATAATACTATTTCATAATTTTCTTTAACAATATCTCTTCTTGCCTTTTTACTACTTGTATTTGTTTTTAATAGTAAATGTGAACTATCTGCAAAAGCAAAACCTTCTTTTTGAAGATTATTTAATGTGGCATCAAAATCTTCAACACTTCTGTTCGAAATATAAAACACTTCAATATCCTTTGATTTCGCGTAAATGGTAAAATCAACTGCTCCCGGCAATGCTTTTGCGTTTTCTTTTGCTGTCCAATCGCTCCAGGAATTTTTTGAATAATCATTTCCGGATAAGATTCTATTTCCTTCGAATGGGCTATTATCAAGCATAGTCTCGTCTATATCAACAACGATAGCTTTTTTAGTATTAGTATTATTTTCAGCGATTTGATCAATTCTGATTTTTGCCCAATTAAAACTTTGATAATATATGGCTTTCATTTCAGAAGCTTTTTGATACCATAAAACCGACATAATTAAATGGTCTTGAGAGCCGCCTTTATTTTCGACCTTTTGACAAGAATTTAGCACAAAGTTTGCACTAAAAAACATAAGTAGTAATATTACCTTTTTCATATTAAGCAAGTTTCTTGAGTTAAAGAAGCATAAAATTAACTATTATATTATTGATGAAAAAATTTATAATTTCGCCTGTAACTTTTCAGTTAGAAAAACGTCATACTTCAGAATAGAGAAAAATGACTGTAGAAGAATATAATAAAAGCGTTGATTTATATTCAGATGGTGTCTACCGATTTATCTTAAAAAACATTAAGGATGAAGATGAAGCGAAAGATATTGTCCAGGATACGTATGAAAAACTTTGGATAAGAGCTAGCCAGGTTTCATATACTAAAGTTAAATCATATTTATTCTCTGCTGCATATCATACTATGATTGATAAAATTAGGAAAAATAAACGAGTAACTAATTTAACTGATTTTAATGATGATTTAGGAGCATATACAAATACTTACACCGGATTAAGTGAAGTATTAGATGAGGCGTTAAAACATTTACCTGATGTTCAAAGGTCAGTTATATTATTAAGAGATTATGAAGGTTATGCATATAATGAAATTGCTGAGATTACTAATTTATCAGAGTCGCAGGTTAAAGTTTATATATACAGAGGTCGTTTGGCTTTAAAGAAATATTTAGGAAGTATTGAAGCATTAGTTTAGAAAATAAATTATAAATGATTAATATTAATAGAAATAACTACGAGAGATATTTTATTGATTTTCTGGATGGAAATTTAGACCAAACAGAAAAGGAGCAGTTATTTCTATTTTTAGATGTTAATCCCGATTTGAAGGAAGAACTGGAAAATTTCGACGGAGAGCTAATAATTGAAGGTGAAGTTTCATACGGAAATAAAAGAATATTATTAAAAAAGTCGTTCTTAGCTGAAGTTATATCTACAAATTTTGATGAATTGTGTATTGCTAACTTAGAGGGAGATTTAAACCAAAATGAAGAAAAATATTTTCAAGAGGTTATTAATGAGGATATAAAAAAACAGAAGGAACTTGAATATTATAAACTAACACAAATTTATAGTGACGAATCAATAGTATTTGATGAAAAGCAATTATTAAAGAAAACCTCAAAACCTGGATTTAAACGGAATTATGCAATTATATCAATAGCAGCTTCAATAGTTTTATTAATAGGTATTTACTTTCTTTTACCAAAACAAAGGACAGAATTAATAGAGAATCCAATTGCAGATGTAAATAATCAGCAATCAAATAAGACAGTATTCAATATAGCCGAAAGTATAAAAAGTGAAGAGAAAGTTGAAAAAATAAAAGCAGTAAACACTTTTTTAGCAAAAGATAACAACTTATTAAGTAAAGTAAAACTTAGGAAGAAAGAAGAAAATATTGTTAATGGTAAAAATATAGAAACCATTGAAAGTAAATCTGGCGACATCAATAAATTAGTTGCTATGTATGTTCCAATTGAAGTTGATTTAAAGTTTAATATGATTGAATTGGATCAAACAAACGCGTCAAATTTCCTTACGAAAGAGGAATCAATTGAAGAGGAAAATTATTTTACGGTACGATCGTTTTTAACATATAGGGTGTTTAATAAAAAAGAGAAACTTGAATGGTTCGATGTGGCTCAGGCAAGTGTTGAGGGTATAAATAAATTAACAGGTAGCTCAATGACCCTGGAACGGAAATATGATGAAAATGGAAATCCGGATAAAACAGAATTTAGTTCCAAACTTATCGCATTCTCAACGCCTGCAAAAAAAGATAAAGAAAACCTGTAACAAATTTATTAGGTTATCCGTCCTAAAAGAAATTAACAACAAATAAGAATTTAAAACATAGAATTATGAAAAAAACAGCATTAATATTAACTGCTTTAATAATTACTTTAACTACATTCGGACAAACAGAAGAGCCGAATACCGAAGAAATGAAAAGTGAGTTGCAGGAAGCACAGGATGATACTACAAACATCCGATTTAAAAGAAAAACAGTAAAAATTATTGAAGATGATGGGGAGACTCAGATTTTTGTAAAGAAGCATAAAAAAAATGATGATTGGAACTGGTTCTGGGAAGATGATGACGATTTCAAAGGGTCCTGGACAGGTTTTTCAATTGGTTTAAGCAATTTTGTCGATAAAGACTTTGAATTAAGCAGAATTGCTTCTGAGGAATATATGGATTTGAATACGGGAAAGTCATGGAACATGAATATCAACTTTGCTCAGTATAGTTTGAATTTAATTAATAATAAAGTAGGCTTGGTTACAGGTCTGGGGCTTGAATGGAACTACTATCGCTTTGATAATGATAATACAATACAGGAAAATCCTACCACGGGTGAAATTGAACCAGTAGACCTATCCGTATTGCAACCAACATGGAACATTGAAAAATCGAAGCTTTCTACTACTTATGCAACTATGCCATTGCTATTGGAGTTTCACAGTTCTTCTTATCAACATAGTGGAATTGTATTTGCTGCAGGAGCAATTGGAGGGTTAAAATTAGGTTCAAATACAAAAATTGTTTACAAAGAGGGTAGTGATAAAAATAAAGACAAAACAAAAGATGATTATAATCTTGCACCATTTAGATATGGTTTACATGCAAGGTTGGGTGTAGGTGATTGGTTAGTTTATGGAACATATTATTTAACTCCTTTATTTGAAAAGAATAAGGGACCTGAATTATACCCTATTTCAGTTGGTTTTGCCTTATCTTTTGAATAAAATATTACACTAGCAAAATTGAAAGCCACTCTTAATAAAGTGGCTTTTTCTTTTTATATGATTTTAACAATTAGTAACTTTATTATTCATTTGAACGTTTATGAATTCTTATTCAATCACAAGTTTTTTAATTACTGAACAACAATGAATCGAACTTTACTTATTTTGCTGCTAATTTTTCCAATCACTTCATTTTCACAAACTCCTGAAATAGATAGTTTAAATCAGATTCTTAAGAATACGAAAGAGGATACTATAAAAATCAAAACTTTAATCGAATTATATGATATCTACGAAACAGGAAAAATAAATGAAGGAAAACAATACTTGGATCAAGCGTTAGAAATTTCAAAAAATATTGACAAAAAACTTTTAGTATCATCTGTCAGATTAAAATTAGGTAACTATTTTAATATTACGGGAGATTATGAAAATGCAATAGAGAATTTACATATTGCTAAAAGGATTTGTGAAGAAGAAAGTTACGAGAAAGGTATAAGCACAATATATAATAATCTAGGTGCAACTTATGAGAAAATGGGAAGATATGATGAAGCAATGGATTGCTTTATTAAATCCATAAGTATTTCAGAAAGTCTAAATGATTCAACGAATATTGCAAAAACACTTTTAAATATAGGATTACTTTATACACGACAAGAAGATTATGAGAAAAGTCTGGAATTTTATAACAAATCACTTGAAATAAGAGGAAAATTAGGTGATAAGGAAGGAATAGCATTATTATACAATAATATAGCTATTGTAAATTATTACTTGGAAGATTATGATAACGTAAGAAACTACTTCGAAAAAGCATATAAAGTATATTTAGAATCCGGGAACCTGAGAAGGCAATTAATGGCTTTATCAAATATAGCTGAAGTAGATAATATGATCGGGCAAAAAGAGAAAGCATTAAAAACGTATTTTGAAATTCTCGAAATAGAAAAAGAGCTAGGGCAAAAAGGTGAACAAATTAGAACATATTATGCTATTGCGGAGATTTATTTTTCAAGAAGTGATTTTGGCAGTGCAAAAAAATATTGCAATATAGGTTTATCAATAGCAAATGAAATTGGGGCAAAAGCAGAATCATTAAATTATTATATTCTTTTAGTTGAAATAAATAAAGCGGAACAAAATTATAAAAGAGCATTAGAATATTCTGAGTTATTATTTTTAGAAAATGATACTGTATATAATGAGGAAAAAGCTAAACAGATTCAGGAGTTAGAAACACAATATGAAACTAAGAAGAAAGAACAGCAGATTATTAACCTTGAAAATGAAAGGGAAATAAGAGAGCTTAAAATTAAAAAACAAAAGCACTTTACAATTTTCTTGTTATCTGGTTTCCTATCTATTTTCATCTTCCTATTAATACTTTATTCACAGAATAAAAGAATAAAAAAAGCAAATAAACTTTTGGCACTGCAAAAAAGACAAATAACAGACAGTATTGAATATGCAAGTCGAATTCAAACTGCGATCTTACCTCCCGGAGATTTTATTACTAAAGTAATTCCCGACCATTTTATATTATTTAAACCACGGGAAATAGTAAGTGGCGATTTTTATTGGATTACCCATAAAGACAATAAAATCGTAGTAGCTGCGGTTGATTGCACTGGTCATGGAGTTCCTGGCGCATTTATGAGTATGCTGGGTTTTGCATTTTTAAATGAAATTGTAAATAAAGAAACAGAACTAAAAGCGAGCTCTATATTAAATGAATTAAGGAATAATGTTAAAAAATCGTTACACCAGACAGGTAAAGATGATGAGGCTAAAGATGGAATGGATATTGCATTATGTATTATCGACCCTGAAAATTTAATTTTACAATATTCGGGTGCTTATAATCCTTTATATTTAATACGAAACGAAGAATTGATTACGGTTAAAGCAGACAGAATGCCAATTGGGATACACATTGTGGAAAAAGAATCATTTACGAATCATGAAATTAAAGTTCAAAAAGGTGATATAATCTATATTTTTACCGATGGATATGTTGATCAGTTCGGTGGGCCCAATGCTAGTAAGTTTAGAAAAACACCATTTAAAGAGATGCTGGTTTCTATAAAAGATAAAGAAATGGAAGAACAGAAAAAAATACTTGATTCTGAATTTGAAAAATGGAAAGGAGAACGAGATCAAATTGATGATGTTTTAGTAATGGGAATTAAAATTTAAATTTAAGGTTTTTTAGTATATTTGATCCTTCAAAATGATTAATAACTATAAAAACCGATTAATATGAGACTACTTTTAATTAGTAATTCAACGAATGCAGGTGAAGCATATTTAGATTATCCAAAACACAATATCAAAGAATTCTTGGGATCAGATATAAAAAAAGTCCTATTTATTCCTTACGCAGCGGTAACTTTTTCTTTTGATGATTACCAGAAGAAAGTTCAGGAACGATTTTCTGAAATAGGAATTGAAGTTGACTCAGTTCATCATTATACGCCTGCAGGTAAAAAGCAGGCAATTAAAGATGCTGAAGCAATTGTAGTTGGAGGAGGAAATACTTTCCACTTGTTAAAATTAATGCAACAACAAGATTTATTAGAAACTATTCGATACGAATGCTTAAAAGGGAAACCTTATGTAGGTTGGAGCGCAGGATCTAACGTAACCTGTCCGACCATTTGTACAACTAACGATATGCCTATAGTTGAACCAGAAAGTTTTCACGCAACAAACCTGGTACGTTTTCAGATAAATCCTCATTATTTAGATGCAAATCCTGAGGGACATGCAGGAGAAACAAGAGAGCAAAGAATAGAAGAATATCTTGAAGCTAATCCATATACTTATGTTGTTGGTTTAAGAGAAGGAACAATGCTTAAAATAGAAGATGCTGAATGTAAGTTAATCGGACCTAGAAAAGCCCGGATATTTAAAAAAGGAGAAGAGCCAAGAGAACTTGGTCCTGAAGATGATTTTGATTTCTTATTCGAATAAATAGATAACAAACGCAAAAAAACGACTGCTCAATTAAAATTGGGCAGTTTTTTTTGCATCAAATTTAGATTCTAATCGTCTTTAATTGAAATTCAATATTCATTATTGTAACTTTTGATTTATTTTAAGCGTCGTATACAAAATATAAAATTGTTATTATGATAAAGAATTTTTTCTTTACTGCATTAAGAAATGTATTCAAAAACTGGAGCTATTCAGCAATTAACATTTTAGGATTATCTACAGGCTTAGCTGCAATTATTTATATAACCTTATTCGTTAAATTCGAGCTTGGTTATGATAAATTCCATGAAAATGGCGAGGATATTTATCGAGTAGGCGTTTATGGTTTAATGATGAATAATGAAATCAATCAGGCTGTTACCGCTGCTCCAATGGCTGAAGCAATGCTAAATGATTATCCAGAAGTAATTAATACATGTCGAATAAAAGGAGCAGGAGATTGGTTGATTCGATATGAAAAAAAGAAGTTTAATGAGAAAGAATGGCTTTTTGCTGATTCAACGTTTTTTGAAATGTTTTCTTTTAAGCTAATTGAAGGTGATCC
The DNA here is from genome assembly GCA_028282585.1 of Bacteroidales bacterium. Classification (GTDB taxonomy): domain Bacteria; phylum Bacteroidota; class Bacteroidia; order Bacteroidales; family UBA12077; genus UBA12077. The sequence continues at coordinate 30,068 of JANQHR010000037.1, read as the reverse complement.
CCAAACGGTTTTAGCTAAACCTAATAATATTGTTATGACAGAAAAAGGCGCTAAAAAATATTTTGGGAACGATAATCCGATGGGTAAACTGCTTCGAGTTGAGGATGATACTACTTTATACGAGGTTGTAGGGTTAATGGAAGATCCACCGGAAAACTCTCATTTTCGTTTCGATTTATTAGGATCAATGGAAAGAATTGGCTCAAGTAAAAATACATTCTGGGTTTCACATAACTTTTATACATATATACAATTAAAACCGGGAACTAATGCAGACGAGTTTACAAATAAAATGCAATTAATGGTTGAAAAATATGTTGGTCCTCAAATTGAGCAGGTTCTTGGAATAAATATGGAAGAATTTGCAGCATCCGGAAATTCATTTGCATATTTTATTCAGCCCATGTTTGATATTCATTTACATTCTGATTTACAATATGAGCTAGAAACAAATGGTAATATTTTATATGTATATATTTTTATTTCAATCGCCATTTTTATTTTAATTATAGCCAACATAAATTTCACCAATTTAGCAACTGCCAGAGCCTCTAATAGAGCAAAAGAGGTTGGTATTCGAAAAGTAGTTGGTGCTACGAAAAAACAATTGGTTATTCAGTTCTTAACAGAATCATTTGTTATTACATTGGTATCTTTAGGTGTAGCTGTTGTAATTCTTGAATTGTTTATGCCTGCGCTTAATAACATGGTTCAAATACCACTTGATATAAATTATTTTAATTACTGGTATATAATACCAGCATTATTGTTATTAATATTTCTTGTAAGTTTAATGGCTGGGAGCTATCCGGCATTTTTCTTAGCGTCATTTAAACCTGTAGCTGTACTAAAGGGAAAGTTAAAATTAGGTGCAAAAAGTGGAACTTTGCGTTCAGTTTTGGTAATAACACAATTTGTTGTTTCAGTTTTTATTCTTTTGTCTACTTATACAGTTTCAAGTCAATTAAAATATATGCTTAATAAAGATTTGGGTTTTGATAAAGATAATATTTTAATGATTCGAAGATCTGATGCTTTGGATAATCAAATGGAAGCATTTAAGGCTGAACTTAAGAAGATTGCGAACATTGAACAGGTTACGAATTCTAGTTCCTATCCAGGAGTTAATTTTTCAAATAATGCTTTCTTCAAAGAAGGAGAGTCGACAAGTAATACGTATTTATTGCATCAATCATGGGTAAGTTTTGATTTTGGAACAACCTTTGGTTATGAATTAACGAACGGAAGGTTCTTCTCTCGCGAATACCCGACTGATTCAAATGCAATTGTTATAAATGAAGCTGCGGTAAAATCATTGGGTTTGGGTAACGATCCAATTGGCAAAATCCTTCTTTATCCCTGGAGTGAAAATACATTTAAGAAACTTGAAATTATCGGTGTTGTAAAAGATTTTAACTTTAAATCATTGCACACCAAAATAGAACCTGCTGCGTTTACATTAATGCCAAGTAATTGGGAAGGAGTTGTTAGTGTTAGAATGAAACCAAATGACATTAATAATACAATTAAACAAATTCAGTCAGTTTGGGAAAATTTTAAAACAGGATATCCTTTTGAGTATTTCTTTTTCGATGATCATTTAAATGATTTATATAAAACAGAACAAAGAACAAATGGTATTTTCATTTTATTTTCTGCGTTATCAATACTAATTGCCTTTATGGGTCTGTTAGGTTTAATATCATTTATTACAGAGCAACGTAAAAAAGAAATTGGAATTCGAAAAACTTTCGGATCAACATCTTTAAATATAGTATTGTTAATTAGCAGAGATATTCTTAAATTGATTGTTATAGCTTCGGTAATTTCTTGGCCAATTACTTATTATGTAATGAATAATTGGTTACAAGACTTTTCGTACCGAATAGGGGTTAATTATATCATGTTCATAATTATTCCTATTTTAACCATAATTTTATCTTTAGTAACCGTTATATATCAAACATTAAAAGCAGCAATAAAAAATCCAGCAGAAACATTACGATACGAATAAATTATAACCTGTCTGCCCCTGCTTGTCACAGGCGAAGCGGTAGGCTAAAAAACCAAATAGCATGCTTAAAACGAACCAATTAGTTAAAGTTTTTAGAACTGACGAAATTGAAACTACAGCACTCAACAAAGTGGATCTTGAAGTTCAAAAAGGAGAATTTGTAGCAGTTATGGGACCATCCGGGTGCGGAAAATCTACCTTGCTAAATATTATTGGATTGTTGGATAATCCAACCTCGGGAGAATTATTTTTTGATGGAACAGAAGTTTCTAAGTTTAAAGAGAGACAAAGAACAGAGTTACGAAAAGCAAATGTTGGCTTCGTATTTCAAAGTTTTAATTTGATCGATGAACTTACTGTTTTTGAAAATGTTGAGTTACCTCTTCTATACTTAAAGGTTTCAAGTTCTGAACGTAAGAAAAAAGTAGAAGAAGTATTGGATAGGATGAAAATTGCACATCGTAGAAAACATTTTCCTCAGCAATTGTCTGGAGGACAACAACAAAGAGTAGCAATTGCCAGAGCTGTAGTCGCAAACCCCAAATTAATTTTAGCTGACGAGCCAACAGGTAACCTTGATTCAGCAAATGGGGAAGAAGTTATGAAATTACTTTCCGAATTAAATAAGGAAGGAACAACCATTGTTATGGTAACTCACTCACCATCCGATGCAGAGTATTCTCATCGTATTGTTCAGTTATTTGATGGGCATATTGTTACAGAAAACATTAAGAAAATATTGTAATAAATTTATGATTTGAAAGTTTTATAAAGGAGCAATTTTTTGTTCCTTTATTTTTTTAATTAAAATTATAAGTTATGAAACAATTAATAACTATCACTTTGGTATTATATACTTCAATGCTTATTGCCCAAAATTTTGAAAAGAGAGAAATTGATTCTTTTGATAAGATTGAAGTAACCGGAAATGTTAAAGTTGAAATGAAACTAGGAGAAGAAGAGTCTTTGGAAATGAAAGCTTTATATATTGATCCGGCCGATATTATTACGGAAGTGGAAGATAGATTACTGAAAATAAAAGTGAAATCAGGTTTGTTTGATGATGACATTGATGTAAACATAAGATTAACCTATAAAGAGATTAGAGAAATTACTTCAAATGCTTCAGCTGAAATTGAAGTAAAAGAACTAATTAAAGGAGATAAGCTTTTTGTTGAAGCAACAAGCGGAGGAAGGGTTCTTATAAAAGTAGACTTAAATGCAATTGAATTAAAAGCATATCAGGGAGCTCATATTGATGTGACTGGTAAATGTAAAACTCAAGAGTCGTTTATTAATACCGGTGGTGTTTTGTCCGCTTCAAATTTTGAATGCGATGAAGTGTTTATTAGAATGAACACCGGAGGAAAAGCAGAAGTTATTGCAAATAAAAAAATTGAAGCAAAAGTAAATACCAAAGCAACATTGAGTTTATTTGGAAAGCCGACTGAAGAGAATTTAAAAACAACGCTCGGAGGTCATATTAGTAAGTGGGATGAAGATTAAGTTAGGCTAGGCATAAATAATGAAAAAGGGCTGAAGACTGGTCGATTGGTCAGTCCTTTTACTTTTTAAAAGAAACTTATGTTTTTAATATTCGGAATCCTATGCGTTTTCCAAAGAATCCTTGTTTCCTCCTAAAAACCGTTTAAGTGCTGAAATAATTAGGAATAAAGTAAGATTCCATTAGTAGTTTTTCTTTTATACAGCTTGAAGAAAAACATGCAAATTAAAATGGATTATTTTTTTAAATATCCGGATAAAACGAGTATTAAAGGAAATGAAAAATAATATTTTTATTGTTGTTTAACTTTTTCGGCATCAACTACTTTATATATTTTATCTGATCTTCTGATTAAGGTATTAATAGGAATTGAGCACCTGGCACCCTTTTCAGCAATATTAGTGTTCTTTAAATCAACTCGTATTTCCTTAATCTGCGTTTTTACAACACCTGTTGTTGGGCCAGTAATTAAAATTTCATCACCAACTTTTAGATCATAAGTCTCAATTAAAAGCTCTGCCACCTTTATTTTTGAGAAATAGTTAGTTGTTTTACCAATATAGATTTTTCGCTTGGTTGCCCGGGAACCATATTTATGACTCCATTCTCCTAATTTTTGACCAAGGTAATAACCATTCCAAAAACCGCGATTAAAAACAGTGGAGAGTTTCTCTGTCCACAAAACTATTTTTTCTTCATTGTATGTTCCATTAATATATGAATGAACAGCTTCGTTATAGCATTCAGATACGGTTTTAACATATTCAGGAGGCCTGGCTCTTCCTTCAATTTTTAAAATACTTACTCCTGCATCCAGAATTCTATTTAAAAACTTAATTGTGTTTAAGTCTTTGGGAGACATTATGTATTCATTATCTATCTCAAGTTGATTTCCGGATTCCTTTTCTGTAACAGTATAAGCTTTTCTACAAGTTTGTAAACATGCTCCACGGTTTGCAGAGTAGTTTTTTTCATGGAGGCTTAAATAGCACTTTCCTGATACAGCCATACATAGAGCGCCATGAATAAACATTTCGATCTTTACCAGATTACCAGATGGTCCTGTAATATTTTGTTTTTTAATCGTTGTACTAATTTCATATACCTGATCAAGATTAAGCTCTCTTGATAAAACAATTACATCTGCATAATTTGAGTAAAACTTTAAGCTTTCGATATTACTTACATTTAGTTGTGTAGAAATATGTACCTCTACGTCAATTTCCCGTGCGTAGTTAATAACAGAAATATCCGAAGCAATTATAGCAGTAACACTATTTTGTTTTGCGGCATCCACAATCTTTCGCATTAATGATAATTCTTTATCGTAAATAACGGTATTGACAGTCAAATAAGACTTGATGCTATTTTTATTGCAAATGTTTACAATGTTTTTAAGGTCATCGAAAGTAAAATTATTAGATGAATGAGCACGCATATTCATTTTTTCGATGCCGAAATAAACAGAATCAGCTCCGCCCTGTATAGCTGCCATTAATGATTCATAAGAACCAACAGGAGCCATTATTTCAAAATCTTCTCTTTTCATCTTTATAAAATTGACGATGCAAAGGTAAATTTTTAGATTTATTAATTCCATACTATGAACCATTATGTTAAGCTTATTGTTTTAATACCATGCATATTAAAAATGATCAAGCCAAAACATTTGACTTTCAATTTGTATTTTAATAACTTATCAATAAAAAAATCCATTATGTGTCAGGACCGAATCTTATTTGAAACACTGGGATATATTAAAAAAGAGCAAAACCTAACTACGGTTGAAGGCAATATAATCCCAAATACATTTGTTTTAGAAAGCTTACATCCCTTTCCAGGCTATCATGGAGCTAATCTGCCTGAAAAATCTAAGCCCGGGTCATTGTTTTTGATTTTGACAAAAGATTATTCTTTTGAAGAAGTAGCCAGAATCACAAAAGAAATTAAAAAAACTTTTAAATATGATTTTAACGCTTCGCAAGGACATATTCATTTTAAAACAATAAGTTATCCTTGTATTAGAATTAAGTATTTAAAGAGTTTTACATTTTTACCTGATCTTCAAAATATGTATCAGGATCATGGAATAAATTTTGCAAAACAAAAAATGATTGATTCCAAAGGGTTAATAGTAATTAATAAAGTATTTTACGTTGATGAAATAGAAGAAGGTTTATATAACGATCTGGAAGAGGATTCTAAATATTACGTCGAACTTCCGAAAGATTTACCCTGGGATGTTTTTCAAGAGTTTACAAAATTTGTAAAAAATAATGTCGATAATAGTGATTTTGCAGTTGCGCAAGGTGTTTTTTATCGTAAAGCAGGAATTGTAGAAGTTTTGCGTATATATATATGCGAAGGTGAAATTGATAAGATTAAGACAATTCGAAAATTATATACCGACTTGACTCAAAAAAAGTATAAATAATCAATTTATAAGATACCCTAATTGCGTTACCGACCTAACAGATCTCTATTCTTGTTAGGTCTGTTATTTATTATGGTTTAGTTTTTGATGTTTAAAAGTTAACTTTATTACTTTTGTATTATCAGAATAACCATTTTACATCATGCAAAATATTAAATCTGTTATAATAGGACTTCTATTAGGGATAATCATTTTATTAGCTTTAGCAATAGCTGTTAGTTACTTTTATGAAGACGAGGTAAGTCAGTATTTGATTGAAGAATTAAATGAGTCTCTTTTAACAGAAGTTGAAGTAGAAGACATAAACTTTTCATTGATCAAAAAATTTCCTAAAGCTTCTTTAGAACTAAAAAATGTATTGGCATATTCCAAAGATGGTTATTTTAAAAAAATTAAAGAATACAATACCGACACTTTGTTTTATGCAAAAAGTATTTACGTACAGATTAATATATTCGATTTAATCAAGAAAGATTTAACAATAAACAGAATTCATTTTGATCAAGGTAATATTAATTTGTTTGTTGATCATTTGGGTGATCCTAATTATGTTTTTTGGAACCAAGACGAAAAAGCAAAGAAAAATAGAGAATTTAATTTGGAACTAACTGACGTTAAAATTACAAGAACCAATGTTTTATACTGCAATAATTCAACTAACCTGATCCTAAAATCTAAAATCGATAAAGTTGATTTTCTAGGTAATTTTTCTAGTCAGAATTATTTGATGAAAATTAGAGCAGATCAGTTTATTGAAGAACTGAATATTGAAAACATTGATTATATAATTAATAAAGATGCTAAGGTTCGATTAGATTTAGACATATTAAACGATTTGATAAAATTAAATAACGGTAGTCTGAATCTCGATAATTTATTTTTCAATGTAAATGGAAATATTGAAAAGAATGGAAGCAAAAGAGTTGATTTATTAATATCAGGAAAGGACCTTAACCTAAGAAATTTTTTAATGAACTTACCACCTAAGGTTATTAAGGAATTTCCAAACATTATTGGTCAAAAAGGAACGGCTACTTTGAATTTAAGTATCTCCGGAGAAAACATAAAATTAACTAAACCTCATATTGAAGCATTATTTTTATTGAATAATGCACAATTGTTTGATCTAGAAAGAGAGATCAGATTAAGCGATGTAAATATTGATGGGGAATTTTCAAATGGTAAGCAAAATAAAGCGGTAAGTTCTAAGATACTTTTTAAAACATTTAGTGCAAAAATGGAAAGTAATTTATTTGAAGGATCATTTGAATTAATCAACTTTAAGGACCCTCAAATAAAACTAGATCTGCTTTCTGAATTATACTTTGATGAAATTCAGGATCTTTTTCAGATAGATACCATTGACATAATGGAAGGATTTGCAAAATCGCAAATCCATTATTCCGGTAGTTATAAAGAATTACGTTCTTTTAATTTTCATGATTTGTTTTCGAAAGATTATACGGTATCTGTTGAATTATCAGATGGTATATTAAAATTTAAAAATCACCCATTAATACTCAACGAAATTTCAGGAAATATTGATTTGAACAGGACGCTTTATACGGATAGTTTATTTTTTAAAGTAAATAGTAATGACTTCCTTATCAGAGGTCGAATTTCCAAATTATTTGAATTTTTTAATGAAAAAGAAATTTTTAATATTAATGCAAGATTATATTCACGAAAGTTAAATCTTAATGAACTATCTCTCTTGTTTAGAACTGATAATTCGGAAGTTGCTGAAGGTTATCGCTTTCCAGAAAAAATAGCCCTTCAGTTGCGTTTAAATATAGAAAATTTTGAAGTTGGTAAGTTTTATGCTACTCAAATAAAGGGAAATTTGAATTACAAGCCTAAAATGTTTTCTCTGCACGAGGTTTCATTTAATTCCATGAATGGTAATGTTAAAGCAGGTGGTGTAATCATTCAAAAATACAACAATGATTTTCTATTAAGAACCCAAAGCAGGTTAAAGAATATCAATATGAATAAGCTATTTTATTCATTTAACAATTTTGGACAAACTTTTATTTCGAATCAAAATGTGGAAGGGAATCTAAATGGTGATGTATATTTTTCATCTGAGTTTTCTGATAAAATTAAAGTTCATAATCATTCTGTAAGTTCAGAAAGCGATATAACGGTTACGGATGGTGAACTGAATAATTTTGAACCAATGATGGGTCTTTCCAGGTTCATAGACATGGATGAATTAAAAAAGATAAAGTTCTCTACCATAAAGAATACCATTACAATAAAAAATGAACAAATTATTATTCCCCAGATGGATATTGAATCGTCTGCATTGAACCTTACAGCGTCAGGTATCCATCATTTCAACAGTGAATATGAATACCATGTAAATATTTTATTATCAGACATATTATCCGGAAAGATGAAAAGATCAAAAAGGAAAAAGCAGAAAGATGAAAATATTGAAGAAGATAAAAAGGGAAGAATGCGACTTTTTTTATTAGTTGAAGGCGACAAAAATAAAAATAAAGTTAGATACGATAGAGAAGCTGCACGAACAGAACGTAAAGCAAATTTAAAAGATGAGAAAAAGGAGCTAAAAGAAATTTTGAACCAAGAGTATAGATGGTATAAAAACGACACAACTATAAATAATCAAAAAGAACAAAAAGAAGGCTTCCAAATTGAGTTCGAAGAAAATAACAAGAATTCTACTAAGCAAGAAAAAATTGAATCTGACCAAAAGTTTGTAATTGAATGGGAGGAGGATACTACCGATACATAAGATGAAAATTTCTTTAGTGATTGATAGGTTTAGGAATATCCAATAATTAATTTAAGATTATTGTTTGTTGGTATTGGACCTTATAGTTTAAACTAAGAACCTTAAGCTTTTTTATTAATCTTTTTATATAAACCTAAAATACACGGCGCACAAGAATTGTTCCCGTTATGAAAAGAAGATAAAGAAGCTTTAAAAAAGTACGGATCAAAAATTAGCCTAAATTAAATAAACAAAACCTACCCATCCCCTTGGTTTACGCAATATATTTTTTATTTTTAAAGTATAAAGCACTTTCCGAACTATTGCGAATACGAAAGGGAAAAACAACAAAGTATGGTAATAGTTCAAATGATTATAGATTATAGATTTCTTTAAATGAGAGTTTTCCGGAGCTTTTCGTGGTTTAATTTTTAAGAATTAATTTCGATTAGCATTGATATTTTTATAATCGTAATATAAGATGATAATAAATTCAAAAATATGATCATAAAAATCAAAAAATTAACAAAAGACAATATTTATACCTTTTAAAAATTAACCTTCTAAAATTACATTTTATATGAAACAGAACATATTTGTTATTATGCCATTTGGATCAGGAGATGAATACTCAGGAAAAGTAGATGAAGCAAATTTTATATTCGACGAAATAATCGAACCAGGCGTTAAGAAAGCCTTAGGAGACAATCATACGGTGCTGCGAGAAGTTGATAAAAACAAAGCAGGATTAATTACAAAATCAATTGTTAAGCACTTAGCAAAAGCAGATATAGTGATTGCAGATATTACTGGCCACAATCCAAATGTTTTTCTGGAGTTAGGAATGAGGTATTCTCTTAAAAATAAAATTACAATTGTTTTGGCTCAGGAGGGAACAGCTATACCATTTGATATTAAAGGCTATAGGTTGATTTTTTATAATTATTTCAAGCCTAAGATAGCAAGAGATGCTATTTGTTCTTTTATCAGATCAAGTATAGCCACAAAGCTAGAATCTGATAGTATTGTATTTGATACATTTAAAAAGATGTCTGTAATTATCCCCGGGATATTGGAAAGTCGCGGTGATGAACTTAGCATCAAAGAACCTGTAATGACTTGGGATGAATATATGGGCAAACTTCAAGTAGTTGGAAACTGGCTGAGACCTGAAGTTAATGAGGGTAGGTATGTACCAGATGCCGTATTTGGCATTTCAAACGGCGGAATGATCGTTGCTGACCTGATCGGGAAAATTATTTTTGCAGGAAAAAGCACACCAATCCTTGGACTATGGGCTCAACGCTATACTCAGGAGCAAGATTATTTCAAGAATGAACTAAATGCAGCCTTATTTAATGAAATAAAAAAAGATAAGGATAAAGATAAGGTTTTTAAAATTCTATTGGTTGATGATCATTTAGCTTCCGGTAATACAGTTATACAAGCAATAGATTATATAAAAAGTCAATTAGGAGAGCAAACAAAAATTGTTTTTATACCCTTGGTTTCAAAAAGAAGGAATTACTTAAAGGTTATTCAGGAATATCTCCCTTTTGGTTATACCGAAAATAAAAAACCCCTTTTCAACGTATCTGAGGAAGAATTCCTAAAGACAATTGATACAAAGGCAAACTATTTTCCTTATTTAATGAAACAAATTAGTGAAAGTCTTGAACACATTAGCGAAAATAGCTGATATGGATTCTCGTTGCAAACATTTTACAGGTATTATTAAAAACTTATAGAGATCTAAAGTTTAATTTATCCATCTTAAAAGAAAATCACATATTCGAAAATTATGTTATTTTTAATGGCTCAAATTAACCGATAGCCATAGCTTTGAATATTTACACCAAAAAACAAAAATGGAAACTCGTATTACTAATAATTGCTATAGTAATTGGAGTTTTAACCTTTGTTATTACCAACGATCTTGCTCAAAAATTATCAATCGAAGAAAGAAAAAAAGTTGAACTCTGGGCATTAGGCATGCGCCAACTTTCAGCCTTAGATAATGAGGAAAAAGATTATACGTTTATTCTGGAGGTTATAAAAAATAACGAAACAGTCCCGGTAATTCTTACGGACAAAGAAGGACAAATCATTTCATCGAGAAATCTGGATCCTCATAAAGAAAATGATCCAGCATATTTAAATAAGCAACTCGAAAAAATGAAAAAAGATAATGATCCGATTGAGATTATTTTACTTGATGGGAATAAAAACTTTATTTACTATAAAGAATCTATCCTTTTAACACGTTTGTTTTATTTTCCGATTATTCAATTTGGTGTAATTTCATTGTTCCTGTTAGTTTCTTATATTGCTTTTAGTGCATCGCGCAAAGCAGAACAAAATCAGGTTTGGGTAGGTATGGCTAAGGAAACAGCACATCAGTTGGGGACGCCTACTTCATCTTTGCTGGCAAGCCTGGAATTACTAAAACTTAAAAATGTTGACGAAAAAGTTATTGTAGAGTTTGAAAAAGATGTAAATCGGTTAGAGAAAATAACAGAAAGATTCTCAAAAATAGGATCAGCTCCGAAACTCGATAAACAAGACATTGTTGGGGTATTAAATCATACCATTCATTATATAAAAGCTCGATCATCAGAAAGAATCAAGTTTGAATCTAATTTTTCAGATAATGATAAAATTATGGTTCCGTTTAATGCCTCATTGTTTGAATGGGTTATAGAGAATTTATTTAAGAATGCAATTGATTCAATGGAAGGGCAAGGAACAATCACTATAAATATCGATGATAGGATTCAGTTTTTATTTATTGATATTATTGATGAAGGGAAGGGATTACCAAAATCCAAATACAAAACAATCTTCCAGCCAGGTTACACAACAAAACAAAGAGGTTGGGGATTAGGACTATCTCTTTCTAAAAGAATAATAGAGATGTATCACGATGGAAGAATTTTTGTAAATCATTCCGAAATTGATAAAGGTACAAATATGAGAATTGTTCTAAAAAAGTAGACTGTCAAACTTAAATTATAAAATTGATTCTAAGTATAATTTCTACAAAGCTTTGAATCATTTTTTCTTTTTTTATTCAAATTTAAATTTATACTTTTGCACGATGTAATTTTGGCGGGAATGAATCAATTATCGAAATATCGAATTGTATACCAGGGATTATCAGAGGGAAAACACAAGTTCGAGTTTGATATTGATAACATGTTCTTTGAGAGTTTGGAATATTCTGATTTTGAAAAGGGGACTTTAAAAGTTAAGGTTGATTTAGATAAAAAATCTACTTTTTTAGAACTTGATTTTCAGATTAATGGTAAGGTTGAATTAATTTGTGACAGATGTTTGGAAGAATATAAGGAAGAAATAAGTTTTGAGAGTAGGTTATTTGTTAAATTCACTGAAAAAGAAGATAGTTTGGCGGATGATGTAATATTTTTATCTCCAACTGATCACGAATTAGATATTTCCCATTATATCTACGAAAGTATTAATTTGAGTATTCCTATAAAACGAGTTCATCCTGAAGATAAGAAAGGGAATGTAACTTGTAATCCTGAAATGTTAGAAAAACTAAGTAACTATAAAACAGATGAGCCTGCCGATGAGGATATTGATCCAAGGTGGGAAGATTTGAGAAATTTAATGGCAAACAATAATAATTAGTAGAAATGGCACATCCAAAGAGAAAGACGTCGAAACAGAGAAGAGACAAGAGAAGAACACATTACAAAGCAACTGCTCCGACTGTTGCTACATGTTCAAACTGCGGTGCTACTCATGAATATCACAGAGTGTGTCCTGAGTGTGGTTATTACAAAGGACAATTAGCTGTTGATAAAGAAGTAAACGCATAAGCTAAAGAAAACAAACTCGTATGAGAATTGGAATAGATATTATGGGTGGAGATTTTGCTCCTGAAGCTACGGTTTTAGGAGCAATTTTAGCTCATAACGAAATATCTTCCGAAAATCGTATTGTACTAATAGGAGATCAGGAAAAAACTCTTGGAATATTAAATAGAGAGAATATAAATCCTGATTTTTTTGATATTATACATGCATCTCAAGTAATTGAGATGACAGATCATCCTGCAAAAGCATTTTCTAAAAAACCAGACTCAAGTATTAGTAAAGGATTTGGTTTACTTGCAAAAGGAGAAATTGATGGTTTTGCAAGTGCAGGAAGTACTGGTGCAATGATGGTTGGTGCAATGTATACGGTAAAATCTATTCCTGGTGTTATACGACCTGTTATCACTGCATCAGTTCCAAAACCAAACGGTAACTATTCTATCATTTTAGATGTGGGAATAAATCCGGATACAAAACCAGATGTTTTATATCAATATGGTATATTAGGTTCAATTTACGCTGAAAATGTTCACGGTATAAAAGGTCCTAAAATTGGATTAATGAATATCGGATCGGAAGAGGAAAAGGGAAATCTGGTTACCAAATCGGCTCACGAATTAATGAAAGATTCCACAGATTTTAATTTCATAGGAAACGTAGAGGCAAATGAATTATTTGCAGAAGATAAGGCTGATGTTATTGTATGTGATGGATTTGTTGGAAATGTAATCTTAAAGGAAGCGGAAGCTTTTTATACTTTGTATAAAAAAAGAGGATTAAAAGATGAATTTTTCGATAAGCTTAATTTTGAGAATTACGGAGGAACTCCAATTTTAGGAGTTAATAAAAATATTGTAATTGGCCATGGAATTTCTAACGATCTGGCCATTAAAAACATGATTCTCCACACAAAAGAAGTGATTGAAGCAAATCTTTCTGAAAAAATCAAGGAGGCATTTAAATGACAAAACTTAGAGCAACTATTACGGGTATTGGAGCTTATGTTCCTGAATATATCTTAACAAATGATGAATTAAGCAGAATGGTTGATACTTCTGATGAGTGGATCATGACACGCATCGGAATTAAAGAAAGGCATATTATTAAGGAAAAAGGAGAAGGGTCTTCATTTGTTGGGTCGAAAGCCGTAATGCAGTTGTTGGAAAAAACTAATACTAAACCAGAAGAGGTTGACCTAGTAATTTGTGCTACAGTAACTCCTGATCATCAGTTTCCGGCAACGGCTAATGTTATTAGCGACAAATGTGGAATTAAAAATGCATTTAGCTTCGATTTAAATGCAGGTTGCTCGGGATTTTTATATGCATTAGCTACTGGTTCTAAATTTATTGAATCAGGAACGCATAAGAAAGTCGTTGTAATTGGAGCAGAAAAAATGTCTTCAATAGTTGACTATCAGGATCGTGCGACATGCCCTATTTTTGGTGATGGTGCCGGTGCCGTTTTATTAGAACCAACGACGGAGGATATAGGTATTGTAGATTCTATTTTGCAGTCGGATGGAGTTGGAAGAGTTCATTTACACCAAAAAGCCGGTGGTTCAGCTGCTCCAGCTTCACATGAAACAATTGATGCTCGTCAACATTATATTTACCAGGAAGGTCAGGCAGTTTTTAAATGGGCAGTTTCTAAAATGGCAGATGTATCAGTTGAAATGATGAAACGTCATGGAATAACACCTGAAAATCTTGCTTGGTTAGTCCCTCACCAGGCTAACATGAGAATTATTGAAGCTACTGCAAATAGAATGGGAATAAATAAAGAGCAGGTAATGATCAATATTGAAAAGTTTGGTAATACAACAGCAGCAACTTTACCACTTTGTATTTGGGAATGGGAAGATCAGTTAAAAAAAGGAGATAATATTTTATTAGCTACTTTCGGAGCCGGATTTACCTGGGGCTCAATGTATCTGAAGTGGGGTTATGATGGTAAAAATGTAAAGAAATAAAATTAATTATATATAAAGCCGAAGTTTACTTACTTCGGCTTTTTAGTTTTTATCAAAAATAAGGGTGAATTCAGTTATTTTATTTAAAACAGATGAAACCAAGATAGTTCCGTTATGTGCTTTCATAATTTGTTTTGATAGACTTAGCCCTATTCCTGATCCCGATTCACTTGTTGTATAAAAAGGAATAAAAATATCCTGTATTATTTCGTGTGGTATTCCTTTTCCATTATCTTGAATACAAATCTTAACAGCATTCTTCATTTTTGATCCTTTTAAGGCAATTTTCGGGTTTTTTTGATTCGACAAGGCACTTATACTGTTTTTCACCAGATTTATTAAAATTTGCATTAATTGGTCTTTATCTGCATATATTTTTAAGTCGTGAGGTATAATATCAATAATAAACTCAATTTTTTTACTCTCAATTTGTTCAATAAAAAGATTCTTAGTTTGTAAAAAAAGTTTCTTAATACCAATATGTGTTTTGTTGGGTTGAGGTAAAGAAGTAAGTTTCCTATAACTGTTTACAAAATTTATTAAGCCTTTCCCTCTTTCCTCCACTATGTCCAATCCTTCTATTGTTTTATGAATATATTTTGTATGAATTTCTTCCGGATTTTTTACTTCTTTTCCATCATAGAAGTACTTTTTAATGGTTTTTGATAAAGAAGTGATTGGTGTAATCGAGTTCATTATTTCATGATTTAGAATCCGGATCAACTTGTTCCACGATTCTAATTCTGTTTGGTAAAGATGATTATCAATATCCTGGAAAGAAATAAGTTTTATTTTATTTTGTCTTAAATTAATTAATCCACTAGTAACCGATAATTTTTTAATTGCGTTTTGATTATTAATCTCAATAATCTCAGAATTACCTGGTTTTAATGTATTTAATTTAAAAGCAAAGTTTTTATTTAAAGAGTTAAGATCTTCAATATTATTGATTTCACCCTTACCCAGAATTTTTCTTGCTTCCGGATTAATAAATTGTACCCTCTGGTTTTGGTCAAAAGATAAGAGACCAATTTTAACATAATTTACAATATGATTTAAGTAATTTGTTTGAATTTCTTTTTCTATTCTAATATTTTGAATTATTTGATTTGTTTCGTTGAACTGCTTTCTTAGCCTCGAAAAGCTATTTTTATTTTCGGTATTTCTTAATCTAAAACCAGATTCTCTGTTGCGAATCAAATCAAAATATTCACTTATTTGCAAATTTATCCTGTTTATATAACGAATTAGAATATACGTTTGAAAAATTAAAAGAATCGACAGGTTAATAATTGTAATTATATACTCTTTTTTAATAAATTCATGAATCAAAAAAAAACAATTAGTAGTAATTAAAATAACTCGAATAATAATATTTAACGAAAACCTATTGAAGCCCATATTTTTTCATTTTATTGTACATGGTTTGACGAGCAATACCTAGTTCCTTTGCTGCAAATGTGAGTACCCAGTCGTTGTTATCAAGAGCCCTAATAATAGCTTTTTTTTCAACTTCTTCAAGTTTTAAAGGAGTTTTTTCATCCGTTGCTAATTCACCAGATTTCAATAGGAGATCTTTAGGAGTTATGACACTGGTTTCACACATTATTACTGCTTTTTCTATGGTATGTTGCAATTCTCTGACATTTCCCGGCCAATTATAATTCATTAACTGATCATAAGTGTTTTTGCTGAATTTCAAGGATGGCTTATTATATTTTTCAGAGAATATTTTTAGGAAATGATCTGATAAAATGATTTTATCTTCTCCACGATCTCTTAATGGTGGAATTTCTAAAATTATCGTGTTGATTCTATAATACAGGTCTTCTCTAAACAGATCTTCGGAAATTAATTGCCGTATTGATTTATTTGTTGCCGAAATTAATCTTATATCAATGGGATTTGATTTATTAGCTCCAACAGGTAATACTTCTTTGTTTTGTAAAGTAAATAGCAATTTGGCTTGCAATGGAAGAGGGATATTAGCAATTTCATCAAGAAATAAGGTTCCGTCATTAGCAATTTCAAATCTACCGGTTCTATTTTCCTTAGCATCGGTAAAAGAACCAGCTTTGTGTCCGAACAATTCGCTTTCGAATAAATTGGGCGAAATTGCACCTAAGTCAACATGAATAAAAGCTTCATTTGATCGAGAAGACAATCGATGAATTTCCCTGGCGATTACTTCCTTTCCCGTGCCATTTTCACCCAAAATTAGCACATTGGCATCTGTTTTGGCAACCTTCTTTACAGAATTGTGGACTTTTTCCATAACTGCAGAGGGGGCTTTGATAATTGAATGTTGCTTTTCAATATCCTGATTTAAAGTTTGTTGTGTTTGTTTAAGCTTGTTAATTTTATTTTTAGATTTTCTAAGAGAAATAGCGGTATTTATTGTTGCTAAAAGTTTATCGTTATCAAAAGGTTTTAAAATAAAATCAGTAGCTCCCTCACGAATAGCTCTTACCGCTAGTTCGACATCACCATAAGCTGTAATTAATATAATAATTGCATCTTTATCGATTTTAAGTATTCTATTAAGCCAGTAAAACCCTTCATTTCCCGTATTTTGTCCTTTCGAGAAATTCATGTCTAATAAGATGACGTCATAACTATCTGTTCGTAATTCAGAAGGCAACAAATTCGGATTATCGATTGTTTTAATGAATTTGTATTCCGTTTCCAATAAAAACTCTAAGGTTTTTAAAACTTGTTTATCATCATCAACAATTAATATTTTATTTTGATTTTTCATTTTAAAACCAAACGTCTAAAATTTATACTTACAGCGTCTAATATTTAGACGCGAATAAAAAATTATAGTTATCAATAAATTGCTAAAATACAATAAAACAAATACTTGAATTTTTTGGCAAATACATTGTACTTGATGTAAATGTATAATTTAATTTAAATACTTTAGAACGATGTTTCAATATTTTTTCAAGCTGGCATTTCGAAATATAAGAAAATATAAGATAAACGCTTTAATAAGTATCTTAGGATTAACCGTAGGTTTGACCTCGTTTATGTTAATAGCGTCTTATATAAATCACGAGCTAAGTTATAACAGGTATAATGAGAATTTTGAGCAAATATATTCTGCGAATATTAATTTTCATATGCCTGAAGGAGTCCGAAAAGGTAAAAATATGCCATTCCCCTTAGTTGAGAAGGTTACTTCTACATTTCCGGAAGTTCTGAGTGGGGTTCGTATTAATTGGATTTATAGTTTGTTCGAATATGGCGACAAGGAATTTTTCGAAGGGGCTACGGGATCATACGTGGACAATGAGTTTTTTGAAATATTCTCAATAAACCTTATCAGTGGGGAAATTAAGAACTCTCTTATTGATCCATATACCATTGTGCTTACAGAAAAAGCTGCAAAAAAATATTTTGGTGATGAAAATCCTGTTGGTAAAAATTTACTAATGGACAAAAAATACAATTTAAAGGTAACAGCAGTAATCGAAGATTTTCCTGCAACTACAGATTTGCGTCTTAACTTTTTTGTATCAATGAAAACTTTTTTGGCCATAAACTCAACGCAGGATTATACTCAAAATTGGGAAAGTCATTTTGTGGAAACATTTTTTCTTCTAAAGGAAAATAGTGATTACAAAAAATTAAATGAGAAACTAGATGGTTTTTTTGATTTTAATAACGATGTTGTGGAACGAGACTTATTTTTAGCTCCGTTAGCAGATTATCACTTAAAATCAAATAGTAATAACAATACTATAAAGGTACTATATATATTAGGGATTGTCGCTTTTTTTATTTTGGTTATCGCTTGTATAAATTTTATCAACTTATCCATTGCAAATGCTGCGAATAGAGTAAAAGAGACTAGTATAAAGAGAATAGCCGGAGGTAGTAAAATGTCAATGATTTTGCAGCAAATTGGAGAATCTGTTTTGCTGTCATTTATAGCTTTTGACTTGGCCTACCTACTTTTTGAAAGACTATTAAATAATTTCAATGCAATTGTGCAGGCTCAGGTTTCCAGGGATATAATTTTCAATTTCCAATTTATACTTTTTATGCTGTTTATAGCAATTCTATTAGGTTTTGTTTCCGGATTGTTTCCTGCAATTAAGATTAGTAAAATTCATCCGTTAAGAATGTTACGTGGAGAAAAAACAAATTTGGAAAAGGCAGGTCTAGGAAAAAAAGGACTTGTAATTTTTCAATATGCAGTGTCAGTGGTTTTATTTATTTCTTCAATTATATTGTCACAGCAGTTTAATTATATAAAAAACAAAGATCTGGGCTTTAATAAAGATTATTTGATAACCTGCTATGTTGGTAAAGACAATAATGAAAGCAACCCTAAATTAAAGAGTTTCAGAGATGAAATGTTAAGGCAGAGTGGTGTTCATGATGTTACTCTGAGCAGTACTTTACCTTTTTACGGACATGATCAGGTATATATTAGAAAAGAGAATTTATTAGCAGAAGATGTAGTTTCTATTAATTATAATGAAACAGATATTTCATATTTTAGAACCTTTGGTATTGAGGTGTTAATGAAAAAAGAAATTGATATCGATAACAGCTCTTTAGAATTAAATTATTGTTATTTAAACGAAGAAGCAGTAAAAAAGCTGGGTTTTGATGATCCTTTAGGCGAATATGTCCATATAAATGACAGAAAATTTGAAATTATTGGTGTATGTAAAGATCATCATATTTATTCTTTGAATATAAGTATTCCACCATATGTCATTATTTTATTGGGTAACAATCATACTTTTGATGATTATAACTGGGTGACTATAAAAAGCGATGGTTTTAACATTGAAAATGTTACAAAAATTGCTGATGCTAAATTAGACGAATTTATTCCTGAAAATGCATATGATTTTTTCTACTA
The DNA here is from genome assembly GCA_028282585.1 of Bacteroidales bacterium. Taxonomy (GTDB): domain Bacteria; phylum Bacteroidota; class Bacteroidia; order Bacteroidales; family UBA12077; genus UBA12077. The sequence goes on along the minus strand of JANQHR010000037.1, from coordinate 10,680 downwards.
TGGTGATTCAAATTTTAGAACACGCTCACTTAAAAAGGTCGGAGGTATTGGGAAACTTTTTAGCTTTTTTACTATAATAGCTATTTTAATAGCATCTATGGGGATTTTTGGGTTAGTTGCCCTAACAGTTAAAAATAAAACCAAAGAAATAGGAATAAGAAAAACACTTGGGTCATCTGTTTTTAACATATATAAACTTATTGCTCAAGAATATCTTGCATTAACCATTTTAGGAAATATTTTAGCATGGTTTCCGGCTTGGTATATAACAAATAAAATTCTTCAGGATTTTGCATATAGAGTTGATATTGACTTAATGGTATTTGCGGTTGGATTTATTACTTCAATTTTATTGACATTAATGACGATTGCATTTCATACAATTAAAGCTGCAAAGACAAATCCGGTTGAGGCTTTAAGGTACGAGTAAATAATTCATCATTTAAGATTAAATAACGTCGGAAGCTTTAGGCTTCTGACGTTTTTATAATAATTTAATTTGATAGTTAAATTTGAAAACAAAAAATAACCTATATTGCAGCCCAATACTGAACGTTTAAAAATAGATTATGAAGTTTATAATTCCTTGGTCAACAAGACTGTTTCTTTATTTATTAGCTCTATTTACTATTGTTGGAGCTTTTTTGTTATTCAAGTTTAATAAAGGTGATATTTTCTTGTACCTAAACAGTAAAGGATCTCCGTTTTTAGATGAAATATTTAAATTAATTACGTTACTTGGATTAGGAGGATTATTAGCAATTTTTGCGGTAATATTTTTGTTTATCAGATATTACTATTCCATATTATTTGCAGTATCATTAATAGTTGCTGGTATTTTTTCTTATTTACTAAAACACGTCATTTTTAAAGGAATGCCTCGACCGGCAGGAGTTTTTGACCTAGAGAATTTATCGCATATTGTTGAAGGTATAAAAATTCATAAATCCAATTCGTTTCCTTCAGGACACACCATGACGGCTTTCTCATTAGGTATTATTTTGACATTGATTTTAAAAAACAGAACTTGGGGAATTGTCGTTTTTGCAATTAGTTTTGCGGTTGGCATTTCCAGAATCTATTTAATTCAGCATTTTTTTATAGATGTTTATGTTGGAGCTTTAATTGGAACGGCATATACTCTGTTAATTCATTATTTAATCGGGCACAGATTAAAATTGGATTATAAACCCGCTTTTGATGGAAACTTAATGACTTTAATAAGAAAGAGAAAGTAGCTTTTCATGAACAAAATCGATCAGGATACACGCATTTTTTTGAGGATCATCTGATTCGAAATAAACAGGATAAATAGAATTTTTATTACGTTTTTCTAATCCGAATAAGTAACTTTTATCATAATATTTAAGAACTAGGTCAGCAAAATTATATAAATCGCCATTTTTGAGCGATTTTAGAGCTTGTTTTACATTTTGTCCTCCAAGTCTTTTACCAATTCTTACAATGCAATTTTCGAGCTCTTTTTTGTCAAAACCGGCATATTCATTAACAAGGCGATTGACCCGATTTTCTTTATCAATTTCTATTTTAATTACCGGAGATTTTCGCATTAATTTGAACAGTTCATCAGGCAACCAATTGGAACCGATCGAGTGGCTTTCATCTTCTATCCAGATTGGTTTTGAAAGGTCAAATGATAACCATTGATAAAGTAGATTGTTTTCAAATTGTTCGTTGGACAGTTGTGATTTTTGTCCAAGAGCTCCAAATACAGAACCTCTGTGATTAGCAATTCCTTCAAGGTTAATTACTTGTTCTCCTTTATTCCTAATTTCAAGTAACGTTTCTGTTTTTCCACTTCCGGTCAACCCTCCAAGAACTAAAAGTTTTGATTTGGTTAAATGGTTTTTAGTATATTTTCTAAATGCTTTGTATCCTCCCTCAAGTATATAGGTTTTTATGCCAACTGTTTCGAATAGCCAGGCCATGCTTGAGCTCCTCATTCCTCCTCGCCAGCAGTGTATTAAGAGTTTGTTTTTAACAGAAAGTTTTCGTGAAATATCAGCAAATTCTTTAAGTTTTGACCCAACTATTTCCAGCCCTTTTAAAACTGCAGGTTCTCGTCCTTCCTGTTTATAAGTTGTTCCTACAATTTCTCTTTCATCATTCGTAAATATTGGAATATTATTAGCACCCGAAATATGACCTAATTCAAATTCTTTTGGAGAACGAACATCAACTATTGGAATTTCTTTAGACAAATTATAAAAATCTGCTACGCCTATTTTTTCTGACATAAAAAAGAATTTATAACACGAATGTAATAAAAAATTATACACATGCAGTCAGTAAGAGACTCAAAGTCATCCCTTAACTTTTGACTTCTAATTTTGTTTCATGAATGAAAATCATTAAATGAAAATGATTGGGCATTAAGCGCCATGCTAATATATCTGCATAAGGAGTTATATATCTGCATATTTTATTAAAAAACTGGTTAAAAAAGATTAGTCTTTTGTTATTACCTTGATTGTATTATGATAAAGGAATCCTTTTTCAAAATTCATTCAATGTTATTTATAATTTAATTAATTCAAAGAATGATTTGAAGCCATCCTCTAATAAGAAATATTATTTATCCTTCCAAAAAGTTTCCTAATATTGATCTGCTTTCTTTTTTTGCATTTCCACCCAATGGAGATAAACGTTGAATTAATTTTCTTATCGGCATTGATTGAAGCCAAACTTTTCCGGTTCCGCGCATGGTTGCAACAAATAGTCCTTCCCCTCCAAATACCATTGATTTTAAACTTCCGGAAGTTTCAATGTCAAAATCAATTTGAGGCTCATATGCAACGATACATCCAGTATCGATTCTCAATGTTTCGTTATTTAATGTTTTCTCAATAACCGTTCCTCCTGCATGAATAAAAGCCTTCCCATCTCCTTCTAATTTTTGTAATATAAACCCTTCTCCTCCAATTAATCCTGCACCTAATCTTTTATTCAAATGAATGGATACCTTTGTTCCTAGAGCAGCACAAAGAAATCCATCTTTTTGGACAATTAACCTGCCTCCAATTTCCTTTAAATCAATTGGAATTATTTTACCTGGATATGGTGCAGCAAAAGAAACTTTTCTTTTACTTAAACCTTGATTTGTAAAATGGGTCATGAAGATCGATTCACCTGTTAATAACCTGCTTCCGGCAGAAAATAATTTACTTATAAAGCTTTGTTCGGGTGAAGATCCGTCTCCTAGTTTAGTTTCAAAAGAAATATTTTCTTCCATATAAAGCATTGCACCTGCTTCTGCAATAACAGTTTCACGCGGATCTAGTTCAACTTCTACAAGCTGAATGTCATCGCCGATAATTTTGTAATCAATTTCATGTGAGTTCATAATTCCTTGAATTATTCAGAAAAATAACGGATTAATACTTCTTTTATTTGTTCGATTCTTACTGGTTTTGCAAGGTAATGGTTCATCCCGCTATCAAAGGCTTTTGTTTTGTCTTCTTCTCTTGCATTGGCTGTCATTGCAACAATTGGTAATTTATAACCGCCACTTCTAATTTCTGCTGTTGCTTCCAGTCCATCTTTTTCAGGCATCATAATATCCATAAAGATGATGTCAAATTCAGATTCTTTAATTTTATCAACGCAATCTTGCCCATTATGAGCTATGGTAATTTCATATCCCAGATTTTTGAAAATTGTTTGTGCAACGCGTTGATTGATAATATTATCTTCTGCTAATAGAATTTTGATGTTCTTTTTGAGTTTATTCAGTTCCGGGAGTTCTTTTTCTTTTACTTTTAGATTTGGGAAATTATCTTGGATTATTTCAAAAATCTCAGACGATTCGTAAGGTCTAATTAAGTAATAATCTACTCCATTCATTTTACATTTAACATAATTTCCAGGCTGATCGTTTGAACTGATTATAGCTATTATAAATTTATCAGATAAACCTTTTTCATGAAGCTTTCTTGCAAATCCAATTCCATCAAAACTTGCATTATCTTTAATTAATATAAGATGATAATTTTTATCTTTTGATTTAACGGCATTCTCAATCTTATTTAATGGATCATCCTTTGGAGTAATCTGTTCATTGTAGGTTTCGAAACTATTAAAAGTATGTAATAATGTTGTTTCTTCATCAAGGTTATTATTAATGATTAGTACTTTGATCTGATTGTAATCCTTAATACCTGCGAAGTCAACGTCTTTTTGATGTTTTTCATTTGAGTGGACCTGAATAGTAAATGAAAATTTAGATCCATTATATTGAGGATCAGTTGATATAGATGACGGACTTTCAACCCACATTTCACCTCCCATTAATTCAACCAGTTGTTTCGAAATAGTAATTCCTAATCCTGTACCCCCAAATTTTCTTGTTGTAGATCCATCAGCTTGCGAGAATGAACCAAAAATATCATTTAGTTTTTCTTTTGGAATTCCAATACCTGTATCTTCTATAGCAAATAACAAAGTAAGATATCCATTATTGTTTTTTATTTTTTCGACCGTTAGTTCTATCCTACCTTCATATGTAAATTTAATGGCATTACCAATCAAATTAGATATAACTTGTTTTAATCTGAAAGGATCTCCAATAATGCTGTCCGGAACATTTTTATCCGCATTGAAGTGAAGTTTGATACCTTTTTCAAGTGCTCTTGGTCTAAATAACGAAACAGTTGCATCCATTTCTTCTCTTAGCTTAAATGGGGTTTCTTCGATAACCATTTTACCAGCTTCGATTTTAGAGAAATCCAGTATATCATTAATGATTGAAAGTAACAAATCTGCTGATTTAAGAATGATATGAACAGCATCTGCTTGTTTGTCATTTAAATCAAGCGTTTCGAGGGTATTAGCCATTCCAATAATTCCGTTTAACGGAGTTCTGATTTCATGACTCATTTTAGCCAGAAATTCAGATTTTGCTTTATTTGCCGCAACTTCGCGCTTTCTTGCTATTTCAATTGGCGTAATATCAATAAATGCTTCTAAAGAAACATCCTCATTATCAATTTTATAAGGAATTTCCTTTTTATAAATAATAACTTCGTTATCGTTATCATCATAATAAACATATTGATTTAAATTATCTGTATATGCAAAAGAGTCACTATCTTGGAAGTTTCTTGAAATAAGAAATTGATCGGTAATACTTTTACCAACTAGCTCGTTTTCACTTTTTAATCCAAATATATTTGCAGCTGTTTTATTTAGACTTTTAACCTTCCTGTTTTCTCCGAGTACCATAATACCTATAGGAAGTGATTCCAGAATCTCTCTCATTGCAATTAAAGAGTCTTTAATTTTCTTTTCTTCTTTATATCGTTTTCGTAAATAAAAAATGAATAAATAAATAATTAAAACTAGAATCAGCATTGTTGAACCACCTACAATTATTGAATTGGTAACGACCGTATTGATAATAATTTTTGTTTCAAGCGAAAAAACAATACCCATATCCTTTGTTAAAATACGAATAGGATAGTATACCGACAAGTATTCGTTTTTAGTATTTTCAAACGAAACTTTATGCAGTATATATCCTCTGTATCCATTATCAATGTCTTCAATAATATTGTCTATCTCATCAACAGAGAGAGTATCTCGTGTAATATTATTAGATATTATCTCACCACTGGTGCTAACCAGCCATTGCCACAATGTATTTCCTAAATGATAATTATCAAAAACAGAGTTGATGTAATTATCAATATCAATTTTTACCAGAATGTTTATAACCGTTTTACTTTCTTTAAATACAGGTAATATATACGTATAAGATCCGTCATTATTTGAAATTACACCTTCTCTATCAACTAGTGAGCGCTGTTTTTGAGAAATATAATAATCACTAATGAAATGATTGGTTTTGTCTTTAAAGAGACTGTAAACATTTTTATTATTATCAATTATGCGAATGTTTTTAATAAGGTTTTGATACTTGAAGTAGAACAATTCAAGTTTTTTAACCTTCATTCCAAGATCTTTTTCATTTTCAAAAAAACTTGCTATATCGGATGAAAAAACAATGTAGTTAATTTCGTTTTCAAACTCATAACCAGACTGTTCAATTTCCCAGCTGCAAATTTGGGCCTGGTTTGATAACATATCAGTATGGAAATTTAATTGTTGTTTATAAATATGATATCCATAGTAAGCATTTACTCCAAGTATGATAATAATTACTATTGATAGGAGATAATATATTTTTTTCATAATACTGATTTTGTATCAATTAATAATTTTGAATAATACCCAATTTGTTTCTTTTATGTATGATTTATATATAATATATTTTTTATTATCCACGTAAAATATTTCTTTGTTTTCTCCTTTAAGTAAAGATTTTATTGCTTTTCTCAAGTCTGCATTCTTATGCAAAGTTAAAGAAGGACTAGTAAATGTGAATATATCTTTAGTAACCGGCTTAAAGTATTGAAATTCACGTAAAATCGGAATATTTATAATTTTTGCAGCTTGTTTCGTATAACAAATTGATTTTCCTTCCGCATCCGCCAATAACATTAATTCCGTATCTGAAGAAAAGTACTTTTCTTGTAAACTTCTTAGCGTTATATTACCGGATATTATTCCTATAAAACGTTCTCTGTAATACAATGGTTCAACACAGGCAATTATCCAGCCTCTTCCGTAAGGATCTGCAAAAGGCCTTTTAATCCAGTATACATTATCATCAAGAAAGGGTTTATTATATGCTGTTTGATATGGAACAAATTCTCTAAGATCAATAGAACCTTTTAAATAGCTGTGTACATCAACAAAAGGATAAATTCTTAAAAAAGAATTGGTATCTAAAAAATACACTTGTGTTAATAGAGCATTTCTTTCTATGGAACGTTTAAATATCGTATCAAGTAATTCGCTATTAACAATGTTTTTTTTTAACTGATTTGAGATTTCATTTTGAAAAGGTAAATATACAGCGGAATTCGAATTTTCATATTTGCTTGATAGGATTTCTCCGTTTTTAAAATAATACTTATTTGATGGCCAGTTATTTATTTCGCGATCAAATGGAATCTTGTGCTGTGCATAACTAGATAGATTTATTATCTCGTTTTTTATCTGTATAAGATCTGAGTTTATATTGTTAGCAATATAATTAAGATGTTTTAAGTTTAAATCTTCTTCTTGCTCGCTCGAACAAGAGAATAAAACTGAAAAGAAAACCAGAAGAAAATAGAATGATCTTTTCATTAATAACAAGCGGTTTATATGCCAAATTAAAATTAGTCATACAAGTTATAAAAAAAAAGTAAGAAGATAAGTAGATTTATGATAAATGGAATCGAATTGAATTTAAACGAATAAATACTGTTTATTAACGATGTTTGGTTTCTTCATCAAATAAAATGTTTAAGTAGTTTTCATAACGTAATTGGCTTATGGTTCCTTCTTCAATTGCAACTTTAACTGCACAACCGGGTTCATGGACATGTGTACAGTTATGATATTTACAATTTTCGGAAACGTTAAATATTTCAGGAAAAAAGTGAAATAATTCTTCATCTTGAATATCATGTAATCCAAATCCTCGAATTCCTGGTGTATCGATAACAGAACCACCTATTGAAAGCTCGAACATTTCAGCAAATGTTGTTGTATGTTTCCCAGATTTGTGATAATCAGAAATTTCTGATGTTTTTAATCGAAGGTTTGGGTCCACTAAATTAATCAAAGATGATTTGCCTACACCTGAATTTCCAGCAATTAGTGAGGTTTTATCTTTTAAAAGTTCCGATACTTTAGAAACATTCAGATTTTCTTTAACCGATGTTTTAATGCATTCATAACCAATATTTTCATATATGTTGATCAGCTTATTTAAAAACACTTGTTGATGTTCATCATACAAATCAATTTTATTAAAAATTAGTTTAGCCGGAATACGGTAAGCTTCTGCGGTAATTAAAAAACGATCTATAAAAATGGTGTAGGTTTCAGGAAAAGCAATGGTAACCATTAAAATTGCCTGATCCAGATTGGCAGCAAGAATATGAGTTTGCTTTGAAAGATTTGTTGATTTTCTGATTATGTAATTTTTCCGGTCTAAAACATTCTTTATAATTCCGGTATCAGAGTTTTCTTGTATTTCATATTCAACAAAATCACCAACAGCAACGGGATTAGTACTTTTTATCCCCTGAATTCTAAGTTTTCCCCGAATATTACAGGAAATAATTTCACCGGTTTCAGTATCTCTGACTGTATACCAACTTCCTGTTGATTTTGTAACTAATCCTTTTTTCAAGAGTTCAATTGATTGACGATTAAAGATTAACGATTTAAGAGTTTTGATGTAAATAATCAAACACTTCTAAAATCAACATTCGTTAATCGATGTTCATTATGTAATAAATACAAAAATAAGCTATTGTATTAGTATACCAAATGTGCAATGATATATAGAACTGAATAATAACAATTAAAAATAGATTAAAATATTTCAATATTATTCCCATATTTGTTAGGAATTAAAAAGTTTAGAAAATGATAAAAAAGATATACTCTTACAATGTAAATGGCATTAGAGCTGCATTAAATAAAGGTTTTATTGATTGGTTGAAAGAGGAAAAACCTGATATCATCTCAATTCAGGAAACCAAAGCTCATAAGAATCAAGTTGATACTAACTTAATAGATGACCTAGGATATCATCAAATTTGGTTTTCTGCAGAAAAGAAGGGTTATAGCAGTGTAGCAATTTTTTCTAAAGATAAACCTGACCATATTGAAACAGGAATCGGAATTGAAAAATACGATGTCGAAGGTAGAACTATTCGTGCTGATTATGGAGATATAACAATAATAAATTCTTACTTTCCTTCAGGAACAACGGGAACCGTGAGACAGGATTTTAAAATGGAGTATTTAGAAGATTTTCAGAAGTATGTTGACAATCTGAAAAAGGAAAGACCCAAAATTATTGTTAGTGGTGATTTTAACATTTGTCATAAGCCAATCGATATTAACCATCCGGAGCGACATAAAAAATCTTCAGGATTTCTACCGGAAGAACGTGAATGGGTAGATAAATTTATAGAAAGTGGATTTATAGATACATTCCGCGAATACAATCAAGAGCCGGAACAATACAGTTGGTGGAGTTATCGAGCAGGTGCCAGAGGTAAGAACCTGGGCTGGAGAATTGATTATCATATGATTTCAGAAGAGTTAAAGCCCCGATTAAAAAATGCTTCGATTTTACAAAATGTTCACCACTCTGATCATTGTCCGGTAGTTGTTGAAATTGATTTTTAAAAATGAAAAGGGGCTTGTTCAAAAGCCCCTTTAGATAGAAATATTTATTCAATAATTAGTTTCAATCGCTGTGTGATATCAGGTGTTTTTATTTCTACAAAATATAATCCTGAAGGATAATCGTTCACGTTAATCTCAAAAGAAGTTCCTCTTAGATCATTTTTGTAAAATACTCTGCCATTTACATCTATTATTGTCAATCTAAATTGATCAAATGCGGAATTCTTTATTTCAACGGAGATTTTTTCCTTAGCAGGATTTGGGAAGATTCTTAAGTTAACTAACGTTGGATTATCTAATCCTGTGGCTTCTGTAACCTGAAGTTCCTGAGTAACAGGCGTTGCAACATTAACAGTATCGTTACCTTCCTGATATGCAACAATTAGTGTAGTTCCGGCTCCAACAATATGTATTTGGTTGTTAATAATTGTTGCAACCTGTTGTTCACTGCTTTCATAAGATATTTCTAAACCAAGATCACTTGTAGCTCCCGGATCAAAATCATCATCATTAGTTGTTTTATCAGGTAATTCATTAAAAGTAATTGTTTGATCGTACTTAGTTGTTGTAAAAATCATATCACTTCCTTCAACCGTACCAGAAGAGTTTTCACCAACAGCACGGAAGTGATATTCTGTATTTGGACTTAATCCGGTTAAACTAATACTGACATCTGTGTTTGTTGTTCCGGTTACAGGGCTTTGAACAGCTGTTATTGTATTTCCATAAGCGTCAGTTGTTCCATATTGGAACGTTACGATTGTGCTTAAATCATTTGCATTAACTGTTCCATTTAACACTGCCGAAGTTTGCATCACGCTTGTTGCTTCATTTGTGGTAACAATTGGATCCTGAGATAAAGTAGTAAAGGTTAAATCCGAGCCATTCGTAACTCCTCCGGCATTTTCACCTACAACCCTGAAATGATAGGTTGTACTTGGGTTTAACCCTGTGAGTTGTGCTTTAACAACAGAATTTGAAGTTCCTGTAACCGGACTTTCTTCTGCTGTTATTGTTGAACCATAGCTATCTGTTAAACCGTATTCAAATGAAACAGTTGTATTTGCATTATTTGCATTAACTGTTCCGTATAATGTAACTGTTGTAGGTGTTAAACCGGAAACAGAGTCTGTAACTACATTTGGAGCTTGGGCCAATGTTGTAAATGAAACCTGTGTACCATAAACAGTACCTGATGTATTGGTTGCATAAGCTCTTACGTAATAGCTTGTATTCGGATTTAACGAAGTTATATTCGAAGTAAAGGCTCCAGTTGCGGAAGCAGCTCCTTCTTCCGTTTTATCGTCAGCCGTAGTTGGGTTTTCACTTGTACTCCAGCAAACACCATGCTGCGTAGGATTAGGAGTACCTAAATCTGTAATGTTTCCGTTTCCTGTAGCTGTA
>JANQHR010000034.1 GCA_028282585.1 Bacteroidales bacterium | reverse complement strand
AGCCTGGCAGAAGGAAATGTAATAATCCAAGGAACTGAAGCCCTCGAAATTACTGCTACTAACGGGCTAATTGCAAATACCGTAGATATTGCCGCAGGTGAAATTGATGGTACTAATATTGGAGCCAATTCTGCTGCGACTGGCACATTCACTGACCTTACGGCTACTGGTACAGTATCTCTTGGAAATGACGCAATCCAAACTACTGAAATTCAAAATAATAATGTTACGCTTGCTAAAATTGAAGATGGGGCTGCTGACCAAATACTAACCACCGATGGAACAGGAAACCCTCAATATGAAGATAAATCATCCATTACGGTTGGTACTGCTAGTAACTTAGTGGCTGCTGGATCTGTTGTAAGCGATGCTGAAGTAGATAACAACCTCACCATTAGCGGTGGTACAATCGACAACTCAATCATTGGCGGAACTACGGCGGCAGCTGCTACATTCACTGACCTTACAGCTACTGGTACAGTATCTCTTGGAAATGACGCAATCCAAACTACTGAAATTCAAAATAACAATGTTACGCTTGCTAAAATTGAAGATGGGGCTGCTGACCAAATATTAACTACCGATGGAACTGGAAACCCTCAGTATGAAGATAAATCATCCATCACGGTTGGTACGGCTAGTAACCTTGTGGCTGTTGGTTCTGTGGTAAGTGATGCCGAAGTAGATAACAACCTCACCATTAGCGGTGGTACAATTGATAACTCAATCATTGGCGGTACTACCGCGGCAGCTGCTACATTCACTGACCTTACGGCTACTGGAACGGTTGACTTAGGAACTGATGCAATCGGTAATACTGAAATGGCGGATAATGCTATTGGAAATGCAGAACTTGCTGATAATGCAGTTACCGTTGTTGAAATTGGTACGGCTGGTGCGGGAGATGCTAATAAAATATTAACTACTGATGGTAGTGGTGACCCTCAATGGGAACTAAAAACGGCAATATCTGTGGGAACTGCTGCTGACCTTGTGGCTGTTGGTTCTGTGGTAAGCGATGCTGAAGTAGACAATAACCTTACCATTAGCGGTGGTACAATTGATAACTCAATCATTGGCGGTACTACGGCGGCAGCAGGTACATTCACAAGCCTAACAGCATCTGGTGCAGCAATTAACTTAAATGCAAATTCAAATTTTGCAACAAATATTAATACAGGAACATCTAGTGGAGCAGTAACTATTGGTAGTACTACAGGATCTGCATCCTTAACCCAAAGAGTTGGTACTGGAAATTTCAGTTTAGATGGTATTGGTGCTTCAACATATTCTGTTGGTGCTTCTACAACGACAGGAACAATAGATATAGGAGGTACAGCTCAAACCGGAGCTATTACTGTTGGCTCTTCAACAGCTTCTCAAATAATAAATATTGGCACTGGAACAGCTGCAGCTACTGTAAACATAGCCACAGGAAATACAGCTGGAGATATTAATATAGGAGATGGTACTGGAGTTCAATCTAGTAATGTACAAATAAGCGGAACAACTTTAATTAATGGCGCTTTTAATTTGGTTAAAGATAACAGCGTAGGAGGTAATGATACATATACAGCCACAGAAGCAAGTATTACAACTCTTGTGGAAGGCCTAGTTATACTGTTTTCTCCATTAAATACTAATGTTAGTGCTTGTACATTGAATCTTAATGGAACTGGTGCAGCAAATATTGTTAATCAAAATGGAGCTGATCCTGGTGATGGTGATTTACAGGCTGGAGGTTATGTGTTCCTTGTTTACACAGGTGCAGAATGGATGACTATTAATTTATAATAAAATTAAAAATATAATCTTTATGAAATTTAAAGCTTTTGCATTTTTAGCAATCTTAATCTCTTATGGAGCTTTTGCCCAGGAGCAAACGCCACAAGAATTTAATTTAAATTCTAAGCAAGATACATTGCAATACGCTATAGGCGCATTCATAGGCCAATGGATGGTTAATAATAATTTAAAGGTAACTAATGCCAATATCTTCCTATCAGGCATGGATGCTGCGCTTAATAATAAACCATTAGCTGTTGCCGATACAAGCATTGCACCTATTGTTGCAGCTTATCAATTGTCAGCACAAATTGACCGGAGTAAGTTGTTAGAAGAGCAATTATTTGCCTCACTCAGGGGAAAAGCCGGCTTCGGGGTTTTACCCAGCGGAGTGCATTACCTAATCATTGAGAATGGACAAGGAAACCGGCCGAATAGTTCAAATACCATAGTTTTCCATGCAAAAGGAGTTTTTCCCGATGGAACTGTGTTCGAAGATACGTATCAACAAGAGCAGCCCATTTCAAATGTGCTATCAAATTTAATTCCTGGGTTAAATGAAGCTATTCAATTAATGCCAGTTGGTTCTACTTGGAGAATTTTTATTCCGTCAGCATTAGCCTATGGTTCTGTCGGAATTCCCGGGCAGGTACCTCCTTTTACGGCCTTAGTTTTTGATATTCAATTAATTGAAATAAAAGAATAAATAAATAGATATCACTTTTAGTGAATTGGAACAATAAACATACAAACACAATCCAAAGCAAAATGCCCGGTATTCTGCTGAAAACACTTATGGTTTTTGGGCTTATGTTTATGTTTATTCAAAATAATTCGCTGAAAGCACAGGTAATTAATAACCAAGGCGCTGTAATTTCCATTACAAACGCAGCAGTCCAGGGTGATACTTTAGAAAATACTGCTGGTACAATTAACAACTATGGTACTATACAATTAAATGGACATTACATTAACATTGACACAACGCAGGGTGATGGTATTTATAACTTAAGAGGAAACTGGGCTAACAGTGGAACATTTAATGAAGGGTTAAGTACTGTTAATTTTATTGGTAGTGGATTACAAAGCATAACAGGACCGGTAAATGAAAGGTTTTACAACTTAAACATTAACAATACTGGAAGCACTTATGCAACTAACCGTATTATATTATTAAGCAATGTTGATGTTGTTAATAATTTAGGATTTTTAAGAGGTAACGTTGAAACAGGTCTCTTTACATTATATTTGATTAACCAGGATGTAACATCTTTAAATTATACTTCCGGTACAGGTAGCCGCATTGTAGGTAAGTTTGAAAGAGGTGTAAATTCTACTAACAATTACCTTTTCCCTTTAGGTTCTGCAACAAATTATAACCCAATGAACCTGACATTTAACAATCTAACTTCACCTGGTTCTATTTTATCCGAATTTGTGCTTAGTGATCCGGGAAGTGCAGGATTACCATTGGCTGACCCAGGTTATGTAAATCCATCTGATTCGGTTGAAGTTTATGATGCCGATAGCACAGGATATTGGAGTGTTTTCTCCAAAGGTTTATTTCTTACGAATGATTATGATGTAAGCTTAGATGGAACCGGTTTTGAAACTCCATTTCAAAATGCAACGAGGATAATAAAAAGGCCGGCAGGAGGAAATTGGATACTGGAAGGAAAACATAAAGATGCCGTTGGCCCAGTTACTTATAGAAATACTCTGGATGGTGGTATTTTCGGAACACCTGGCCATGAATTTGGCTGGGGTAAAATAAGACCAAGGATTCAAAAACAGCCGGAAGACACAGCTATTTGCGACGGCGAAAGTGCTACGTTCCATGTTGTATCAACAGGGCGAGGTGGATTAAGTTATAAATGGGAAGTACATGAACGTTCCGGACCTTGGAGACCTATTGTAGATGATGCAACATACGCAAATTCTGATACTGACACACTATTAATTTTAAGTGCGGATACCACAATGAGTGGCTATAAATACCGGGTTATAATAACTGATAGCTTAGGTAACTTTAAACAAAGTAACTCTCAGGCAACATTAACAGTTAACCCAAGGCCGGTTGTTACAGCGACACCTCAACAAGATACTATTTGTAACGGAGAAACCACATTTATAGATTTAAACAGTACCGTAAATGGTACAATATATACATTAGAAGTTCTTTATTTTGGGAGTATTGGAGGAACCTCTACGACTTTAGTTGATGATACAACTATACAACAGACCCTCATCAATCCTACTCTATCCGCTGATTCTGTTGTGTATCGAATTTTCCCAACCGGACCATCACCAACTGATTGTGGAGGTACTGCCGATACTGTTGTAATTTGGGTTGAACCAACTGTTATTATTGATGCAACCAGCGATACTATCTGCAATGGTGATTTTACTGATTTAGACATAACTTCAGAAAATGTAACTACTAATGGAATACATTATACGTGGACATCAAGTGCAACAGATCCTGATGTTTCCGGATATACTGATAATATTGTAGGTCAGGATACTTTAATTAATCTAAACGATCAGCTGGTTAATGTAGGTGTGGATTCTGCTATTGTTCGTTATACAATTACTCCTTGGACATTAGATGCATCAGGCAACCTAAAATGTTCTGGAATACCTATAAATATTGATGTTTGGGTAGAACCTACGGTAAATATAAACTCTGTAAACGATACTCTTTGTAATGGTGATGCAACAAACATAGTCATAAATTCAAGCTATACTACAACAAATGGAATATTTTATACCTGGACAGCAACAGCAACGGATCCTGATGTTACAGGTTACACTGATAATTCAGCAGGTCAAGATATTTCTGCTAATCTGGTAGAGATTCTCGACAATTCCGGAACTGACTCTGCTATTGTTCATTACACAATTACGCCCTGGACATTAGATGCTACTGGAAATTTAAAATGCCAGGGAGTTCCTATAAATATTGAGATTTGGGTTAACCCAACACCACAAGTATTTACATCTATATTAAAAGATACAATTTGCAACAATACACGAACCAACATTACCTTAACTACACCAAATGTAATGACAGCCGGTAATGTAACTTTTGATTACACATCCTTGGCTGATGCCGGATTATCAGGTAATACAACGGCTATATCAAATTTACCTGACTCGCACGTAATTGAGGATTTATTAAACAACTCCACAGTTTATCCTGCCATTAGCCCACAAGTTGTTAGATATACTATCACCCCCAAATCTCTTGCAACAGGTTGTGCGGATGGTCCTGCTGTTATTGATTCTATTACCGTCCATCCGACTGCATATACCGATTTCAATCCTGTAGATAGTGTAAGGTGTTTTGGTGAATCAAACGGTAGTGCAAATATTATAGCCCGAAATGGAATCAATGAATTTACTTATTTATGGAATGATCTTTTAGGCCAAACCGACTCTACTGCCAGCGGCTTATCTCGAGGAGAATATATTGTTACAGTTACTGATAATCAATCCTGTATTAAAGTTGATACGGTATTTATTGAAGAGCCCGATACACTCTTGCCAATTATCGATACTGTTAAAGACGTATCTTGTAACAGTGCTGGTGATGGTTATATTATAATGGCACCTACCGGTGGTAACGGAACGTATAGTTATGATTGGGGGGCTCTTCCTCAATATACTGATTCGGTTGGACAACTTAGTGGTGGTTGGTATTTTGTTACGATAACAGACTGGAAGGGTTGTGCATCAGATACTACTATGAAAGTAGAAGAACCTGCTCAATTAAACTTATTTGTTGATCACGACGACGTCTCATGTTTTGGAGATACAGATGGCTGGGCTTGCGCACCAAGCATAGGTTATGTTGATTATAAATGGTCAACCGGAGAAACAACAAGATGTATATCTAATTTATCTCCCGATAAATATTATGTAACTGCTACAACATCAACTGGATGCGAAGATGCTGGTTCAGTTACAATCGATAATATAAATCTATTGTTAGTCGACTCCATTAAAACAACATCTATTTCATGTGAAGGAGATGCGGATGGAACCATTAAAATTGATGTTATTGGAGGTAATACAGAAATTGATTATACCTATACTTGGTTTACTTTAGATGGCAGTGGACTGGAAGTTAATTCTGCCGATCAATCAGGTTTATCTGGTGGTACATATTATTTAACTGTAAATGATTGGAAGGGATGTGAAACAGATACTTTTACAATGGTTAATGAACCTCCTGATTACTTCTCTGAAATTGCTTTTACGGATGTAACCTGTTTTGAGGATAGTGATGGTAGTATTAATTTGACTGTTACCGGCGGTAATACTGAAAGTCCATATAAGTACAAGTGGGAAGGTACGGTAAGCAATAACTTAGATTCTGCCGCAGAAGATCAAAATGATTTATCCGGGGGACAATATTATGTTACTATTACTGACGCAAAAGATTGTGAAATTTATGATACTGCAATAATATTTGAGCCTGAACTATTAGAAGCAGTAATTACCGGTGAAAATTCGTCTTGTTACGGTTATGAAGATGGAATGGCAAGTGTTGAGATTACAGGAGGAAACGGAGGATATTCTATTAACTGGAATCCGGGCGGACAAACAACAAGTTCAATATCTGGATTATCATCCGGAACATACGTGGCTAACGTAATAGACTCTAAAGGCTGCGCTGCAAGCGATGAAATAAGTATTTCGGAACCCGACGAGATAATAAATAACATTTACTCGGAAAACATTACCTGTTTTGGTTACTCTAACGGACAAATCATAATAACTCCGCAAGGAGGGATAACTCCATATACATATCAGTGGAGTCATTCTGCTTTATTTATAGATAGCTTAGCTACCAGTCTTGCCCCGGGTGATTATAGTATTTCTGTTGTTGATGATAATAACTGCCTTGAGGTATCTTTCGTAGAAATTACTCAACCTGACCCATTAACGCTTACCGCAACAAAAGAAGACATTACATGTTATGGTTTAGATGATGGATATATCTCATTAAGTATGTTTGGCGGAACTCCAGAATATACTTATAACTGGTCAAATGGACTTACGACCAATTCAGGTGATCAATTACCGCCAGGTACATATCAAATTAACATATCAGATATTCATGATTGTCAAGTAGATACTAACATTTTAATAGATGAGCCTAATAAACTAACTCTAACACCAGCAGTAGTTAGGCCTACATGTCCGGATATTCGTGATGGATCAATCGAATTAAATATTTCAGGAGGTAGAACTCCATATATAATATATTGGGATGATGGATTTAACGAAGAAAACTTGTATGAAATAAGATCAGGCATTTATGAAGTTCTTGTAACTGATTCTAGTTCATGCGAAACAGACTCAACTTTTATTGTAAAAAGTGCCTTTGATGATTGCATTGATATTCCTTCCGCATTTACACCAAATGATGATGGTGTAAATGATACATGGGTTATTGATATGCAAG
This sequence comes from Bacteroidales bacterium, assembly GCA_028282585.1. Classification (GTDB taxonomy): domain Bacteria; phylum Bacteroidota; class Bacteroidia; order Bacteroidales; family UBA12077; genus UBA12077. The sequence continues at coordinate 74,809 of JANQHR010000034.1, read as the reverse complement.
GATTATATCCAAATGCAGAAATTGAAGTATTTGATCGTTGGGGTAAAATAGTTTTCTATTCAAAAGGGTATGAAGAAGATCAGTATTGGGATGGTACGTACAATGGTAGAAAATTACCAATGGATGCTTATTATTATATTATTCATCTGAAAAATGGTGCCGAACGAATATCAGGAACAGTAACAATAATGAGATAAACAATTGAATAAAATGCTGTTTTTAAGAATTTGATTGCTTTAAGAAGGTTTTATTTCTAAATTTATAGAACCTTTTTAAACAATATCGTATAAAAAGAATATTATTGCTCTAGTAAACCTAAAAATATCATGAGATCATCAAAAATTATTTTATCTACATTAATCTTATTTCTTATTGTTTCAATTGTTCATTCTCAAGAACCCTTAACGCACAAAAAAAAGATGTATAGATCTGAAGATGGTAAACTCTATACTAATAAAGACTTACCATTGTTTTTTAGAGTAGGAACTTCTGATCAGGTAGATTCTGAATCTCACTTATTAGTACCTAGTGAAGACTCAAAAAAATATGCCAATCCGATGTTTTTGGATACAGAAGGATACAATACTTTTAGATCTCCTTCGAAAGTGGACACAACAACAAAAAAAGTAATTTACCCTATTTCAGATGTAATTTTTGAGATATATGCCGATAGTAAAGCACCTGCCAGTAAATTTGACTTTCAAAATAAAAAATATTATAAAAATGATTCCGTTTATTATTTCGGAGAAAAAATAGCTGTTTCATTTTCTACCTATGATGCAACTTCCGGCTTAGAGAGTACCTATGTTTCAATTGACGGGCAACCCTATAAAAAGCTTACTGAAGGAATTGAATTAAATCAGGAGAAAATATATAAAATAAAATTCTATTCTGTAGATAATGTTGGAAATGCAGAAATCCCTAAGTTAATTTATATAAAACTTGATTTAACTAAACCAACGACAAATTTAACGGTTGAGCCTGATCTTTATAATAATATTGTCTCTCCTCGATCAAAAATCAAACTTGATCCATCCGATGAAAATTCAAAAGTTAAAAAAACGGTATTTTCTATAAACGGGGGAACGTTTTATAACTATCGCAATCCGATAATAATTTCAGGACTGAAAGAGGGAGAACATACAATTACATATTATTCTATTGACAATGCAGGAAATGAGGAAATAAAAAAGGAATATAAGTTTTATTTAGATAAAACAGCTCCGATGATTGTGGATGAATTAATCGGTAACACGTTCATTGCAAATGGACGCGAATATTCTTCGGGCCGCAGTAGGGTAAAACTAACTGCCATGGACAATAAAGCAGGTGTACAGCAAATAATGTACTCAATAAATAATGGTGATTTTATCGAATATTCCAAACCATTTTATCTTTCAAAATCAGGTAAACTTAAAATAAAAACATTTGTTACAGATAATGTAAACAATCAAACAATAAATACTATAATGACTAACAAGTCAAATATTTCTTACGTTGATTTGTCGGGTCCAACATTAGGTCATCGCTTCCAGGGTGCAAATTTTATTTCAAAAGATACTGCTTTCATAACTTCTGAAACTAAAATTATTTTAGCAGCCAAAGATGATGCCTCGGGCTATAAAAGAATGGAATATAGTATTGATAACAATGAAATCAAAGACTACTCAGAACCGTTCAGCATTGACCAGGAAGGCACGCATTCGGTAACTTACACTGGTTATGATAATGTTGATAACTCAAGTACTAATACTTTTATTTGTGTTGAAGATGATACCGGTCCTGAAATCTTTTTTCGATTTAGCATTATTTCTGATAAGAAACGAAATATTAAAGGAAAAAATTATGACGTATATCCAAATCATGTAGTCTTATTTTTATCCTCAACCGACACTTCAGTGGGGTTTGATAATATGCTGTATTCTATTAATGGTTCAGCAAGCAGACCATATAATAGTTTGATTAAGGGGTTTCAGAAAGAAAAAATATATACTATAAATGTTACCGCAATAGATAAACTTGGTAATAAAGGTCAGAAAACCATAGATTTTTTTATTGAGTAATCATGGAAAACCTTTACATGTGTAAAAGGATATTTACAATATTTACTATTTCTGTTTTATTTGTTCATTTATCTGTATTTGGGCAAAGTCTTGATTTACAAACAACAAATAAGATAAGTGATTTAAAGGATAATGCAGAAAAGTATAAAAACGAAAATAATTCTATTCTTCATGCCAAAACTCTTAACGAGATTGCGTATCTATATTGGGAAAATGAGTTTTACGATGATGCTGTTGATTACTTTAACCAGTCATTAGAGATAAATACCACCAGTAATAATCAAAATGGAGTAAAATCTTTACATTATAATATTGGCTTAATTCACTCTGATAAAGAAGATTACCAAAATGCATTAATCAATTTTGATAAAGGCCTTCAAATTGCCAGGGATTTAAATCAGAAGGATGGTATTTATACCGGTTTAATGAATAAGGCCACGGCATTAAAAAACCTATCTCGATATCAGGAAGCTATAAATCATATAAACGAAGCTCTTACCTTCGCTCAGGAATTCAATAATTTAAAATTAGTACGAACATGTTATGGAATGCTTGCAGAGAATTATGAATTATTAGGTGATTCTGAAAATACTATGAAGTATTTTGAACAATTTGCTTCCTTAGATAAGCATATCAAATCTGAAGAAATTAAGGAAATTGAGGAAAAATCAAAAGAAAAAGTTCAGCAAGCACAGAACGAAAAAATAAGAACAGAACAAACTTTGTCTGAAACGACGAATCAGCTTGAAGAAACTCAAAAAACCCTGGAACAAACCGAAGCCATTAAACAAAAACAGCAATTGGAACTTGAGTTAAAAGAAATAACCATTCAGGCGGAAAAGAGAAATAAAAAGATAATAATATTAAGTGCATCTTCTATCTTTTTATTGATTCTAATTTTCTCAATTTTGGTTTTAAGACAATACAGGGCAAAAAAGAAAGCTAATTTGTTACTAGAATCTCAAAATATTCAAATAAAGAAGCAAAAAGAAGAAATTGAAAAACAAAGGGATTTGGCTCATCAACAAAAAAAGGACATTACCGACAGTATTGAATATGCTAAACGAATTCAAAATGCCCTTTTGCCTCCTCTTAATTTTATAAAAAGAAATCTCCCTGAACACTTCATTTTATTTAAACCAAGAGATATTGTTAGTGGTGATTTTTACTGGATGATGAATAAAGATGGCAAAATCATCATTGCAGCGGCAGATTGTACCGGGCACGGAGTACCAGGTGCTTTTATGAGTATGCTGGGGACAGCATTCTTGAACGAAATTGTTACTAAAATTATTGAAAACAAGCACATTTATTCTTTGCAGGCAAATGAAATATTAAATCAACTTAGAAATTATATAATCGACTCGTTACATCAAACCGGAGAAGATACAGAGTCTAAAGATGGAATTGATATGGCATTATGTATTATTGATTCGGAAAAACAGAAAGTTCAGTTTTCCGGAGCTCATAATCCATTATATATTATTAAAAATAAAAAATTAGAAGTTATTAAAGCTGATCGAATGCCGGTTAGCATTCACCGAAATGTGTATAAATCTTTTACTAATCACGAGTTTGATTATATAGAAAATGATATCATTTATATGTTTTCCGATGGATTTTATGACCAAATTGGAGGAAGTAAAAACCGTAAGTTCATGTCGAAAAACTTTCAAGAATTGCTACTTGATATACATGAAAAACCTATGAAAAATCAAAAAGAAATTCTTGATAGAACGTTTGAAGACTGGAAAGGTAGTAATATACAATTAGATGATATACTTGTAATTGGTATTAAATTAGAGGTATCTAAATCACTAGAAAAGAAGGATGCTTATGACTGGAGTAGTAAAACTATTCTTATAGCAGAAGATACCGAAATGAATTATCTTTTTTTGGTGGAAGCACTAAAGCAAACAAGAGTAAATGTAATTAGAGCTAAGGATGGTGAGGAAGCAATTGAAGTTTTTAATAAAAACCCTCAAATTGATTTAATTTTGATGGATGTTAATATGCCTAAATTAGATGGATTTGAAACAACAAAGAGAATAAAAGAATTTAACCAAGATGTACCGATTATAGCACAAACAGCATTAAGCCTGCAAGATGCTAAAGAACGTTCCGCAGAGGTTGGCTGCGACGATTTTATACTAAAACCTATTAAGCTTAAACTTTTTTTGTCTAAATTAGATTCTTATTTAAAAGCATAAGTTATGACAGAATTAAAAATCGATAAAACGGATTCGACTCCCCAAATTTACCTGGATAAAAATTCCGGTAAATTTGAAATGAAGGGAAAATCATTCCCGGAAGAAAGCAGGTCATTTTATGCCCCTGTTTTGGAATGGCTCGAAAATTATGCTCAAGATCCTAAAGAAGAAACTCTTTTTGAATTCAAAATGGAATATTTTAATTCTTCATCATCACTAATAATTTTAGAGATGTTAAACCTTCTTGATAATATTCATAAAACGGGTAAACAAGTTATCATTTCTTGGAATTATTTGGAAATTGATGAAGATATGTTAGATGCAGGAGAAGAATATGCCGAATTAGTAAGCTTACCTTTCGAATATCATGCTTTAGAAGAAGCAGATTTTTAATGTAAAGTTTAAAAATATGGAACCGTTAACGATAGCTGCAACTGACGAATCTCCTGGAATAAATCTTGATAAAAATTTAGGTAAATTTTTAGTTTTTGGTAAATCATTTCCTGAAGAAGTCCGACGTTTTTTTGATCCGGTTCTAATATGGGTAGAAGAATACATTAAAAATCCAAATAACGAAACCAGATTTGAATTTCGATTAGAATATTACAATTCTGCAACGGCAACTATGTTATTGGAAATTTTCTATTTACTCGAAAAAATTGTGGAAAATAGTGAAAAAAAAGTTACGGTTATTTGGAACTATCTTGAAGAAGATGATGATATGAGAGAAACCGGAATGGAATATTCAGAAATGATCAAAATTCCTTTTGAATTTAGAATAATTGAAGATTATTAAAAAATTATAAACCTCCTAATATCGGGAGTTTTTTTATTTAAACAAATCCGGATGTAATTCCTCAAAATCGGTATTCTCCTGATACTTTTTAGCAAATGCTAATATTGTTGCCTCATCGTATAAATTACCAATAAAACTTATACTGGTTGGGTGATTCTTTTCATCAAAACCATTTGGAACAACTACACAAGGATGACCAGTTAGATTAGTCATAAGCAATTGTCCTCCTCCATAAGTGGGACAAATAATAACGTCAAAATCTTTAATTAATTTATGAAAATCTTCAATTAAAATATTTCTTATTCTATTTGCTTGAATATACTCAACTGCTGGAATAAATCTTGATTCTCTGAAGATATTTGGCCAGGCATACTTATGCTGAGCAACCAATTTATCATCTTTATTGCTTCTTGTTAACTCGTCAAAAGCGGCACCAGCTTCCGCCTCTAAAATAATTGCTAAGGGGTATACATCAATATTATCAGGTAAACTTACTTCCTGCAACTCTATTCCCAATGATTTTAAAACCTTTATTGAAATAGAATCATTCTGTTTCCCCCTATAATCTTTCCTATTAAATAAACCCTTTAAATAGCCTACTTTCAGATCACTCAACTCTATACTTTGATTATAATTAAAGGGATAATCGGTTGTTGTCGGATCTTTTGTATCTTTTCCTCTTATAACATCAAAAACTAGTGCGCAATCATTAGCACTTCTACAAATTGGTCCTATCTTATCCATGGTCCAGCTTAACGCCATAGCTCCATCTCTGCTAACCCGACCAAATGTTGGACGCAAACCTGTTACACCACACCTGGTGGAAGGGGAAATGATTGATCCCCAGGTTTCAGTCCCAATGGCAAATGGAACAAGACCAGCTGCTGTTGCCGATGCTGAACCAGCACTCGAGCCACTTGATCCCTGATTTAAATCCCATGGGCTTTTAGTTACTCCATCATACCAAACATCACCCATTGCTAATGCACCAAGAGTTAGTTTTGCGACTAAAATGCCACCAGCTCTTTCAAGCCTTTTTACAACTTCAGCTGTATATTCAACCGTTTGATCCTTAAATGGAGCAGCACCCCAGGTGGTTTTATATCCGGCTACGGCAAATAAATCTTTAACTCCATATGGAATTCCATGTAAAGGCCCTCTATAAATTCCTTTAGCTATTTCTTCATCAGCTTTTTGTGCTTGCTTCAAAGCTAACTCTTCTGTAATTGTTACCACACATTCTAACGTATCTCCATACTTTTTTAATCTATTAATGAACAATTCTGTAAGTTCCAGAGATGTTATCTTTTTTTGTTTTATTAAAGTAGCAAGTTCCGAAATAGGATAAAATGCCAATTCATCTTTATTTTCTGGTAATTCAACATCAGTAGGAAAATTCCATTTAATTTCGATTTGCTTTTCGTTATTTATGTAGTTAATAGGTCTTGGATCAAAGAGTATTTTTGGTGAAGTACTGTTTTCAAGTTTAACTTTTCTGTTGTTTTCATAATCTTCCAAAGCGACATTCAGTCCATCTAACAATGAGTCTCTTTCCGTTTTAGAATATTCTAATCCAACTATTTTTTCCGCAGATCTAAGATCTTTTTTATTTATTTCCTTTGGCTTATTACAACTTGTTAAAAGAATACTTACGATACAAAGGAGCAGTATGAATCTTTTCATTTTGCTTCATATTTTGATGAAGCTGAAATTTAATGAAATTAGGAATGAATTACAATGACGGAAATAAAAAAGGCTGACAGATTTATTTTATATGTGCTTGGAAAAAAAGATAAAAAATGCTATATTCATGTTGTTTTATAGAAGCCTTGTTATTATAATTCTTTATTTTATTGTACTATTATCTGGTTGGTAAATTGCTTCTTGCTGATCAGAAAATTATTAATTTAAATCATTGATTATGAAAAAAAAAGTTTTGGTATTATTAAGTATTTTATTCGTTTTGACATGTCAAAATGTATTTGCAAACCCGGTTGAACCTTATCCACCAAAAGAATTCCCAGGTGGTTCAAGTAATTATTCTTTCTATGATAATGTAATTGTCGAAGCTAGTAATCAGTATTTTGCAGTTACAATAAGATTGAAAATCTATAAAGTTGTTAGGTTTAGTATGCTTGATCATTATTCCTATAGTATAACTGGCTATACGATACAAAATTTAATGTCGGAACCAATAAGCCGTTCACATGGTTTTACATTTAGTGGTGATAACCTAATAATTATGGTTGAAGGAGAAAGCGAAGATCCAATGGGAGATGGTAATTATTACTCTTTACATTCTGTTAAAGATTTAACTGGTTATCTCACAACGTATGATCATTACCCATATGATTTTTAATTATAACTAATTTTAAATTAAGGCTTTTCATAAAAAAATAAGGCTACTCAATGAAAATTAGGTAGCCTTTTCTTTTGCTCCCCAGGTAGGACTTGAACCTACGACTCCCTGATTAACAGTCAGGTGCTCTAACCAACTGAGCTACTGAGGAATTTTTTTAACACTATTTGTGTTTTGCGTGGCAAAAATAAAAGCTTTTTATTAATAAACAAACACTTCTCAGAAAAAAATGTACTTTTTTTTAACCTTAATCCTTATCATGCTGAATTACTGAATATAAATAAAAATAAAATTCCGACTCATTTGAATAAAGTGCTTTTATAAAATCATTTTAAATAAACTGTTAATCAATTAACAGAATCTTGAAAAGCTTATAGTTTGTACTCTTCAATAAATTAAGCCTGAGGATGTTTTAAAACATGTATTATGTGAAAAATACATTTTATTTTACTAACTCTATCAAATAAAGGGTTTTGATAGAAATTACAAACTACCTGTTAGTTTATCCACAAGTGGTACAAACAGGATAAAAACTACAATATTGGTATTAGGTATTGGAACTGATATCTTCGAAGTTCAACGAATGAAAAATCGTCTTGAACAACAGCCATCATTTATTGATGGTATCTACACTATTGCAGAAATCAAATATTGTAATCAATTTAAAAATAAAGAAGAACATTTTGCTGCAAGATATGCGGCGAAAGAAGCTTTTTTAAAAGCTATTGGTACGGGTTGGAGGAATGGCATAAGATTCAATGAAATTGAAATAATAAATAATGAACTAGGTAAACCGGAAATAAAACTAACCGGAAAAGCGGAGGAAACTCTTAAAACCCTAAAAGGAGGTTCAATTCATATTTCTTTAAGCCATACAAAAAATTTAGCAATTGCTTTTATAATTATAAATGACAATCAAACATAAATTACAAACTACCTGCCCTGTCTGCTGATCTATCAGAAAAAGAAGAACAAGCAGGCGGCAGACTAAAAACTAAAACTACTATGTCAAACATTGGTTCTTACGAAGAACGCCTAAAAAACTTCGATTGGTCCATTGCCGAAAAGGAGTTAGGCTACAAAGATGGAGACAACATCAACATTGGTTGGTACTGTTCTGATAGGATTTGTCAATTTGGAAAAGCTGATAAGCTGGCCTTAATTTGGGAGGGGCTGGGAGGAAAAGAAAAACAGTACACTTTTAATGATGTTCGTTTAAGAAGTAATACAATTGCTTCGTTTTTAAAAGATTTAGGAATTCAAACCGGTGAACGCGTATGTTTATTCATGGATAAAATCCCTGAACTTTACATTGGTTTTCTTGGAATTTTAAAATTAGGAGCTGTAGCCCAACCCTTGTTTTCTGCATTTGGCGATGAATCGTTACATGTGCGTTTAGATAATGCTGAAACCACTGCCATTATTACTCAACGTAAACATGTTTCGAAAGTGCGTAAAATATTAGAGAAAATGCCGTATTTAAAACATATTATCTTGGTTGATTATGATGGTAGCAAACCTCTTCGTGAAAGAGAAATTGCATTTAATATGGATGAAGCAGAACAGGTTGAAAACTTTGTGGTTGCTCCAACCAAGGCTGAATCGCATTCTGTATTACATTATACCTCTGGAACAACCGGTCAACCAAAGGGAGTAAAACATGTGCATTATTCATTGATATCGCAATATTTAACTACTAAATGGGTTTTAGATTTACGGGATGATGATATTTACTGGTGTACTGCGGACCCTGGCTGGGTTACGGGAACATCTTATGGAATTATAGGACCATGGAGCTTAGGTATAACTCAGTGTGTTTTAGATACTGGTTTTTCCGCAGAAAGTTGGTATAAATTCATAGAAAAAAGAAAAGTTACCATGTGGTATTCTGCTCCAACTGCAATACGATCATTAATGAAAGCAGGTGAAGATTTGATAAAACAGTTTGACCTTTCATCATTGCGCCATCTGGCAAGTGTAGGAGAGCCACTAAATGCCGAAGCAGTGATTTGGTCGGAAAAAGTATTTAAAAAACCTTTCTTAGACACTTACTGGCAAACAGAAACCGGTTCTATGATGCTTACCAATTATCCCGGAATGAAAATCAAGCCCGGATCAATGGGTAAACCATTTCCCGGTATTACTGCAACCGTATTGGATACTAAAACATACGAACCTATAAATGAAACGGGAAAACCCGGGTTAATAGGATTCAAACCAGGGTGGCCGGCTATGATGCGCACTTATTGGAGAAACGAAGAAACTTATCAAAAAAAATTTGAAAACAACTGGTACTTACCTGGAGATCGTGCATATATTGATAATGATGGTTATTATTGGTTTATAGGTCGTGACGACGATGTAATCAACACAGGAGGGCATTTGGTGAGTCCTTTTGAAGTTGAATCTGCATTATTAGAACATGAAGCTGTTGCCGAATCTGCGGTTGTTGCAAAACCAGACGATGTAAATATGGAAGTTGTTAAAGCATTTGTGACTTTAAAACCAGGATTTATTGCTGATGATGATATGGAGCTAAAGATAATGAACTTTATCCGTAAGAAATTATCTCCATTAGCAATGCCGCAGGAAATTGAGTATCGCGATTCTTTGCCAAAAACAAGAAGTGGAAAAATTATGAGACGCGTATTACATGCCGAAGAATGGGGAGAAGAAATAGGTGACATTTCAACTTTAGAAGATGATTAATTCGTATCTTACGTAAACAGAAATTACAAACCAGCCTGTCGATAAACAGGCAAAATCAAATAAATTACAAACCAACTGCCCTTTCTGCCGATCAATCCGACAAAGGAGGACAGCAGGCGGCTGGCAGGTTAAAAAACTACTATTATGGAAGAAAACATGAAAGACATTATTCTGGAATATGTCATAGAAGAATACTGTGACGAAGAAGATGATGAAGTAACATATGATACACCATTAATTTCGGGTGGGCTTGTTGATTCATTTTCAATGGTTTCGTTAAAACGATTTCTTGAAAACAAATATAAGATCTCTATTCCTGATGCAGATGCTTCTCCTGAAGCATTCGACACCGTGAATAGCATTGAAGCTCTTGTTAAAAGATTTCTATAAATATTAAGCCATCTGTAATGATGGCTTTTGTTTAATTTAAACCTAAAATTATTATGGCATATTCAGATAAAGTAAAAGCAATATATCAAGATCAGCTTAAATCTATTCAAGATGCTGGTTTGTTTAAACAGGAAAGATTTATACACTCCTCTCAAGCTGCAGATATTGAAGTAGAATTTCCGACCGGATCATCTATAAAAAAGGTAATTAATGTCTGTGCAAATAATTATCTGGGATTATCAAGTCATCCGGAAATTTTAAAAGCTGCTCATGATGGCCTAGATTCAAGGGGTTATGGAATGTCTTCAGTACGTTTTATTTGTGGAACTCAGGATATTCACCGTGAACTTGAAAATAAAGTAAGTGAATTCTTGGGAACTGAAGACACTATTCTATTTCCGTCATGTATGGATGCAAATGCGGGTGTATTTGAAGCTATTTTAACCAGCGAGGATGTTATGATTTCTGATCGATTGGTTCATGCTTCAATAATTGATGGCATGCGTTTATGCCCTGCACAGCATGATACTTTTAAACATTCCAATATGGAACATCTGGAAAAGAAATTGCAACTACATGCAAATAAACGGTTAAAAGTTGTAATTAATGACGGAGTTTACTCTATGGATGGAGATACAGCTAAATTAGACGAAATGGCTGCTCTTTGCGAAAAATATGATGCATTGTTATTTGTTGACGATTCTCATTCTACTGGATTTATCGGAAAAACAGGCCGCGGCACACATGAGAAATGTGGAGTAATGGGAAAAATTGATATTATAACCACAACATTCGGTAAAGCATTGGGTGGAGCATCTGGTGGTTGTGTTTCCGGTCGAAAAGAAATTGTCGAGATGTGTCGTCAAAAAGCACGTCCGTATTTATTTTCGAATACCATTGCCCCTGTTGTTGTTAGTGGAGTTTTAAGAGTATTGGACATTTTATCAAAAAGCACGGAACGCAGAGATAAACTTGAAGCAAATACCAAATTCTGGCGCGATGGTTTAACTGATGCAGGATTTATATTAAAGGATGGAGACACTCCTATTGTATCGGTAATGCTATTTAATGCAAAATTATCGCAAGATTTTTCTCGTGATTTATTTGATCTGGGCATATATGCAATTGGATTCTTCTTCCCTGTGGTACCACAAGGTGCTGCCAGAATCAGAACTCAAATATCTGCAGGACATGAAATGCATCACCTTGAAAAAGCATTGGATGCCTTTATTCAGGTTGGCAAAAAGTACGAAATTCTAGGAAAAACCAAACAAGAAATAATCGACCGATATGGTTGTTAATACCCAAAACAATAATTGAAAGGCTGCCCGTAAAGGCAGCTTTTTTATTTTCGGTAAACCATTTGTATATTTAGTTTCTTAAAGCTAATTACAATGAAAACCAAACTTAAAGGAGGATTGGAATTATCCAGAATAATCCATGGGCATTGGCGTTTACATGAATGGAAATTATCTTCACAAAAATTATTGAAGTTAACAGAACAAACCATTGAGCTTGGAATAACCAGCTTTGACCATGCAGATATTTATGGCGATTACACTTGCGAAGTATTATTTGGTGATGCTTTGAATCTAAAGAAAGAATTAAGAAAGAAAATTCAGATCATTACAAAATGTGGAATTAAGTTGGTTTCCAATAAGCTCCCTGAAAGAAAAATAAAATATTATGATTATAGTTACGATCATATAATTCAATCTGTTGATAATTCATTAAAAAACCTGCGAACGGATTATATCGATTTATTGCTATTGCATCGTCCATCTCCATTTTTTAATCCAGAAGAAGTAGCAAGAGCATTTTCATATTTAAAAATAAGTGGAAAAGTACTGCATTGTGGCGTGTCAAATTTTAGTCCTTTACAGTTTGAAATGCTGAACTCTTTTACAGATGAAGATTTAGTAACTAATCAAGTAGAAATATCGCCGTACTGCTTAGATAATTTTGAAAATGGTAATTTGGATTTTTTCTTTAAAGAAAATATTAAACCAATGGCCTGGTCACCCTTGGCGGGAGGAAAAATACTAGAACTTTCAGATGAAAAATCACAACGAATTCATAAGGTTTTATCGGATATTGCAGAAGAACTAAACATTGAGTCCGTTGATAAAGTAATTTATGCCTGGTTATTAAATCATCCCGTTGGAATTTTACCTATTGTTGGCTCCAGACATATTGAACGCATTAAAAATGCAGTTGATACCTTAAATATTAAAATGACTTTAGAACAATGGTTTAGGATTTATATTGCCTCAACCGGAAAAAACGTACCTTAAAATTTTCTCCTTTTGAAAAGGGGATTTATAAACCTATATTAATCTAAAATTCGAATTATGAGAAAAGTAGATTTGATAATTTTTTTTCTTTTTTTTACAGTTACTCTATCCGGTCAAAACATTCAATCATCAAAATGGAATGTGGAAAACAACTCTCATAGCATTTATAAAGGACTATCCAATACGCAGATTACTTATAAAGGAGGTTTAGTTCTTGAAGCTAACGATAAAGTTAAATTTGGAGGCTTATCTGCTCTTTGGGTATCAAATGATGGAAAAAAAATAGTTGCCATTTCGGATTATAGTTCCAAACAAAATTTTAATAAAGAAAATCGATCTTGCTGGTTTCGGTTTGATCTTTGCTATGATGAAAATCAAAATTTAATAAATGCCAATATAGATAAAAAAGGACAATTCTTAGATTTTGAAAGAGAGGTAATTTCAGGTGAAATTGAATCATTAGCATGGAATCATAACATTTTATATATTTCATTTGATGAAGATAATAAACTATTCTCATATGATATAAATTGCATAAAAAGCGGTGAAAAACGATGTAATCCTTTAAAAACCTTTGAATTAGATAATTTCCCCAAAAGACATAATGCTGGTATAGAAGCTTTAACTCTTACCCAAGAGAATCATTTATTAGCAATTTATGAAAAAAACATAGGTCAAGAGTCCAGAGAAGCCTGGCTGCTGAATCCTGAAACAGACTCAATTAAAAAAATGAATTACATTGCCAGTTTAGAAGATATCAAAGGTGCCACTACTTTGCAATCTGGAGATATTATAATTCTGGAAAAAACATATGATGGTGAAACTACATTTAGATTAAGCTTAATTAAAAAGAAGGATTTAAATTCTCGAACTATTATACCCGATGAAATAATTACTACACCTAAATCAAGATTATTAGATAATTTTGAAGGCATAGCTTCATATTCTATTAATGGAAAAGAATATTTACTATTAATTACTGATGATAATGGTGATCGGAGTAAGAATCAAAAAACACTTTTATTTCATTTTGAATTAAATCTTAATAATAATTAAATGGTTCGGATATAACCAAACAATAAAAACACCCTTTTTTCAATTAATTTTACGAACAACTTATTATGTGATTTGTTTTTTTACTATGCCAAATACAACATCAATTATATCATCTAAGGACATTCCTTCTCAATACCGGCAAACTCCAATTGCCAAGCTATTGGAGTACCATAATTTCGAAAAACCGTTGGATGAAATTAATAAGCCAGAATTACTTATTGGGACATGCATTGATAATCGAATACAATTGCGCATTCCAGGGAAATTTGCTTTTGTAGTTCGTGCGGGTGGTGCAAATATGAAATATAACGAATTTAAAATTTCATATGCTATTGCGTTGGGGAACATTCAACATATGGCTTTAATTGGTCATAATCAATGTGGAATGTCAAACCTAATTCAAAGAAAAGATCAATTTATTCAAGGTTTGGTTAAAAATGCAGGCTGGAGCATACAACAAGCTGAAAAGCAGTTTAATAATGAGTCGCCAGAATCTGAAATTGGGAATGAGGTAGCTTTTATTCTGAAAGAAACTAAGCGCCTTCAAAAGCTATATCCCAAAATAATGATTGCTCCCATGATGTATTTGGTAGAAGATAATATGTTATATTTAATATCTTACTGATATTTATCATTTTAAATAAAGCACTAGCAACCTTACAAGGATTATTCTCATCTTTCCTAATAATAACCCTAAAAATTGGACATATGAGAAACTTATTTTCAACCTTACTAGTAACTTTAATTGTTCTTTCCTTTACCTCTTGTGAGAATGATGATGAACCTGATGAGATTATTGGTGGCGTAAATATATACTTAATTGATTCTTATAAAAAAGTTGGAAACTCATTTGAAATAAACGAAAGTGATGTTATTACGGAATCAACTCCACTTATCGGTTACGCTGATATAATTTCATATAATAAAAAATCTTATACGTATATAATATCAGAAAATGCTCAGCAAGCCCTAAGAAATTTAGAGGTTCCTTTAGATGGTTTGGCATTTGCAGTAAAAGCTAATAATGAGCTTATATATACTGCGTATTTTTGGACTCCGCTATCATCTATGAGTTGTGACTGGCTTCTAACTGAATCAATCTTTTTTTCTCACAATAATGAAATCGATTTAACTATTAACATTGGATATCCAACTGAAGCAAGTTCAATCCCCGACAAACGAAATGATAACAGAATACTGGAAATTTTCAGAAGAGATAATAAACTTATCGAATAATCAAGTTTAATAGTTTTTTATCAATTTATTTAATACACTGTCTTTATAGGTTCTGCTAATGGGTAATTCTATACCGCAAACTTCAACATCTTCGTTGGTATAAGAATCAATACTAAAAATAGAAACTATATAAGACCGGTGTATTCTTATAAAGTTTTTCTGAGGTAGTTTTGCTTCAATATTTGAAATCGTTTCGCGTGTTATAACCGTTTTTTCTTTTAAATGTATCTTAACGTAATCACTAAGGCTTTCGATATATTTGATTTCATTAAATTTAATTTTAATCATTTTACGGTTAGATCGTACAAAAATGTAATCATTTTGCTCTTCAGCTATTAATTCCTTAACTCCGGATGCAACAGAAATATTCTCATTTAAATATTTATTAATTGCTTGTAACAGCCTTTCAAAAGAAATCGGTTTTAATAAATAATCAACAGCTTGCAGATTAAAACCATCTACAGCATACTCACGGTAAGCTGTTGTGAAAATTATCTTTATGTTTTTGTTGATTGACTTTGCAAAGGATAAACCGGATATCTCCGGCATATTTATATCTAAAAAAATCAGATCAATACTTTCCCTGCTAATTATATTAAATGCCTCTAAGGCACTTTTACATGTTGCAGTAATTATTATATTATCAATTCGGGAAATATGATTCTCTAAAACATCTCTGGCAACATGCTCATCATCAACTATAATGCATTTAATAATTTTAGCCATTTTTTGCTTGTTTTAAATTGGATATAATAAGCCTTGCTGAGAAAATATTGTTTCTTTGTTCGGTTTTCAGTTCAAACTGATCATTATAATAAAGTTTAAGCCTTTTCCTAATATTTTCTAAACCAATTCCACCGTTATTAAATCCGTCTTGGTGATTTAAGGTTGTGTTTTCTACAACAAAATCCAGTTTATTATTTTCGTTTAGTATATTAATTTTAATCTCTAAAATTCCATTAATCAGGTTTCCATGTTTAAATGCATTCTCAACAAATGGAATTAATAACATGGGTTCAATTTCTTGTTTTTCATCAATTGAGCCGGAATTAAACGATACTTTGAGATTATCCTTAAATCGAATTTTTTCAAGTTCAACATATTCATTGATATGCAAAATCTCTTCTTTTAAACTAACCTTTGGTTTATTAACCTGGTATAAAATATAATCAAGTAAGTTAGAAAGTTTTAGTATAATATCCGGTGTTTGTTTTGATTGTTTTAAAGCGAATCCGTATATCGTATTCAAAGTATTAAATAAAAAATGCGGGTGGATCTGCATTTTTAAATAATGCAGTTCCTGTTCTTTTAATTGCAGTTGTGTATTTAAAATTTTATTTTGGAGTTCCTTATTCTTTGCTGCGGCCTTAAAGTTTTGGTTTAAAATATTAAAAAAACTCACTGTCCCGACTACTATAAAAACCAGGATCAAAACAAAAACAAAATTCTTACTCATAGGAGGCATAATACTTATGTTAAATTTTAATAAAAATATTAAGCACCCATAAATAACCAGTACTATTAGATAAGAAGAAAATACCAAGGTGTAAAAACTGTATAATGCAAATTTCCAATACTGCTTGTTTAATAAATATTTTGGTATTAGATAATAACTTACAAAATAAGTAATCACCATTGTTAAGGGTAGCAAAATACTTGAAAACCAAGTAACATAAATTGCATCGTTGGAGTTATATCCAAAAAAATAACGAAAGAAAAACCATACTCCCACCCATAATAAAAGATGAATTGGAACGACTTTAATTTTATCTTTTTTGAAAATATTCATTAAAACAATAATACGTAAAACATCTGAATTGTCAAGGTATTATAGATCAATAACGGGATTAGATATTGATTTAACAATTTAATTTATTTAATATTCATTTGTATCTTTATATTTGTTGAAAAGGAAAGCAAATATCTCATCCGTCGCAAATTAAAAAAAGTGGTAAAAACCTTTATTAGATTTGGTTTAGTATTAATTTAAAACTTAAAATTATGATTAGACAAGTTCTAGACAAATTTAACGATGGCGGACCACTTTTCTCTTACACTATTTTTATTATTCTTATAGTGGTAATTGCATTATTTATAAGTGCTTTCCTTACAAAAGGTAATCACAAGAAAATAATTTCACTAATGTCGCATTTTGCCTGGTTTGCAGTTGCGTGGGGCTTTCTGGGTAGAACGTTTGGCTTAATAATGGCTTTTGACAGAGTATCTGCTCATGGGGAGTTAACACCAAGTTTACTTGCCGATGGACTTAAAATGGCCATACTTAATCCGCTTTTCGGTATTATGGTATTTATCGTTGCGCGCGCCGGAATTATAATACTTACATGGATTTCTAAAGAAGAAACACAGTAACCTGATTTTTATAAAAATTAATATTTAAGAGTCTTTTAAAAGCTCTTTTAAATCAATATTAACCTTGTTAATTATGAAAAAAGTAGTTTTAATAATTATATGCCTGTTTCTTTTTATCAATTATTTAAGCGCACAAAATAAATATGAAAAAATTGATTCAATTTTAAATAGTAATTATAAACTGGGAAATTTTAACGGTACAGCATTAGTTTCAGAAAAAGGAAATCCTATATTAGTTAAGGGTTATGGCCATTCAAACTTTGAGTTGGAAACTTTTAATAACCCTCAATCTAAATTTTTAATTGGATCCTGTAGCAAGCAATTTACAGCTGCGCTCGTTATGATTCTTATTGAACAAGGGAAAATTTCTCTAGGTGAAAAAATAACTAAATATATTCCTGACTATCCTGCGGAAAAAGGAAATAAAATCAATATTCATCACCTCTTGAGCCATACTTCGGGAATTCCGGAATATTACTTTATTTTACTTAATAAAGAATTGGTTTTTAAGAAGAATGAACCAACGGAATTCATCAAGAACTTTTGGGATCTTGATCTCGATTTTGAGCCAGGTTCTGAACTAAAATATTCTAATTCAGGCTTTTTCTTACTCGGCGTAATCATTGAAGAAGTTACCGGATTAAGCTATGATGAATGTTTGGATAAATATATCTTCAACCCTTTATCAATGAAAGGTTCGGGTGTTTTAAAGGGTAATGAGATTCTTAAAAATAAATCGTATGGTTACATCAAATCGAATGATACATTAAAAGTTGCGCCATATTATCATCCATCCGGTGCTTTTTCTGCAGGAGCAATTTATTCAACTGTAGAAGATTTATTAAAATGGCAAAATGCACTCTTTTTTAACACAATACTTAGCAAAGAAAGCATGGATAAAATGCTAACAGTTAATTTTTCAAGGTATGGATATGGATTTGGGGTATTAGAAAAAACCTTAGGTAATGGTCAAAAAATAACACTTTTTGGGCATGAAGGTTTATTTTTTGGATACAGATCATTAATTCATTTTGTTAAAGAAGATAATAACTCAATTATTTTGTTAGATAATAATGAAAATCCTAATCTTTTCTCAATTTCAACTGAAATAAGAAAAGTTATGTATTTAAATTAAAATTTCTTATTCTTAAGCGTTTATAATAATCTAATTTAAAACAACGTTAACTATATTATTAACAATAACTTTTATTTAAGACTATGAAGAAAAATTACATAACTTTTCTATTCTTTCTAATTGCGCTCTTTTCAACCATCCTAGTTCACGGACAAGAAATTAACATTAATATCGGATTTAAAGATAGTATTAAATCTGAACTATTGAATGAGAACAGAACCGTATTAATTCATCTACCTGAAGGTTACAGTCCTGGAAAATCTTATCCTATCTTGTATCGGTTAGACGGTGATATTGAATTATTAAATGAAACCATAGTTGCAGCAAATCGACTGACTTATGCAGATGAAATTGCTCCTGAAATGATCATTGTGGCCATTGAAAATACAAACAGAGCAAGAGACATGTGGCCAACAAATACGATCTATTACCCTGAAGCCTATCAAGCTGGAGCTAAGTTTTTTCTAGAATTTATTGAAAAAGAACTTATCCCGCATATTGAAGATAAATACCATTCAACGGAAAGAATACTTTGTGGGCAATCTCTAAGTGGTATTTTTACATTATATGCTTTTTTAAAAAAACCAGAACTATTTAATTCTTACCTTGTTTCAAGTGGTGCCTTCCCTGGTTGTAATGATTTTTTTACCGAAATGTATAATAAATCATTTAGTCAGTTAGATAAGTTTAATGGCCAGGAAATTTTTATAACAAACGGACTTCATGATCCTTTAGATCCTGATGGAACTTTTCAACAAGAAATTGCTGATTTCTCCGAAACTATTAAAAATAAATTAGGAAATAAAGTAAGGCACCAATATTTAATATACGAAAATGAAGGTCATGTACCTTTTCACAGCATTTATGATGGTTTAAAATACTTCTTTGAACGCAAATAAGAAAGCGCAACTCCTAATGTTGCGCTTTTTGCTTAATATAATTTCGAGTTGAGTTATTTATTCATCAAGATCCAAAACCTTTGCAGTTGCCTTTCTGGTTGATCTGCAAAGTTCCGCATCGTCGATTAAAGACTTTCCGTAACTTGGAATCATCTCTGCTAACTTTTCTTTCCAATTTCCTGATGCCATTTCATCAGCAAAACACTTTTCTAATACCTCAAACATAGTGGTTACAGCAGTCGATGCTCCTGGCGAAGCCCCTAGTAAAGCAGCTAAAGTGCCATCTGCGCTGTTGATTATTTCAGTACCTAATTTTAATACTCCACCCTTTTCTTTATCCTTCTTCATAATTTGTACTCTTTGTCCGGCTGTATACAATTCCCAATCTTTTTCTTTTGCTTCAGGGAAATACAATTTAAGGAACTTAAATCGATCTGTTTTTGATTGCATCACCTGACCTACTAAATATTTGATCAAACCAAATTCATTTTTTGCAACAGCCAACATTGGGCGAATATTATTAAATCTCAATGATTTAGTTAAATCTAATCCTGATCCAGTTTTCAAGAATTTCATCGACATTCCTGCATACGGACCAAACAATAATGAACCTTCTCCATTTATTCTTCGCTCATCCAAATGAGGCATAGACATTGGTGGAGAACCTTCTGCAGCCTTACCGTAAACCTTAGCTTTGTGATCTTTAATTACTTCAGGATTCATACATTTCATAAACTTACCACTTACCGGAAATCCTCCATATCCTTTTCCCTCTTTAATTCCTGATTTTTGTAATAATGGTAATGAACCGCCACCGGCCCCAATAAATACAAACTTTGTATTAGTAATTTTTATTTTACCAGTATTTCTATCTTTTACCTTGATGTTCCAACTTCCGTCATTTTGCTTTTTTAGCTTTTTAACCTGATGGTTTAAGCAAACTTCAACTCCATCAGTTTTTTCAAGAAAGGCGATCATACCTTTTGTAATTACATCAAAATTAACATCTGTTCCCGCTTGCATTCGGGTTACTCCCATACGTTCATTTCTATCTCTCCCTTTCATCATCATCGGAACCCAACCTGCAACTTCATCGAAATCTTCAGAATATTTCATGTCTTCAAAAAGAGCATATTTAGTCATGGCTTCATGGCGCTTTCGAAGAAATTTAATATTATCCTCACCCCACACAAAACTCATATGAGGAACTGTTTTGATAAAAGGTTCGATTAATACATTCTCTTCTTTCAGATAGGCCCAGAACTGTCGGGAAATTTCAAAAGAAGAAGCAATTGTTAGAGCCTTGTCAATGTTAATTGAACCATCTTTTTGTTGAGGAGTATAATTCAACTCACAGAAAGCCGAATGACCTGTTCCCGCATTATTCCATGAATCGGAACTTTCAGCAGCAACTTGGTTTAATTTTTCATAAATGGTGATTTTCGATTCGGGCATCAATTTCTTCATCATAATACCCATAGTGGCACCCATTATACCGGCACCAATAATTATAACATCGTTTTGGGTTTTCATAGGTAGATATTTTAGCTGTACTAAGATAAAAAAAATCTAACTATTTAAATATTTAATTTCGTGAGCTTAAAAAATTAATAAACAAATACTATAAGCAATTGTATTATAAGCAACTAAAACATAGCTTTAAATGCAATGGTAATAATGATCTAAAACATGAGAAATGTCCTAAAGAATTCTTGATTTTTACATTACATTTGCGCCGATTTGATCATACAGACAATCAATATATAATCTGTTTAAAAAACTTAAAACACAAGGGTATCATGTACGGAAAAATTAAAGATCACTTAAAAGCTGAATTGGAGGCAATTGAAAATGCCGGACTCTATAAGAAAGAACGTATCATTGTAAGTCCTCAAAAAGCTGATATTAAAGTGAATACTGGACAAGATGTATTAAACTTTTGCGCAAATAATTATCTTGGATTATCAAACCATCCCAGATTAATTGAAGCTGCAAAAAATGCGTTAGACACTCATGGTTATGGTATGTCATCAGTTCGATTTATTTGCGGAACACAAGACTTGCATAAAGAACTTGAACGAAGAATTGCTGATTATTTTGGAACAGAAGATACTATTTTATATGCAGCTTGTTTTGATGCAAATGGTGGTGTTTTCGAACCTCTTTTAACCAGTGAGGATGCAATTATTTCTGATACACTTAATCATGCTTCAATAATTGATGGAGTAAGATTATGTAAAGCTCATCGTTTTCGTTACGAATCAGCTGACATGGAAGATCTTGAAGATCAACTAAAAGTTGCTCAAACTCATCGATATAGAATTATCGTAACCGATGGTGTTTTCTCAATGGACGGGCATGTTGCTCCAATGGATAAAATCTGTGAGCTGGCAGAACAATACGATGCTTTAGTTATGGTTGACGAATGTCACTCTGCCGGAGTAGTTGGAGAAACAGGAAAAGGTGTTTCGGAGTTATATAATTTAAAAGGAAAAATTGATATCATTACCGGTACTTTAGGTAAAGCATTTGGTGGTGCAATAGGAGGGTTCACAACAGGACGTAAAGAGATAATTGATATGTTACGCCAACGTTCTCGTCCATATTTATTTTCTAATTCAATTCCTCCTTCAGTTGCGGCTGCAGGTATAGAAGTTTTCAAAATGCTTGAAGAATCGAATGATCTGCATGATAAATTAGTGAATAATACTAAATATTTTAAGGAAAAAATGATTGCAGCCGGTTTTGATATTAAACCTAGTGAATCTGCAATTTTAGCCGTTATGTTATACGATGCTAAGTTATCTCAAGATTTTGCAGCAAAACTACTTGAGGAAGGTATTTATGTAATTGGATTCTATTATCCGGTTGTTCCGAAAGAGCAAGCAAGAATACGAGTTCAGATTTCTGCAGGACACGAAAAAGAACATCTGGATAAAGCAGTTACTGCATTTACCAAGGTAGGTAAAGAATTAGGCGTATTAAAATAATTTTCAACCAATTATAAAATATACATGGTCAGAAATTTTCTGGCCATTTTCATTTATAAACGGGTATTTAAAATAAACCATGAATTTCTGCATCGATTTTACTAATAATACTGCTTAAATCTTCTTTCACTTCTGTAAAGTTCAAATTATCCACATCTATTATTAATAATTTTCCGAGGTTGTAAGTTCCTATCCAGGCTTCGTATCTTTCATTTAATCTTTTGAGATAATCTAACCGGATAGAATTCTCATATTCACGTCCTCTTTTCTGAATTTGATTTACTAAAGTCGGCACTGTAGCTCTTAAATAAATCAACAGATCCGGTGGTTGAATAAGCGATGTCATTAAATTAAAAAGAGTAAAATAATTTTCGAAATCACGAGTTGACATTAACCCCATAGAATGCAGGTTGGGTGCAAATATGTAAGCATCTTCATATATAGTTCTATCCTGAACTACCGTTTTACCTGATTTCCGGATCTTTAATATTTGATTTAATCGACTATTTAAAAAATAAACCTGCAGGTTAAATGACCAACGTTGCATATCTTCATAAAAATCATTCAGATATGGATTATCATCAACATCTTCAAAATGTGCCTGCCAGTTGTAGTGCTTTGATAACAACCCTGCCAGGGTAGTTTTTCCTGAGCCTATATTTCCTGCAATTGCAATATGCATTGCTCCATTTGAGTTATCTTTTGTCATATGCTAAATTTTTCTTTTCAAATTCTGGTTAAATAAAGTAGGTTTTTTCTCAAATAGTGAAGGATAATCCTCGTCAAACTTTTTTAAAACAGAGGTAATGATCATCTCACGCATAAATTTCGATTTATTCCTGATTTTATATCTTTTACAATAGTGATCTATAGCCTGAATTTCCCTTTTATTAAACAAAATAGATTTGCGATGTACCCTTTTAAGGTTTTTATCTTTTTCAATTACTCTCTTTTTCACTACCTTATTCTTTAGAAATTAATTGGTTGATAAATAGAAATTTTCTCTTCGGTCTGTATAAAAACTCTTTTATTCTCTAATATAATCTGCTCAATATTTTGTTGCTGTAATGTTATCTTTTCTTCCGTATAGCTATTTGTATTATAAAAACGTAAACTTTCACCATGATAGTAGATTATGGTACCATTATTTACCTGAAATTTTTCTTTATAATTTATTGGGAAAGTTTTGATATACGTACCATAACTATCGAACAACAATATCTCTTTACTATTTATACCCAGATAAATATAGTCATTTTTTTCCAGCATATATATCTGATCCATATCCGAATTTTGATCGATCATCTCCGATAGTTGTGTACTTTTATTAACTATTTTCAGGTTTTTATCGACATAAACTATCTGATGTAAACTTTGATCAAATAACCAAAATCCTCCGTTAACAGAATGACAAACCGCTGCAACCTGAAAATATCCTAAATCATCTAATGAAACAGAACTTACAATTGAAGACAGATTCTTATCTAACCACTCAATCCGGTTAAAATCTTTATAAAAAAGTAATGTTCTGAAAGGGTCGGAAACATCAATTGAATGTATTTTTCCTGAAAGGGCGGTACTAAAATTCTTTTCTTTATTTGTTTTTAGATCGATTTTTTTTATTTGTGTACCATTTATGACATAAAGGTATCCTAAAGGATCAACTGTAAAACTCTCGGCATTAATATTTATTTCTAGTTGTAATTTTATCTCTGCTTGTTGAACCAAAGAAACAGCATTTATCAGTATGGACAGAATTAAAGATAAAAGCATAAGTGAGATTAGAGATTTTTATTAAGGACTAGCAACTCATCTATATATTTCCTGTTATTTGCAAGACGAGGAACTTTATTTTGCCCGCCAATTTTACCTTTTGATTTAAGCCAGTTGTAAAATAGGTTTGTTTTAGCAACTGTTAGTTCAGGTTTATCTAATGTTATATTTTTGTATCGCTTTGCTTCGTAATCTGAGTTTACTTTTTGTAAAGTTACATCTAAGATATAAGTAAATTTCTCCAGGTCATTAGGTAAATTGTCAAATTCAATTAACCACTGGTGTCCTCCCTTTTTACCTTCCTCCATAAAAATTGGTGCAGCAGTGTAATCTTTTATTAAAGCTCCTGTTTGACTACATGCCTCAGCAAGTGCCTTTTGCGCGTTATCAATAATTACCTCCTCACCAAAAGCATTGATAAAATGTTTTGTCCTACCGCTTATTTTTATTTTGTGTGGATATAATGATGTGAAAGTTACCGTATCACCTATCATGTAGCGCCATAATCCGGAATTGGTAGTAATTAATATAGCATAGTTTTTGTTTAATTCTACCTCATCAATATGCAATATTTTTGGATTTGCTTTATCAATATCTGCGGACGGAATAAATTCGTAAAAAATACCATAATCCAACATTAAAAGCATATCATTACTTTCCGGTCTGTCTTGTATTGCGAAAAATCCTTCAGAAGCATTATACGTTTCAAGGTAATTCATTTTTTCGGTTGGAATCAATTTTTGATATTGTTCCCGATATGGCTCAAAGCTAACTCCACCATGCGTAAAAAGCTCCAGATTAGGCCAAATTTCCAATAAATTATTCTTACCAGTTTTTTCAAGAATATAACGAATCAGAACCAACATCCATGAAGGAACACCTGCCAAACTAGTAACATTTTCCTTTAATGTGGCGTTGGCAATTTTTTCCATTTTTTCTTCCCATTCACTTAACAACGCAATTTCCTGACTTGGAGTTTTAATGAAATAAGTCCAAAAAGGTAAATTTTCAATTAAAATTGCAGATAAATCACCATAAAATGATTCATTGTTTATTTTATTTATTTGATGGCTTCCACCCAGAGTTAAACCTTTACCTTTAAACAAGTTGGTTTCAGGATAGTTGTTTGTATAAATTGCTAAAATATCTTTTCCTCCGCGAAAATGAGCATCTTCCAATGTTTCTCTCGAAACGGGGATAAATTTACTTTTGTCATTTGTTGTACCGGATGATTTTGCAAACCATTTAATTTCTGATGGCCATAAAACATTTTGTTTTCCCTTTAACAACCGATCTATATATGGTTTGATCTCTTCGTAAGTATGAACAGGTATTCTTTCTTGAAATTTCTGGATGCTATCAATAGATTTAAAATCGTATTTTTCACCAAATTCCGTTTTTTTTGCTTTATCTACCAATCCAAAAATTACTTCTCGTTGTGCATCAAAAGGAAATTTCTTAAATAAATCGATTTGATATAATCGTTTAAAATTAAGCCAGGTAACTATGGAATTTATAATTTGCATTAGATTTATTCTTCAGGATCCGACATATAAAAACACAAAACCAAATATAATCAATATTTGGTTTTTATTATAAATCTGGGAAAAAACCCAATTAAATCTTTAATTCTTTTAAATTTTAAGCAATTGCTTTGCTGCTTTAGATAAAATCTTCTCATCTCGTGCAAAGCTAAATCCCAGAATTTTATGGTCAATTGAATCATGATAAAATACTGATAACGGAAATAATGCTACTCCATATTCATCCATAATTTTGCGAGCAAACTCGGTGTCTTTTTCCTCACTTATTTGGCTATAACCTAATAGCTGATAGAATGTTCCCTTTGAAGGAATAATTTCGAACCTGGAATCTTTTAATATATTATTAACAAAATTTCTTTTTTCTTCGAACTGCTTACTTATGGTTTCATAATCTACTGACTCGTTAAGATAATCGGTAAGCGCATATTGTAAAGGAGTATTTACAGTATTTACCTGAAATCGTTGATTTTTTCGAATTTTCACCATTAAATCTTCGGAAGCAACGCAATATCCAATCTTCCATCCCGGAACATTAAATGAAATTCCGAATGAAGAAATAACTATACTTCGTTCTGCCAATTGTTCATTTGAAAGTACACTTACATGCTTACTTCCATCATAAACCATATGCTCAAATATCTCGTCACTAATAACATTTATTTTAGTTCCATTTGTTATTTTCCTTAGTTGAGCAATATCTTCATTAGTAAATATAGCACCAGTAGGATTATGAGGTGTATTTACAATGATTAGTTTAGTTCGCGTATTAATTAATTTTTGAACAGCTTCCCAATCAATTGAATAATCGGGACTTTTTCGATGAACAAAAACAGGTCGACCGCCATTGCTTTGAATTGCAGGTACATAACTATTAAAAGCTGGTTCAAATAAAACTACCTCATCACCTTCTTTAACAAAACTACTAATAGCAGTGTACATTGCCTGGGTTGCTCCGGCTGTAATTGTGATCTCATTTTGACTACTAATTTGTACACCGTATCTTTTTTCCAGGTCATTAGCAACGGCTTCTCGCAATTCCAATAATCCGTCAGGATGAGAATATTCTGTAGATTTTTTCTTGATATATTTTGAAGCCAAATCCGTTAGCTTTGTGGAACATGGTATATGAGGCGAAATTTTTGCTAAATTAATAATTTCAGTATCCTGTACCAACTCTGAAATAACAGTGTAAATATCTTTCCCTATAATAGACAGCTTCTCTTTTATCATAATTCATTTCTCAAAATGAAACGCAAATGTATAAAAATATCTTTATTTTAAAAGTGTGTTCAATCAGCACTAACGATTTTTTCAATCATTTAGTATGATTATGCTAAATTGTAATTGAATACTTTAACTAAGTAAATTTATATTGTTTTAGTTGGTCGGAGATTAATTTAAACTTTAAGTTTGGTTAACATACAAAACCAACGTATTAAACTTAATATTATCTTGATTAATGAAATACTTCTTTTAAAACTTCTAACGATTTAATACCTGAAATCCCCTCATTATGTAATGTAAAATACTCTATTATTTTTTCTAACAGTTGAATCCTTATTTTATAATCTATGATTAATTCTTCATGCTGATTGTCAGAGAATATCAACAATCGACTTAAAATCTTACTAGCTTCTCTTTCAAGCACTGAAAAATGCATTGGTTTTATTTGCACAAAATTACCTGCTTTTAGATCAAAATAACAGTTAATCGCTGAATAGTTGTTGTTTGGAAAGAATCCAAGATATTTTGTTAAATGAATTAGAAAGTAAATATGAAAATTTGAAGTTCCTTTTTCCTTTAGATCAAGCAATTGGATTGAATTAAATAAATAATTAAACAATTCACTATTGGGCTCTTGCTCCTGGATGGTTTTATATAATATTTCAGCAATAAATATTGCTAAAGTACTTTTTTTTAAATCATAAGGTAAACTGGTAAAGATATATGCATTTTGGATTTCTTTTGCTCGTTGTAAGTCTCTTTTTGGTTTATGATAAACTTCCATATCGAGTAAAAACAAAGGCTGAAAAAGGTTTGCCTTAATCTTTGACTTTTTGCCTCGAACCCCTTGCACAATAAAAGATTGCCTGCCATAAAGTTCGGTGTAAATGGTAACAATTAAACTTGATTCGGAATACTTTATATAATTTAAAACTATACCTCTTGTTTTATGAAGCATTGAATTAAAGGTAATTTTATTTAATAAAAAGCAATTTTGTTACATAAGTTTTTGATCCATCATCATTGGAACAAAATACAAGGTAAACGCCTGTACTTACACGCTGACCCGAAAAGTTCTTACCATCCCAGGTTGCCTGACCACCCTCTGCTGTTGTTTCATAAACAATGTTTCCGCTAATATCAGTAATTTTTACATTTACGTCTGATACTAAACCGCGTATTGTAACGTCACCATCGTAGTTTTCACGAACAGGGTTCGGATAAACATACACATCTCGAAATTCATCACTTCCCATAGTTGCAGAGCCTCTATACGAAATTAACCCTTTGTCTGTAGCAAAAAATACCTCTCCGGTTTCATGATTTATTCCTACATCATTGATCTTATCTGAAAGTAATGGGCTGTTATCCTCCGTAAAGTGATTGATTTCTTCTGTGCCATCTTCTGAAACCAAATAAACACCGGAGCTTTGCGTTCCTAACCATTTCCTATTTGCGCCATCAACAGCTATCGATGTTATGGTTTCCGAATTAAGTAAATATTGCGTTACCTCTCCAATAGTTAGTACAATTCTTTGCGCATAAAACAATGAAGATTCAAATACATTTTCCGGTACATAATAAACCACTATTCCCTGATCAGTGCCAACCCAAATATTTCCATCAAGATCTTCCGCAAAAGAATAAACATTATTTGAAATTACTTTTCCATTTTCATCAACTATGCTAAATTTCTTTGTTAAATCATCATTTTCATTCTCAAGGGTTCCATTATCATCAAATACAAATAATCCTCCACCTAAAGGCAACATTACCCATTTGTGGTCAGATTGAGTAACTATAATATCACCGACTATTATATTACTTATCTTTTCGTCAAAATTAAAGCTATACCAGCAATCAATACCACTACAACCACTTTGCTTAACCGAAACCGGGTTTTCAACTTCCGAATTGGTTACCCATAGATTATTATTGTCATCAAAATCCAATCCCTTGATTCGATATAGGTTCTCTCCTTCGATTATTGACCGTAAAGTACTATTATCGCTTTGATAATTTTCTTCCAAAACATCATCTCTATATTCAAAAACACCCTTGCCCCACGCACCAATGTAGAAATGATTACTATTATATGGATCGATTTTTACAGAAACATAATCTGCTGCTGAAAAATCTACAATAGATTTCCATCGTTCATTTTCAAATGAAAAAACCGCACCATTCAAAAAAAAGTTATTCCAGTTAGGAGTTAATGCTCCTGCAGTTACTAAAACTCTGTTATTATCTGATTCTACAGAATAAGCATTAGGGAAATAAGGAGCATTTGGTAAAACAATTTCAGTATTATTTGAACTGTGAATAATTAATCCTTGTCCATGATCAGCAATATAATACGTTCCATTTGTACTTTCAATCATATCATATGGGTCAAAAAAATTAATAGTGCTTTTCCCGATTGAATCCTGAAAAATGAAACTACTATTATATTTAAGTAAACTTTTATCGGTTACAATCACAATTGAAGAACCTGATTCCTTAATCTTTCTTATTGATTCAAACTCATTATTAAAAATATCCCAACTTCCATCTAAATTTGAATATATTACATCATTAAAAGAACCATCTGCCTGGTTTACTAAAATATCACCTCCACTAACATAAATTGAATTAAAAGATGAAGTATAATTTGGTATAGCAGTTATTCTTTGCCAATTGGAATAATCACTCAGGTTTGGATTTGTATAATCTGCAACATAAATCCCTTCATTGGTTGCTGCATATAAATAAGTTTCATCAATTACCGTTTGGTTAACCTGAATTAAACTTCCTAAATTTCCAATGTAATATGTGTCCTTTATTTCCCGCTTATCAACATTAACCACAACAATTCCAAATCCACATGATAAATAAGCATATTCATTTATAAACAAAATATCGTTTATTACTTTGCTCCCGCTTATCATCTCCCGCTTAATATCGGATAAATTGAATGTTTCATTACCATATATTAAATCCAGATTCCCATTGGAGTATCCAACTGCCAAAACCTGATTTTCTTCTGAATACCTGATTGAAGAAATTCCAACATCTGAAAGTAAGTTTACTTTGGTAAGCTTTTCAACATTTTTATCTTGTTTATTGTAAGAAAAGATTCCATTTTCAGAAGCTACATAAATTTTAGTTGATGATTCAGTTATTAACTCAGAAAAAGTAAATGGTAGATGATCTCTCCATTCTCCAACACCGATTTGAGATTTTGAAAGTATCGCTGAAGTTATTAATGATAAGATTAAGATCAGTTTTTTCATTTATTAAAATTTTAATATAGAACCTTATCCGAAAGAAAATATTGTCATAATTATTTTTTTAATAAAAACTCTACAAGCTTTTGTGTTGCTCTTCCACGATGACTGATTTTATTTTTTTCTTCCAGATTCATTTCTGCAAATGATTGATCATATCCTAAAGGCCTGAAAACCGGATCGTAACCAAAACCTTCATTTCCTTGTTTTTCTTTCAGGATCTCACCATCCACTTTTCCTTCAAAAAAATACTCTCTTTCATTTAGTATTAAGGCAATAATAGTTCTGAAACGAGCTTTTCGATTTTCTGTATCACCCATTGCATTCAATACTTTATTTATATTATCATCGAATGTGCATCCCGGTCCTGCATAACGTGCAGAGTATACCCCAGGTGCTCCATTAAGAAAATCAATCTCCAATCCGGTATCATCAGCAAAACAATCAGTTTTAAACCTGTCATAAATAAATCGGGCTTTCTGCAGCGCATTTTCCTTAAGTGTTTCGTAATCTTCTGGTATTTCACCTTTAAAAGAAATATCGCTTAAACTTAGTAATTTGAAATTATCGTCAAGCAGTTTCTGAACTTCTTCTAACTTATGCTTATTGTTTGTTGCAAATACTAATTCCATAAATTCTTAAAAAAATAGGATGACAAATAATGTCATCCGTTATATCATTAAATCATATATACTTACTAATTAAATCCTTCCCATACGGTAAGATCATCTCTTGGATTAACGACCATAACAGGAATTTTAGAGCTATTTGCAATAATATATTGTTCTTGTGCTCCCAAAACATAATCTGCTAACCCGATATTTTTTGTTGAAAGTATCAGAATTAAATCTGCATTTATGTTTTTGCCAAATTCCATAATTTCCAAAGGAAAATTCTTTTTACCTTCTGCAGTATGAATTTCATAATCAACTCCTTTTCCGTCCATAAATTTTCTTGAAAAAGCAATGTTGGCTTTAATCCTTTTAATAAAACCAACATCGGTGGTATTTGGTTTTATAATATGAAATTTTGGAGTAAAGTTCTTATGTAAATAACCAACATAGCTCATTGTTTCCTTGTTTTCTTTTTTGAAATCAATAGGTAAAACAATGTCTTTCATGTCGGTTTCATTAGGTGGTTCCTGAACCACTACAAAAGGTACTTTTGAACTTACAATTACTTTTAGGGCCCAACTTCCTGTTAGCTTTTGCATTCCTCTTAAACCATGAGTTCCCATTATAACCAACTCTGATTCAATTTCAGAAGCAACTTCTCCAATAGTAGTAAAAATACTTCCCTTTCTAACAAGAGGTTCAACCTCGATACCATTTTTTCCTTGATTATCTCTGGCTACCTGGTTTAATTTTTCAAAAGCCTCATCATACTCTTTATCTTGTTTGATAATATGAATTAGCGATATTTTTTTACTTTTTGCTTTTTCTGCAAATTTAAATCCATGTTGTAATGCATATTCTGCAACTGGGGTGAAGTCCCAAGGAATTAAGATTATATGGTTCTCGTTTTTCATAAACAGTTCGATTTATTATAAATCAACGTTCTTAAATACAAAAAATTTGCTAAATTACAACGTATAAAAAGGGGCGCATTGCTTTCAAAAACCAAGTTATGTATTTTAAAATAAATTTCGATAAAAATACCATTTTTTTTTCCCTATTTATTACACTTTTAATAGTCTTTTCTCCTTTAAAAAGTTTTGAAAACAATGTAGGTAGCCCTTATATTCAAAGAATTGTTTTAAACAACTACGGTTTTAGCAATAATAATTTTTCTATAATTCAGGATTTTAATGATATAATATACATCGGTAATACTAATGGTGTAATTCAATACAACGGAAGTAACTGGGAAATCGTAAAAGTTCCGGGAGTTCCTCGTATGGACATTAACAGCAAAGGAATTATATATGTTGGAGGGAATAATGATTTTGGGTATATATCAAATCAGCCTTCAAAAGCACCCGGCTTTATTTCTTTAAAGGACTCAACTAAATCTGAAAGTTTAACTTTTAATCAAATCAAACAGGTATATGCTATTTTAGATGAAATATATTTCTGTAACGGTAAGGCAGTATTCAGGTGTAAAGAAAATAAAATTGAAGAAATTGAATCCGGAGATAAGCTTCAATTATTTAAGGTACATGAACATATCTATTTAGAAAAGTATGGTGTAGGTCTTTTCCAACTGGTTGGAGGTGAGTTTCAACTACTCCCTGGCGGAAAGAATTTTAATGGAAATGACATTGTAGATATTCTTCCTTATAATGGTGAATTATTAATTAAAACAGCAAAAGGAAAAGGCTTTTATCTTTTTGATAATTCTTCTTCTAATTATTTTTCAACAGAGGCGGATGATTTTTTAGACCGATCGATATATACTTCAGCCAAAGAACTTAGCAATGGTAACTATGCAATTGGAACTGCTTTAGATGGAATTGTTATAATTAACAAACAGGGAAAAGTTATCTCCATAATAAATGAAAACAGTGGTTTATTTAATTCATCAGTAAATGAACTTTTCTCAGATAAGCAAGGAAACTTATGGGCATTGCACGATCAGGGAATTAGCAGAATCGAAATTCCTTCTCCTTATAGTTATTTTAATAAAAATCATGGGCTTAGAGGAAATGTAAAATCTGTGATCCGATTTAACAATACGCTGTATGTAGCTACAACTTTAGGAGTATATCGCTTTGAGGATAATCTCGTTAGTCAAGATTGTTTACATTGTTCAAATTTTGTGAAAATAGAAGAAATTAAGTCATTGTGTTATGAGTTCCATCAATTTAAAGATCAATTATTTGTTTCGAGTGAAAAGGGAATTTATGAAATAAAAGATAAAGTAGCTGAATTATTTTATAACCGCGAAGCTGATGAGATAGTAAGTGTGCAACGTTCCAAAAAAAATCCCTCATTTATTTATCTGGGTTATAACAACGGATTTTCTGCGGTACGAATTATTAATGGAATATTAATTATAGACAAAAAACATCCGGAGATCAAAGGAAAAATTGTCAGTATAGCGGAAGAAAATAATGGTACAATTTGGTTATCAAGTGAAGAAAACGGCTTATATCAAATTGATGCTCTGGATAACTACTCAACAAGCTCAAAAGTAAATTACTTTGCTAATGAGAAAATCTTTGAAAAAAAGCCTGATTGGATAAATCTTTTCGCAACCTCCGAAGGTATTTTGTATAGCACTTCCTCGGGAATATATCGATTTAATAAATCAAATCAAGTATTTTATAAAGATACATTAATTGGTATTGACTTTATAAATCAAACACACTGGGTATTTCCAATAGCAGAAGATTATCAGAAGAATTTATGGTTAAATATTATAGGCAGGGAAAACTCACAGAATAAAACAATGGTCAAGAATTTCCAAAAGGATTCTTTAAAGATTTTAAGGCCATTACCTTTAAATAGGCTGGAAGATTTTCTGATAACCTCAATTCATCCCGATAAAAATAATATTGTTTGGTTTGGAGGTTTTGAAGGGTTAATTCGACTTGACTTGAAACAAGATATTAAATTTAACAAACCGTTTTCACCCATTTTTCATAAAATAACAATTGGTAAAGATTCTTTATTATATCAGCTACCATTTGGTCTGAAACAAATAGATGAAGATCAAAAAGCGCACATTTCTTATAACAATAACTCTATTAAGTTTGAGTTTTCTGCACCTAATTACGAAAGTGAAGATCAAATTGCTTTTCAATTTAAATTGGAAGGATTCGATAACGATTGGTCTGATTGGACCTCAACAAATTTTAAAGAATATACCAATTTGTTTGAGGGCACATATAATTTCAAATTAAGAGCTAAAAATATTTTTGAAACACATTCTGATGAAATAAATTATAGTTTTACAATTTTACCACCTTTTTTTAGAACTAAGCTTGCCTTTGTTATATATATAATATCAGCAATATTACTTTTTGTATTGATTGGAAAATGGAGAGAATACTATTTTGCCAGAGAAAGGTTTAAACTTGAAAATATTATACATGAAAGAACAGAAGAAGTAGTTATACAAAAAGAAAAAGCTGATAACTTATTGGAAAGAGTTCTTCCTAAAAATACCGCCAGAGAGTTAAAGTCGGGAAGAAAAGCGGGGCCTTATCACTACAATATGGTGACCGTTCTTTTTTCAGATATTCAGGGCTTTACAAAAATATCCGAGCAAATGGATTCGGAACTTCTGATTGATGAATTGGATCGCTTTTTCCTTCAATTTGATACCGTTGTAGAAAAATACAACATCGAAAAAATTAAAACCATTGGCGATGCTTATATGTGTGCCGGAGGTATCCCCGCAAAGAACCGTACCAATCCGGTAGAGGTTGTTCTCGCTGCAATTGAGATGCAAAATTTCATGAAAGAATTAAAAAGAACTTCAGATAAAAGTCAGGTTCATATTTGGGACTTAAGAATCGGTATAGACACAGGACCAGTAGTAGCCGGTGTTCTTGGTAGAAGTAAAATTTCGTATGACATTTGGGGAGGTACTGTAAATACTGCAAGTAGAATGGAAGCTTCAGGCGAACCCGGTAAGATTAACATCACCGAAAACACATACATGCTAATTAAGGATTTCTTTATATGTCAATACAGAGGAAAAATGCCTGTTAAATACAAAGGCGAAATCGACATGTATTTTGTTGAAGGTTTCATGCCTAATTTATCGTCTGATTTAAAAGGACAACTACCAAATGATGAATTCTTTACTCATTTGCAAATTTTACGAATTAATGATGTGGAAGAATTTGTGTTGAGTAAATTAGAAGAGGGTTTACCTGATAATTTATACTATCATAATGTGAAACATACCATCGATGTTGTAACACAGGTAGAATTAATTGGAAGATCGGAAGGAATTAATGATGAAGAAATGTTAATGTTAAAAACTGCTGCTCTTTTTCATGATATGGGGCATTTAATTAATTATGACACGCATGAAGAAGAAAGTATAAAACTTGCCAAGAAGATTTTGCCCGAATATCATTATACCGAACCTCAAATTGAAACCATTTGCAATATTATACAGGCAACTCAAATGCCTCCGCAACCTAAATCACTGCTCGAACAAATTATGTGTGATGCTGACCTGGATTACTTGGGAAGAACTGACTTTGTGCCGGTATCAATTAATTTGTATAAGGAATATCATGAACGTAAAAAGATTGATTCAATTCTTGATTGGAACCAGATGCAATATAACTTTATAAAGAACCATCAATATTTTACTAAAACCGCACAAAAACTTCGCGAAGTAAATAAAAAGAAACAGTTGGAAAATATCCAGAATGAAATAAAAAAGGAGATGGAAATGGATGATGAATGATTTTAGTTCTCGGTTGCCGGTTCTTAGTTCTTGGTTCCTTGTTACTGATCAAGATATAAATATCAATGATGAATTTTTAAAATCGGATAGCTAAGGGCAGACCATGAAATGTTAACGATAATGCAGGATAACCAGCAACTCGAAACTCATAACTCATAACTAGAAACTAACAAATTAGTAACTGAGTTCAACCTCATACCCATTATGCTTACGAACATTTAAGACTTTTCCTCCTTCAAAAATTAAATATTGCCCTTTAATTCCCATTAATTTTCCTTCAATATTATCCTCTTTGTCAAAAGAAAATGAGTTAACTTTTTCGGGATAATTAATCACCGGATAATTGATTTCCAGTATTTCATTATCATCAATAAAATACTTTATCAGATCTTTTCTGGCAACTTCCTTTGCCTTTTCTTTTTGCTCCAATAGCTTGGTTTCATTATCTACCTTATTGGTAAGCATAGCGCGCCAATTGGTTTTATCCGCAAAATGTTTTTTTAGGTTTACTTCTAAAATACCAGCCGTATACCTATCCGGAACCTGAGCAATTTTAACAGCATAACTTGCTCCCTGGTCAATCCACCGAGTGGGCACTTGAGCTATTCTTGTAATTCCTACTTTTAATCCACTTGAAATTGCTAAATACACAATATGATCCTTTAAACAATGATCTTTTGACCATTCCATATCTCTTGAAACGCCTTCATGAGCTCTACACATTTCAGGTCTTAATATACAATCATCTGTTTCCGGAGCAGTTCTAAAGCAAGGATAACAATAACCCTGATGAAAAGACTTTTTAGTTTCTCTACCGCATCTAATACAATGAATCTCATCCAGGTATTTTATGGAAATATCTTTACCTACCAAATCATTCAAATAAACTTTTTCATCACCTAATAATAAATTATAGTCTACTGGATTGTTTAATTCTGTAGACATTTTTAGTAATGCTCCTTGAATTTTCATCTCTTTTGTATTTTCCGTTAGTAATATTAAAGTATATGTATTAAAGTCCTTCAATATGTTGTTTTTAAAATGAGCTTTAGCCCTAATATTTAATCATATCTCAGAAACTGCTGATTTTTCATCAAAAATAATAAATTTTTTTAATCTTGATTTACAGGTATTTAGTTATTGTTTTGTGAATTTTTTACTACTATGTGTTGCATAGTACTAATTTATTTACATATCTTTGTATAGTAATTTTGCATGCAATGTATAGTACTATAAAATAAAAATATAATATGAAGACAACCATTACCATAAATTTAGGAGGAATAGTATTTCATATCGATGATGATGCTTATGAAATGCTTCATACTTATTTACTTGCTATAGAAAAGCATTTTGTAAATGAGGAAGAAAGAAAAGAAGTAATGTCTGATATTGAAGCGCGTCTTTCTGAATTATTTAAAGAATCATTAGGTGAAAAAAGAGACGTAATTATGAAAGATGATGTTTCTAAAGTAATTGAAATCATGGGAGAACCTGAAGATTTTATTGATGAGGAAACGAGTCAGGAAGGAAAAAAACAAAGTAATATGAATTATAAAACAAACAAAAGATTATATCGCGACCCTGATAATAGATTGTTAGGTGGAATTTGCGGTGGTTTGGGAGCTTATTTTAACAACGATCCCCTGTTATTTCGTATTCTGTTTATCATTTTATTTTTCATTGGTTCTGTTGGATTTTGGATATATATAATATTATGGATCGCAATACCTGAAGCTAAAACTACCGCACAAAAACTGGAAATGCGCGGTGAACCTATAACGCTCGAAAATATTAAGAAATCAGTGCGTGACGAATTTGAAAAGGTTAAAAGAAACATGAAATTCTAATTGTAAAGTGTTTTATAGAATTATAAATCATAAAGTATTTGAATTATGAATATGATTATATATACTGTAATAACTATAGTTGTAACGATCTTAACTTGCTCGGCAAACTATGAATCTCTATATATTAAAAATGGGTTATTAATAGAGAATGCAACTATTTTAACTTACAATTCAGAAGAAAACTTTAACTCTTTTAAAGGTTATATTGCAATTGACTCAAGTAAGATTATTTATGTAGGCAAAAACAAACCTCTTGTAAAAGGTAATTTCAAAGTTCTCAAAGCTGAAGGAAAATATGTAATTCCCGGACTAATAGATAGTCATGTACATTTGGCTAATATTGCGGGAATGAATGTCCGGCATAAAATGAAACATCCGGATCTTGCATATGAATACTTTGATCAGTTACCAAAAAGTTTTTTATACTTTGGTTACACAACTTTAATTGATGTAAATAATTATGCCCCCAGACTAATCAATAATATATTACAAAAAGAGGTAAGACCCGATATATACACTTGCGGAGAACAAGTTCAGATTATGAATGATTTCATGATGGAAATGGAAGAATATTCAATGGAACAACGCTATCAGATGCCGTTTCTATATGATCACCATAACCACAACGTCTCTCTTCCAGAC
The DNA here is from genome assembly GCA_028282585.1 of Bacteroidales bacterium. Classification (GTDB taxonomy): domain Bacteria; phylum Bacteroidota; class Bacteroidia; order Bacteroidales; family UBA12077; genus UBA12077. Next base: position 36,633 of record JANQHR010000034.1, on the reverse strand, counting down.
TCAATTAAATTAGAAACTCATACAAATAAATCAATTATAAGAAATATCGTTGAAGAACAATCAGGTATTTGCGTTAAAGTTTTATATGAAGATGAGTCAAGCGGTATGAAAGTTACCTGGGAAAAACCGAGTACAGAAATAATGAACGAGTTAGTTCAAGAATCAAAAAAGTATGATGTTCCGGTAATAATTCATGCGCCCTCTTTCGAAGGGCAAAAATTCGCGCTTGAAACAAATATAGATATTATTGCTCATGCGATGTGGAACTGGTCAAGTGATCCTTTAAGCTTGTTAGATACAACTCTTACCAAAGCTCACAAGGATTTATTAAATGAGTTTTGCAAAAGAAAAACCGGTTATCAGCCTACTTTTAGAGCAATACTAGGCGAAATAGATATTCTGAAAGAAACCTTGTTATCAGATACAATTATAGAACATATTTATTCCGACAATTATTTAAACTGGATTAAAAGTGATGAAGGACAATGGGCTAAAGCAAGAATTTTAAGTCGGCCGAACTTTATTAAAAATACTAATCCCGATTTTTACTTTTCAGTTAGAAAATATTTTGAAACGGATGAAGAAATGATGAAAACAATATATGAAAGATTAAAGATTAAAATTAGTACCGTAACTAGTTTTCTTGCAACTAACAATGCAAATCTTTTATTCTCTACTGATGGTGGTGCCATGAATATGTATACCACTCCTCCAGGATATAATGGTTATTTGGAAATGCTACATTGGTACGAAGCAGGAGTAACGTTAGATAAAATATTTAAAGCCGCCACATTTAATTGTGCCGAAGCTTTTAACTTAAATAACGTAATTGGAACAATTGAAAATGATAAAATAGCCAACTTGTTGATACTTAACAACAATCCATTAAAGGATATTGGAGCTTATAATAATATTGATAAAGTAATCCTGCATGGGAATATTATTAACAGGTCCGATTTATCTGCAAAAAAATAAAATTAAAATAAATAGATATGAATCTCGAAAATACAAAAGCTCAGATGAAAAAAGGCGTATTGGAATTCTGCATTCTTTCCATCCTATCCAAGCAGGATTTTTACGCATCCGATATCATAAAAGCATTAAAAGAAGCAAAAATGATAGTAGTAGAAGGAACCCTTTATCCTCTTTTAACAAGGCAAAAAAATGCCGGCCTGTTAAGTTACCGTTGGGAAGAATCAACTCAGGGGCCTCCACGAAAATATTATACCTTAACAGATAAAGGAAAAGAATATTTAGAGGAACTTAAAAAATCCTGGGAAGATTTAGTTGGAGCCGTTAACTCGATAAATAATTAATAAAATCGAACTAAAATGAAAAAAACAGTTAAAATCAATATAGGTGGAGTTATATTTCATTTGGATGAAGATGCTTATGAAATTCTACAAAACTATCTAACTGCCATAAATCAGCGATTTGCGTCCAATGGTGAAGGAAAAGAAATCATTTCCGATATAGAATATAGAATTGCTGAAATACTGCAAAGCAAACTTAACGAAGATAAAGAAGTTATTTCCAAAGAAGATATCGAGGAAGTTATTGAAATAATGGGTCGTCCGGAAGATTTTGACGATGAAGACGATACTACGGAAAAACAAGAATATAAAAAATACGAAAGAACTTCCAAAAGACTATATCGCGATACGGATAATAGAATTTTAGGAGGGGTTTTATCTGGTTTAGGTGCTTACTTAAATACCGATCCTATTATTTTAAGAATTATTGTTTTGGTTCTAATAATTTTTTCATGGCCATTTTCTGGCCCTGGATTTCCTTTTATAGCTGTTGTAACATATATTATTCTATGGGCATTGCTCCCCGCAGCAAATACCACAGCTGAAAAGCTACATATGCGAGGTGAACGGTTTAACATCTCTGATATTGAAAAAAACGTGCGTAAAGAGTACGATAACGTAAAGGACAACCTTAAGGATTTTAAAAATTCAAAGGATTACGAACGTACAAAAGGATTTTTCGAAAGCCTGTTTTACGCCATCGGTGCTTTCTTTAAGTTCATTCTCAAATTTATTGTAGCCGTTTTTGGTTTGGTCTTGATAGTTGCAGGAGTTGGTTTTCTGATTGGCCTTACAGGTACTTTAATAATCGGAGAACCTTTTATGCCCTGGAATAATATTTTTATTGATGATCATATAATTTTTACCGATATGATTCATTCATTTGTTGATCCTAACACAATCTGGATTGTAGCCATTTGTGCAATACTGGTAGTTTTTTTACCATTATTAGCTATTATTTACGGTGGTTTCAAGCTTCTACTCGGCATAAGGCCAAACGATCGTTCAATAGCAGGTATTGGCTTTGTTGCCTGGATTTTAAGTCTTATTGTTTTAGTTGTAATGGTTGGTACCCAGTTCAGGAAATATTCCGTTTCTGTTCATGATGATAACTTTATTGAAATTAACGAACCAGCAAATAAGACACTATATTTAAAAGCTACCGAAAACAGATCGATCTCTACATCCAGATTTTATATTTTCGATTCTGAATTCGAAATTATATATGATGAAGAAGATGAAAAACACTTATATGCTTACCCCGAAATTGATATAGTACATACGTATAGTTCGGACTTTATTATCGAAGTAATTAAAAAAGGCCGTGGTTCCAACAGAAGAGAAGCAAGAGAAAATGCTGAGGATTTGGATTACAGAATTATCCAAAAGGATTCGGTAATCTTGTTTGATGCCGTCTACTCCTTGTTAGAAAAAAATCGCTGGAAGTTTCCGGAAGTTGATGTGAAAATAAAAGTGCCTGAAAATTATATACTTTATCTTGATAAAAGCATTGAAAAACAATTGGATTACGTAGAAAAAGAAAAGTATTACAGGACCGAAGAAATGGTTGGAAGAAAATGGATCATGACCGATGAAGGACTTGAAAAATATTACAAAGTAACATACGACGATGAATAAATAATTATTGAATTTCTAATTGATTGGATTATTAAATCAGTATTTTGATAATCCAATCCTTTAAACTCCATAAGTAAGAATTTTATAGCTATCACTTTAAACTTACCGTGATCAAAATCTTACCTTTAATTATGAAATATTGATTATGAAGAAATTTGAACCGTACATTCTGTTTTTACTTGGGTTTGGGATCTTTATGTTTACCCGGAGAAGTGAACTGCTGCCAAGTATTCATATTGCAAACGTTATCGCCCCAATTTTTATTCTTAGGTTTATCAGGACCCAGCCTGCAGGAAGAGCAATATTATTTAGCTTTTTAGGATTCCTTTTAAGCCTGAATATTTCACTATGGGGGTTGTTTAAGATAGATAACTCTTCAACTATGATACTTTTTAATTCTTTAAGAAGCTCTTTATTAGCAATTTTGTATATTATTCCATTTGCAGTGGACAGGTTAATCTGGGCAAAATACAAAGAGAATAAATTTTTTTCTATTTTAACCTACCCCGTTATTGCCACAGCAGTTTTTTTCCTTTCTTCACTTGAAGGGCCATTTGATGGCGCCGGAATGAGTGGTAAATTTGTTTATGGACCATTAACATTTATACAAGTTATTTCAATATTTGGCATCTGGATTTTTGTATTTGTTTATTCCTGGCTTGCATCAATTATTAATTACGCATGGGAAAATAGTTTTCGTTGGAGAAAAATAAAAAATCATGTAATCAGTCTGGTTTTGGTATTTGGCTTAATTCTTATTTATGGAATTCTTAAAACGGCTTTACTAAAAGGCCCTGACCAGGATACCGTAAAAATTGCCGCTGCAGTTTTAATACCTGAAGAAAACGAAGACATAATTGAAATGGAAAAGGTTTATCATAATAAAATAACTTTTCCTTACGAAAAAACTGTTTCTAGAATTGAAGAGCTTACTCGTAAAGCAGCTTTAAATGGAGCAAAGATTATAACTTTCCAGGAATTTGCAATTACGGTTAACCAGGAAGATGAAACAAAGTTAAGAGAACGATATAAAGATATAGCAAGAGAAAACCAGATTTTTCTAAGTATTACATACGCTTATTTCATACAAAATGGTAAGGGTGAAAATAAGCATTTATTAATCGATGATAAAGGTGAAATTCAATTAGATTATGCCAAACGATACTTACTGGGATTTAAAAATCATGGTGAAACCGTTGCTTTTCGAAAAGGCCCGGAAGTTATTCAAACCTATGATTCACCATATGGCAAAATCGGCATTTCAATTTGCAGAGATATGACTTTTCAAGGTTATGTAAAGCAAGCCGGACGCAAAGATGTTGATATTATGCTTGCCCCCTCATACGATTGGCCCAAAAGTACCGGCCCGAGTTATACTTTAAGAGCAATAGAAAATGGTTTTTCATTTGTCCGTGCAACCTATAATGGAGTTTCATTCGCAGAAGATTATAATGGAAATATTCTGACACAAATGGATTCGGATAAGACAAGCTCTGGAATTATGTATGCTGAAATACCAATAGGCGGAATTAAAACTTTGTACCCATTAATGGGCGATTTTCTGGGATGGTGTTGTGTCGTTAGTATGCTGGCTATGATTTTCGTACCGGTAAGAATGAAAAAAGTGTTGTATAACCAAGTACCTTAAAAGGATTTTTCAAAAAAACTTCTAAAAATATTTGCTAAAAATAATTTTTTGTTAAATTTGCACACTCATTCAATTGTCCGATGGTGTAATTGGCAACACGTCTGATTTTGGTTCAGAAGAGTCTAGGTTCGAGCCCTAGTCGGACAGCAATCCCGGCAGATTTTGTCGGGATTTTTTACGTCTGTTTATCTCATTTAAATATTTAATTCATAGAACAGCCTTGCTATTATAAAAATAGTTTTTAATATTCGAAACACTTACCAAAGCTATTGCGAATGCGAAAAGGCGAGAAAAAGTATTTGTTATAGCAAGAAGTTAGCAGACATTAAAAAAGATAGATACCTCAAAAGAAAAGCGAATTATGAATCAAATTGAATACAATGACAACACAGTTTGGGAATGTGTTTCAGATCACAGAACTCAATACCCTAATCCAATAAAATTATCGAAGGGTGAGATAGTTAAACTTGGTGAACTTGCTCCAGAAGAAAAGTGGAAAAATTGGGTTTGGACTGAAAATGTAAAAGGACAAGGAGGTTGGGTACCTGTACAGCTTATAGATAAAACGAATGATAATTTGGAAGGAGTTGTGAAAGAAGAGTACAGTGCTCAAGAATTGAATATAAATGTAGGCGAAAAGGTCATAAAGATAAAATCATTGAACGGCTGGACTTGGGTTAGGAACGTAAGCAATAATAAAGAAGGTTGGATTCCTGATGAAGTAATTAGCCCAAAAGCTTTCCAGTTATAAGCTTTCTAAGTTTCTTATTTAATAGACAAAAATATAAAAAATAATGCCCCGTTAACGCTGTATATACAAAATGGGCGACAAGGACTGTAATCCGCTAAATTTGATAGGAGTTATTTTGTTTGTTCCCACTCTCTGAGGTAATTCCACCCATAACAGCATATTAACTAAACGCATAAACCCTAACACGTCCTAAGTTTGTAAAAAAGCTGTTTCCTTTCTGCCAGGCATAAGATAGGTTGGGACAAATTATTGTTTTAGAAAACAATACATTTAATATATTGTTTATTATATTTGCAATATTATTGCATTTAAATCATTGTTGCAAATATGAATAAGGTTACTGAAATATTACAACAAAACAACTTAATTCGGACTTCATGCCGTGAAGAAATAATAAAGGCTATTGTAGAATCTCCAACTCCATTATCAGAAGAGGAGGTTAAAACAGCTATTTCCAGCAATTTCGATCGGACCACCTTTTATCGAAATTTTAAAACACTTATTGCGAAAGAGGTCATTCATAAAATAGTAATCGACAATACCCTTATTAAATACGCCATTACCGAAAAGCAAAACCAAACCAAACAACATGCTCATTTTTATTGCCAAAAATGTAGCAGGGTGTTTTGCATTCCTGAAGTAAACTGGGAATATAAAGATTTGCCCGATTATTATAAACCGAAACAGGCTGAGCTCTTAATAAAAGGATATTGTACAAAATGTAATTAATCAAAGATATGGATAGCAGAATCCCAGTAACGATTATAACAGGTTTTTTAGGGGCAGGAAAAACAACCTTGCTCAACCAATTGATTAAAGACCATCCGGAAAAAAAGTTTGCCATCATTGAGAATGAATTTGGTGAAATAGGTATTGATGGTGGCTTAATTGTGGGTACGGACCAAAACATTTTTGAACTTTCGAATGGTTGTATTTGCTGTTCACTCAACGAAGGTTTTTATGAAACAATTACAAAATTACTCAACAGCCAATTTCCATTTAACCACTTGTTGATAGAAAGCACAGGAATTGCCGACCCTGATTCAATTATTAAGGCATTTCTTTCATCAGAAGAGATACAGCTAAATTTTAGGCTTGATTGTGTTATTTGTCTGGCCGACTGTTCCATTATGGAAGACATGATAGATGAACAACCCGAAGTAAGGAAACAATTGACCTTAGCCGATGTTGTGATTCTTAACAAAGTAGATACTATACAATCCGGGTACTTAACAGAGCTCGAAAAAGTAATCGAAAGCATAAATCCAATGGCCATACTTTATACAGCTAAATATGCAAAGGTTGAAAATGTTAATTTACTTGACATGAAAGCTTTTTCGGGGAAAACCATAGAAAAAACAACTATGTCGTTCCAAAATTTAAGTTTTGTGAAAAGCCCGGTTATAAGCCAGACTTCGCTGTTGAGCAAGCAAACACATCAGGATCATAAACACGACATTAAATCGTATGGTTTCATTATCCCTGGAAGTTTTGACATGGAGAAATTTAGTTTTTGGATGCAGAATTTTCTGTTTTTTAACCGAGAAAACATATTTAGGGTAAAAGGAATTATCAGTTTCGATGATACGCCTGAAAAGCATATTTTCCAAGCGGTTAGAGATAGTTTTATGATTGAACAGGGAGATAATTGGGAAAACGAAACACCTTTTTGCAAGCTTGTTTTTATTGGAAAAAAAATAAACCATGATCTATTAGAAGATAATCTCTATCAATTATTGGTAGCGCATGTCGAAGAAACCAACATACAAAAAGAATAGATGGAATTATTAAAACTACAACAGTTCTTAATATAGGCGAAAAATAAATTAAAGATGAAACGAAATGAGAATTTCAGCTGATAACATTGGGATGGCAAGCTCAAGCTTATGCCTTGTACATTGCATAATAACACCTTTTATTTTTATTGCCCAGGCCTGTGCAGCAAGCTGTTGCGCAGAAAGCCCTATTTGGTGGCGTGCTATAGATTTTCTGTTTTTAACCATATCCTTTGTAGCTGTTTATTTTGCTGCAAAAAACAGTTCTAAAAAGTGGGTAAAGCACGCATTTTATATTTTATTTGGCATACTTAGCTTTTTAATTGTAAACCATCACACCGAAATTGCTTCATTGCCTTTGTTTTGGCTTTACGTATCTGCTTTTTTATTATTTGCATTGCATTTGTACAACAAAAAGTACTGCCAGTGTATTGATAATTGTTGTGAAATTTAAAATCTTATATACATGGACAAAAAAATTCCTGTGACCGTATTGAGTGGTTTTTTAGGAGCTGGAAAAACCACCTTGCTCAATCATGTACTTAACAACCGTAGTAATTTAAAAGTAGCTGTAATTGTAAATGATATGAGCGATATAAATATTGACAGCAAATTAGTTGAACAAGGTTCTACACTTTCTCGGACAGAAGAAAAACTTGTGGAGATGAGCAACGGTTGTATTTGCTGCACCTTGCGCGATGATTTGGTGAAAGAGGTTTCAAAACTGGCTTCGGAAGGCAGATTTGATTACCTGCTCATAGAAAGTACAGGAATATCTGAACCCCTTCCGGTAGCTCAAACTTTTAGCTACTCCTTTGAAGAACTTGGCTTGGACCTTACCAAACTATGCAGCCTTGATACGATGGTAACTGTTATAGATGCATTAAATTTTGAAAAAGACTTTATGTCGATGGATACCATTGCCGAACGTGATTTAAACGATCAGGAAGATGAGCGCAATATTGTTGATTTACTGACAGATCAAATTGAGTTTGCCAATGTAATTGTTATCAATAAAGCCGACCTTTCATCACCTTATAAACTGGAAGAAATAAAAAGGGTATTGAAAAAATTTAACCCAGACGCAAAGATTATTACAACATCTTATGGTAAGGTTAAACTATCGGAAATTCTTAATACAGGAATGTTTGATTTTGAAGAAGCATCAAGAAGTGCCGGATGGTTAAAAGAACTTGAATCTGAGCATATCCCGGAAACTGACGAATATGGAATTGGCTCATTTGTTTACCGAAGCCGCTTCCCTTTTCACCCCCAACGCTTTGAAAAGTATGTAAATGATCATTGGCACAGTTCAATATTGCGTAGTAAAGGGTTCTATTGGTTAGCTTCACAACCTGGCGATGCATTGGTTTGGAGCCATGCAGGTCGTATGTCGAGCATTAATAAAGTCGGCGTTTGGTGGGCATCACTAACTATAAAGGATCGAAACCAACATCCTGCATTTCAGGCAAACGAAGAATTAATTATGGCAAGTTGGGATAAACATTTTGGCGACCGACACATCGAGATTGTACATATTGGACAAGATATGCCTGAAGATGAAATCAGGAAAGGACTTGATGCTTGTCTTTGTACTGAAGATGAAATGATTGAGTTTGGATTTCTGAAAAAAGCCTCTTAGCAATGGATATTAAACAATCATACCAGGAATGGAAACAATGTATCTTTGGAGAAGATAAACAACCATTCTCAGAAGAATACATCAGGCAAAGACTTGATGTTCTAGAAAATCCCCAGCATGCTGAGCATAAGAAATATGTTGCCACTTATGGTAAAGAATATACGCTTAAAATTATTAGCTATTTCAAACGAGCTTTAAGTGAATTATGATTTTATCCGGAATGGTATATGGACAATATTTAAAACAAGAAACCTGCCGGCAGACCAGTCGGACAGCAATCCTGGCAGATTTTGTCGGGATTTTTTACTTCTGTTTATCTCGTTTAAATATTTAATTCATAGAACAGCCTTGCTATTATAAAAATAGTTTTTAATTTTAATACTCGAAACACTTATCAAAGCTATTGCGAATACGAAAGGGAAAGAAAAAAGTATTGTAATGGTTCAAATGAATAAAAAATTATTAACCTGTTTTCCGGATATTTTCTTGATGCATATGTTTATGCAAAAATTTGGGTTCTTATGTCAACTTAAAACAAGAACAATGTTTTTTAAACTTATTGGTTATAATAACAAGTTGTAGCTAATGTAAGAAAAACCATACTTACATGAATAAAATTTTTAATTCTGAATCTGATATGCAAGAGTGGCTTAGTAAGCAACTTAAAAAAGAAACAGGATTATCAGACCTAATTAAGAATAATGATTACTTAGATAATTGTAAAGTATCATCTCTAGCAGATAAGAAAGTGTTTGAAAGCTTTGAGTATTGTTGCAAATCTCTTCATATAAATGAAATTTTATCTGAAAATGAAAATATATCGTTAAATCCTAAAGATTCTTTAAAACCAGATTTTTTACTTTATGCATCAGAAACTGAAAGCATTGTAATAGTTGAGTTAAAAAATTTAGTAGGACCATCAAGGCAGGCTGGAACTGAAATATCAGCATATGCGAGTGAGATAAAATCATATATCCCATTTATTTCAGAAGGAGATGTTATCAATGTAATTATCTCAACAGAGTGGACAACTTTACTAAAACATTATTTATTTAATGAAATATTTTGGTTACAGAAAAATATTATCTGTTTGGAACCAATTATTGATAATGGGGTTAAAAAATTGAAAATAATAGACATTGGGATACTTTGTGATAAAAATGTTGCTTTAAAGCTTAGCCCAAAGCATCTTGGTGGATTTCAAATATGCTTGTACGATTACAACTTATATTCTGAACCTGAGAACAGAGATCTTTTTGACCCTCATTTAGAACAAATGAAAACGGCATTATCTGTTATCGCAACTAAAGGTTATTCACAAAAGAATCATGGATTTGCATTCTTATGGAGAGATACCTCACCTTCGAGTCTCGCTCCATATAGTATTACAATATTAAATTTTGCTCCATTTCAATCAATAGAAAGACTTTTTCATGATGAAGAATTTGAGCCAAATGATATGACTGAAAAATTAATTGATATTATAGTAAATTACTGTCCCGAGGGGCATGGCAAATCGCTTGGAGCTATCACAGATGCTGGAATTGAATTTTTAAAGAATTTTTGTACTCCAAGAGAAGAAGGATATACCACTTGGGATAATTTAAAGTCCCTTATGAAAGGAAGGTGTGAATTAATTGCATTTAAATGTTGGGGGATTTTTGATGAGTTATACATGGGAAGGTTGCTAAAAGAATATCAAGATGGAAACTCAGCAGTTAGTTCTACTGATCCAAATATTGGATTAGCAATGTTGAGTGAAGTAATTGATACTAATTATGGATTCATTGATTTGTCATATTATAAGTATGACCCAGAAAAGAACGAATATTTTATAGGGATTGTGGATAAAACTAATAACAAGCACTAGTTACAACACGCGGTGCTCATAAAACATTGCGCTGAAAGTGCTATATTTGAATGAAACAATATTTAATTAACGGCATAGCGATTTGATAAGTTAGTGCTTTGAAATGCCAAACGCTCCCCATATCAGCCGAACCGCTATAAACTAATCTGTAGAACGTAAATGCAAATAATTAATACATTTAAATATAAAAAAAATGAGAAAAATAGTAAGTATTCTATTCTTAACACTAATTGCACAATTTTCTTTTGCTCAAATTACGGAAACCGGAGATAAGGTTGGATTGAAAAGAACCAACCCAAAAGGTATTTTACATGTTTATGATATAGGTGAAGATGCGTGGGTGTATTTCGAAAATAATTTAAATGGAAATAATAATCCAAAAACTTCACAAGGTTTAGCTTTGGGTTGGAATTATTCAGCTAGTCACGGAGAAAGTATTATTAATTATAATACATCACAAGGATCAAGTCCGAGATTAGATTTTACGTCTTTTAATGGAACATATTTTAAAACTGAAATGACTTTAAAAAATGGCAATGTTGGAATTGGGACAACAGTTCCTGGTAGTAAATTAGTTGTGACGTATGACAACGGTGTAAGTGGTCCAGCTAATACTGCAATTACTGCTGATGCACCGGGAAATACTGCTAATGATTATTCGTTATATTTAAGAGCAAAAACTGGTTCAGGAACGGTAAATAACTTAATGGTAGTTAGAGGCGATGGAAATGTAGGAATTGGGACGAATGCACCAAGTTGCAAGCTTCAAGTTAAAGGTGGCGATACAAGATTTGATTCAGATTATAAAGTATTTATACCTTCAGTTGGAACTTCATATTTTTGGAAGGGAACGCAAGATGGATTAGATAATGTACGATTATCTGTTTGGTATAAGCTTGGTATTTATAATCCAACCACGGGTGGAATAAACACCAATAATTCTGACTGGAATATTCGGTTTTGTGCTAGAAATGGAAAAATTGAATCTAAAGGAAGTGCTTATTTTGCTATAACATCTGGTGTTGTTGGAATCGGAACTACTTCAACAGGTACACATAGATTAGCTGTAGACGGAACAATTGGTGCAAGAGAAATTATTGTTGAAACAGGTGCTTGGTCTGATTTTGTGTTTAACAAAGACTATGAATTGAAAGACTTAGAATCAGTTGAAAGTTTTATTGAAGAAAATAATCATTTACCTGATATTCCATCGGAAAAAGAAATTTTAGAGAATGGAATTGAAGTTGGAAAAATGAATGCTAAACTTTTGCAGAAAATAGAAGAATTGACTCTTTATATGATAGAACAAAATAAAGAAACTAAAGCTATGAAAGAACAATTGAATAGGCTTTCGGAAGAAAATGAAGAACTAAAAGAAAAAATTACAAAACTGGAAACAGCAGAATAAGTAACTTATATAACCATGTATCATACGCCATGCGGATGATAGAGTGGAATTTTAAGTCATTTCTTTTATTAAGTTTTATCTTAGTTTGACAAGAAAATACTTTAAATCCCGCACTACGCATACACCGAACGTAAGTGCAATTAGAACGAAATGAAACAAAATACAAAAATAAAAGCAATTATACTTGGGGTTATTTTATGGATACTCATTGACATACTAGTATCAATACAAGCCTTCATCTTCCCCATTAAAGATGCTTGCATTTGGTCACCAGTACCACTAGCAATACATTTCATCAGTGTGATTCTCGCTACTTTAATTATTTCATTTTGGTATTATAAATCAAGTGAAAAACCAAATGGATTTCTCTTAGGTTTTATCTGGTTTGTTATAAATTTAATTTTAGAATCCACTATAACAGTTCCAATGTTTGTCCTTCCATCTGGTCAAAGCCACCTAAGTCATTTTTTCAGATGGGATTTATTGGTTGATTTTGCAATAATATTAATAACTTCGGAAATATATTGGTTGGTAAAAAAGGGATAGTATGAAAAAATCAAAAATTTACATAGGATGTTGCGGTGCTTATTGTGAAAAATGCAAAGCTTTTGTGGATAAAAGCTGTAAAGGTTGTAAGATAGGATATGACACAAAAGAAAGAGATATTAACAAAGCCAAATGTAAAATTAAATTGTGCTGTTTTCGGGACAAAAAATTAGACACCTGCGCTGATTGTGATCAATTTTCTAATTGTAAAATCTTCAACAATAAATTTAAGATAGGAACTCGTGATAATAAAAAATGCCAAGAGTCCTTGAATTTTATAAAAAATGAAGGTTATGATAAATTTCTTTTGAAAACAAAAAATTGGAAAAGTCACATAGGTAAACTAAAATAATTTTTAGAATTCCTAAAATATGCAAAATAAAATTCACTCCTAACTTCTTTTTTAAAACAGAAAAAATCAAATTTATGAAAGTAAACAAAAGCCTTTCTGATAATTAGGAATCTGTAAACTTTTTTTAGGACGAGTCAACTTATATCCGAGATCGTTAAGTCTAATTAGAACAAAATGAAACAAAACACAAAAATAAAAGCAGTATTACTTTTTGCCAGTTCAATGACTGTTATGGCAGGTGCAATAATAGCCCCTGCATTAACAGAAATTGCAAGTTTTTTTTCTGAGTCCTCCGATATAGTTATTAAGCTCATCATAACAATGCCTGCCCTCATCATTGCCTTCTTCGGAACTATTATGGGAACACTCTCAGACAAATGGGGCAGAAAAAATTTATTGGTTTATTCACTTATAATCTATGGAATAGGTGGATTTAGCGGGTACTTTATTAGCCAAATTGAATTGCTTCTTCTAAGTCGTGCAATCCTTGGGATTGGTGTGTCAGGTATAATGAGTATCGCAACAACCTTAATTAGCGATTATTTTGATGGAGAAGAACGTAATTCTTTTGTTGGTAGTCAAGCAGCCTTTATGTCTTTAGGTGGCGTAGTTTTCTTAACAGCAGGCGGCTTGTTAGCGGATATGAATTGGAGGTTTCCCTTTATTTTGTATCTCGCTGCGTTTTTGATTTTGCCATTGGTAATATTTGTTCTTTACGAACCTAAAAAAGAAGATGGTTATGAAAACATTAGAGGCAATCAGGAAATGACTGTAAACAGAAACGCAAAAATAGTCGCTTTAGTCTATTTAATCGGTTTTTTGGGGATGGTGTTTTTCTATATGATTCCCACACAAATCCCATTTCTGCTTAATGAAAGGTTAGAGATCAATAATACCTTAAATGGTGTGGCAATAGCGCTAACAACTTTAACAGGAGCAATAACATCTATAAAATATGGAGCGATTAAAAAGATTTTTAGTTTCCCGGAAATTTTCGTTATTTCCTTTCTATTCATATCATTAGGTTATTTTTTGATAGCCCAAAATGTGACTTATGCAGGAATACTTCTTGGTCTTGCTATTGCGGGGCTCGGAATTGGTTTATTGATGCCAAATTGCAACCTATGGCTAATGGAAGTTGTATCCATTAAAAATCGCGGAAAGATTATCGGTGGAATATCTTCAACCATGTTTCTTGGTCAATTTATTTCACCCTTGATCATAGGAATTTTTATCAGTCAGTTTAGCCTGACTTATGCTTTTTACATTTCATCGGGATTGATGCTAATATTGACATCAATACTATTTTTAATATCGAGAAAAAAGAATAAAAGCACCTAAAATTGGTTATACATAATGCGGGCAAAAGTGCTAAACATAAATTACAAAGATTTTTTCACGAAATATATATTAGGATTAACTAAAATTTTATGTTTTATTTCAATCCTCTTTACGGTTTCTTGCTGCAAGCCATCTTCAAAAAGACATAGCGCTAAAATAAAATCAAGTTTTGAAGTTAAGAATGTAAACCAAAAAAAAACACATAAAATGGGAGATATAAGATTTAGTAATATCATTTTATTTGTAAAGGACATTGAAGTATCTACGGATTTTTATACAAATATTTTAAAACAGGAAATTGAAGAAGATATGGGTAAAGGTTTAAGTTTTAAAAGTGGTTTTGGACTTTGGGAACTTGAAAATGATGATATCATACTTAACAAAATTGGAGAAAATAAAATCTTAAAAACAAGAAATCCTGATTTTTTAATCGTTTTTAACATGGACGGTATAGACAATATTGCTATTACGTTAAAAAATAGCAATATTGAGTTGCTACACGATGTCCATGAAGAATCCTGGGGACAAAAAACAATACGATTTTATGACCCTGATAATCATTTAATAGAGGTTGGTGAAACAATGCAAAGTGTAACTAAAAGACTTCACCAAAAAGGAATGACACTCATAGAAATATCAAATAAAACAAACCTGGACATTACGGTAATTGAAGAATATTTAAATGAATGAGTAAAACAAATATGAATAGCAAAAATAATAGGTCATTGGGCAGATTATGCTAAATTTGAAAATAAAAACAATTAATACAACATAGATCGATCTGACAGGCAGATATTTCAAAATGCCAAATACACTATGCTAGAGTTATTGGCGGTAATTTATTAAAAGACCATGAAATTTAAAGATATAAAATCATTCAATGCATACACTAAAGTTAGATTGCCTAAGCATGATTTAATAGATATTGGTGAGTATCCATCTGATTTTTTAAAAAGTTCTCCCCCGGTATTTCCTAACTTCTACAGAATTTCGATAAAATATGGTTTGGAAGCAGAAAAAGAAAAAGGTTTTATGTATTTCTCAAGTCCGAATCAAGCTATACATTGGAAAACTGATTCCCCATGGATTGGCTATTTTATTAATATCAACGAAGAATTAATCACTAAATATCACCACCTGGAGTATTCTTTTCTTAATTATGGCTTGCACGAGCCTTTATTTTTAATGAAAAGTGAAGAAAAATTAATAAGTGAATTATTTGTAAAAGCGCTGTATGAATATAAAAAAAAGAATTTTTCAATCAATATTTTAGTCGCCTATTGTAACCTTATGTTTGCTCACATAGCAGGGTTTTATAAAAGACAATTTGGTGAAAGAAATTCAACCCAGATAAAATTAGTAGATGATTTTTTTGCACTTTTAAAAACTTATTATGAAAGTCAAAAGAATGAGACTGTTGTTCAACCATCCGTTAACCATTTTGCCAATGAATTAAGCGTAACATCAAATTACCTGGGTGATTTGGTTAAGTTTCATACCGGGCAGCCAGCCTTAAGCCATATTCATCAGTACATTATAGATACTGCAAAATTAATGATCCAGGAGAAAAATAAATCAATCGCTGAAATTGCTTATCAGTTAGGGTTTGAATACCCAAATTATTTTTCCCGTTTATTCCGCAAACAAACAGGTTTTACGCCTTCAAAATTCCGTCATATGTAAATTGTATCTTTTTTGCCGTAATTTGTTTTCATAAAGCCATAGATATAGTAGGGATATTTGCACATAACTAATTCTATAAAATTTATAATCATGGCTTTTGAAAAAACATTAGATTACGCAATTGACAACACCCTTAAGGGTAGAATGGGGGAAGAATCTTATAACAAAGCAATTGAACAGCAAAAAACAATTACGGAACAAGAATATGGAACAATCAAGTATTTAGCAGAGTTTGCTGTTCGTCCTATGTTTAGAACACCTGTGCACAAAACCCCGGCCGACCATGGCATGGACACTTGGGAAGACGTTTACTTTCCTTCTGATGATGGCACTCCACTTGAAGGCTGGTATATTCCTTCAGTTCAGGGAGAATCAGATAAATTAATAATCATCAACCACCCGATGCCAATGAGTCGTTCAGGATTTACAGGTCATTTTGGCGAACCATTTTCAAATGTTGACACTTTGGAAATAGATTTTGTCGCACACATGGGGCATCTATCAAGATCAGGATATAATATTTTGGCTTATGATTTACGTAATCATGGAAATAGTGGAGCAGCAAATGGAGGTATTTGCGGAATTGGCAGGTATGAATGGCGTGATGTGGTTGGTGCTCAAAAGTATGTGCAAAACCATCCAAAGTTAAGTAAAATGATGGTAGGGCTTTACAATCGTTGCACAGGTGCCAATGCAGCTATGGAAGCAATGTACAGAAAACCTGAATTATTTGAAGACTTAACGTGTTTTATGGGACCATTGGCTGTTTCTATGACTGCTTTAATGAGTACTTTTGCTAAGTTAATGAATGTTGGGAGCTATATGGAACTGATGGATTTTGAGCAATTAAAATTAGGTGGTTTTACAAACGGTGAAATGCATCCGCAAAACTATGCACATGCTGTTAAAGTACCATATTTTATGGCAGAAGTATTGGATGACATTTGGACAGATAATCCTCGTGATGCTCAGGAAATCTTTGATAATATTAGCTCAGAAGAAAAAGAGTTATTCTGGATTGAAGGAACAAATAGAAGATTTGACGGTTACAATTATTTTGGTGTTCATCCTGAAAAGATGATTGAGTTTTTTGATAAATATATGAAATAAAAACCAGTGTCAACAAGGTGTAAAAGCAAAAGCGGTTCAGGTGCAAACTTGAATCGCTTTTGTATTTATTTAAGTATATTGCTAATCAAAAAGCCAATGTTTAACGGGTTGTTATAAAACATAGTACAGAAAATGTTAAATTTGAACAACCTAAAACTTAATCGACTTTACTAATCTAAAGATTTACCATACATAAAACGATGCGCGTTGAAATATCTAAACAAGAAAAATATAAGCATATAAGTGGGTATACAATTGGACTTTTGGTTTTTGTGATCGTTATTCCGGTAATAATTTATTCAATCTCGAAAATCAAACATAGCTTTTTTAGTACATCTATTTTAAATTCTACTACTCCAAGGATACTGATCACCGCATTATTGTTATTAACAGGATTGGTATTTACGATTTGGTCAAATATTAATTTGTTTAGAATAGGTAAAGGAGGACCAACGGATGTGTTTAATATTGAAATAAGTCCTCGTTCAAAGAAATTAGTTATCACCGGGCCGTATAAGTATACAAGAAATCCAATGGTTTTTGGAATAAATTCTATCTATTTTGCAATCGCTTTAATAGTTAACTCATTAGGTTCTTTAATTTTTTGCTTGTCTTTTTTATTGATTATTATAATCTATCTTAAACGAACCGAAGAAAAAAGATTATTCGACGATTTTGGGGATGATTATCTTGATTATAAAAAAAGAACATCCATGATTATTCCGTTTAAAAATGTTTGGAAGTTACCATTTAAAAGAAATTAAGTATAGTAACATTGCAAGTTATTTACGAGAGTTAATAAAAATATTTTTAGATAGAAAAACAAGTAAAAATTGACTAAACACCCTGCAAAACAAGATATAAGTACGATATTAATTAACTAAATATGATTGATGAGAATAAATATTTGCAAATTGTTTCAGATACTAAAGCTGATATTACTCCTTATTTCGATTTAGCTAAAAGTCAAAAAGATTTCAGAGACATTTTGGTTAAGCATTTATTGGATACTGATTCAATTAATGTTTATTACCACTCTTATATGATTCTTGATGAGGCAACAAAGGTTGAACCTTCGTTATTTTATTGTTATTGGGCTAAATTCTCTTCTTTGCTTCACTATAAAAATTCATACCACAGAAATTATGGTATGCACCTGATAGCTAACTTGATGGTTGTGGATAAGGATAATCTTTTTGAACATATAATTGATGATTATTATAAACAACTTAATGACGAAAAAATATCAACAATTAAATATTGTATCAGCAACTCAGGTAAAATAATAAAAGAGAAGCCTGAACTTACAACCGGGATTATTTCAAAGATCATTAAATCATTACGCATAAATGACAAATCTGAAAAACATCAGAATTTCCTGATCTCGGAATTTCTAAAGCTATTAAACACGACCGATACAGATTTACTTGACCTAATTGAAGTTAAAGATTTCTTAAAAGATGTATTAAGCACAACTAAATCTGAGAAATTAAAAAGAGAAATTAATAAATATACTAAACAACATTTTGCATAAGCAACCTGTCTCACGAACTGTTCGCCGAAGAAAAACAGGCAAACACTCAATTGAAATGTATTAGTTTTTAATTATACTTCGAGTTAATTAACTGTATATAAAAACAATAGAAGCTCGTTCTTGGCGGAGAGCAATTCAGTGAATCCCGATAAGGTTTTTGCTATATGCTTATCTTACAAAAAATTACGAATTATCCCTAGCTGCAAAAAAATTGCTAAAATATCTAAAAAAACTTTGGTAAATATTTTTTGTTTTCTTAACTTCATTTATCTGATTATCAAACAGAACTATTGCGAATACGAAAGGGAGAGTAAAAAGTATAGTAATGGTTCAAATGAATAAAAAATTATTAGCACGTTTCCAGGATGTTTTCCCGGCTAATATGTTTATGCAAAAACTTCAGATTTTAAACCCATTTTTTATGACAACAAGTCGTAACAAATTACAACCTGCAGTATAGAAAAGTCCAATAACCTAAAAACAATAATTATGAATCGATTAAAACTTAATGAAAATCGCAGACCAATACCTGATTCAAATCCAGGTCCTAAACCTGGCACTAATCCCGGACCAAAACCTGATTCAAATCCGGGGCCCAAACCTGACTCCAATCCGGGACCAAAGCCCGGTTAATAGTCCAGGTAATGAATATTTTATAAAATTTTAACATTATAAACCATGAGAAAAACAATCCAACTAATAAGCATTATCCTAATAATGAGTTGTTTATCTGTAAATGCTCAAGAATTTACATCAGACTATATTGCACTTACTGTTCCAGTGCACTATAAAGGCGAAATATGGTATATAAATGACTCGCTTACGCAAGAAATACGAAACATTAAAGACCTCAAACATGATTACAAATTATTAAATTCTTTTCCTAATACTGTTTCGAATGTGACTATATATCAATTAACAGCGGAAGGAGAATTAAAATTTGCCGGTTTTGGAATGTCAGGTAAGAATGAAGTATATCAAGTAATATATGACTTTTCGCAAACCCAAACTATTAATTGGGTAGATGAATTAGGCAAAAGTAAATCAGTGCTTATTGGGATTGGGGTCAGGATGGTAGCTAAAGTAAAGACAAAAAAGGCAAATATTAATCTGGCCAGCCCTATGAGTTTAGCTGCTAATATTGATAAAATAGAAGGCTCATTAGAGGTTAGAGTTACAGGTATTAGTTCAAAAAAAATCAATGAGTTAATACCTACAACCACAGACTTATCTCCTTCATCTATATCAACAGCACTACAAGCAGTAGCTACAATAAAATCACACATATATGATGGTACAACAATTATTACGCCTCAGTATTTAGCTTACAGCAATCCGGATGAGGAAGGTGAAAAACATAATAGGCATAATAAACAAGATAAGAGTACAAATAATCAAGTGAATGAATAAAAAGAATAACTTGTTACGACATAAAAAATTGGTTATGAGCTGATTATTTCAACTCATCATTTCCGAACCAACTGAGATTAAAATTATAACGAACTCAGGGCAAAACAACCAGGCTTTAAGCCGGGCAGAAAATTTTTAGGTTCCTCCACAGTTTCCATGGAAAATATTAACTTAGGCAATCTAAAATAAAGCATGGAAAACCGAATAATTAATGAATAATCCGGAAAATGCATTCCGATGGCTAATTAAGTGGATACCTGAAGTAAAGCGGGCATATATCTTCGCTTCAGCATTTACAGTTTTAAGCGCCGGTTGTTTTGTTGTTTTTAGTTGGTACTTATCAGAGTTCGCTGCTGTCTGGCTTAACGAGGATCAGATTTTTCCGTATAAACTACTGTATGCGTTCGCATTTTTGACTGGCAGATATGTTTTTGCCCATTTTTCATCATTACTAAATTACAAGGCAGGAAATACTATTGTTTCCAAAATCAAAAAGAAATTATATCCCAAGCTGCTTAATAATAATCAATCAGACTCCATATCAAGTACTTTATTAGTTACCAGAGTAAGTGATGACCTAAAACCTTTCTTTTCTTTTTTTATTCCTTATGCCACCGCTTCAGCTCTCGTTGTAATCCTTTTATTAAGTTTAAGTTTCTGGCTCGAATTTTGGGTAGGACTAACGTTACTTGTTTCCATAGCTGTTATTCCTTTGTTAATGAAAATGATCGGTGTAGGAGCAACTTCACTTCATAAAAAACACATCAATCTTTTCATGAAATATTCGGCAGTTTTTTACAATCGACTTCAAACAGTTGCTGAAATTGTCAATTTAGATAACTTAAAATCTCAATTCCTATTTTTATCTGAAAAAAGCAAGGCACTTAACAAAGCAACAACCAATGTGATGAGGATAGCTATTTTATCGTCGGCAGTACTGGAGCTTTTTGTGTCCATTGCCATCGCAGGTGTTGCTATCTACCTCGGATTAAGTCTTCTCGGAATCATTCCCGGAAGCAATTACGGAAAAGGTTACGATTTTCATATTGCATTGTTTTTGCTTATACTGGCTCCTTATCTTTTCTTTTATCTGCGGAAATTTGTGAGTGCTTATCATGACAGAGACAAGGCTCTGGCTTCTGCCAAATTACTAATGCCTTTATTACATGAAAATGATGAAATGCCTTTTTCTGTTGAAAACGAAAAGCTAGAAACGCTTGAGATCAATGAATTGAGTTTTGCTTATCCTGATACCATCGTAAAAGTACTGCATAATATTCATCTTAAGCTTCCAAATAAAGGATTAGTACTGGTGAAAGGGATATCAGGATCGGGAAAATCTACTTTGTTAAAAATTCTTTCAGGAAATTTGATAGCGCAAGATGAAAATGTTTCGGTGAACGGAAACAGTAGTCTATGGTCAACACAATGGCTTAAAACAAATTCGTCTTACATGAATCAGTTTCCTTTCATATTCGACGGAACATTACGATACAATGTATTTCTTGATAAGGAATCTGAGACTGATAGCCTGTATCCCGAGTTTTTAGATAAGCTGCTGGCAAAAAAAGAAGACGGATGGCAAACAATTTTAAGCCATAATGGAAAACAGCTTTCAGGAGGCGAAAAGCAATTGGTGACGCTTGCCCGAATGATGCTATACCCAAAACCAATTGCAATTTTGGACGAACCTACGGCAAATCTGGATACCGGAACTGTCGAAATTATTCTTGAACAAATTGAAAAAATGTCTCAAAACAAGCTGTTAATCCTTGCCTCACACGAAGAGAGGTTTGAAACGATTGCAACTAAAGTTTTAAATTTAAACTGGGGGGAACAGGTGGATAATGCGTAGATTTATTTTCAGACATATCCTATATCCCATGTCGGGCAGATGGATGAAAGGCATTCTTCTGCTCCTTATCTGGTCGGTTTCTTTTATTGCGCTACCTGCAATTTCAGGCTGGTTTCTTGCTTCTTGCAGCTTAACGTTCATTACAGCAAATGCTTTATTCTCTTATTTGGTTCCTTCCTCTATTATCCGGTTATTAGCGTTGTTACGTACAGCAACAAGGTATTTTGAGCGCCTGGAAAACCATATAACAACCTTAGATGCTCAGCGAAGTTTGCAATTAAAGATTTTTCGGTCGGTAGCAAAATTTCCCTACTTCAAAAAACAAGTTAAGAACAATTCGTCCATACTGGAAAACAGCACGTATGGCATTGATCTAATTTTAAATCACATTCTCCTTTGGATTTTGCCGTTTACAACGCTGATTATTTCACTTGGCATCTATTTCTTCTTTTTAAATGTATTTTCAACAGCAATAGCCCTTGAATTTTTGATTTCATCGGCCATACTCTTGTTTGTTATTCCTCAATTCATTTTGATTAAAAACCGAAGGCTCTACGCAAAGCTTAAATTAAAACGCGAAGAAAACAATCATTCACTTATTCAGAGTTTTAGAGGCCGGATAGAAATTTCTAAATACAATTTGGAGGAGAAAGCCGTTAAGCAACAAGAAAAGAGCATGTTGAAGCTCGAACGCTTGGAAAAAAAACTACAAACAAATTCATTTTCTTTGCAAATGATTGCCGGTTTTGGTTTTAGTTGCATTGCCATTTTTATTATTTGGAATTCAAGCAATTATGGCATCGATGCGCCCTTGGCAATCGGTATATTTTTTGGTATTATGGCACAGGCAGAATTGTCTGAAATGCTTTTCTCGGGAAAATCAGAAAAAAGTTCGGTTGCACATCAAATCAAAGATATCGATTCGATTATCAAAAAGGAAGAACAACCCGATGAGAGCATGCAAGTCAATTCAAGTTTCGATAGCTTAACTTTGAAAAATGTTTGCGCAAAAATTCCTGAAACACCTGTACGTACTGACGAAATTAACCTGGAAATCAAAAAAGGAGATTGGATAGCTCTTTACGGAGAAACAGGAAAAGGAAAGACCACCTTGTTAAACAGCCTTTTTTATCCTGAATATCGACATCGTGGCAGTTTAGCATGGAACAGTGATACGGAAATATCTCATTTACCAGTTCCCGAATGTATTTATGTTACCCAAAAAGCCTATTTGCTTACCGGAACTTTGAGAGAAAACTTTGAGGGATACAATGATGAGGAGATTGAGCAAGTCTTGAAAACCGTTGACTTGACAAGCTGGTATTTATCTCTCCAGAATGGTTTGGAATCCTGGTTAGGTGAAAATGGAGAAACCTTGAGTGGTGGACAGCGCAAAAAGCTATTATTGGCACAGGCGCTGCTCAAAAAACCGCAATTGCTTGTTGTTGATGAACCGACTGCAGGAATCAGCAAAGAAAATGCAATGGTTATTTTTCAAAATGTTAAAAGCCAATATCCTGACATGAGTATACTTATGTCCACCCACCTAAAAGATTTAGGATCTGCAGTTGATAAGATAGTAAGCATTTAATCAATGATACCAGCTGAAAACAAGCGAAGCAAAATTTGAAATAGAAAAAGTGTTTTAAATGATGAAAAAATTAGGCCAGTTTTTCCATAGGATAGTGAATAATAGGATCAATAAGACTTTTAATACAATTATTTTATTTATTTCTGTATTTCCTTTTACAAGTTGTATCCAGGAAACAAATATTGACAAAAGTGCTAAAACCGATAGTCCTATACATTTAATAAAAGATATTGAAACTATAAATTCCGACAGTACAATTAATGTTGTGATAGAAATTAGTACAGGGTCAGATGAGAAATGGGAAGTAAATAAGGAAAATGGAAAATTAGAGCCGGATTCAATAAATGGTAAACCTCGTAAAATAAGATATATACCCTACCCTTTTAATTATGGAATGATTCCGCAAACTCTTTTGCCAAAAGAGTTGGGAGGAGACGGTGATCCTTTGGATGTTATTGTACTAGGTAAACCAATAGAAAGAGGTCAAGTTATAAGATGCCACCTAATTGGGGTACTAAAACTTCTCGATAACGGAGAAAAAGATGATAAATTAATAGCTGTCATAAAAGATTCAGAATTTGGAGAGTTAAGAACCTTAAAATCGTTAGATGATACGTATCAGGGCATTAGCGATATAATTGAAATCTGGTTTGTAAATTATAAAGGAAAAGAAGTAATACAATCAAAAGGTTTTTCAGATATGAAAAATGCAAAAAACATTCTTGACAAATCAATATCATCTTATAAAAAACATAATAATTAAAGCTCATAGTATTTCTTAAAAGAAACCTGTCCTAAGAAAAACAGGTAGCAAGAAAAATGTTTTAATTTGAAATTTTGACTATTTCAGAACCAGAAAGCAAATCCCGACCATATTCCGTCGGGATTTTTTGTTTTCCTAAATTACATAATCCATTACATCTGTAAATACTTTACAATAATACCCCATGCTCCGGGTTTTCCGAGTACCTGTCCGTGTATGGCATTAAACAATTTGTTATCCTGTAAATGAACAGGTGGAAAAGGTTTAGCAATTTGTTGCTCAATGGTACCAATAACAAAATCGTGTTGTTTTCCCAACATGGTTTGTACAATTCTATCTCCTATACGTAATGCAAAATTCTTTATTTTCTTTCCAATTTTTTTCGATTTAACTACTTGAAAATCTGCACTAAGAGTTAAAACATCTGTAATTGAACCCTGCACCGGTTTATAATCTAAAATATAGGTTAACCTGGAACTTCCGGGTTTCATTAAATCCAATCCGCTACGCGATGTTATATAAGCAACAGAAAGTTGTGCAATAGAAACCAGTATTTTCTGAACTATAGAACCCTTGTTTAGTATTTTAAGTATTGCGTTTATATAATTCTTGCCTTTTGTTAAATAACCACATCCATTGGCTCCTGAAACGGTAATAATTTTATCGACAGGAATTTTCGAATTAATACCACTATTCTTTTCATATTCAATTGCCAGGTATTTTGCTACCAATGCTCCCCTGCTTGTTCCTATTAAATCGAGTCGTTTAGTAAAAGTAAATCCCGGATCATAATCATTTAACGCTTTCATTAAGTGCTCGGCATTTTCTTCGGCATCATCAAACATAGTTTGATGATTAAAAGCAATGATCTGTTTATGCTTATTATTGCCATCAAGATATTGCTTTAACAAAGAAGGTTCTCCGTTTTTTTCTTTCAGAATAGCCTCGTACGAATTGGCTGTATCGGAAAATGTACCATGAATAAGAAATAATGTTTTCTTTGCAGGATCAATATCATACTTATCTTTCTCTACCTTCCTAAACGCATCTTCATCCGTGTTGAAAACCATCAGTTTATATTTTTTATCCGAGCCAAAAACCTTTTCTTCTGTGCGCTCAATGATATTTTCATTTGAAGTTGCTTTTCGTTCAAATGTTAAAATTTTTACAACAAAACGCAGTTTTTTTATTAATTCCGGATCATCATTATCCGTCATGATCTCTTTTGGGATAATATCTATTTCATAAGATAAACGATCCCGGTTATACGTATTAAAGTCAATTAAACCTGCGGCGTTTCTTGTTGCTTCGGGTAAAATAAAATCATAATCGAATCCTTTGTGGCTTCCTTTATCAGGATCAGATTCATCCATGTCGAAATGCTGGTAATATACCACTGCTCCTTCTCCCGGATTTAAAAACAGGGTTAACCGCAATGATTTTTCACCGGATAAGTCTTCAGGAAAATTCACTTTATCAAAAGAAATATAACGTTCTTTAATATCTGCAAGGTTTAAATCATTCGTGCCCGTTGCCTCAATTAAGGTTTGTTTTAGTTCTTGCGTTATACCTTCCGATTCAAAGTTTCCATTCATCGAATGCTGAAGTTCTCCCTGCCAGTTGATCCTGCTTTTGTCGAAATTTCCTAAAGTACCCCAGATTTTTTCGTTAAACGTTTTATCGCTTTTTGCCAGTTTGTTTTTTATATATTCCTTATTGTCAGAATGTTTAATAAATCCTTCATCACCTAAATAAAGGTATTTATGACCGGTTGCAATTTCTTCCAGTTCTTGTTGAATATTTATTGTTGCCATATTAAATCAAGATTAGTTAAATTATCCTATAAAATTCTTTATCGTATTTTCCGAATTAACCATACTCCAGGCTGCCTGGTGCCCCATTAGGTTCACCTGCTCAGGAGTCATATCAATTATATTTGGGAAATTCTCCATAAAAGTCTTATAATAAGGGAATCGCTTGCCATAATCTCCATTCTCCAGCTTATGCTTTACTCCAATCGGTAATTCTTGTACCCAGTTATCTATCCTGGAATTATATACCCACATAATCTCTACGTTATTACCTCCTTTTAGATTATAGTGTGGTTGATCGGTAATTTTATATGTGTCGGTAAAGATCGCCGACTCACCATTACTAATTTTAGTTAACAGTCCATCCACTAAATTCTGGTATTTATCTTCCTGGAAAGCAAAAATTATATTTTCGTCGAAATTACCTTCGCCATTTTGATTCTTTATTTGATGAAATAATGCCGGAATTGAGCTCGCTATAGATATATTACCTTTATCATCTTTGCTTAATGCTGTTTGACAATTCACAAATATGATAAGCTTTTCAACACCTCTCTTTAACATTGGCATAATACCCAAATTCTCGAGTATTCCACCATCACCAAAATCTGTTTCCTTTGATTTGGTATCTTTAGCCTCAGCCGGTGACCAATACTTGAATTCCGGAAATCCTATCCACTCAAGTCCCAATCTCATGGCGTACTCGGCTGGGGCAGCACCAGAAGTTCCGATCATATCGCCCAGGGTAAACATATGCCTTGGACGCCCTAATCTTACCTTCGCCATTTGTGTTCCCTCATTAAAAGCATCCGGAGAATCACTATCGAAACCGTGTGGTTCAATATATCCGCCTCCTATGTCATATCCTCCTGCTCCGGCCTGTTTCCAAAAACCATTAATACCAACATATAACGGACTCATTTCAAATTGATATCTCCCAAATTTTGGCCGCAGCAATGTACCTCCAATAATCGGGTATGGACGGTTATTTCTTGAGTTCATCAAATAAAAATCTCCCGGTTCGAGTTGAATATTATTCTCAAGGATTTTTTTACGAGTATCTTTATTATATGTAAAAAACCTTCTCATATTACCAATATTAAATGGCTGAAGAAAAATTTCCGCGATTATATTAGCATATCGCTCATCGTTAGCAAAAATATTTTTGATAAGATCATCAAAAAGTTTTGAGTTTGATATAGCATAGCTTAGGCTATATTTAGGAGCATATGACAACATGTTTTCAGTAAGGTCATGCGGAGCCACATATGTTCCAAGGAAATGCTCATCGCTTATGCTTTCGTC
Source organism: Bacteroidales bacterium (assembly GCA_028282585.1). Lineage (GTDB taxonomy): Bacteria > Bacteroidota > Bacteroidia > Bacteroidales > UBA12077 > UBA12077. Next base: position 9,287 of record JANQHR010000034.1, on the reverse strand, counting down.
GAGAAATAAAAAGGGTACACTTCCCCAACTACCGCCCGATACCGCAGAAAGGTATTTCACCTTATCTAGTACTCCTATGTGTTCTAATCCCCTCAGTTGACCCATGGTTAACGAAGCTGATCTTGTTCCTCCACCTGAGAAACAAATACCTACATTCTTTTTACTTTCCAGTTCTTCCAGTTGATTCTCAGGATATTGAAATCCTTCATCCAGTGTATTGAATACCTTGGCACTTACATACTTTGCTCTGTTTTTCATCATAATTTGGGTTTAAATGTTTCTTATTACTTCATATTTGTTATATTCCTTCCTTAATTCTTTTGATCTGTTGCTTTTTCCCTGTATCAATCACCTGCCTAACAATTTCCTCAAGCTCACCTGTTGCAGGAGTTGCCTCTTTTTCTTTACCATAAGCACATCCTTCGGGAAACTTCCACAGCTCATTTAAACAAAACCGGCACGAACCTTCAGGGCGTTTTAAATGGTTAATATTGCCATCAAACGGCAAACGACCTGCATTATACTCTTGCTGTAAAACTTCAGCCAGCATCTGTAAAGGATCATAATAATAGGCCATCAGAACATTCCAGGCTGCAGCACTCAGCTTTTCTTTTATGTCATCATCCTTACCATAAATTCGTATCGGTATAATATCGTTCCAGTTATTTTCTTTCACTCTTCCTTCTTGTACCAAAATTTGGGCATCTTCATAAAAATCGCCTTCAAATGCTTTCCATGCCGAAGAGGATAAACGGGATTGCTCTACAAAGTTCGCTGAATAAGAAAAATGAGGAGAAACAACAATGCGTGACTTTAGTTCGAAACCGCCCATATTAATATGAAGAAACTTCTCCCGTTCGGTTGTTTCCTTTAATAACTGATAAGTTTCCTTCATAATCAGTTTTGATTCCCCGCTGCCATCCGTTACTTCGTATTGATAATCCAGATCGTTCATGAATGGGCCAAAAACACGTGCAAACATTTCCAGTGAGCTTCCGCCAACAATCACTATTACCTTGGGTTTGGTTTGTATAAGCTGCGACACCAGGTACCCATGATTCATAACACAATTCTCGGTAATCTTTTCGGTAGGAATATCGTATTTGGAACTCCAGCCAGGAGATGCGCAAGCAATCATATCATGTTGTGCCACATCCTCAGCAATGGATAAAGGGGCACTTTCCAACGTTCCTCCCACAAGTTTTTTAAATATATCTAAAACATAAACATAGCGCTGATAATAGCCTGTACTATTTTCATAGATTTGTACGTTATTTTTCTCGAGCCCATCAATTTTACCACCAATGATATCGCCTTTTTTAAATCCCGGTTTACCCGGTTCAACCTTGTAACTGCGATCGGCGAAAACAACAAAACGTAAATTATCGGTCCAGGCCACCTCTATTTTTTGCGGTTCATCTTCGTCTTCATATTGAATGGTCAGCAATAACCATCTATGATCCGAACACCTGTCAGCACCAAGTAACCAACCATCTTTTTCCGCTACAATTGCCGATCCTTCTACCACATTATTTTTAATAAAATCAATATCCAAACTCTCCTGGTAAACATTATGATGCCTGTAATAGTATGCGTACCGTGTATTTTTACTAAAGTTCGGATAACTCCACCTGGCCCCTGTTGAACTTGGAAAGTAGGATGTCATATTAGGATTTATACCTACTGTCATGATGGGTGCTTTACGACAACCATGCATAATTCCCGCATCTATCTGACCCTGACCACAGGCTCTGCCTTTCATTGCAGGTTTTACTACATCTTTTGTTGTTTGTACCTGGTTTCTTACTTCTTCGGGAAAATCCTCGTTCCAGTCATACACAGGGAAATTTCCGTAGGGCGGTACCCCTCCCCAAAACCATTGGCAGGTTTTACATTCTCGTACTTGTTTGACTAAGTTTACTTCTAAGGTTTGATTTTTCATATCGTGTTTTTTTAATAATTTCAAAATATTTGATTTTTGAATGCTATTTGGAAAGCTGTTGTAAACTTTAAATAAAGTTGAGTAAATTGACCCAGGACATTCAAAGCTGAAAGTTCACTAATGGCCGGACCGGCTATAAAAGAGGCCTTTAATAAAATGGGTGCTAATGCAAATTGGGTAAAATAACCCGGAGAATATTTTAATCTCTGTTTATTAAACCAACCTACTGCTGATATATTATAAAAATTCTGAACCATTCCAATACGATTACGCTCCCTTCCGTATTCAAAATAGTTCTTTCAGGTAAGTTCTCTGTATAGCTAATTTAACAAATAATATAACTAATATCAAGAAATGCATGTTATATGATTATTACTCATTAGGGAGCCTTGATAAGTGCATGTTCTAATAAAAATAAATGTTAAAAGTCCGACCTTTCATATACCATATAAGAAAAATAACCAGAATTTTATACCCTCAAAAACCTTCGAATCCAAAAAAAATCCTACATTTACTGTTTGGTATAAACGATTTAACAATCAGCCAATTTAATATCTCCATTTTTAACCTTAAAAATTAAATACACCATGAAAAAAACCGCCTTATTGCTTATCGGATTAGTAAGTTTTATACTTTACTCATGCCAAACGACTCCTGAAGTTGAAAAATACACCATTGAACAATTCATGGACAATGTAAGCATCTCAGGAAAATCATTCTCCATCGATGAATCTAAAATTCTGTTTGCAAGTAACGAAACAGGCATTTACAATGCCTATGAATTAAATCTTGAAACCGGAGAAAAGACTCAATTAACAGACAGGGAAAAAACTACTTATACCATTGGTTATCTTGACGAATCTGGTAGAATACTTCTATCATCAGATAACGAAGGAGATGAGATTTACCATATTTATATGCGCAAATTGGATGGAACCATTGAAGATCTGGTACCTTTCGAAGGCGCCCGTGTTTATTTTTCAGGTTGGAGCCATGACAGAACCAGCTTTTATTTCAAATCAAACAAAAGAGACCCAAGGTTTAGTGACCTGTACGAAATGAAAGTGGAGGGTTTAAACTATGAAATGGTCTATGAAAACACGGAAGGATATGATGTTGGTTTTCTATCAAATGATAAAAAATGGTTAACGCTTACCAAAACCATTACTACTACAAACAACAATATGTATTTGTTAAACAGGGAAACCGGAGAGGTTAAGCTTCTTTCGGAACATGAAGGTGAAGCTACATACAGGCCCGTTGATTTTAGTTTAGATAGCAAACTTCTTTATTATTTAACTAATGAAAACAGCGAATTTACTTACCTGATGAAAATGAACCTGGAAACCGGTGAAAAGGAAAAAGTATACGAAACCGAATGGGATATTATGTATGCATACCATACCTATGATGAGAGTTACAGAATCGTAGGGATCAACTGGGATTCACAAACCGTGATCAAAGTATACGATATGAAGACAGGTGAAGAAGTTGCCCTTCCGGATTTCGAAGGTTTAAATATTACGTCTGTATCTGTATCCAGATCAGAAAATTTAATGGCTTTCAATGCATCCAGTTCAAGACAAACAAGCAACTTATATGTTTACAGTTTTGAAACCGGAGAATATAAGCAATACACCAATACATTAAACCCTGAAATTAATCCGGATCATCTTGTTGATGGTAAGGTAGTCCGTTACAAATCATTTGACGGGCTGGAAATTCCCGCTGTTTTATACATGCCTCATACAGCTTCGAAAAAGAACAAAGTGCCTGCCATGGTTCATGTTCATGGAGGGCCCGGAGGTCAGGCAAGAATTGGTTACAGGGCTCATATTCAATATTTGGTAAACCATGGTTATGCCATTATTGATGTAAACAACAGGGGAAGCTCCGGATATGGAAAAACATTCTTCTCCCTGGATGATAGAAAACATGGCGACCACGATTTAAAAGATTGTATATATGCTAAAACTTATTTGGAACAAACCGGAATGGTTGATATGGAAAAAATTGGCATTATGGGTGGATCTTATGGTGGTTTCATGACGGCTGCAGCGCTTACTTTTACACCTGAAGAATTTGCTGTTGGTGTGAATATTTTTGGTGTAACCAACTGGTTAAGAACATTAAAAAGCATACCAAGCTGGTGGGAATCATTTAGAAATGCATTGTACGACGAAATGGGAGACCCATTTGAAGATTCAACATTCCTGTACAACAAATCTCCGTTGTTCCATGCAGATAAAATTACAAAACCATTTATGGTGCTTCAGGGAGCAAATGACCCAAGGGTACTAAAAGTAGAATCGGATGAAATCGTAGAAGCTGCAAGGGCAAATGGTGTTCCTGTAGAGTATGTTTTATTCGAAGACGAAGGGCATGGCTTTAGAAAGAAAGAAAATCAAATCGAAGCATATGAAAAAATCCTGATGTTCCTTGATAAATACCTAAAAGGTACAGCAACAGCAGAGTAACTTCTTTTTTTAATATAAAAATCCCGGCCTTACCGCCGGGATTTTGTTCTTTACTTATTCTTTTAAATGCTGATTGAGCCAATCAAAAAAGGTTCTTTGCCATAAAATTCCATTTTGTGGTTTTAACACCCAGTGATTTTCTTCCGGAAAATACAAAAATCTTGCTTTTACCCCTACCATACGTGCAGAATTAAATGCAGCCATTCCCTGTGAATACGGAACACGATAATCTTTACCGCCATGTATTACCAAAATCGGTGTATCCCAGTTTTGAACAAATTGATGCGGGGAGCCTGCATACGATTTCATAGCAATTTTATTATCTTTTTCCCATGGGGCACCACCTTTCTCCCAGATATCAAAAAATGATTCTTCGGTTGTCATAAACTGCATTTCGGAATGAAATACTCCGCAATGTGCAATAAAAGTTTTAAACCGTTTATCATGGTTGCCTGCTAACCAAAATACTGAGAATCCACCAAAACTTGCACCTATAGCTCCCAGCCTTTCCTCATCAACATAAGGTTCTTTTTTAACCTCATCAATAGAAGAGAGTAAATCTTTCATTGCTTGCCCGCTGTTATCTTTACTAATCTGATCAGTCCATTCCTGACCGTTTGTTAATACACCGCGGCGGTTTGGAGCTACAATTACATAACCATTTGAAGCCATAATAGAAAAATTCCAACGATAACTCCAAAACTGGCTTAAAGGCGATTGAGGCCCACCCTCACAGTACAAAATCCCGGGATATTTTTTACTCTCATCAAAATGTGGAGGTTTTATAACCCAGGTTAACATGTCCTTGCCATCGGTAGTTTTTACATACCGCTTTTCAACCGTTGGCATAGTAAGCTGGTCAAGAATGTGCTTATTCTCAAAGCTTAATTCCGATTCCTCTCCCGATTCAGGGTTTATAGCATAGATCTCCTGAGGTTTCACCATAGAAACTTTTGTGCCAATCAGTTTTTCCCCTGCTATTGCAACAGAATGGTAATCGTGCATCCCTTCTGTAATAGCTTTGATCTCTCCTGTTTCCACATTCAGTTTATGAATCTGGTAAGTAGCAAAAACTCCTGCAACAAAATATATCGATTTGCTATCATCAGTCCATTGCAGACCAAAAGGACTGTGGTCAAAATTCTCCGAATAATTTTTTCTTTCGCCAGTTGTTAAATCTTCAATGAAAAGTCTTTGCTTATCGGCCTCGAATCCTGCCCTTTCCATACTTAACCAGGCTAATTTTGTGCCATCGGGTGAATATAAAGGTTGCCAATCGTAGCCAGGCTTACCTTCCGTAAAATTTTTAGTTTCGCCGGTTTCAAGGTTGTATAAATAAACATCCGAATTGGTACTTAACGAATATTCTTTACCTTTTAACTTTTTGCACGTATAGGCAATTATTTTACCATCCGGACTCCAGTTAATTTCTTCGATTCCTCCAAACGGCATTAATGGCGAATCGAAAGGTTCTCCTTCCATTATATCGATAGCATTTTCAACATTCCCGTTTATTAAGTCTGCTACAAAAATATGGCTGTAATAACCATCTTTCCATGTATCCCAGTGGCGATACATAATATCGTCATACAATTTTGCATCGGCTAATGGTAAGTCAGCATGTATATCGTGTACATTTTTATCAATTTTAACATCGCGCGTAAATAAGATTTTATCTCCTCCTGGAGCCAGCTTAATGTTCGTAATACTTTCGGGTTCATTTGAAACCTGCTTCTTGCCGGTTCCATCCGGATTCATTGACCATACCTGCAGTCCTGATCCTTTTTCTGCTGCAGCCAGGTAATAGATTTTTTGCCCATCAACGGCCCAAATTGCGGCATATTCGCCTCCGGCCGTTTTTGTTAGCTGAATAGGTTCGCCTCCTTCGACAGGTATAGTAAAAAGTTCTCTGTTGCTTTTGTTTAGTTCTTTAGAGTAATACGAAACTCCGTAAAGTAAAGTTTTTCCGTCAGGTGATACCTGAACATCACCTAAACGTCCAAATGACCAGAGGACTTCAGGAGTCATTATATCAGATTCAAGTTTTAAATCCGATTTTCCGATAATTGGCGTCTCATCTTTAACCACAGAGTTGTTGCATGATAACAATCCGGTTATTATTCCTGCCGACAATAGCAGAAATATGCCTTGAAAAACAAAGGGCTTTTTAAGATTTAATTTCATAGTATGTTTTATTTTAAGAATGGAGTTGAGGATATAAATTTAGGCGAAAAAAATTAAAGAAGGCTAAAAAATCAATTCGGTAATTTATAATAAGCCTTTAAGAAAACCTTTTGCTGATTCAAGTTTTTAAACCTTAGAACTTTATTTATATTTAAAACTTGAATCAATGCGCCAAATTACCGGAGTTTTTTAAATTCCTGATTAATCTCTAAACAATTTTGTTAAACAATTAATTTTTGTAACTTGCATTATTAACCCCCAAAAAGTTAGTGTTATGTATAAATTAAAAGTTTGTATTATAATGCTTCTTCCTATATTTCTTTTTTTTCTTTCCTGTAGCGAAGAAGAGTCTCTTCCAAAACCCACTACTTTTACTGCATCCAATGGTAATTATTTAGGAGTTATCCATTTAGCTTATGAAGCTGTTCCAGGAGCAGAGATTTACGAAGTATACCGTCTAAACAACCAAACTGCGGAATGGCAGGATATAAGCTGGACCGAATTTACTAGCTGGGATGATGAAGGTTATTTGTTGGATGGCGGAGTATTAGTGCCAGGCGAAGAGTACCAGTATAAGTTCCGGACTCATGCCAATGGCCCGGGATTTGGGCCATATAGCGAAATTACAACCGGATATTCATTTAAACCGGAAGAAGCAGAAATTATTAGTATAACCCGCGATTATGAAGAAAGTGAAAATTTAATCGTTTGGAATGACCCGAATGACTATACCAACATCCAAAACATAGTGTATGTTAGTTATGATATTTATGCAGCAAATGAAGAAAACCTCGATTATTTTTACGAAATAGGTTCAACAAGCGACTTGTCATACGAACACTATATTTATGGATACGATGTTGACAAAGTATTTTATTACAAAATAGTAACGAATTATACTTATTCTATCAGCGACCAACATAGGAGCATGTATAATAGCATGTATGCATTAACAGGAGATATGGTTAAAGAAGGGAGTGGTGGCGGTGGGCCGGATATTGTTAGTTATGACAGGTTGGATTTGGGAACTGTTTATACATCGGGAGAAGCAATAACTTTTACCGAAATAAAACAAAATGGAAGCAATATTTATTTAGGCATACTTAAAGATGTAGGCATAACAGGTTATGGGCAACCGGCAGTGTACCAATTTAGCGGCAGTTCCTGGTCAGAAACCGGAGGAACATTGCCTGAAGATATTACCAACTCTACATCTATTGGCAGAATGGGTATTGCCGCAGGCTCGTCTAAAATATACATGGCTGCACTCGACCTTGACTCCATATACATTTATGAATCCAATGCCTCTTCATGGTCTGGTAATTTGGCTTTCAACAACTTAGGATTTGCAGAAGCTCCCTCTGCAATGGATATAGAAGTATTCAACGATGAATTATATTTGGCTGCTAAAGTATACCCCGATTGGGACTTAAAAATATTTAAATGGGCAGGCTCTCAGTGGGAAACCATTGGTGGAGATGCCAATGGTTTTATAACAAACGGGGAAAGTGTATTTGAGGTTACGTTAAATAATCTGGGAGAAACATTATATGTATCATATTTGATTCAAAATTCAGGCGATAACAGTACCTTGAATATTAAACATCTTAACGGAAGCTCTTGGGATACAAGCCTTGAATGGGATGCAGATTACATTTCAGGAATTAAAATAGATAAAGGTGCAAATGACCTGTATTTTATATCAAGTACTGCATCTTTTGGTAGTTATAAAGGAGGCGTTTACAAAGTAGCCTCAACTTCAACTGTTGAAGAGTTAATCACAGAGAATGATGATTGGTTTTATACGCCTTATGCTATAACTGTTGATAGTGATGGAAATGTTATAATTTCTTCAACAAAATATGAATCTGAAACCCTTATTTACCCTAATCTAAGCCTGTATGATGGCAGTGCGTGGAGCACTATTTCGGGTGATTTTACAGATGGGAGCGAACCAGTTTCTGTTCATGCAGATGGCACCAGTATTTATTATGTTTACGGCGATGCTGATAACGTTACAACCGAAGGAGATACCAAAGCTATAAAATCAATAAAGTTTACAAAGTAATACAATGAACGTACTTCTTTTATTGATTGTAAAACCGGCGAAAAATAGCCGGTTTTACTATTTAGCACTGGTAAAGTATCTTTGATTTAATCATTGGGAATATCCTGTTTCAAACATCTGATTTTGCATTCTAACGGAAGTTTAACTGTAGAAACCAAGTTTAAAACAACAACTCAACTTTGGTAAAGCTATTTTCTGCCGATGATATGGTTACAAACCCATTATGCAAAAACATTACCTGCCGGACAAAGCTTAAACCAATTCCAGAACCTTCCTTTTTAGTAGTATAAAAAGGGATAAATATCTTTTCAATATTCTCCTTTGGCACGCCAATTCCGCTATCTTCGATTGAAATAATGGTAGATTCTTTATCAAACTTGCCTATTAAACTAATTTTCTTGTTTTGAGTTTCACTTACCGCATCCATTGCATTTTTGATGAGGTTTATCAGAACCTGGCTAATAAGTTTTTCATCCGCATTTAAAGATAATTCTTCATCGGAACGGGCGTCAAACATGATGCCCAACTTTGAAAAACCAGGTTTAAACAGTGTTTCAATTTGTTGAAAAAGGCCAGCAACTTTAATGTTTTTCATTTCAGGCACCGGTATTGCGGA
>JANQHR010000004.1 GCA_028282585.1 Bacteroidales bacterium | reverse complement strand
CATATTGAGAGCTAATGGTTGGTGGGAAGAATTTTGGGAAGATAGAATCGAAGAGGTGGCGGCAGCATAATTGCTACAACGGTGTTGATTTACACCCCCTCCCCGTGAATGGATACGATTATTTAAAAGTCAACTGTCTAAGACCAGCTGAACATTACCGTGAATAAGGAAACAATTTTAAAAATTTGGCTACAACGAGTACCATAGGAATTCTGTGAAAATCGGCAGATTACTTCTTATATTTCAAGTAGTTCGTTGTTCATTTCGATAAGTTCTCCGAATTCATTATATTTATATGACAACAATCCGAACTTGTCGTTTTCAGGTTGAATTTCTTGACCATTAACCGTTACATAATTTACAGTGTTTTTTATTGGTTCGATTTTGGTCGCTTTGGTAGGTCTTTTAATGGGCATTGGCGTATTTAGCTTTGAGATACTTTTAAGTCTATTGACAACTTCCATTCTAGGTAATTTTCGTGTCCAGTATGGTGTTATTACACTGTTAGTATTATTACGAGAATTGTTCTTAAATGATTTCCATAAATCCTTATAAAATCCTTCTTTCGAACCGTGGTGGCTCACTTTAAAAAATTTCGGAGATAGTTCTGCCTTATTTTTCATCAAATCATTTAACATCTCTTTCTGAGAATAATTATCAGAATCACCCAAAAAAACAGAATCAAATCGTCCATATTTAATTCGCAAGATACCAGAAATTCTATTTTCATTGCTAGAACCAATAATTTCTAAACTCTCTTCCTTTTGAGCAAACTTTAACTTTTCTTCAAAACTTTCCAAAACATTTGCATTTGGCGCGATGGATGTGATTTGGAATTTTTCAGATTTGAATAAGATCTGTTGGGCACTAAGCCTTTTTATATCAAGTTGCTTCTGTTGTCTTTGTCGCTTAACTAAATAAAATATTTTATCTAATTCACGCATGTTTGTGCTAATTTTATTATGATTTTTATCACACTTGTTCATTCGTTGAAGTTTTAGCCATTTTAAAGTCTTCGGCGTAAACCCATCAAACCTCCAAAATTCGGATATTTTACCATAAAATTTTTCCAATAATTGAGACATCCCACGATAATGGTCTTTATGTGGATGTGTCAGTGCAACAAATTCTAACTTATTGACACCATTATCGTTTAAAACTTTTAGAACAGGATTTTTTTTAGGCTCATTAAGGCTTGACGTATAACAGTCAATGACTCCCCACTTCCCACAAGGAGTGTTTATTATTATACTTTCACCAATTCCCTTATTTAATACGTATAAATTCAGTGTGTTTAAGGTGCTATTAGTCATTAATTAATCGCCCCAATCAAAAGTAATTTCCTTTTCCAATTGCTCTTTAAATTTGGAAAACTCTTTTGGCTCCTGGATTCTGGAAAATTTTGTGACTATTGTCTTGTCTACGATGAGAGATTCTATAGAAAAGTTCATTCCTTCATATATCTTGTTTGATTCCAACAAGTCTCTAGGCACTGTCCCCTTATAGGGAGTTTCTGAATCTGCGTCCAAAATAACATAAGCATATTCATCAATACACCTCTCTAAATATCCGATACTTTTATTTATAATATTGGGTTCTTCAGTGTAACTTGTATTACTTTGTTCCATCTGTTTTTTAAGTGGGTTATCAAGGACTTCACTTATAAGGCTATTTAACTTATCGTATCCATCAAGAGGCGATATTGGTTTTTGGAAATATGCTCGAATATTTAAATTTAACTCTTTTACTAAAGGACTTATTTCGTTTTGGGGAGATATTGAAACGAAAATAACATCTATAGTTGGAAATACTTTTACGACTTTTTTTAGCAACTCAGAACCCAATGAACCCTTTAATGTCTGATCTAACAATATCAAATCAACAGAATGTTGATTGAGATACATAATTGTGTCGGCTTCATTCTCAGCTTTTAAAAAATTACATTCAATTGAAATTAACTTTTCTACATTGTCTAAAAATTTCCTCTCATCATCAACTCCTAAGATTGTTGGATTCATTTCCCTACTCATTACTGATCACCTCTCGGAAAATATGCTGTGAATGTTGCCCCTCTGCCTGAAGGATTATTTTTTACATCTATTCTTCCGCGTATTTTTCTATGAGTATCAACTACATCTTCAATAAACCTTTTTGAAACATACAGACCTATTCCAGAACCGTGTTCTTTGGTTGTAAAATTTTCAAAAATCTTTTCGAAATCAGTTTGCTTTATACCAACGCCGTCATCGACAAACTTCACAAATACTTGGTAGTTCTCTATCCCTGTTGAAATATGAATATGCCCCTTTCTTTTTTCAGGAATAGCATCTATTGCATTAAGTATTATGTTTGTGCATATTTCTTTAAATCTGACTTTTATCATGTAAAGTTTAAAAACTTTACCGGCCTTAAAGGTAAGCTTAACTTTTTCTGATTGTATTCGTCTTTTTTTTCTTAAAACAAATATGATTTCTCCTTCAAGGCATTCATTTGGATCAAAATATTCATGTATGTTCGATGGTTTGTACCACTTGCGATATTTTGTAATAATTTGAACAGCATCATTAAAACTTTCTGTTAACGAATTAAGCTCCTTTCTCAAACCTTCATTGGCCTGTATGATAGAATTCCGATTCAGGACAGCAATTGAAGATGCTAATGTATTTATCGTATTTCCAACCTCATGTGTTATTTCGCCAGCAATTTCCCCGACATTTATTTTTTGACTCTTTTTTTCAATAGAGTTTAGCAGTCCTCGCCTTTCTTGCTCGTTTTTTTCTCTGTCAAACCTATTGGTTATAAAATTGGATAAATACTTAATCGCGGCCCTATTAATCTCTGATATTTCTGTATCTTTGAAAATAAGAAACGCAAATAAAAATTCAACTTCATCGTATGTACCAAACCCAATAGTATAAACTGTTAGTTCATTGCTTTTCCAAAGATCGTTATCGATACTGCAAATTAATGACTTCAGAATGTTGCTATTAGTGACCTCTGATAGATTATTTGCGCATTTCGAGAAAAAGTCATTAATCTCATCATCGAGATAAATGTAGTTTATATCATTTAGCTGCAATTCGCTCGAATGAACCGGTGCCATGCGAGAACCATGATCGCTTACCTCTATTTCATATAGCACGCCCCAATCATTTTCAAATATTAGGATCATTGCATTGAACATTTCTATTATGAAATCATACATTTGTGGCTTCTGGTTTGTTAAGTCAGCGGCAGAAACCATTAAATCTAAGTACTGGTTTGTATCTTCTATTTTTTCTTTATAGTCATCTTCTTTCGATAAATCATGAATCGCACCTTGTACAAATGCTGGTTGATTAGAATGGTATATAAAGGGGAATGCGTGCACCATTGCATGCAGGGATTCCCCATTCTTTTTTTTTATGTAAAATTTGTACGAGGTTTCTACAGGGAAAAGGTTATATCTATCAGAAACAATATTGTAGATTTCGTCTAGATCGTCTTCAAAAAAAATCAAAAAGATAGACTTTCCTATTAAATCGTCTTCGCTATATCCCAAAAGCTCTGTAAAAGATGCGTTAATAAATGAAAAGATGAATTTGTCTTTTCGACTGGTCGCAGAACGGTTAAATGTATATCTGTAAATTGGATGTGGTGTATTGTTAAAGCTTCTAAGAACTTTAGAGATAGAGTCCTTTTGAGCTTTGTTGCTTCTTACAAGACCAGAAATAATTTGTTTTTCATCAATTTTGTAAATTCTATAATAAGCTTCAGCAGGATGAATCTTCCCATTATCCACAAAATTGAGCTGCAAAGGAAAAGGATATCCTGTAAATGAACTTCTTAACCCTTGAAAGTTCTGATCCTCTGACAAGGTTCCATGAGCATTCCAAGATTGTAACAGTTGTTTGGCAAGTGCGAAAGAAGGTTCATCTAAGATTTCTGATATTGAACACCCGATCAATTGATTTCGCCTACTTAATCCAATAGATTTTAGATTATCGCTTAAATAAAGGATTTCACCAGCCAAATTAATAGAAAATAGTGTGAATGGAATGTGACAATAATATTCATCAATTAGTGTTTGAATTGGATTGTTCTCTTTACCCTGAAGAAAATAAAGGTTTTGATTCGAATCGTAATGGATGAAAAATTTGACTGGGATAGAGTGGTATTCATTTTTAGATTTTATATAAAGAAACAACTCACTCTCTATATTAAGCCGATTTTCGACTATAGTTTTAATATTGTTTGTGGGATAGCGACATTTTATTTTGTTCTTATATAGTCTTTCCCAGTCAATTAAATCGTTGAGTGATATCTGTACGTGGGCTAAATCATTGGGCGATAGAGCAGATAAATCCATAAATCGGCTATTGCAATCAATAATTATGAAATCCTGATTTAAAAGTAAAAATATCGAATCGTTATGTAAATAATCACAAATAGATTGCCTTAAATGTGAACCGTTACTTTTTATTAAATCAGTAATAAATAGATCTCCCTAACCAATGCACAATTAATGATTCCACATATAATTCGGAAATAAGATTCGAATTGAATTTTCGCCATTTCTAAATTCAAAACGAGGAGTTACATTAAATTTAGGTTTAGCTAATCGAATCTCCACAGTTTTGACCCAATTCTAATTATTAAACCGAATTAAAGCCTTGAGGTCAGAAAGTGGCAGAAAGAAAGTAAAAAGTAAATGGAAGATCAAACTTTGGCTTTATTCACTGTACACAGACTCTAATTATTCAGATTCTAATATGAATAAATATAAAAAAAATATAAAGTCAAGGAAAAAAATGAGTGCTATCAAGAAAAATTCTATGACTTGAACTTATTTTCTGGCCGGGTGATAAAAATCAAATAACACCCAACCTTTTGCTCAACTGTATTTTTAAAACCGGGAGATTTATGGCATTTTACATCCTGCCTGGCACTTTGGTGAAATCCGAAACGATAGCTTTTTGTATCCAATCCTTATACAATCCCTATAAACCCCACCCCCCTTATCCTTTCACACAAAAAAATCAGTCTAAAGTTCAAAACATAAACTGATTAAAGCAAAGGCGGTCAACTCCA
>JANQHR010000073.1 GCA_028282585.1 Bacteroidales bacterium | reverse complement strand
CCGGATACCGGAATTTTAATTTTTTGCTCCATTAAAGCTTGGATTACCCCACCAGCAGTACCATCATTAGCAGCCACAACGGCATCTACTTTGTTTTTCAACTTGGTAAGGGCATTTTCCATGTTTGATTGCGCAACTTCCGGTTTCCAATCCGAGGTTAATTGATCGTATACGATTTTAATCTTACCCGCTTTTTCTAATTTTTTTAAGACTTTCATTGCTCCTTTACGGAACATATGAGCATTATTATCAGTGGGGGCACCACCAATATAAACATAATTTCCTTTTGGTACTAGTTTAGTAATATATTCAGCTTGCATTTGACCAACCCGTTCGTTATCAAAAGATATGTAGAGGTCGACTTTGGCATTTTTAATTAAGCGATCGTAAGAAATAGTAGGAATTTTAGATTTTTTGGCCGATTCAACAATCATCGCACAGGCTTCGGCATTATGTGGGACAACCACTAAGACATTAACTCCTTGGGATAATAAATTTTCAGCTTGAGAGATTTGTAAGGCATCATCACCATTTGCAGCTTGGACTAAAACTTTTGCGCCTAATTTTTTTGCGGATTTCACAAAAATATCCCGGTCTTTTTGCCAACGTTCCTCTTTCAGAGTATCCATAGAGAAGCCAATGACAACTTTTGGTCGTGCGCTTGCAATACTGGAAATCAGAAACACAATCAACAATCCAATTACAACAAAATTACGCAATTTCTTCATACAAAATCCTCCTCTAAAAATAATTTTTTATAAACCCGTTTGTTCTAATTTAATAAAGATTAAATCCATATTAACTAAAAACTAACGTTTTATTAAATATATAGTAGCATAAAATAATTGGGTTTGTATATAAGAAAGTTGCAATAAGTAGCAAAAAAATGTTTTTGATTAAAATTACTATGATTGAAATTTAACCTTATTTTAATATATTTTACAGTTTGATTGGCTATATTAGTTTTTGAAAAGTATTAGATATGTATTGAGTTCTTAAATTAATTTATTGAGGTTTTACTAGGGAGTTACCTTAAAGAGGCGGATGGGCATGGGGATACAGGCAGGGGAGGGCCCGCCCTGCCGCTCGCCGCTACCCGCAACTTGGCCCAGCGGTGTCGGATAATGTCGTTATGTAATAGGGCACAGTGCCCTAGTGCCAAGCTTTTGCGCCCGTTTACATTAACTTGATATTATCCGACTCCGCGGAGATTTCTGGTCTGGGGTGGGTTTAGGGTTTTAATATTTTCTATTTTATTGGGATTCTTAATTTGAAAATTAACTCAATATTTTTTATGATCGTTTTTATCTATATAAGATATAGCCTGTTTTTTACATTCTTCTAATAATAAATCTGGATCAGTACCAGTTTTTTCAATGCTATACCCAAATTTATTAGTGCAATTTACTTTATAAACTCCTGCAGAAATTTCATCTACAACGAAAAGCCATCCTGGTATTTCTTTAAATTGAAAAGACAAATTATCACCACCTTACAACTCACGAATAATACCACGTTTTAATAATATTTCTAATCGAACATATGAATTTGGTTTGAAATTAAAGAAAAAACCAGGAAATTTAGGTCTCCCTGGAATTTTTATAGTTTTAAAAAGCTATACCTTTCACACAAATTATTTTATAATTTTTTATATTTTTCAGCTAAATCTAATAATTTTAAACCTAATTTTGAATTATAATTCCATGAATCAACAATTGCTATAGGGTAATATGGGGTAAATTCTTTTGGATTCATAAATAATTTCATTTTTTCAATTTCAGACAGCATAGTTTTTAACTGTGAAATTGTTCCCTCAGTTCCAATACCATCTTCATGAGATTTTATTTCTGAGTTAATATCTAAAGTGACTTCATCAATTAATTTAAATATTTTTTCTTTTAATTTTATGGCTCTAAGAGATCGTTCAGATCGTTTATGTACCATTGTTTCTCACCACCTATATATTGTGATCCATATTTTAATTGCGGTGCGGCGTTGCCTTTAATAATTATTGTACCAGGTTTGACCTTCCATTGTTTAATTCCTTTAAGTTTATTCCATTCGTATGGTACAGCTAAATTACTACGATTATTTAAAGGATTAAATGTCTCAAATAAATATCTTCCTTTTGCATGTGCGTTAACACCAAAATCGTGAAACCTTAATCCATAGGTATTTTCTCCAGCAATTTCTACACGTATGGTTCTCACATCAAAATGATTCTAGTGTTATTTTTCGAATTTTCCTTGGCATTCCAATGCTTTTTAAATATTCTGAAGCTTCTTTAACTCCTGCATATGGATTGTTAAATTTTTCAAGAGCTTTATTACATAAACCTAGCGGATCGACCCAACCTTGAGTATTCAATCCAAACGCATACAAATTCTCTCCCGCAGCCAAGCCTAGAGGATCGGCGGATATGAAAGCCCCAATCCTGGGATCATAATAGCGAAATCTGTTAAAACAATTTCCCGTCTCTTCATCAAAAAACTGCCCTTGCAACCGAAGCGGCTGATCCACTTCCTGCACGTGAACCCGCTCAATTAAAGCCCAGCCGTTGTATCTTACTGCCCAAACAACCTTCCCCGCCTTATCAAACAACCTCTCGGGACAACCGTTAGGCGCATTTTGATAAAAATAGCTATTTTCCCGCCCGTGCTCATCCTTT
>JANQHR010000010.1 GCA_028282585.1 Bacteroidales bacterium | reverse complement strand
TATATTTGTCATTATACACATCATCTCCAAATGTTGCTATTCTACTATTTCCATCCACATGCAAATTACTCGATGGGCTTTCTGTTCCGATGCCAACATGCCCAATACTATTTACTATTAAACCAGTTACGGCTCCATTACCTCCTCTTACCCATAGTGGATATGAATTAGAGGTATTATCTGTTGTTGTTATAAGTAGTCCAGATCTTCCACTACCAGTTCCAGAATTCCTTATATGTGCGGTATAAGCTGCACCCGATTCTAAAATATCTAATTTATACCCAGGGTTTGTATTTCCAATTCCCACTTTACCATTATAATTTATAAACAATCTAGTTTTAGCACCAGTAACATAAGCATCTGTAGTAGCAAAATACATTTTTGTCCCATAAGAACCATCGCTTCTAACATATATGCCTGCTTGTGCATTTCCTGCATCACTTGCACCCCATGTAATTGCATTTCCAAAATGATCGGAATTTGAGCCAGTGCTTAAGTGAATGGTTCCATAGCTACGACCAGGAGTCGTTTCGTTCCAATTTGCTGATGCACCTTCAATGTGTAATTTTGTAATAGGATCTTTAGGTCCAATTCCAACTCTTCCAAAAGTATTTACAACAAATGGAACTTTATCTAATGTTCCATCAAAATCAGTATCAGTTCTTATCGCAAATGCGTCACGAGCATCATTTGAATAAATATCCATAACCAAGTGACCATATTTTCGACCAGTAATAGAAGCGGCAGTAGTTGTTAACCCAGGATTTAGATTAGTTACATCAACAAAAGGTTTTAAAAGCATGTAGTGATCACCGCCAATATCTAATCTTAAGTTTCCGTTAATCTCCAACTTCTCAGATGGGCTTGTTGTTCCAATACCAACATGACCGTTGTGCTGCAGTTTCATCATTACCAAATCGCCAACACTTTGAATTTCGAAACCATTTGCAACGCCTAATCCTTCTCCACCAACTCTAATCCTTGCAATATCATTGAACCATGATAACCTTACACTTGCACTACTATTATTTGGATTATAAGACACAGGATCTTGTCCAATCAAAATTTGCATAAATAAAAGGTTTAGGCAGCTAAGTAATAATATTCTCTTTTTCATATTTTTTCTTTAAATCAGATTGTAAAGTTTTTTCTTATTTTCTAATATCTTTCTATAATAAAATTGATTCGTAATTGGTACTAATTCATTTTTACTTCTTACTCACCAGCTACCGTCTACTATTCAACTAAATTTTTTAACTCTTCTATTTCACTTTTTAAATTAGAATTAATCTGCTTTTGCTTTTCGTTTTCTTTATTAAGTTCAATTAGATAAAGGGTTAATTCCTCTATTTTTTGCAGAAGTTTCGCATTCATCTCACCAACCGAAATACCGTTTTCTTGAACTTCTTCTGTTGTTGGAATTTCCGGTAAATGTTTGTTTTCTTGTATATAATTATCAAGCTCTTGTAATGGCATTAAGTTGTAATCATCTTCGAAAACGAAATCGGCCCAACCCGTTACGTTTTCAACAATTACCTCTCCACAACCAATAGTTCCTTTTACTGAGAGTAGGTATGTTGGTGAAGTTGTTCCGATGCCAACATTTCCATTTGATTTAATCACCATTCTTGGCACATCGGCATAGCCTGATGTTAAAGCAGAAAAACGAGCAATTTCAGGCGTGTTATTGTTACTCCACCCGGCTTGAACATGAAGCCCTCCTTGTGTTCCATTCCCACTACCTATATTTCCGTAAGTATATATACCTGCTGCAAAATCGGTATTGAAAGTAAAACTACCATTATTTTTTATTGTTAATTTTTGGGTTGGGTCTATTGTTCCGATTCCAACATTTCCGTTTCCAAGAATTGTTAACCTGTCTGTTTCATTTGTTTGGAAAACCAAATTTCTTATGCCACTATTATGTCCAACATACATAGCCGTAGCATCCAAAGTTGTATATCCACTATATCCATTACCATTTATTTGTAAATGCCCATTTCCACTTGAGTTAGGGCTCAAATCAGAAGCTTTATATATTGTTAATTGACTCTCTGGTGATGTTGTTCCAATTCCAACATTACCGCCCACAAAATAAGAAGCACCATTCGTGTGTAATTGTATCTTATTTTCTCCTGTTACGTTTCTGAATTGGAAGAAAGGATCAGCATATACACCTTGAAAAACTAAATGATGACTAGCACCCATTTTAAGGTCAATTGCACAAGCGTCTGAACGATTAAATCTTAGGTGTCCAAATTCTGCAGAAAAAATCTCTAAAGGTAAATGTGGATCTGAGGTTCCAATGCCAACATTACCATTATGATACCATATCGAGCTTGTATCGATTTGTGTTTGCCCCCAAACATGAATTGTAAAAAAGGTTGCGCTAAAAAGTAAAAGTAATTTTCTCATAGTTTTAGATTTTTAGTAGCAAGATACGAGTATCAAGAACTCTTTTCTCAAACCTTATATCTTATTTTATTAGTTTCTTTGATTTTTCGATTTCGTTTTTTAATTCGTATAATTTTAAGCTAAAGGTCTTTTGAGCAATGCACGGTAGAAATTCAGCATTGTACTTTTACATTAAATTTTAGTTGATTTTAATTAATAACAAGTGTTTATATTTAAAATTTTCTCGATTTAAATTTAATATAAACTTTTTAGTAATTAGAAGGTTTATTCTTAAATTTTTATTAACAAATCAGATGGTGTTAGAAGTTGGAAGCCAGAACTCAGGAAATATTAATTTATGCTCGATTTGTTATAAAAATAATATTTTCTGAAATCTATCCTGTAAAATAAAAACTGACATTAATCATCGGGTAGCTTATTTCCTTTTTTGTAAGTTTGCAACTCAAAGAATTATTAATTAGTAATTATAAATTAAATACAATGTTAGATACAATATTCAATCACAAGTCAATACGTAAATATAAGAGCGACCCGATTTCAGAGAAGGATTTACAGGAAATATTAGAGGCTGGTACACGAGCTTCAACTACTGGTAATATGCAGGTTTACTCCATCATTGTAACCCGCGACGAGGGAATGAAAAAGAAATTGACTCCAACGCATTTTAACCAGCCAATGGCTACTCAGGCTCCTGTTTTGTTAACATTTTGTGCTGATATAAACCGTTTTAATAAATGGTGCGAAAATCGAAAAGCAGAACCCGGATATGATAACTTCCTTTGGTTTACCAATGCAGTAATCGACGCTATGTTGGTTGCACAAAATTGTTGTGTGGCAGCGGAAGATAAAGGTTTAGGAATTTGTTACCTGGGCACAACTACATATACAGCTGATAAAATAATTGAGATACTTGAATTACCAAATGGCGTTATACCAATTACAACAGTAGTTGTAGGTCATCCTGATGAAGATCCCGGATTAACTGATCGTTTACCTTTGGAAGGAGTAATTCATTACGAAACGTATAAGGATTACTCAAACGAAGATATTGACCGGATTTATGCTGAAAAGGAAGCATTAGAATCTACCAAAGCTTTGTTAGAAGAAAACCAAAAAGAAACTTTGGCTCAAGTTTTTACGGATAACAGGTATAAAAAAGCAGATAACTTGCATTTCTCTAAAGTATTCCTGGATGTTGTTAAGAAACAGGGATTTTTTAATCAATAAAAACTATAGCTATAATATTTTAAAAGTCATATTTCGTTTTGAAGTATGACTTTTTGCTTTACAAAAGTAAAGCTAGCAGCTAATGGCCAAAATCTCATTAATCGTATAGCACTTAAATTTGATGCTTAATTGATTTTTTTCGTTTTGACATACCAATTAAACGTATATCAAGTTATCTAATTATATTTGTTTAAAATCTTGAGTTGAGACACTTAATCCAAATAATCATTATATTAACACTATTCTGTTCAAACCTGGATGCTCAGAATTATAAACTATTTATACAACCTGAAAATAAACTTGTAGAATCTTATCAGAATTTTCTGGGTGATAGCATAGAAATAAAGCAAAAGTTAAAAAAACTTTTAAATGATCTTCAAAATGATGGTTATTTAGCTGCCGGTTTAGATAGTTTACAATATGATGAAAATGAGGTATTTGCAAGTATTTATATTGGTAGGCAATATACATGGGGTAAGCTTGATTTTAATGAACTCGAAAAAGGAGTTATAGATGATCTTAGGCTTAATAAAAAGAAGTTTGAGATTATTAATATGGCAGAATTAAACAAAATAAGATCAGATATATTACGCTATTATGTTAATTCGGGATATCCATTTGCTCAGGTTAATTTCTCAGATGCTACTATCAAAGATTCTTCGATATATGCAAAGATAAAAGTGAATAGAGGAGATTATTATACTTTGGATAGTATCATTATAAAGGGTGATGCTAAAATTTCATCATCGTACATAAAAAAAACAATCCAACTGCACCAGGGAGAAGTTTTTAATCAGGAAAAGATAAATGATGTAACAAATCAAATTAATAATATTAGATTTTTATCTGAAATCAAACCTGCGGAAATTGAGTTTAAGGAAGATCAGGTTGATCTTTATCTGTATTTACAAAATAAGAAAGCAAATATGTTTAATGGGATCATTGGATTTCTTCCTGATCCCGATAATGATCGGGAGGAAGAAACCGGAAGATTGCTTATTACGGGAGAATTAAATCTGAATCTTGTAAATCCGTTTGGAAGAGGAGAGGAAATATATTTGCAATGGGAGAAAATGGAATCATCAACACAGAAATTAAATGTTGGTTTTCAATATCCGTATCTTCTAAAAACGAACATAGGTTTCGATTTTGGTTTTAGTTTATACAAAAAAGATTCTACATACTTATCTTTAAATACAGACCTGGGATTAAAGTTATTTTTGAATCCTGCTAACTATTTAAAGACATATTATAGATATAAAAGTTCTTCGCGAATTGGAGAAGAAGAAGACAGGAGTTCTTCCATTAATTATGCAGATGTAAAATCAAATATTTTTGGAGCATCATATTATCTAAATAAACTGGACTACCGATTTAATCCGCGTAAAGGGATAGAAATAAATGTTTTTGCCGGAGCAGGATTTAAGAATATTGTGGATTCTAAGAATTTGGATGATAGTTTAAATCTCAATACAGATACCAGAACTATTGAAGCCGAAGCTGGACTGGATTTAGGTTTTTATTATCCAATCTATAAAAATATTGTTTTTCATTTTGGAAATACAACACGATATTTAGATCAGTTTGGAAACGAAGAAAAAGATATTGTCTTTTTTGAAAATGAATTGTATCGCTTTGGCGGTGCTAAATCATTACGAGGATTTGATGAGAGTATTTTCTTGGCCTCTGTTTACTCATTGCAAAATATTGAAGTTAGATATTTGTTTGAACAGAACTCTGCTTTTTACGTATTCTGGAACGGAGCATATTATTACAAAAATGTTGCGCAAAGCGTGACTGAAGATTTTCCTTGGGGATTTGGCATTGGAATGGATTTTGAAACCAAAGCGGGAATTTTTTCTCTAAGCTATGCTTTAGGAAAGCAGTTCGAAAATCCTGTTGAAATTCGAACTGCTAAAATTCATTTCGGATATATTTCTCGTTTTTAATTAATTCGTTATTTTATAAAAAGAATTAGCCTGTGCGGTTGCAGTTAAAATCATATCATTTATGCACACATGTTCAGGTCTTGTTACAACATATAAAACAGCATCTGCAACATCTTTTCCATATAACGGAGTAAACCCTTTGTATACGCCATCTGCTTTTTCTTCATTGCCTTTAAATCTTACCAGCGAGAATTCGGTTTCCACCATTCCCGGATTCACAGCTGTTACTTTAACGTTATGTTTTAACATATCAATTCTCATCCCTTTAGTTATTGCGTCTACAGCATGTTTTGTCCCGCAATAAACATTACCTTTTTCGTAGGCTTCTTTTCCGGCGGTAGATCCAATATTTACAATGTGTCCACGTTTCCTTTCAACCATTTTTGGTGCGATTTTTCTTGTTACATATAGAAGTCCCTTAACATTGGTATCAATCATTCTTTCCCAGTCATCAATAAAACCTTCGTGAATATGTTCTAATCCAACTGCTAAACCGGCATTATTTACTAAAACATCAATGTTTTGCCATTTTTGAGGTAAACTATCAATTGCAGTATCCACCTCTTCTTTTTTTCGTACATCAAAATGTAACATATGTACTTTTCCTGATGATTTGTCTAATAATTCCTTTTCTAAATCTTCCAAAAGTTCTTTTCTTCGGCCGGTTATAATAACATCGAAATTCTTTTCTGATAATGCAACAGCTGTAGCTCTACCAATACCTGATGTTGCCCCTGTTATTAATGCAATTCTGTTCATATTTTAAAATTGTTATAATACTGATTATTTATTGAATTGGTAAAAATAGTAAAAATCATATTTATTATTCCGCGTAAAGCTCGTAGAATATAAACGCAAAGCCGGTTAAGTTTATAAGTTGTTAACTACTCTGTGTATACTATCTTTCAAGAATTTGGAATTGAAGTTTATAAGTAAACCAAGTTTCAATTTTGATAACTTCAAATAAGTAAGTAATTGTAAATAATGAACAGGAATTAAAGCCTCAACAGTTTTAACTTCCATAATAACCTTTTTGTTTACTATTAAATCAATCCTGTAACCAACATCTTGCTTAATTTCTTTGTAAATAAATGGCATTGGTACTTGTTGTTTTACTTCAAACCCCATCTTTTTAAGTCAAAGGCTAACACATTTTCATAAGCGGATTCCAATAATCCGGGGCCAATATTCTTATGAATTTCAATTGTAGCTCCAATTATTTTATATGATATGTCATTTTCGTGCATGCTTTGCGATTTTAGCGTATCTATTTTGCGTTCTCTTTTATGAAATTATCAAAATAAATTTAAATAGAAAACCCAGTATATTTTTTTAATTTAATGTTTGGTTAGCAATTAATAACTTCGAAAAAGTTAAAAAATAGATTTTAATGTGGTTAAAATTTTAGAGTTAATTATATTTGCTAAGTCTTTAACCAACTATTAATTTATTAAATTTTGTAAAATGGAAGTTACCGTAAAAACTGCCGAAGAATTAGGATTATTACCGGAAGAATTTGAAAAAATCAAAGAATATTTAGGAAGAACGCCAAACTTTACCGAGTTAAGTATCTACTCTGTAATGTGGTCTGAGCACGCGTCTTATAAAAACTCAATCAAGTGGTTAAAGACTCTGCCACGAACAGGTAAACAGTTGTTAGTTGAAGCAGGAGAAGAAAATGCAGGATTGGTTGATATAGGTGATGGACTAGCATGTGCATTTAAAATTGAATCTCATAATCACCCATCAGCTGTTGAACCTTATCAAGGAGCTGCAACAGGCGTAGGAGGTATAAACCGTGATATTTTTACGATGGGAGCCCGCCCGGTGGCACAGTTAAATTCGCTTCGTTTTGGAGATATAAGTGCAGATACAACAAAATGGCATTTAAAAGGAGCCGTAAAAGGAATCGGTGATTATGGAAATGCATTTGGAATCCCTGTTTTAGGAGGCGAAGTAATGTTCGATAAATGTTATAACTCTAATCCACTGGTTAACGCAATGTCTGTTGGTATTATGGAAAAAGGAGATACCATATCGGCAATCGCGAAGGGTGTTGGAAATCCTGTTTATATAGTTGGCTCAAGAACCGGTAAAGACGGTATTCATGGAACTACTTTTGCTTCAGCCGATTTAACAGAAGATTCTGCTGAAGATTTACCATCAGTTCAGGTTGGAGACCCATTTATGGAGAAACTATTGTTAGAAGCTACATTGGAATTGAATAAAAGTGGAGCTGTAGTTGGAATGCAAGATATGGGTGCAGCAGGCATTATTTGTTCTACGTCTGAAATGTCGGAAAAAGGCGGACATGGAATGAAGGTTAATTTGGATAAAGTTCCTTTGCGCCAAAAAGATATGCAAGGATGGGAGATTTTATTATCAGAATCGCAGGAAAGAATGCTTGTTGTTGTTGAGAAAGGTAAAGAAGATTCGGTAGAAAGAATATTTGATAAGTGGGACCTTAACTGCGAAATTATCGGAGAGGTTGTTAATGAAGATAAATTATATTTTTTCCAGAATGATGAACTGATAGCAGAAGTACCTGCATCGACTTTAGTTTTAGGAGGTGGGGCTCCGATTTACGAGCGTGAATATAAGGAACCAACGTATTATAAAGAATATCAGAAGTTTAAAATAGAAGATGTTCTTGAACCGGAAGATTATATAGAAACTGCTAAAGATTTATTACAAAGCCCGAATATTGCCTCTAAGAAATGGGTGATTGAGCAGTATGATTCAATGGTTGGAACAGGTAATATGAGTACAAATTTCCCGTCCGATGCAGGAATTTATAATATAAAAGGAACAAATCGGGCTTTAGCTATGACAGTTGATTGTAACTCACGTTATGTTAAAGCTGATCCGCAAAAGGGAACTGAAATTGCAGTTTCGGAAGCAGCAAGAAATATTGTTTGCTCCGGAGGAACACCATTAGCGGTTACTAATTGCCTGAATTTTGGAAATCCTTATAATCCTGAAGCATATTGGCAATTTGTTGGTGCTATTAAAGGAATGGGACACGCATGTAAAAAATTTAATACTCCGGTTACAGGTGGTAATGTGAGTTTCTATAATCAAATGCAGATTGAAGGAAGAACAGAACCAATTAATCCAACACCAACTATCGGAATGATTGGATTAATCGAAGATAAAAATGACCAGATGAGTATTGCCTTTAAAAATAAAGGCGATATGATCTATTTGATTGGTAAATCGAGAGAAGATATAAACTCTTCGGAGTATTTAAATTACATTCATAAAATTGATGCTTCACCGGTACCTTTCTTCGATTTAGAAGAAGAACATGAAGTACAGGAAGCAATAAAAGGATTGATTAGTAAAAACCTGATTTTATCGGCTCATGATGTAGCTGATGGAGGTTTATTCGTTACTTTGGTTGAATCTGCAATGGTTAAGGGATTTGGGTTTGATGTTACTCCGGATGCTGAAGTCAGAAAAGATGCATTCTTGTTTGGAGAATCGCAAAGTAGAGTTGTAGTAAGCGTTTCGCCTACAAATGAAGACCATTTTATTGATTTTATGATTGAAAATAAAGTTCCTTTTTCTGCGTTAGGTCATGTAACTAAATCCGAACTAAGAATTGACGATAATTCGTATGGTTTTGTTAATGATATTAAGAAACTTTACGATAATGCATTAGAAAATTATCTGAAAGAAGATTAAAAATTAGTGATTACACCATATAAAGACAATAAGTCGGGCAAAAAGGAACAGGTTGTTAGAATGTTCAACAATATTGCCCGACGATACGATTTTTTAAATCATTTTCTGTCTCTTGGAGTTGACAAAATTTGGAGAAAAAAGGCCATTCGATATCTTCGAGGTATTTCTTTAAATCCTGTAATTCTGGATGTTGCAACCGGTACCGGAGATCTTGCTATAGCTGCATTAAAAATTAATCCTGAAAAAATAGTTGGTATCGATATTTCACAAGAGATGCTGAATATTGGTATTAAGAAAATCAAGAAAAAGAAACTTGGTAATATTATTGAACTAAAAAGAGGTGATTCGGAAAACTTAGAATTTGAATCTGATACATTTGATGGATTAACAGTTGCGTTTGGTGTTCGTAACTTCGAGAATCTGAATAAAGGCTTAAACGAGATGTACCGAGTTGTTAAAGAAGGAGGAAAGGCGGTTGTTTTAGAGTTCTCAAAACCAAAAGTTTTTCCAATAAAGCAGATTTATAATTTCTATTTTAAGTTTGTTCTACCTTCAGTCGGAAAAATTGTTTCAAAAGATAATTCTGCATATACATATTTACCTGAATCCGTAAACCAATTCCCTGAAAGGGAATCATTTATTACAGAGTTAGAAAAAGTTGGATTTAAAAATTGTATTTTTAAACCTTTAAGTTTTGGAATAGCAACATTATATGTTGCTGAAAAGTAAAATCTACTCATTTCATAATAATTGCAATAAATTATACGTTAGGAAGTTTTGATGTCGGATGAAAAAAATAGTTAGCATAATATATTTTGTTTTCTTTTCTTTTGCACTTTTTGCTCAGGATGAAATAACATTAAACTATCAAGGTGTAGATCATAAAAAAATTCATTTTGGATTTACTGTTGGGTTTAATACCATGGATTTTGGTATTACTCCATCAATGCAACCTTATGGAGTCGATTCAACTGTTTTAGTTCCCGAGATAAATGATTTAGTACCTGGCTTTCATGTTGGAATTATTTCAGATTTAAGATTGAACGATAACTGGAATTTAAGATTTTTGCCTGGTATTTCGCTGGGACAAAGGAAAATACTTTTTTATGACGCAAATCAAAATGTGGTTTCTGAAATGAAAATCGAATCAACATTTATTGATTTACCCTTATCATTAAAATACAAGGCTGTCCGAATAAATAATACAAGGCCGTATTTAATAGGAGGAATAAATATTCGAAATGATATGGCTCGAAACAAAGAGTTTAATGAAGATGAGGAAATTTATATCAAATTAGTTCCTTTTGATATTTATTATGAAATTGGTGTAGGAATTGATTTTTATTTGGCATATTTTAAATTTTCCACGGAAATTAAGTATTCGGTCGGGAATTTAAATGTGATTTCTTCGCAACCTTATGACGACTATCCGGAATTTGCAAATTCAATTGATAAAATGAAATCTAGAATGTTTATGGTTTCATTGCATTTTGAATAAATCACATGATCCTTCTTCTAAATTCAGAACAAGCAATTGCTGTAGCAATAGAAATATTAAGAGATTCTGATGTTTTAGCATCTAAAGGATAATTAGGAATAAAAAGTTGTTTATTGATAAACGGTTTTATTTTATCTGATATACCATGCGATTCACTTCCCATAATAATTATTCCATTTTTGCTTAATTCAGTTTTATAAATATTATCTCCTTTTAAAAAGGTCCCATAAATATTAAAATTATTTAATTGCTGTAGTTTTTTAAGAAAGTTTGATGAATCAACATAATGAATTTCAGTTCTAAAAATGGCTCCCATAGTTGATTGAACAACTTTAGGATTAAAAACATCCACACTTTCACTAGAACAAAAAATATTTTTAATTCCGTACCAATCTGCTATTCTGATTATTGTACCAAGATTACCCGGGTCCTTGATATTATCAAGGAAAATATTAAGTTTTTCTTTAATTTCATTTATTTCAAATGAATGAGAAGGTTGCTTTGCAATAACCAATATTTTGTTTGGAGTTGTTAAGGCGCTTATTTTTTTTAGTTCTTCTTCCGTTACTTCAATAATCTCAATATCAGTTAGATTACTTAATTTTGACTGTTTTTTTTCGATCCAGTCCTTAACAGCCAAAACGCTAATTATTTGAACATCAGAATGCAATAGTTCGTCAACTAATTTTTCACCTTCAACAAAAAAGTATTGATGAATATCTCTGTATTTCTTTTTTTTAATGGAATTTATGAATTTAATTTTATTTTTGCTGAGCATGCTACAATGTATATCTGAAGTCCTGTAAATTTGAATGTAAATATAGTTAAAGCTTTGAGAATTTTCACAAGGTCAAATAAATCAACTGTAAGAAATAAAGGATTATGCGTAATCCTTTTGCTCTACGCTTTATCTTCATGTAGC
This sequence comes from Bacteroidales bacterium, assembly GCA_028282585.1. Classification (GTDB taxonomy): domain Bacteria; phylum Bacteroidota; class Bacteroidia; order Bacteroidales; family UBA12077; genus UBA12077. Next base: position 23,408 of record JANQHR010000010.1, on the reverse strand, counting down.
CCTGTGAAATATGTTCCCGAAGATCAATACTTACTGGATAGATATCGAATAAAAGTTCGCGAAGGAAAAGTCAAAAAAGACGAAATCAAAAATTATGTCAGACAAAAGCCAAATAAACGAGTGTTAGGAATTCGGTTTCACCTTGGCATGTACAATTTATCTAACAAAGATAGCGATCGGGGATTAAGTAATTGGCTTAGAAAAATTGGAGAGGAGCCTGTCATTTATGATGAATTTTTAGCTGAAAAGTCTGTAGATTATCTTAAAACATATTTTAACAATAAAGGATATTATAACTCCATTGTAACTGACACAGTTCAATTAAAAAGAAAAAGAGCAAGAATTCAATACAATATTGAGGTTTACGAACCTTATAAGATAAGCAGTATAAGGTTTAAATGCAATGATTCGATTCTTGCAAAAGACTTTTTGCCAGATACGATTAATACGGTTATAAAAATTGGTGACAACTTCGATTTAGATATTTTAGAAGATGAACGAAAGCGAATTGAAGAAAATTTAAAGAATAAGGGTTACTATGGTTTTAACAAAGAGTTTGTTTTTTATCAGGCAGATAGTTCAGCAAAAAATAACGAAGTTGATTTAGTCTTGAATATTCACCAGGTCCAGCAAAAAAAACTGGATAATATTATTCATAAAACACATCATAAAAAATATAAAATTAACAAGGTTTATGTTTTTACAAATTTCGACCAAAAAGAAGCTTTGAGTCTTGGAGATGATTACTATAAAGATGTTGATACAACTTATATTGATGGAATTTACTATATTACAAAAGGAGAAGATAAACTTAATAAAAGGGTAATTAACCAGTCAAACTTTATTCAGGAAAATGAGTTTTATTCATTGAGTCATGTAAATAGAACCTATAAACACTTAAACTCATTACGATTATTTAAAATAATTAATATTCAGTTTGATAAAGTTGATTCATTACAAAACGATACAAGCCTTGTAGGTTATATAGATTGTAATATAAAACTAACAAAATTCTATTTACAATCATATACCATTGAATTACAGGGAACAAATTCTTATGGAAATATAGGAGTTGGAGGAAGCTTTTTATATCAGCACAGGAGTTTGTTCGGAGGTGCAGAGGTTACTGATTTCAGGATAAACGGAGCAATTGAAAAAATTGATGAAGAAAATATAGCAGGAAATGATTATACAACAGAACTTGGAGCAAATGTTGGAGTAAGCATTCCAAAGTTTATTTTACCAATTTTTAAAGCTGAAAAATTTAGTAAAAAATATAGTCCGAAAACTCAGATAACAGCTGGTTATAATTTTCAAGATCGAATTGATTATAGAAGATCCATAACCAATATGTCATATGGATACTTCTGGGATGGAAACAGATATTTAAGGCACTCAATAAAACTATTGGAGTTAAATGCAGTAGAACTTCCATATGCATCAGAAGAATTTGAGAATTATATCGATTCATCTTTTTTGAGAAGTAGCTATGATAATCACTTGGTTTCTGTTTCAAATTATACTTTGATTTTTAATAACCAAGATATAAAAAAGACGCGTGATTTTTACTTTTTAAAACTAAGCACAGAAATATCTGGTAACATTTTGGCAGGTATAAGTGAACTAACTAAAGCACCTAAAGATGAAAACGGGAGGTATACTGTTCTAAATATTCCATTTTCTCAGTATGCAAAATTTGATATTGATTTTAGGTATTATGATGTAATCGATAATTCAAAAACTATTGCGTATAGATTATTTGGTGGGATTGGTATACCATATGGAAATTCAATTTCTTTGCCTTTCGAAAAAATGTATTTTTCCGGAGGTGCAAATAGTATTAGAGCATGGAATGTAAGAGATTTGGGACCTGGTTCTTATTCGGGAGGATCAAGGACGCGTTTTCCCAATCAAACAGGAGATATCAAATTAGAGGCAAACTTGGAATATAGGTTTAAAATGTTTTGGTTGTTGGAAGGGGCACTATTTTTGGATTTTGGTAATATATGGAACCTTAATTCAGACGAGTTTGAAGGAGGATTATTTCGTAAAGATGAATTTTTTAAAGAATTTGCAGTTGGTTCTGGTGCAGGAGCCAGGTTAGATTTCTCATTTGTTATTGTTAGATTAGATTTGGGTGTTAAATTAAGAGATCCGGCTTTACCGGGAAGCGAACGTTGGATAATTGGAAATAGAGATTTAAGATGGGAAGACGATTTTACAATTAACATCGGGATAGGTTACCCTTTCTAATAGCTATAAACTCTTTAATGTATCTAACCTTATAATAGTTAGTTTTTAATTACCCAATTATTTAATAATCTGTTTATATTGTATTAGTGCAATTTTTAATTAATTTATTAAATTTGTGTGTACTGGTTCAAATTAAATCTTAAAGCATATGTCATACACTAAAATTACTGAATTACTAGCAGATAAGGCAGAGTACCTGTTAAATCATAAGTCAGAAACCATAAGAAAAGACCAATTGAATTTACCTGGTCCGAATTATCTGGATGAGGTTTTTTATCATACAAATCGTTCTCCTCAGGTAATTAGTTCAATGCAACAAATGTTTAATTCAGGCCGTTTAAACGGAACAGGTTACCTTTCAATTCTCCCGGTTGATCAAGGGATCGAGCACACGGCAGGAGCATCTTTTGCCCCAAATCCTATATATTTTGATGCTGAAAATATTGTAAAACTGGCAATTGAAGGGGGTTGTAATGCTGTTGCTTCCACTTTTGGAGTTTTAGCGGCAGTATCCAGGAAGTATGCACATAAGATTCCATTTATAGTTAAGTTAAATCACAATGAATTAATGACATATCCAAACAAGTTTGACCAAATAATGTATGGCACAGTTGGGGAGGCATGGAATCTTGGAGCTAAAGCAGTCGGTGCAACCATATATTTTGGTTCGGAAGAATCTAATCGTCAAATAATAGAAGTTGCGGAAGCTTTTGAAAGAGCACATGAATTAGGAATGGCAACCGTACTTTGGTGTTATACACGTAATTCAGCATTTAAAAAAGATGGAGTTGATTATCATACAGCAGCTGATCTAACTGGTCAGGCCAATCACCTTGGAGTAACTATTCAAGCAGACATTATTAAACAAAAACTCCCAACTAGTAATGGAGGATTTAAGGAATTAAGCTTTGCAAAAACCAATGATAAAGTTTATTCGGAGCTTACTACTGATCACCCAATTGACTTAACAAGATATCAGGTAGTTAGTAATTATATGGGACGATTTGGATTAATCAATTCAGGCGGTGCATCATCTGGTGCTTCTGATTTAGCTGAAGCAGTATTAACCGCTGTTGTTAATAAGAGAGCAGGAGGTATGGGCTTGATTTCAGGCCGTAAAGCATTCCAACGTCCAATGAAAGAAGGTGTAGAGTTGTTAAATGCAATTCAAAATGTATATCTCGCAAAGGAAATTGATATTGCTTAATAAAATTAAATTTATATTTTTAGGCAGCCTATCCGGATAACTATCGGGAGGCTGCTTTTTTATTCTACGTACGTTATTTTTAAACTTAAGTAGTTCATTTTTGAATTTAATAATGATTAAGACATGACAAAGAAATTTAGATCAGGAGTATTATTTGGAGAGGAATTAAATTATCTGTTTGAATATGCTAAAGAAAAGCAATTTGCACTTCCGGCTGTTAATGTTATTGGGACTAATTCAATAAACGCAGTATTAGAAACCGCTCGTGAGGTTAATTCACCAGTTATAATACAATTTTCAAATAGTGGAGCTGCTTTTGTTGCAGGGAAAGGGCTATCAAACGAGAATCAAAAAGCTAGTATTGCAGGTGCAATATCCGGTGCACATCATGTACATAATTTAGCAAAATACTATGATGTCCCAGTTGTTCTTCATACAGATCATTGCGCAAAGAAACTCATCCCATGGGTAGAAGGTTTAGTTGAAGCAGGTTTTGAATATCATAAGAAAAATAAGCAACCTCTTTTTAGTTCGCATATGTTGGATTTAAGCGAAGAATCATTAGAAGAAAATATAGAAATTTCTGCATCATTTTTAAAGAAAATACGCGAATTGGGTATGACACTGGAGATTGAATTAGGAGTAACCGGAGGAGAAGAAGATGGTGTTGATAATACAAATGTAGATGCTTCAAAATTATATACCCAACCGGAAGAAGTAGCATATTCATATGAAAATTTAATGAAGATAAGTCCTAATTTTACAATAGCAGCATCATTCGGGAATGTTCATGGGGTTTACAAACCTGGTAATGTTGTTTTAAGCCCTGAGATTTTAAAGAACTCACAGGAACTAATACAAAAGAAATTTAATACAAAAGAAAAACCTGTAAGTTTTGTATTTCATGGAGGATCAGGGTCTGAGAAAGAAAAAATTGCAGAGGCCATTAGTTATGGAGCAATAAAAATGAATATTGATACTGATTTGCAATGGTCTATGTGGAAAGGAATTTTAGATTATTACAACGAAAATCAAGGATTTCTTCAAGGTCAAATTGGAAATCCAAAAGATCCTGATGGACCGAATAAAAAATATTACGACCCCAGAGTTTGGTTAAGAGAAGGAGAAAAGAGTTTTATTAAAAGATTAGTTGAAGCTTATAAAGATTTAAATGCAGAAAATAGAAACTAAAATTATATCTTACTAAATTTTATTAGCCGTCTTTAGAAATGTTCAGACGGCTTTTGCTTTTCTGATTAAACCATATTTTGCAAATAGAGTCAATTTTTGTAAAATTGCTTTTTCTTGAAATTTAATATGATAAAAAATGGCAAACGTAGATTTTTCAAATAGAGATAGTTTTGGAAGTAAATTTGGTGTAATTGCTGCAACGGCAGGTTCTGCAGTAGGATTAGGAAATATTTGGCGATTTCCTTATGTTGCGGGAGAAAGTGGAGGCGGAGCCTTTGTTTTAATCTATTTGGCATTTATTTTCGTTATCGGAGTTCCAGTAATGTTATCTGAATTTGTAATTGGACGAAGAGCTCAAAAAAATACATTTGGTGCTTTCAAAATGCTTGCACCAGGAAAACCTTGGTTTGTTATAGGTATTATGGGGCTTGTAGCTGCCTTTTTTATTCTTGCATTTTATAGTACTATTGCAGGATGGACTTTAGAGTACGTTATTAAAGCAATTTCAAATGGATTTAAAGGGCAGGATACCACGTTAATTTTTGAAAGCTTCAAAACATCTACATTCAAGCCATTGATGTGGCAATTTGTTTTCATGCTTTTAACTGGGTGGATTGTTTTCTCTGGTGTTAAAAATGGTATAGAAAAATACACAAAGATTTTAATGCCCATATTATTTGTTTTAATTTTATTGATGTGTATACGAGCGCTTACACTTGATGGTGCTTCAAAAGGGTTAGAATTCTTATTTAAACCGGATTTCTCGAAAATTACCTGGGGTGTTGTATTAGAAGCACTGGGCCAAGCTGCGTTTTCTCTTAGTATAGGTATGGGAGCTTTAATAACTTACGGAAGTTACATAAGAAAAGATAATAACTTACCTCAGACAGCATTTCAGGTATCAATAGCTGATACTTTAATTGCTTTGCTTGCCGGTGTCATGATTTTTCCAGCCGTTTTTGCACTAGGAATGGATCCTCAGGCAGGTCCTGGTTTAGTATTTCAGGTATTGCCCGAGTTATTTATGAAAATGCCTGGTGGATATATATTCTCAATCGTATTTTTTATTTTATTAGCAGTTGCCGCTTTAACATCAACAGTTTCTTTATTGGAAGTAGTTGTTGCCTTTGCTTCTGAAGAATTAAAAATGTCACGAAAAAAAGCAACAGTTTTAGGCGCAATTGCAATTTGGTTGGTCGGAATTATTGCTACATTATCTTTTAGTGATTTAAGTAATTTAAAATTATTTGATTTAACTATTTTCGATATGCTGGATTATGTTTCTGCTAATATTTTATTGCCTGTAGGAGCATTATTTATTGTAATTTTCTTGGGTTGGTTCTTAGGTAAAAAATTAATTACTGATGAGTTGACAAATCAAGGTACGTTGAAAATGAAATTCTTTGGGCTATTTATTTTTATTATTAAATTTATTGCACCGGTAGCAATTTTACTGGTCTTTTTAAATAGTATTGGAATAATAAAAATATAATGAATGCTGAAAAAAAGATTTAAAGAGTATTTTACTTTTACTAAAGGGGAGCGCAACGGCATAATTGTGCTTCTTCTTATTTTATTAGTGTTGGTAGTTTTAAGAATTTACCAAGCTAATTTAACATATGGCGAAATAATTTTAATGGATGAGGAATTTCAGAAGGAAATAGAAGAGTTTCAAAATTCTTTTATACCCGTAGAAGAAACTCACCGGGAAAATAAAAAAAGTAAAGATATAAATCTGATTAAGACTAATGAAAGTTGGACACAACCAAAACAACTTTTTAATTTTGATCCAAATCAAATAACAAGAGGTCAATTAAAAGAATTAGGTTTCTCTCAAAAGCAAATAAACACTTTTGTTAATTATCGCGAAAAAGGAGGCAGATTTTATAAAAAGGAAGATTTACTTAACGTTTATGGTATAGAACAAGAACAGTATGCTATACTTGAATCATACATAGTTATAAGAAGTAAAGAGAAAATTGATTTTAAAAATTCGGAAAAAATAGTGGAAAAAGTATTAATAGACATTAATTCTGCTACAAAAGATGATTTAATAAAATTAAGAGGGATTGGTGAAACCTATTCTAAAAGAATAATAAAATATAGAAATAAACTAGGTGGATATTCTCATAAGCAACAATTAAAAGAAGTATATGGTTTGGATTCAGTAAAATTTGAATCTATAAAGCATAATATAAAGGTTGATACAAGCTTTGTGGAGAAGCTTAGTTTAAATAAATCGGATTTTAGTCAATTCATAAAACATCCATACTTAAATAAATACCAAACAGAATCAATATTAAAGTATAGAGAATTGATTGGAGAATTTTCTAAAATTGAAGATGTTTATCTAAATAAGCTTTTAACTAAGGAGGAGTATTTTAGGTTGAAACCATACCTTAAACTAAATTAGATGCATAATTTTGATATTTGGATAAAATTATCGTATATTTATTTACTACGATTTAGTTAATGTATATTGTTGATTGAATAATAGTTATGGAGGTTTGGTTTTGTATTATTCTATCAAAAGTTATTTTTTTTATATTTTTTAAGGAATAATTTTTGAAAAGTGTATTATAAATTAATATTTTTGCGGCTCAATTTTTTAAAAAAAGTGATTTAATTATGATAGTAGTACCATTAAAAGAAGGTGAAAATATCGAGAGAGCTTTAAAGAAATTTAAAAGAAAGTTCGAGAAAACAGGTGTTGTGAAAGAATTAAGAGAAAGACAAGCTTTTACTAAGCCATCTGTTAAGAAGAGAGAACAGAAGAAAAAAGCTATCTACGTTCAGCAAATGCAACAAAAGGAGGAATAGTATATATAGGGTGAGTATTACGTACCAAATTGGTATTTAAATTACTTCTAATCTTAATTTACCCTGTATGTATAAAGATCTTTTTCTAAAATATTTACGATTCGAGAAACGTTTTTCAGAAAATACAATCAAATCATATGAGAATGATTTGAATCAGTTTTCTGATTTTATTGAAATGGAGTTTAAAGAAATAGAGCTTCATTTGGTCAACGAAAAAATAGTAAGGGCTTGGATCGTAAGTTTGATGGAAAAAGATTTTTCTACTTTATCGATAAATCGAAAAATATCTACTCTTAAAACGTTTTTTAAGTTTTTACTTAGGGAGGGACATACCAAAACCAATCCGATGGATAAGGTCATTACACCTAAAAATTCTAAAAAACTTCCCGCATTCGTAGAAGAAAAACAAATTAGTAATTTATTGGACGATTATTCATTTGGCAATGATTTTCGAGGTGTTAGAAATAAAACAATCGTAGAAATGTTTTATAATACGGGAATGCGATTGTCAGAATTAATTAATCTAAGAAATATTGATTTTGATATTAAAAAAGGTACCTTAAAAGTTTTAGGGAAAAGAAATAAGGAGAGAATATTGCCAATACATCCATCATTTATAAATTCATTGGTATTTTATATTGAATCGCGAGATAAAGAATTTGTACAATTAGATCACGATTATTTTTTTGTGACCGATAAAGGAAACAAGTTATATGAAAAATTTGTATACCGTATAGTGAATCGGTATTTAAATATGGTTACTACAATAGAAAAAAAGAGTCCACATATATTAAGACATACTTTTGCCACACATTTATTAAATCGTGGGGCAGACTTAAATGCGATAAAAGAATTACTTGGTCATGCAAATCTTGCTGCAACCCAAGTATATACGCATAATACATTTGAGAAATTAAAAACTATTTACAAACAAGCTCACCCTAGAGCATAAAATAATGGAGGAGTTACTATGGACATTAAAATTCATTCAATTCGCTTTGATGCAGACAAAAAATTAATCGATTTTATTAATAACAAGGTGAAGAAACTAATCCAGTTTTATGATAATATAATTGGTGCTGAAGTTTTTCTTCGTATTGAAAAAGATCAAAGCACAGAAAATAAATTAGCTGAGATAAGATTAGATATTCCTGGAAATGATATTTTTGCTAAGAAAAAGACCAAAAGTTTCGAAGAATCAATTGATAATTGTATTGATGCAATAAAACGTCAATTAACTAAACATAAAGAAAAACAAAGGGGTGTTTAAAAAAAACGCTAAAAACATGAAAATTACACTGTTTTTTTTGTGTTTAAAATAAAATATTCATACATTTGCGATCCGATTTTGGAAAATTATTTCTAAAATCGGTGTTCTTTTATATTGCCGATGTAGCTCAGTTGGTCAGAGCAGCTGATTTGTAATCAGCAGGTCGACGGTTCGAATCCGCCCATCGGCTCAATGTATTGAAAATATGTTGGGGAGATACCAAAGTGGCCAACTGGGGCAGACTGTAAATCTGCTGGCGCACGCCTTCGTAGGTTCGAATCCTGCTCTCCCCACAAAAACAATGCGGGAGTAGCTCAGTTGGTAGAGCATTAGCCTTCCAAGCTAAGGGTCGCGGATTCGAGTTCCGTCTCCCGCTCTAATCCTTGCCGATGTAGCTCAGGGGTAGAGCGCTTCCTTGGTAAGGAAGAGGTCACGGGTTCAATTCCCGTCATTGGCTCAAGTTTAAAATATAAATGAATATTATTATTATAAATTATCTAATTATCTAACATTTAGAGTTATGGCTAAAGAAAAATTTGATAGGTCGAAAGTGCACGTTAATATTGGTACTATTGGACACGTTGACCATGGTAAAACAACTCTTACTGCAGCAATCACTAAGGTTTTAGCTGAAAAGGGATTGTCGGAAGTAAGAGATTTTGATTCTATTGACAACGCTCCAGAAGAAAAAGAAAGAGGTATTACTATTAACTCTGCTCACGTTGAGTATCAGACAGAAAATCGTCACTATGCTCACGTTGACTGTCCAGGTCACGCCGACTATGTAAAGAATATGGTAACTGGTGCTGCTCAGATGGACGGAGCTATTCTTGTTGTTGCTGGTACTGATGGACCAATGCCACAAACTAGAGAGCACATCCTTTTAGCTCGTCAGGTAAATGTACCTAAAATAGTTGTTTTCTTGAATAAAGTTGACTTAGTTGATGATCCAGAATTATTAGAATTGGTTGAAATGGAAGTACGTGAACTACTTGATTTCTACGAATTCGATGGTGATAACGTTCCTGTTGTTCATGGTTCTGCTTTAGGAGGACTAAATGGAGAAGAAAAGTGGGTTGAAAAGATTATGGAATTAATGAATTCTGTGGATGAGTATATTCCGGTACCACCTAGAGATAACGAAAAGCCATTCCTAATGCCTGTTGAAGATGTATTCTCAATTACAGGACGTGGTACAGTTGCTACTGGTAGAATTGAAACAGGTGTTGTAAATACTGGCGAAGAATTAGCTATGATTGGTTTAGGTGCTGAAGGTCGTAAGACAGTTTGTACTGGAGTTGAAATGTTCCGTAAGATTCTTGATACAGGACAAGCTGGTGATAACGTAGGTTTGTTATTGCGAGGTGTTGATAAGAATGAAATCAAAAGAGGTATGGTTCTTTCTAAGCCTGGTTCAATTACTCCTCATACTAAATTTAAAGCTGAGGTTTATATCTTGAAAAAAGAAGAAGGTGGTCGTCACACCCCGTTCCATAATAAATATCGTCCTCAGTTCTATTTAAGAACTCTTGACGTAACAGGTGAAATTCATTTACCAGAAGGAACAGAAATGGTAATGCCTGGTGATAACGTAAGTATTACTGTTGAATTAATTACTCCGGTAGCTATTAACCAAGGTTTACGTTTTGCTATTCGCGAAGGAGGTAGAACTGTAGGTGCTGGTCAGGTTACTGAAATTGTTGAATAATTATTATCATTCAATAAATCTGTGATTCGGATTTTTCCGAATCACATTATACGGGTGTAGCTCAGCTGGTAGAGCAGTGGTCTCCAAAACCAAAGGTCGTGAGTTCGAATCTTACCACCCGTGCTAATTTAAAATGAAATCATGAAAATTAAATTATACTTTCAAGAAGCATTTAACGAACTAATTCACAAAGTATCTTGGCCAACTTGGTCTGAGTTACAAAATAGTGCAGTTGTTGTTATGATTGCTTCCTTAATCATTGCATTAATTATTTTTGTAATGGATTATAGCTTCCAAAATTTAATGGACTTGATTTATAGTATGTTTTATTAATAGAGGAGCGGAAAATGGCTGATGTGGAAAAGAAGTGGTATGTTCTCCGTGCTATTGGTGGTAAAGAAAAGCGTGTTAAGGAATACATAGAGAGCGAAATTTCGAGACTCAACTTACAAGAGTTTATTTCTCAGGTATTAATTCCAACTGAAAAAGTTTACCAAATTAGGAATGGGAAAAAAATAAGTAAAGAAAGAAATTTTTTCCCTGGTTACGTTCTTATTGAGGCAGCTTTGGTTGGGGAAATTACGCATATCCTGAAAAATATTCCAAATGTAATAGGCTTCCTTGAGTCTGAAGGCGATAATCCAACACCATTGAGGCAATCCGAGGCGAATCGCATACTTGGTAAAGTCGATGAACTTGCTGAAAGCGATGAGGAAATAAATGTTCCGTTCTATGTTGGTGAAACAGTAAAAGTGATCGATGGTCCGTTTAATAGTTTCAACGGAATCATTGAAGAAGTAAACGAAGAGAAGAAGAAACTTAAAGTAATGGTAAAGATTTTCGGTAGAAAAACTCCACTGGAATTAAGTTTCATGCAGGTAGAAAAAGAGTAAATTTTTAAGAACAAAATTAGATTATGGCTAAAGAAGTTGCTGGATTAATTAAATTGCAAATTCGGGGTGGCGCCGCTAATCCATCTCCACCGGTAGGACCTGCTTTGGGTGCTAAAGGTGTAAATATTATGGAGTTTTGTAAGCAGTTTAATGCAAGAACACAGGATAGAGCTGGTAAAGTAATTCCTGTAATTATAACTGTTTATTCTGACAAATCTTTCGATTTTGTTACGAAAACGCCTCCTGTTGCTGTTCAGCTACTAGAAGTGGCAAAAATCAAATCTGGGTCATCTGAACCTAATAGAGCAAAAGTTGCTTCTGTTACTTGGGATCAGGTAAGAACGATTGCAGAAGATAAGATGAAAGATTTGAATGCCTTCAAAGTAGAATCAGCAATGAAGATGGTTGCAGGAACCGCCAGAAGTATGGGTATTACTGTAAAAGGTGAATTCCCGGGTAATAAATAATCTATAATATCTCGAAAGAAGTTATGACAAAACTTACTAAAAATAAGAAAATTGCTCAGGAAAAGATTGAAATAGGTAAGCAATATACCTTAGAAGAAGCGGCAGGTTTAGTTAAAGAAATTACAACCACTAAATTTGATGCTTCTGTAGATCTTGATGTGCGATTAGGAATTGATCCGAGAAAATCCAATCAAATGGTTCGTGGTGTTGTTACTTTACCTCATGGTACAGGTAAAACATTTAAAGTGTTAGTTTTATGTACTCCTGAAAAGGAAGAAGAAGCTAAAGCCGCAGGAGCCGATTTCGTTGGATTAGACGAGTATATTGAAAAGATTAAAAAGGGATGGACAGATGTTGATGTAATCATCACAATGCCTCCTGTAATGGCTAAAGTTGGACAACTAGGACGTATTCTGGGACCGAGAGGATTAATGCCAAACCCAAAAACCGGAACTGTTACTATGGAAGTAGGAAAAGCAGTTGAAGAAGTTAAAAAGGGTAAAATCGACTTTAAAGTCGATAAATATGGTATAATTCATTCTGCTATTGGCAAAGTATCATTTGAGTCAAATAAGATTGCGGAAAATGTGAGAGAATTTGTGGGTATGATTAATAAATTAAAACCTGCAGCTGCAAAAGGTACTTATATTCAAAGTGTATACATGTCAAGCACAATGAGTCCGGGAATTAAAATAGATCCAAAATCTATTTAAGGTCCAGTATAAAGAGTAAAAAACATTGATTATGAAACGTGAAGAGAAAGATATCATAGTTAACAACCTAGTTGATCAATTAAAAGAATCGCCACATTTTTATCTTACTGATGCAAGTGAGTTAGATGCAGAAACAACTAGCTTACTGCGTAGAAAATGTTTCGAAAGTAGGATCAAAATGATGGTTGTTAAGAATACCCTTCTTAAAAGAGCATTAGATAAGTCAGAACAAAATGTTGAAGAATTATATGATGTTTTAAAGGGTTCTACTGCGATAATGTTTACTGAAACTGGAAATGCTCCAGCTAAAATGATCAAAGAATTTCGTCAGAAATTTGATAAACCAATAATTAAAGCGGCTTTTGTTGAAGAGTCTGTTTACATTGGCGATGATCAATTAGAGAACTTAGTAAATGTTAAATCTAAAGAAGAATTACTGGGCGATCTTATTGGATTATTACAATCTCCAGTTAAGACTGTTATGTCTCAGTTACAATCAGGAGGAAATATCCTTTCAGGCGTTGTGAAAACATTATCTGAAAGAAGTGAATAAGTAAAAAAGAATAATTAAAGTTAATTTTTAAAAATAAAAAAAAATGGCAGATTTAAAAGCGTTTGCAGAACAATTGGTTAATTTAACTGTAAAAGAGGTTAATGAATTAGCAGACATATTAAAAGAGGAATATGGTATTGAACCTGCAGCTGCAGCTGTAGCTGTTGCTGGTCCTGCAGGTGGTGGAGAAGCTGGTGGAGAGGCTGAAAAAACTGAATTCGATGTGATCTTAAAATCACCAGGAGGAGCTAAATTACAAATTGTAAAATTAGTTAAAGAATTAACTGGTTTGGGATTAAAAGAGGCTAAGGAAGTAGTTGATGCTGCACCTAAAGCAATTAAAGAAGGTGTATCAAAAGAAGAAGCTGACTCACTTAAACAACAATTAGAAGAAGCAGGAGCAGAAGTTGAACTTAAATAGGATTGACCTAACATACTAACTTACTGGGTTTAGAGTCTCGAAAATGAGATTCTAAGCCTTTTTATTATCTTAAGTGTTTGAGTTCAATTAATCAAAAAGTCAATGGCTTCAAATATATTAAATAAAAGAATTAGTTTCGCTTCAGCAAAAAATCAGTTAGATTATCCTGATTTTCTTGAAGTACAGTTAAAATCTTTTCAAGATTTTTTTCAACAGAATTCTACCGCCGAAGAGCGCAAAGATGAAGGATTATATCAGGTATTTAGTGAAAATTTCCCTATTACCGATACAAGAAATAATTTCGTATTAGAGTTTCTTGATTATTATATTGATCCGCCAAGATATTCAATAGAGGAATGTATTGAAAGAGGTTTGACATTTAGTGTACCATTAAAAGCGAAACTTAAACTGTATTGTACAGATCCTGAACATGAGGATTTTGATACAGTTATCCAAGATGTATATCTTGGAACAGTTCCATATATGACAGAAAGAGGAACATTTGTTATCAATGGTGCTGAGAGAGTTATTGTTTCTCAGTTACATAGATCTCCAGGTGTTTTCTTTGGTCAGAGCCTACATGCCAATGGAACTAAGTTATATTCGGCAAGAATAATTCCTTTCCGTGGTTCATGGATCGAATTTGCAACGGACATTAACAGTGTTATGTATGCTTACATCGACCGTAAAAAGAAATTACCAGTAACCACACTTTTAAGGGCAATTGGGTACGAGAGTGATAAAGATATTCTAGAGATTTTTAACCTGGCAGATGAAGTTAAAGTGTCTAAGTCAGGATTGAAAAAATATGTAGGACGAAAACTTGCTGCACGTGTTCTTAAATCATGGGTAGAAGATTTCGTTGATGAAGATACAGGAGAGGTGGTTTCTATTGAAAGAAATGAAGTAATTATAGATCGTGAAACTGTAATAGAAAACGATCATGTTGAACAGATTGTGGATTCTGGAACGAAAACAATATTACTTCATAAAGAAGATCAAAACTTATCTGATTTTGCAATTATTTACAATACATTGCAAAAGGATCCTTGTAACTCAGAAAAAGAAGCAGTATTGCATATTTACAGACAGTTACGTAACTCTGAGCCACCAGATGAGGCAACAGCAAGGGATGTAATTGATAAGTTATTCTTCTCAGATAAAAGATATGATCTTGGTGATGTAGGTCGTTACAGGTTAAATAAAAAACTTAGCCTTGAAACAGATATGGACACCAAGGTTCTTACTAAGGATGATATTATTCAAATTATAAAATACTTGATTGAGTTAATTAACTCAAAAACTGATGTTGATGATATTGATCATTTAAGTAACCGCCGTGTTAGAACTGTTGGTGAACAATTATCAAATCAATTTGGTGTAGGTTTAGCTCGTATGGCTAGAACAATACGTGAACGTATGAATGTTAGAGATAACGAAGTGTTTACTCCGATCGATTTGATTAATTCTAAAACATTATCATCTGTAATTAATTCATTCTTTGGTACAAACCAGTTATCACAATTCATGGATCAAACCAATCCATTGGGTGAAATGACACACAAACGTCGTATGTCAGCATTAGGTCCAGGTGGTTTATCTCGCGAAAGAGCTGGTTTCGAAGTTCGAGACGTTCACTATACACACTATGGTAGATTATGTCCGATTGAAACTCCTGAAGGTCCAAATATCGGTCTTATTTCGTCATTATGTGTATTTGCTAAAATAAATAAACTTGGTTTCATTGAAACTCCGTATAGAAAAGTTGATGATGGGAAAGTTGGTTTAAATGAAGAAGCTGTAACTTTTTTAAGCGCTGAAGAAGAAGAAGGGATCATCATCGCTCAAGCTAATGCACCGATTGATGAAGAAGGAAAATTCATAAACCAAAGAGTAAAAACAAGATTAGATGCAGATTATCCTTTAGCAACTCCTGATGAGGTTCAGTTAATGGACGTTGCACCTAATCAGATTGCGTCAATTGCAGCATCGTTAATACCTTTCTTAGAGCATGATGATGCTAACCGAGCATTGATGGGGTCTAACATGATGCGTCAGGCAGTTCCATTATTGCAGCCTCAGGCTCCAATTGTAGGAACTGGTTTGGAAGAACATGTTATCAGTGATGCAAGAATTCAAGTTGTTGCAGAAGGAACAGGTGTAGTTGAATATGTTGATGCTGAAGAGATTGTTATAAGATATGATAGAACGGAAGAGGAGAAATTTATTAGTTTCGACGATGATATTAAACGTTACAGACTTCCAAAATTTGCAAAAACTAATCAGAATACTTGCATTAATTTAAAACCAATTGTTAAGAAGGGGCAACAGGTTGTAAATGGCCAGATTTTATCAGAGGGTTATGGAACTGAAAAAGGTGAATTAGCATTAGGACGTAACCTGAAAGTGGCGTTCATGCCTTGGAAAGGTTATAACTTTGAGGATGCTATCGTAATTTCTGAGAATGTAGTTAAAAATGATGTATTTACATCTATTCATATAGATGAATACCTTCTCGAGGTTAGAGATACAAAGAGAGGTTTAGAAGAATTAACAGCTGATATTCCAAACGTTAGTGAAGAAGCGACTAAGGATCTTGACGAAAATGGATTAATCAGAATTGGAGCTCATGTAAAACCTGGTGATATATTAATCGGTAAGATTACACCAAAAGGTGAGTCAGATCCTTCACCGGAAGAAAAGCTTTTAAGAGCTATCTTCGGTGATAAGGCAGGTGATGTGAAAGACGCTTCATTAAAAGCTTCTCCATCGTTAAGTGGAGTTGTAATAGATAAAAAGTTATTTTCAAGAGCACTAAAAGACAAGAAGTCTAAGAACACCGATAAGATCGAATTAGAAGCTATAGATAAAGAATTTGACCTTAAAATTGATCAGTTAACTCAAAAATTAATTGATAAATTATTTATTCTTGTTAATGGTAAAACATCACAAGGCGTTAAAGATTACTATAATGTTGATGTAATTCCAAAAGGTACTAAGTTTACGGTTAAGATGCTTCAGGAAATTGATTACCTGAATATAAATCCAAACAAGTGGACAACAGATAAATCTAAGAATGATATCATCAAGAAATTGTTGCACAACTATATAATTAAACGTAAAGAGATTGATGCTCAGTTAAAACGTAAAAAATATAATGTAACAATTGGAGATGAGCTTCCAACTGGTATAATACAAATGGCAAAAGTATATATTGCTAAAAAACGTAAGGTTACTGTTGGGGATAAAATGGCGGGTCGACATGGTAACAAAGGTATTGTTGCTAAAATTGTTCGTGCCGAAGATATGCCATTCTTAGAAGATGGAACACCTGTTGATATTGTACTTAATCCACTAGGTGTACCTTCAAGGATGAACTTAGGTCAGATTTATGAATCTGTTCTTGGTTGGGCAGGTAAAAAGTTAGGAGTTAAATTTGCTACTCCGATTTTCGACGGTGCAGCTCTTGAACAAATTACAGAATATACGGATAAAGCAGGAGTGCCAGCATTTGGTAAGTCATATTTATATGATGGTGGTACGGGAGAGAAATTCCACCAACCAGCAACCGTAGGTGTTATCTACATGCTTAAACTAGGACATATGGTAGAAGATAAAATGCACGCTCGTTCAATTGGTCCTTACTCATTAATTACTCAGCAACCATTAGGAGGTAAAGCTCAATTTGGTGGTCAACGTTTTGGTGAGATGGAGGTTTGGGCGCTCGAAGCATTTGGTGCATCTAATATTCTTCAGGAGATTCTTACTGTTAAATCTGATGATGTTAATGGTAGGGCCAGGGCTTATGAAGCAATAGTTAAAGGAGAGCCAATGCCAATGCCTGGTATACCTGAATCACTTAACGTGTTACTACACGAATTAAGAGGGTTAGGATTAAGTGTGAATCTCGACTAACTTATATGCAGGATGTTGGGCTAAAACCCAATATCCTTTACGATTTAATTTTTTATTTACATATTTAATATACATCAATATGTCATTCAGAAGAGATAATAAGGTAAAGAGCAATTTTACAAAAATCTCTATAGGTTTAGCATCTCCGGAAGAAATTTTGGAACGTTCAAGCGGAGAGGTTTTAAAACCTGAGACAATAAACTACAGAACATATAAGCCAGAACGTGATGGTTTGTTTTGTGAAAGGATCTTTGGTCCTGTAAAAGATTATGAATGTCATTGTGGTAAATACAAGCGAATCAGATATAAAGGTATCGTTTGCGACCGTTGTGGAGTTGAAGTAACTGAGAAAAAAGTTCGCCGCGAAAGAATGGGACATATTTCTTTGGTAGTGCCGGTTGCACATATTTGGTATTTTAAATCATTACCGAATAAAATTGGATATCTTTTGGGTTTACCAACCAAAAAGCTTGATTCAATTATTTACTATGAAAGGTATGTTGTTATAAATCCAGGTATTAAAGCTGAAGATGGTATAAAGTATTTAGACTTTTTAACTGAAGAAGAATATCTTGATATTTTAGAGACATTACCGAAAGAAAATCAATATTTAGATGATTCTGATCCTAATAAATTCATAGCAGATATGGGAGCTGAAGCTCTTTATAAGCTGTTAGAAAGAATTGATTTGGATGATTTATCATATTCACTTCGTCATAAAGCGAATACTGAAACTTCTCAGCAACGAAAAAATGAGGCTTTAAAAAGATTACAGGTTGTTGAAGCGTTTAGAGCATCAAAAGGAATAAACAGACCTGAATGGATGGTTGTTAAGGTAGTGCCTGTAATTCCGCCTGAATTACGCCCCTTGGTTCCGCTTGATGGTGGGCGATTTGCAACATCAGACTTGAATGACCTATATCGAAGAGTTATTATTAGAAATAACCGATTAAAGAGATTAATAGAGATTAAGGCACCCGAAGTAATCTTGCGTAATGAAAAACGTATGTTACAGGAGGCTGTTGATTCATTATTCGATAATTCAAGAAAATCGAATGCTGTTAAAACAGATTCAAACAGAGCCTTAAAATCGTTAAGTGATAGTTTAAAGGGTAAACAAGGACGATTCCGTCAAAACCTTCTTGGTAAGCGTGTTGATTACTCTGCACGTTCGGTAATTGTTGTTGGACCTGAATTAAAGTTACATGAGTGTGGTTTACCTAAAGATATGGCAGCAGAGCTCTACAAACCTTTTATCATTAGAAAGTTAATTGAAAGAGGTATTGTAAAAACAGTTAAATCTGCTAAGAAGATTGTTGATAGAAAAGATCCTGTAGTTTGGGATATTCTTGAAAACGTTCTGAAAGGACATCCGGTTTTACTTAACCGTGCTCCAACATTGCACCGCTTAGGTATCCAGTCGTTCCAGCCAAAATTAATTGAGGGTAAGGCTATTCAGTTACACCCACTTGTTTGTACAGCATTTAACGCTGACTTTGACGGTGATCAGATGGCTGTTCACTTACCTTTAGGTAATGCTGCAATTTTAGAAGCACAAATGTTGATGCTTGCTGCGCACAATATTTTGAATCCGGCTAATGGTGCTCCAATTGCTGTTCCGTCTCAGGATATGGTTCTTGGATTATATTATATTACTAAACAAAGAGATGGTGTAAAAGGTGAAGGATTAACTTTCTATTCACCTGAGGAGGTTACAATTGCTTATAATGAAGGAGCAGTTCAATTGCACGCGAGTATCAAGGTAAAAGTGAATGATGTAGTTGATGGTAAGCCTGTTAATCAAATGATTGAAACAACTGTGGGCCGCGTTATATTTAACGAATATGTGCCAGACGCAGCCGGATTTATCAATCAGTTGTTAACTAAAAAATCATTAAGAGATATTATCGGTACTGTATTAAAGAAAACAGGTACTGATGTTACTTCTAAATTCTTGGATGATATCAAAAACCTTGGATACCAAATGGCATTTAGGGGTGGATTATCTTTTAATCTTGATGATGTTATTATTCCAAAGGAAAAAGAAGACTTAGTAAATGACGGTTATGCTCAGGTTGAGGAAGTTTTGAATAATTATAACATGGGTTTCATTACTAACAATGAGCGTTATAACCAGATTATTGATATTTGGACACATATTAATGCAAGGTTGACCCAAACTTTAATGAAAAAGTTATCTACTGATAACCAGGGATTCAATTCTGTATATATGATGTTAGATTCTGGAGCAAGAGGATCGAAAGAACAGATTCGTCAGCTTTCAGGTATGAGAGGATTGATGGCAAAACCCCAAAAATCAGGAACCACAGGTTCAGAGATTATTGAAAACCCAATTCTTTCGAACTTTAAGGAAGGATTATCAGTACTGGAGTACTTTATTTCGACCCACGGTGCACGTAAAGGTCTGGCTGATACAGCACTTAAAACAGCCGATGCGGGTTACTTAACGCGTCGTTTGGTTGATGTGTCACAAGATGTTATCATCCAGGAAGAAGATTGCGGAACATTAAGAGGTCTTGTTGCAACTGCAATTAAGAAAAATGAGGAGATTGTTGAAACATTATTTGAAAGGATATTAGGGCGTACCACTGTTCACGATGTTTATCATCCGTTAACTGGAGAATTAATTATTGGTACTGGTGAGGAAATATCTGAAGAAATTGCTAGAAAGATTGAAAATTCTCCAATCGAACAAGTTGAAATACGTTCAGTATTGACATGTGAATCTAAAGTTGGAGTTTGTACTAAATGTTATGGTAGAAACCTGGCAACAGGTAAGATGGTTCAAAAGGGAGAGTCTGTTGGTGTTATTGCAGCTCAGTCGATCGGTGAGCCTGGTACACAGTTAACATTAAGAACTTTTCACGTTGGGGGTACTGCATCTAATATTGCAGCAGATTCAAGTGTAATTGTGAAATATGATGGTGTTATTGAAATAGATGAATTACGTACTGTTGAAAAAGTTGAGGATGATGGTAGTAAAGTTAGTATCGTAATTGGTCGATTAGCAGAGATGCGTATTGTTGATAAAAATACAGGTATTTCACTTTCTACACATACTATTCCATATGGATCAAGATTATACGTAAAACCGGGAGATGAGGTTAAAAAAGATACTGTTGTTTGTGAATGGGATCCATACAACGCATTAATTATCTCAGAAGCAACTGGTAGATTAATTTTTGAGAATGTACTTGATGGTGTTACTTATAAGGAGGAATCTGATGAGCAAACAGGATTCAGGGAAAAAGTAATAATAGAAACCAGAGATAAGAAGAAAAATCCATCCGCTAAGTTAGTAGGAGCCGACGGTGAAATAATAAAGACATATAACTTACCGGTTGGAGCTCATATGAATATTGAAGATGGACAGGAAGTTAAAACTGGGGAGATTTTAGCTAAAATTCCTAGAGCAGTTGGTAAATCTGGTGATATTACCGGTGGTCTGCCAAGAGTTACTGAATTGTTTGAAGCAAGAAACCCTTCAAATCCTGCAGTAGTTTCGGAGATTGATGGTGAGGTTGCATTTGGTAAGATCAAGCGTGGTAATAGAGAAATTATCATTACATCAAAAACTGGCGAAGTTAAGAAATACTTAGTGCCACTTTCTAAACAAATTCTTGTTCAGGAGAATGATTATGTGAGAGCTGGTATTCCATTATCGGATGGTGCAATTACTCCTTCAGATATTCTAGCGATTAAGGGTCCAACAAAGGTACAAGAATATATTGTTAACGAAGTTCAGGAAGTATATCGTTTGCAAGGTGTGAAAATTAATGATAAACACTTTGAGGTTATCGTTCGACAGATGATGCGTAAAGTTATTATTGAAGATCCGGGAGATACTAAGTTCCTTGAAAAACAAGTAGTTGATAAATGGGAATTTATGGATGAAAATGATTGGATTTACGATAAGAAGGTAATAGTTGATCCGGGAGATTCCGAAGCTTTCAGAGCAGGACAAATTGTTACTGCAAGAAAACTGAGAGATGAAAATTCAATCTTAAAACGTAAAGATTTAAAACGGATAGAAGCAAGAGATGCAGTGCCTGCTACATCGAGCCAGGTGTTACAAGGTATAACAAAAGCAGCTCTTCAAACTAAGAGTTTCATGTCTGCAGCATCGTTCCAGGAAACTACAAAAGTTCTGAACGAAGCGGCAATTCATGGTAAGGTAGATGGGTTAGAAGGATTGAAAGAAAATGTAATTGTTGGACATAAAATACCTGCTGGAACCGGTTTACGTGAATATGACAAGTTAATTGTTGGTTCTCGTGAGGAATATGATAACTTGATGTCTGCAAAGGATAGAGATTAAAAATAAACATTATGGAAGACGAAAAAAAACAAATGAAAGGTCAAATTAATATTGATTTGAAAGAGGATATTGCTCAGGGTATTTACTCAAATTTAGCAGTAATAACTCATTCAAGTGCTGAATTTGTTCTAGATTTTGTTAGAGTTATGCCAGGTGTTCCTAAGGCAGAGGTTAAATCACGTATTATACTTACACCAGAGCATGCAAAGCGTTTTTTAAATGCATTACAAGATAATGTTGAAAAATACGAAAAAATGCATGGTCCAATTAAAAAATCAGAAGGTGGTGGTCAGATGATGCCAATGAATTTTGGTGGACCAACCGCGCAAGCTTAAGATAATTTATAATAGAAGGAGAGCGAATCTCCCGATAGCTATCGGGATTGATTCGCTTTTTTTTATAAAAATCCCAACATAAACTTAACTGGTTAAGTAAAATTTAATATATTTGCATAACTAGTTAAGTAAATTTCAATGAAAAATGACTTTTTAAATGAACTTGAATTTCTGGGTATAACTGCCCGGCTGAAAAGATTAAGTGATACATTATCTTATAGTATTAAAGATTTATATAAAACTCAGTGTATGGACATAGAACCAAGCTGGCATTTGGTTTTTTTACTTCTTAAAAAAGAAAAGGAAGTGTCATTAACTGAAATTGCAGCTTCACTTAACTTTTCTCAACCTGCTATGACAAAAATGATATCCAGGATGAAAAAGAAAGGATATATAGAAACTTCAATTTCAGAAAAAGATAGCAGAAAAAAACTAATAACACTTTCGGATAAAGCCAAAAGGGAGCTGCCAAAATTTGAAAAAATCTGGGATGCAGGTCAAAAATCCATACAGCAAATATTAGCAGAAAATATGGAATTTTTTGTTAACCTTGAGAAATTTGAAAATCAAATACAAGCCAAAAGCTTCAAAGACCGGGCTCTGGAAAACCTTAAAGATGGTTGATATAATTGGATATATTGCTCTTTGTTTGGCTCTTATTGCAATGATGAGTACTAATATACGGACGCTTAGATGGATTCATTTGATTTCTTGTATGTTCTATTTAACATATGGAATTATAACCAAAGCAAACCCGGTTGCTGCCGGGGCTATTTTGTTTGGAATCATACATGTTTATCATTTATATAAATTAAATACTGTTAATAAATAATAATCGAATAATGAGTTTAATAGGAAATACACCATTGATTAAATTAAAAAGATTAACTGATAAAAACAGTGCTGACATATATGTGAAATTTGAAGGTGCTAATGCAACCGGAAGTATGAAAGACCGGATGGCATTATCCATGATCGAAGGTGCTGAGAAAAGAGGAGAGCTAAAGACCGGTGGTAAAGTTGTAGAATATACAGGAGGAAGCACAGGAAGCTCCTTAGCAATGGTGTGTGCAACAAAAGGTTACAAAGCATATTTTGTTTCGTCTAATGGATTTTCAGAAGAAAAATTACAAACAATGCGTGCTTTTGGTGCAACAGTAGAAATAATTCATGCCGAAAATGGTATATTAACAGCTAAAGTTATTGATAATATGATTGAAAGAACCAAAGAGTTAATTAATGAACCGGATACCTTTTGGCCAAACCAGATTCATAATATGGATAATAAATTAGGATACCACTCAATGGGGAAGGAGATTCTTA
>JANQHR010000140.1 GCA_028282585.1 Bacteroidales bacterium | reverse complement strand
ATATGATTTAATTCAAAAAGATTTAGATTTATTATCAAAATTATCTTTTGTTTTTGCAATTTTTATATTTGAAAGATTAAATAAAAAGAATTGTTTAGTTCCTGTAAAAAAAACAAATTATGATTATCTGGATTCTAAAATTAGTTCATTTTTAAAATACCAAGGAAAAACAAATGAACTATTTACAAAAATGATGGTAAATGTAGCACTTTTATCCAGTGAATTTGATTATACAGATAAGATTAAACTGCTTGATCCCGTTGCAGGAAAAGGTACTACACTTTTTGAAGGAGCAGTATATGGTTTTGATTCTTATGGCACTGAATATGAATCAAAGTTGATTCATGAATCAGCTCTCTTCTTTAAAAAATATTTAGAAACTGAGCGAATTAAACACAATTCAATAAAAAGACGGATATACGGAACAAACAAACGAGATGCGATAAATATTCAAGAATATGAATTTGCTAATACGAAAGAAGAGTTTGAAACAAAAAAGAACACTAAAAAAGTTGGGTTCATTTGCGGAAATTCTCAAGATGCTTATAAGTACTTTAAAAAGAAACTCTTTCATTTAGTTGTAGGAGATTTACCTTATGGAATAGTACACGGAAATACAGGAAGCATTAAAAGCACTTCATTTACCAGAAATCCTTCGGACTTGCTTTCAGAAAGTATTAACGAATGGAAAAAAGTGCTAATTACAGGAGGCGTTGTAGTCGTTGCCTGGAATTCATTTCTTGCAAGTAGAGAAAAACTCTCTGATATTTTTACTAAATCTGGATTTGAGGTTTTAAGCAATTCTCCTTACGATGAGTTTGAACATATGGTAGATAAGTCTATAAAAAGAGATATTGTAGTTGCCAAGAAAAATTAATAATTAGATATAAAATAAAAACGTTTATCTTCGCCATTGTAAATATTAGAAGTATATTCTTAAGTTGTTTTAAAATCTAAATTATTTTTTGGAATGGTTTTTGAAAATTCAGAACAATAAACTAAAAATTGAATATTATGAAACGAATATTTTTAATAGCATTTTTGATTATACCATTTTCATTGGTTTCAAATGCTCAAATTAAGTTTGGTATTAAAGGAGGTATTACAACTACAAGTATCAAAGCTGATGATGTTATAAGTGTTTCTGATCAATCAGAATTCGATGAACTTGTAGTAAAAGGTAAAGATGCAAAAGTTGGATTTCAGGGTGGTGTGATGGCAAGAGTTACCATAATGAAACTCTATGTACAACCTGAACTATTATTTACATCAACAAGCGGTGAAGTGGAAGTTACATCTTTGAATAGTGGAACTGAGGTAATATCTGAAATTAGAGAACAAAAATTTAGACAATTGGATATTCCAATTATGGTAGGCTATAAAATGGGACCATTACGTTTGCAAGGTGGACCGGTTGGAACCATCGTGTTAAGTTCGGATCCGGCTCTGGATATGTTCGAAGATGTAGAAGTAAAAGAAGAATTTAATGGGGCTACATGGGGCTATCAGGTAGGATTAGGATTAGATTTGGGAGAAAAGATAACAATTGATGCAAAATATGAAGGAAACCTTAGTAAATTAGCTGATGGAGTAAATATTGGAGATACTTCGTACGGTTTTGATTCAAGAAATAGCCAATTTGTAATTTCGCTAGGTTACTTTTTCTAAAATTTAACATAAAAGTTTTCAACAACCACTGTTTTTCTGAAAACGGTGGTTTTTTTATACTTTCCTGATTTTTTCATTCAAAAATGTTAATAAACTCATCATCAAAAAATTAGCATTTATCAAAACTTGTAAACGAATTATTTGTTATTAGAGATATTTAATTAGCTTTGCTCCCGTTTTTCTTATTAAATTTTCAATAAGAATCAGTTAGTCAGGCTATTAATCTCAAATAGCTGATTTTAGTGGGAACGAATTAAAAGTTTATGAAGTTTATAAAAGTTTTAAAAATATTTTTTTTATTCATTATGGTATATTTCGCTGAGATAGCTATCAGTTTTTCTGATAGATCAACAAGCGAAAAGGTTGTTCCTTCAGAGGAGCGAATGCCAATTTCTTTACGAATAAGCAACAAATTATCCGCATATGAATCTATGCAAGGCCTGGATCAACAGATTGAGGAATTTATGAATAGATGGAATATTGTTGGTGCTTCTGTTGCTGTGGTTAAAGACGAACGATTAATTTACTCTAAGGGGTTTGGTTATGCCGATAGGGAAAACGAAATAAATGTTGAACCAAAACATTTATTCCGGGTTGCAAGTATATCGAAGCTGATTACTGCGGTAGCTATTATGAAACTTATCGAAGATGAAAGCATAAATCTTAATGATACAGTATTTGGACAAAACGGGATTTTTAAGGACAGGTTCACGGAAATAAAGGACAAAAATGTATTAAATATCACTGTTAAAAATCTTTTAAATCATTCTACTGGTTGGACTAATAAAAAAGGAGATCCGATGTTTCAAAACCTAAAGATTGCAAAAGAAATGAATGCGGATTTACCTTTAGATATAGAAACAATAACGAGGTATGTTCTTAAAGATAGAAAACTTGATTATAAACCAGGTAAAAAAACTGCTTATTCCAATTTTGGATATGCTTTATTAGGACTTATAATTCAAGAAGTTTCGGGAACCAGCTACGAGGATTACGTAGTTTCACAGGTGTTAAATCCTTTAGGTATATATGATATGCATTTAGGTAAATCACTTCCTGGAGATAGATATGAAAACGAAGTACGATATTATGGATTAAAAGGTGAACGTGAGGTTTTATCAAGTTTTGGAACAGGAGAGAAGGTGCCTAAATATTACGGAGGAAACTCGATTGAGACACTTGGAGCTGCTGGTGGTTGGGTAGCCACACCAACTGAATTAATGAAGTTTCTTGTTGCAATTGATGGGTTTGATTTAAGGGAGGATATTTTATCAAGGGAATCGATTTTAGAAATGACAAAATCAAGTCGATATATTAGGCCTTTCGGTTGGACAGGAACTGATAGCAACGGGTATTGGTGGCGAACAGGAACATTATCGGGCACCTCGGCACTACTCAAAAGGGAACAAAATGGGTTAAGTTGGATATTGGTAATTAATACAACACCAAAATACGGAGCAAGATTTCCGGTTCAAATAAATAAAACAATGATTAAAGGTCTTGCTACTATTGATAACTGGCCTACATACGATTTATTTGATTATTATGAACCAAGTTCTATAAATAACAATTGGTTAACGATTAAATAATAACAAAGCCCAAAGTATAGCTTTGTTTTTTAATTTCAAATTAAAATATTAGTCTAATTATTCTATTTTATATATTATATTTGTTCTTGTTAAGGCGCAACCAAATGCTGTATTAGCACGTATTATGGAAATATTATCGACATTAGTCAATCAAGTATAATGGGACTTAGGTTTAGAGGATTAGATAAATCAAACGAAAACATTGATCGAATAGCTATATTAAAGGATGTTATAATATTCTCCGAATCAGATGATAAAATACTTAAAAGATTATCATCTTTTTTAACAGATGTATTTATTGTTCAAAATGAAGCCGTTTTTCATAAAGGTGATAAACTTAATGCAATGTACATTATTGCAAAAGGAAAAGTAAAAGTTCATGATGGAGATCATGTGTTTACCGAATTTACTGATAGAGATTTTTTTGGTGAATATTCGCTCATTGATTATTCTGCCAGATCTGCAACTGTTACTGCAATTAAAGATACTCATTTACTAAGATTGGACCAGGAAGATTTTCATAAAATTATTGAAGATAACCCGGATGTATCAAAAGCTGTTTTAAAGTCGTTAATTAAGCGTTTAAGAAAAAATAACATTTTAGAAGAAAGACTTACTCAAAACAGTTTAAAAATTCAACGTCAAAGGGATGAATTAGATAAACAGAAAAAGGAATTAGAGGAGTTGAATGCCACAAAGGATAAGTTCTTTACAATTATTGCCCACGATTTAAAAAATCCTTTTAATACTGTAATAGGATTGACAGAATTGTTAATAGAAAGGTTCAACAGTTATGATGCAGGGAAAATTCAGGAGTTTATTTATCAAATTCATAAGTTCTCCAATAACGCATATAACTTATTAGAAGATTTATTGCAATGGGCCAAATCACAAACCGGAAGGATTGAAGTGAATCCGGAAAAAATAGATATATTTGAATTAGCCATAGAAAATAAATCTTATTTTGAAGAAAAAGCTGATGAAAAAGGCGTAAATATTGATATAAAGGTTCCAATGCAATTATATGCATTAATAGATAAAAATATGATTACTACTGTTCTACGTAATCTAATTTCAAATGCTGTTAAGTTTACGAATAAAGGAGATCAAATTTCTATTGAAGCCTTAACAAATAACAATTTGATTGAAATTTCTGTTATTGATACTGGAATAGGAATTCCTAAAAATAATTTGGAATATATCTTTAAGATTGATTCAAATATATCAACACAAGGTACGGCTGATGAACATGGAACAGGACTTGGTTTAATTATTTCGAAAGAATTTGTGGAAAAGAATGGGGGAACTATTTTTGTTGATAGTATAGAAGGTAAAGGAACAAAATTTACCTTTACGGTACCCGTGTTTAAAGAATAAATTAAGTGAAATGAACAATAAATCTCATACTTATAAAATACTGGTAATACTACTGTTTTTTATAATTTCAAGCGCTTTAAATGCTTATTCGCAAAATTTTCTGGAAATTAAAGGAAAGTTAGAATTTAAACAGGGTAAAGCCTTCGAAGGAGAAATAAAACTATATGAAAATGGTAATTTTGTTGAAACATATATTTCTGATAAATCCGGAAAGTTTAAAGTTGAACTTGACATAAATAAGAATTATATATTAGAATTTACCAAAGATGGATTCGTAACAAAGAAAATAAATATTAATACGGAAGTTCCGGAACGATTTCAGGATAAAGCATTCACACCAATATTCTTTACTGTTGAACTTTTTAAACAATATGAAGGTGTTAATACATTGGTTTTTACACAACCTGTTGGTATAATTAAATTTTACAATGAGATAGGAGATTTTGATTATGATGTTGATTATTCTTCAGAAATGAGGAATAAAATAGATAAGGCCGAAAGGGAATTGGAACAAGCCCATGATGAACATCTTGAACAACAAAAAGAAGAAGCTTTAGCCCAAAGAAAAGCAGAAATAGCAGCAGAAAAAGCTGCAAAAGAAGCGGAACGTTTGCAAAAGTTAGAAGAACAAAGAGCCGCTGCCGAAGCAAGAAAAAAAGCAGAAGAAGAACGAAAAATTCAGGAAGCTGAGGAAAAGGAGAGAATAAGAAAGCAACAAGAAGAAGAGGCAGAACGCAGAAGGCAGGAAGAAGCAGCTCGTGTGGAAGCTGAACGACTGGAAAAGGAAAGAATAGCTGAACAACAGCGTCAAGAAGCTGAAGAAAAAGCAAGAATAAAAGCTGAAGAAGAAGCCAGAAAAAAAGCAGCTTTAGAAGCTAAATTAAAAGCCGAAGAAGAAGCCAGAAAATTAGCTGCTGCAGAAGCTGCACGAATTGAAGCTGAAAAGAAAGCTTTAGCACTAGCAAAAGAAAAGGAAGAAGCGGAACGAAGACGTAAAGAAGAAGAAGCTCGCAAAGAGGCAGAGCGCCTGGAAAAGGAAAGAATTGCCGAACAACAACGCATTGAAGCTGAAGAAAGGGCCAAGAAAGAAACGGAAGAATTAGCCCGAAGAAAGGCAGCAGAAGAAGCTAAACAAAAAGCAATAGCAGATTCACTTCAAAAAATTGCAGTAGAAAAGGCCAGAATTGAAGCTGAAGAAAAAGCAAGATTAATAGCACAACAAGAAACAGAAGCGGAAAAACGCAGAGAAGAAGAATTGGCAAGATTAGAAGCCGAGAAAATTGAAAAAGAGCGTATAGCCGAACAGCAACGTATAGAGGCAGAAGAAAGAGCAAAAAGGGAAGCTGAAGAAGCTACCCGTTTAAAAGCGGCAGAAGAAGCCAGACAAAAAGCTGAAGCAGATTCATTAAAAAAAGTAGCCGAAGAAAAAGAGCGTTTAAAAAAGGAGGCTTATGAAAAAGAATTAGCACAATTAAAAGAAGATGCGGAAAGACGCAGAAAAGAAGAAGAAGCTCGAAAAGCATTAGAGGAAGAACAACGCTTAGCAAGATTAGAAGAAGAAAAAAGATTAGCAGAAGAACGTCAAAAGGCTGAAGAGGCTGCAAAAGTTCAGGCAGAGATTGAAAAACAAGAACAGTTGCAAAATGATATAGAAGAAAGAAAAGCAAAAGCATTAGCGGAAAAATTAAAACAGCAGCGTGAGCTTTATAGTAAAGCAAAAGAAACAGCAGAGGAATTTGTTCAAATTAAGAATGATTACCCAAAGGGTAAAACCGTTGAAGAATTTGATAAATTTGGTATGCATATTACTCGAACTATTGTTATTGATGATCAAGTGATCAGAGTTTATTTAAAAGTTGAGCATGAATGGGGCGCGATATTCTTTTTTAGAAATAATCAATCCATATCTGAAGAATTATATACCATTGAACTCGAAAAAGTATAAAACTAAGTGTGAAAGATTTTAAAAAATATTACATTCTTCCTGCAGAACCTCAAGACGTATTTATAGCGTTAACAAATCCTTTTACAATAGAATTATGGTCTGGTTATAAGGCTATTATGAACGCTGATTCAGGCACAGAGTTTTCTCTTTGGGAAGGTGATATTACAGGTCTAAATATTGAAGTTATTAAAGATAAGCGGATTGTTCAGGAATGGTATTTTGGTGAGCAATCTGAAAAATCTATTGTAACAATCAATTTATTTGAACATAAAAAAGGTACGCAAATAGAACTAAATCATACCAATATACCTGATGAAGATTTTGAGAATATAACCAATGGTTGGAATGAATATTACTTTGGTGCCATAAAATCATTTCTTGAAATAGAATAACTCTTTAAGAATCATTAAAGTCCTATAAATCTTTAAATAACCGATTATTTTGTATATTTAAGTTCTAATTATTAAACATTAAAACTTAAATAATTTATGCGAAATATGTTTAGCATATTGCTTATTTTATGCGCATTAATCTCATTTTCTCAAGAAGATACATACCAGGATAAATTAACCGGGCTCGAAAAAAAACTAAATGAAACAAAGCAAGATGGATTGAAAATAGTTATTTATAAAGAAATAATTGGTTTAAGTTTTCCTGATTATTTAACAGAGGTTTTTGATTATTCAATTGATCTTCTGGAAATAGCTAATAAAGTTAATGATCCCGAAGCGATAGCATTTTCAAATTTTTATTTGGGCGAGTATTATTATAATTCGAATAATTACGAAAAAGCGAATGAGTTTTATTTACAATCTCTTAAATTATATAAAAACCTCGAAAATTCGAGTAAGTTACTGCATTTGAATCATAATTTAGGCTTAACCAATCAATATTTAAATAATTATGATAAAGCATTAATTTATTATCAAGAAGCAGTAAGAATATCACAATTAATTGGTAACGATGAAGAATCTGCAAGAACATATCAGTGTATAGGAACTTTATATAATGATCTGGAAAAATATACATTAGCACAAAACTACTACGAAAAGGCATTGGATATTTATCGTAAAACAAATAATGAAGAAAAAATCGCCGCTATATACCAAAATATTGGTGTTCTACATTATAACTGGGGAGATTTTGTTGAGTCACTTAGATATTACGAAAAATCTTTACATATATATGAAAGTGTTAAGGATAAACAGAATATAGCAATTTCGTTAAGTAATATAGGCTTGATATACGAAGAAGGTAAGAATTTTGAAATGGCCCTCGATTATTATCAGAGAGCCTTATTTATTTTCGAAGAAATGGGTTATAAACCAACCTTAGTATATATTTTTTATAACCTCGGTTCATTATACAGAAATATAGGTAATTATAATAAGTCAATTGAATACTTTCAAAAAGGTTTAGATCTTTCAAAGGAAGTTTCAATGCCAGACTTTATATCGTATAATTACGAAGCATTATCAGGTGTATATGATGAGATGGCTGAATATAAAAATGCACTGATTTATTATAAGGAACATGTTTTAATAAAAGACTCATTATTTAATGAAGAGAAACATAATCAAATTGCAGAATTGGAAGCTAAATTTCAAACAGCACAACAAGAAAAAGAAATTGATTTTTTGAAACTTGATCAGGAACTTAATAATGCAAAGATTAAAAAGAAAGAAACTCAAAATTTGATTCTTATAATAAGTTCGTTTTTAGCATTAATTATTGCTTTTGCTTTATTGGTTTTTGCCCGATACCAACGTCGTTTATCAGGCAAGTTACAAGACGAAATTGAAGAAAGAATTATTATGGAAGATCAGCTGAAAGAAATAAAAGAGGATTTAGAAAAGAAGGTGCAGGAACGCACAGAGGATATAGAAGACTCAAACAAACTCTTGAGAATGGAAATCGATAAACATAAAAAAACGATGAAGGACCTTGAATTAGCTAAAAATATGGCAGAAGAAGCTGATCGTTTAAAATCCAATTTTTTGGCTAATATCTCTCATGAAATCCGTACACCAATGAATACTATTACAGGATTTTCACAAATGTTAAATTTTGATTCTATCAAAACTGATAAAAGAAATGAATATATAAATCTTATTCTAAACGGATGCGCAGAATTGACTAATTTAATAGATGATATTGTAGACTTTGCCAACATTGAATCGGGTCGGGCAAAGATTGAAATAAAAGAGTTTAATCCACATCCGATGATGGAATTCTTGCACGATCATTTTGCTAATGAATTATTAAAACGTGGAAAAGACAGGCTGGCACTGGAATATGCCAATGAAAACACTGAAGCAGATATATTAATAAGTACGGACCAATCTAGACTTAAACAAATACTTTCAATATTGTTGGATAATGCTTTGAAATTCACTAATAAAGGTCATATAGAGTTTGGATTTACCCATCCAAAACATAATGAAATTCAATTTTATGTAAGAGATACCGGTATTGGAATCTTAGAAGAGAATTATGGTTTGATATTCGAAAGGTTTAGGCAAGTTGATGAAAGTACAACCAAGGAATATGGAGGTGCTGGTATCGGTTTAACCGTGGCGAAAAACTTAGTAAAACTTTTAAAAGGTTCTATAACGTTAGAATCCACACTAAATAGAGGAAGTACTTTTTTTGTAACCATACCTTTTAAGCCTAATGAGCAAAACAAAGTTGTAAATATTCAACCAAGTGAGTTTAACTGGGAGAATAAAGTAATTGTTGTGGCAGAAGATAAAAGAATAAACTTTGATATTATTCAGGAAACCTTAGTACCAACAAACGTTGAATTAAAGTGGGCAAGAAATGGGAAAGAGGTAGTAGAATTTGTTAAAGGTGGGAACAAAATCGATTTAATTCTACTTGACATTCAAATGCCTGTTATGGATGGATATGAATGCGCACGGTTAGTTAAAAGGATGACAAAAGATATTCCAATTGTAGCACAAACAGCATATGCCTTACCACAAGATAGCTATAAATGTATTGATGCTGGTTGCGATGATTATATATCTAAACCAATCTCAATGAATCAGTTTTTAACAAAACTGGACAAATACTTAACTTAACGCTTTAAAGTGAAACCACAGTTTGACGAATTTTAACCAAATTGTTAAGTATATTTTCTAAAAGGCTTAAATTTAACATGTTATATCCATCCGATTTTGTATTAGCAGGATCTGGGTGAGTCTCTATAAAAATACCGTCAACACCCACAGCAATGCCCGCACGACCAACAGTTTCAATTAATTCTGGTTTACCACCAGTTACACCCAACGTTTGATTAGGTTGCTGTAAACTATGGGTTATATCCAAAATAACTGGATAACCAAATTTTTGCATTTCCGGAATACCTCTGTAGTCAATTATTTGATCTTGGTAACCAAACATGGTACCTCTATCTGTTATTATAACATTCTTATTTCCTGAGTCTAAAATTTTATTAATTGCAAATTGCATTGAAGAAGGAGATAAAAATTGCCCCTTTTTAACATTAATTACTTTTCCTGTTTTAGCTGCAGCAACAAGCAATTCGGTTTGCCTGCATAGAAAAGCTGGAATCTGGAGTACATCAACATACGCAGCAGCAATTGTAGCTTCAATCTCAGAATGGATATCCGTAACTATCGGAATATTAAGTTCTTCACGAACTTTACCCAAAATCTTTAATGCTTTAATATCACCAATACCTGTAAACGAGTCAATTCTTGATCGATTAGCCTTTTTATAAGAAGCCTTGAAAATATATGGTATCTTTAGTTTATCTGTTACTTCTATGATTCGCTCTGCAATTTCAAAAACATTTTTTTCACTTTCTACCACACAAGGACCAGCTAATAAAAAGAAATTATTGTTATCGAGATGCTTAATATCCGGAATACTTCTTAACATTCTATATTGTATTAAATTATAATTTGCGCAAAACTAATAATTGTATTTTCCTTTCCACTGACTAATAAGTCGTTTTAATATTTCCATTTCTTTTGAATTATTTTGTGGATTATAAACAATATTGTTTTTCAGTTCGTCAGGCATAAAATTGTCTTGAACAAAATTTCCTTCATAGCTATGTGCATATTTGTAATCTTTACCGTATCCAATATCTTTCATTAATTTCGTAGGAGCATTTCTAATATGCAAAGGGACCGGTAAATCTCCTGTTTTCTTAATTAATCTTTGCGCATCGTTAATTGCCTGGTATGCAGAATTACTCTTTGGTGAGGTTGCTAAGTATATAGTTGCTTCAGACAGAATAATCCTTGATTCGGGCCATCCAATTTTATTTACGGCATCGAAGCAAGTGTTGGCTAATAAAAGGGCGTTTGGATTTGCTAATCCTATATCTTCTGCTGCTAAAATTAATAACCTTCTTGCAATAAATTTAGGATCTTCACCACCTTCAATCATTCTGGCCAACCAATATACCGAAGCATTTGGATCACTTCCTCTAATCGATTTTATAAATGCAGAAATGATATCATAATGTTGTTCACCATTTTTATCGTACGTTGCAATATTCTGCTGTAATATATCTGTTACAATATCATTTGTTATGATGATATGTTTATCATTCTTAGCTCTTTCGGTATTAACCACTAACTCCAGAATATTGTACAATTTACGAGCATCGCCGCCAGAAAAACGTAAAAGAAGTTCATACTCTTTTATTTCAACATTTAAATCTTTTAAATAAGTATCTTCCTTTAATGCTCTGTCTAATAATTCAATAAGATCATCTCTCTCCAAGGGTTTAAGGATGTAAACCTGTGATCGGGACAAGAGAGGTGAAATTACTTCAAATGAAGGATTCTCAGTAGTTGCTCCAATTAAGATTATCGTTCCTTGTTCAACCGCACTTAAAAGCGAGTCTTGTTGGGATTTATTAAAACGATGTATTTCATCTATAAACAGTATTGGATTAGGAGAGTCGAAAAATTGCTGTTTTTTAGCTTTTTCAATAGTTTCGCGAACATCTTTTACTCCTGAATGGACCGCACTTAAAGTAAAAAAAGGTCTATTTTGTTGATTTGCAATGATTTTTGCCAAAGTTGTTTTACCAACACCAGGAGGCCCCCAAAGTATAAATGATGGTATATTTCCTGATTCTATTGCTTTACGCAGAATAGCATTATCACCTACAAGATGCTTCTGACCAATATATTCCTGTAAGAATTTTGGACGCATCCGATCCGCTAAAGGTTGATTTATTGCCATAAGTGATTTTTATGCAAATTTAAACTAACTAAGATTAAAATTTCTATTTCGTAAGATAGATTTTATGAATCATTTTTTTAGATTTACTTATTTTCCATATGATATGCCAAGAAAAATATTGTTACACGAAACTTTTAGTAAGATTTTTACATCTATCTTAATAAACATATGAAACCTTTAAACCAAAAACCATGAAAAGGAACAAATTTTTTTATGCGACAGTAGCAATTCTATTAATTTCTGTGACTGTACGAGCACAATTTTCTCAGCTAGGACAAATATTGTCAACTGGAGAAGATGATGCAGCAAAGATATTCGAAGCTTATTTATCTCCTTATGCTAATGGAATGGGGGCTGCTTTAAGTACGGGATGGTATAATACTGCTAAACCTCATAAATTGGGAGGTTTTGATATAACAGTATCATTTAATTTGGCAATGATTCCTTCTGCAGATCAAAGTTATGACGCAAATGAATTACAACTAGGTGATGAAGCAAACGGATTAACTGTAAATGTTGATGGAGCTGACTCACCAACGGCAGCCGGAAAAAACGAAGAGGGTCAAACATTAACGTACTATCAAAATGTACCTTTTGTTGGAGATGTGCCTTTTGCAAGTTTTAATTTGCCCAAAGGAACAGGATCGGCCTATTCGGCCATGCCAATGTTACAGGTTGGAATAGGATTAATGAAAGAATCGGAACTAAATTTCAGATATTCACCTGAAATTGAATGGGGCAATGACAGTAAAATCGGATTGTGGGGTATTGGTATAAAACACGGAATAAAACAATGGATACCGGCATTAAATAAAATTCCAGTTTTTGACTTAACGTTACAGGGCGGCTATACTAAAATGAAATCGACAGTTGGATTAAATTTTCAACCCTCTGTTTATGT
This sequence comes from Bacteroidales bacterium, assembly GCA_028282585.1. GTDB lineage: Bacteria > Bacteroidota > Bacteroidia > Bacteroidales > UBA12077 > UBA12077. The sequence continues at coordinate 550 of JANQHR010000140.1, read as the reverse complement.
TGATATGGGCGTAACGACTTCAAATAATATTTTGGAACTGCCAAGCTTTTACGATAACCAGGAAATGGTTCTTGATATTAGCAATTTTACTGCTAATCTTTTAGTTTCAGGTGATTTTAAAGTTATATGTATCTACGGTGGTATTGGTATTAGTTCAAGTAAAACAGACCTAAAACTGAATGGTAATTATCCTTTTCCAGAGGTACAAGGTAATGGAGATGTTCTGGTTACAGAAGAATCTGCATTAAGAGATCCAATTGATATTAGCATTGAAAGTTCTGATGGAAGTGCAACAAAACCAAGGTTTAATGCCGGTTTAAGATTTAAATTTGCAGTAGTTACCTTAAATTTTGATTATACTTATGCGAATTATTCAGTTGCGAGTGCCGGACTAGGAATAAGTTTTAGATAATAAAATATAAAATAAGTCTAGGAAAAAGCCCGTAAATTATATTACGGGCTTTTAAGATTTAATAGGTGGTTTTTCTAATTGGCCTTATAAATATCAGTAATATCCGTTGCAATTTTAAGAACTTTCATCGGATTACCA
>JANQHR010000130.1 GCA_028282585.1 Bacteroidales bacterium | reverse complement strand
CGTGTCACTCATCGGATGACTAAAATGCTCGATATCAACAGAGTCATCCGATGAGTTTTTCAACGAAACTTTATGAACGCACTACTAGTTTTGATGGATCGACATTTTTGATGACATGTGCAATATGAAGGTTGGTACATTTCCAAAGGTGGATCAACTCGCCCCAATTTTCGTTTTGGTAATCCTGAATAGCAATCCAGCGATCATTATTTCCATTCGTTGCATAATTGGGGAATTGAAGCGGACTTTCCTGATATTGCAAGTGCACGATTCTGTGTGTATTATTTGATGCTGAATCAACCATGTGCCCAATAATCTATTTGATTGACCGTCCTTGTTTGTTTACCTTATTTGTAATAAGTTACTGAGAAAGCCCTTTCAAAATAGGTTCCCATTTTTCAACAAGAATAGTCACTCCATCCACAACTGGTATGAATTCTTCGTTCATAACTGGATTGTTTATCTATTATCTCAGGATTTTCACACTTACTTTTCGTGCAAACTGCTTCATTAATTTTGATTTCTGCCCGGTTCCCAAAACCTCTCCCTTTCCTTCAATAGAAATTCTATTCTCATCAGCACCAAGCTCAATTAAGTATTTCCTTACTTGCTCTGCTCGTTGCAATGAAAGTTTTAGGTTGTAGTTTTCATCACCAGACTCATCAGCAAATCCTTCAAGCAAAATTGACAAGTCTGGATTTTTCTGCATCATATTCTGTAAGAAATTGATTGTTGCAAAAGAAGACTGTTTAAGCTCGAAGCTGTTAAAATCAAAGTAAATAGTCAGATAACCACTATCAATTAATTCATCTAAGCCCTTATTGCCAGATCTTTCAAATTCATCCTGATTATTTACGTTCTCATTTACTTGCTGTAGTTCTTGTTCGAGTAACGCTACTTGTTTATTAAGCTTATTTAGCTCAGTCTCTTTATGCTCAATATCTTTGTGTGAAGTTTCAAGTTTGCTTTCAAGCTTATCCATAGTTGCATTCAGGTTTGAATAAAGTACATCTTCTCTCAGGTACCAGTCAGCATGCTTCTTCTTTTTGCCAAAGTAATAAGAAACACCCACAGTTCCGTTAAAAACTATACCAGCTTCCCAATCATTAGGAGGTCCTCCATCAAACGAAGAATGATCTTGCGATAAGTTTGCAAGGCCAGTTATGTCCATGTTTAATGCAAATCTATCCGAAAGGCTCAGTTGACCAGTAAGCCCTCCCATAATATTGAAAATATGGTCTACATCATCCCTTCCAGCTGGCCTGCCATACTTAAGATTACCTTTTCCCAATCCTGCATGCGCCAACACATTTATTTTTTTTGATAAACTTTGAATTTTCAGTAATCTCCCTGCATTAACAACTCCCTGCAAACTCATTATATACTGATCGGTACTAAATTCTTTACTGTTTTTTGCAGAATGATAATAGTTATATCCCAAGCTATATTTTACCCCAAAATATTCATTAAACATGTAGCGAACACCTATATCAGATGAAAGAAAACCAATTTTGGGAGTCCAATACCCTGAGGTAAAACTTCGATATGGTTTGGTAAAACCAACAGCTCCATCTACAGACCATTTGTTAAAGTCGTTAGATAAAGAATAAAAATCTTGAGAAAACCCTTGAAAAAGTGTAAAACAAAATACGGTTACTAAGATTAGCCTTAATCTCATTCTGTAATTTTTATATCGATTTTATAATTAGTGAGCTAATTTAATTTCAACCAGTTTTTTTATATCAGCTAAACTTTCCTCTCCTTTTACCTGTACTTGAATTCCACGTCCTTCTGCATAAACACGGGCATTGGAAAGGTCTGTTTTTATTTCTTCGGAAATATCACTTTCCATAATAGTACTTGTAGCTTTCTGCCCAAAAACAAAAGCTACCTTAAAGTACCCCTTCCTGGGCAAAAAGTAAATTATTGCTCTTTTCTTGTCTTTAATCCGGAAGCTCCAACCATACTTTTTGCCTGGGAAATTCCATTCTTCTACTGCCGCCGGGTATTTTTCACAAACAAAATCCCTGATTTTCATCCAAAGATCATATTGGTCTGGCAAAACTGATTTTACATCAGAATTTGCTGGCACTACTGACTTATCAATAAAAACGCTGATATCCATGATGATTGATTTTTGTTTTTATAAAAGTAGATGATTTTGTTTAAATGCATACATGATTTCACATTATATAATCTATTATTTACTAACAGTTAATTCTTACAGTTAATTAGTTCAATCTGTGCTATTTTAACAAACTCAAACCACTCTTAATTTAATCCTATTCTTATGTCGAATAAAAGATTGTTCCTTAGAAGCTGTCTAAAAATTATCCATCCATTTGATTATGCGTCTTTTTCGCTTATACTGCGTTGAATTTTCCTTAAATAGCTGGTGCTATTCGCGTCAAATTCGCCTTGTCTAAACAAAAAATACATCATAATCATTCTGGAAAATAAAATTTAGACAGCTTCTAAGCTATGCTCTTATTTTTTGCCTTGTGTAAACAAAAAATAATTCAATATCCAATACGGCCTTTTGTAATTAAATTGGCATGATTTTTCTTGCCTGTTATTTAGAATTAGTCTAAATTTGTAGCGACATTTACGCAATGGGGGGTGTCCCGGTAAAACCGGGACTGAGATTATACTCAAAGAACCTGATCCGGTTAGTACCGGCGTAGGGAGGCGAAAGGGATTTTTCCTACCTCATTGGTTATTTTTTAACCAAATTTTCTAAAAATGAAAAAGTTTATTTTGTTACTAATTTTACAAGTAATGGTATTAGTTGCTTTTGGGCAGTTCAATCTTTCTGGAGTTGTTAAAGGTGAAGGGAAGTCATTGGCCGGAGCAAGTGTCGTTTTAAAAGGCTCTTATTATGGTGTATCAACATTTAGTGATGGAAGTTTTGAGATGAAGAATCTAAAATCTGACGATTATACGCTGATGGTTTCGTTTATTGGTTTTGAAACTAAAGAGATGAATTTAAAGCTCGATTCGGATAAAGAAATTGAGATTGATCTTCTACCGAATACCGTTATGACTGAAGAAATTCTAATTTCAGCGACTCGTGCTAAAGCAAAAACCCCTATGGCTTACACGAATGTTACTTCAGAAGAAATTGATAGAAGAAATATGGGACAGGATATTCCTTTTTTACTTCAGTTAACTCCTTCATTCGTTGTAACATCGGATGCTGGTGCTGGTGTGGGGTACACGAATTTTAGGATACGGGGAACCGATTTGAACCGTATTAACGTTAGTGTAAATGGCATTCCTCTAAATGATGCTGAATCTCATGGCACATGGTTTGTCGATCAACCAGATCTTGCATCTTCTATTGAGAATGTTCAGGTTCAGCGTGGTGTGGGAACTTCAACAAATGGTGCTGCAGCTTTTGGGGCAAGTATTAATTTACAAACTAATTCATTAAGGAAAGATGTTTATGGAGAGTTTAGTTCTGCCGCCGGGACATTCAATACATTTAAGAATACGCTTTCTGCTGGAACGGGCTTGATCGATGATAAGTTTACCCTCGATGTAAGATTATCCAAGATAACTTCCAATGGGTTTATTGATAGGGCAAGTTCTGATCTGAAGTCATTTTTTGTGTCGGGAGGTTATTACAGCAATAATTCTATTATAAAAGTCAATATTTTTTCCGGGTTCGAAGAAACTTATCAGGCTTGGAACGGTGTCCCATCAGTTCGGTTAAATAATGACTTGGAAGGAATGAAACGTTATGGTGATCATTCACTTTACAGTGCAGAAGAGACTCAGCACATGATTAACTCAGATAGCAGGACATACAATCTGTATACCTATGAGAATCAGGTTGATCATTATCAACAAGATCATTACCAAGTACACTTTACCCATAAATTTAGTCCGTATGTTAATTTCAATACATCGCTTCATTATACTTATGGACGGGGTTATTATGAGAGCTTCAAGGATGGTGAAGATTTTAAAGATTATGGTTTGCAAAATATTGATTTAGGAACAGAACTTATTGAATCAACGGATTTAGTTAACCGTAAATGGCTTGATAATGATTTTTACGGATTGACTTTCTCATTAAACTATAATTATTTGCAGAGTGATTTTACATTGGGAGGTGGCTATAATGTGTATGATGGAAATCATTTCGGAAATATTATTTGGGCACAATATTTTGGGGATGTTGATTATAACTATGAGTGGTATAAAAATAACGGGCTGAAAAAGGATCTTAATTTTTATGCAAAGTATAATTATAAGCTTAATGATAATTTGAATTTGTATGCTGATCTTCAGTACCGAAGGATTGATTATGATGTTGAAGGTATTGATGACAAATTAAGGGATTTGACCCAAAGCCACGATTTTAATTTCTTCAATCCTAAATTTGGTGTGTTTTATCAACCAACAGTAAATCAAGAATTGTATTTATTCTACGCTGTGGCTAATCGAGAGCCTAACAGGGCAGCTTTTGTAAACTATCCGAGTGGTTATGAATCTCCTGTAAATGAGACCTTAAAGGATTTAGAATTGGGTTACGGTTATACTTCTTCAATATTTGCTTTCTCCGCTAATTATTATTTAATGAGTTATAAAGACCAGCTTGTACTTACTGGTCAGATCAATGATGTTGGTGCACCTATTATGGTAAACGTTGATAAAAGTTATCGTACAGGGGTGGAATTAGAAACGGGTATTCGGCTGTTTAAAAAACTTAAATGGAACTCGAATTCAACTTTTAGTTTGAATAAAATAAAAGATTTTACAGAATTCGTTGATAACTGGGATACCGGAGAGCAGCAATCATCTAATTTAGGAACAACAAATCTGGCTTTCTCTCCTAATTTTGTTGGTAACAGCCAGTTTATTTATTCACCTGTAAAAGATATGAACCTGATTTTTGTTTCAACTTACGTAGGAAAGCAATATATAGATAATACATCAAACGATGATCGAGTTCTTGAAGCTTACTTTATAAATAATATTAAAGCAGATTATTCGTTTAAAACGGACTTATTTAGAGAAGTTACTTTGCACCTTATGGTAAATAACTTGTTTGATCATGAATATGAAACAAATGCCTGGGTATATTCTTATCATTTAGGGGGTGAACGTTTTAAAATGGATGGATATTATCCACAAGCAGGAATCCATTTTATGTTTGGGGTTGATTTTAAGTTTTAAAATTGAATAGTTAATAGTTAATTATTGTAATACTAATAAAAATAAATGTTCAGTACATTATTCTTTGTTAGTATTACAATTGTTTTAATTCTCTGGATATATAGATTGATTATATTTCTTATTTTTTATAAGTTCTATGGCAAGTTCTAAGGTTTTGTCTACATTATTATTTAAATCTTTAAGATTAAATGGAATTTCAATATCTGGAGATATTCCTTTTCCTTCATAGATTTTTTCGTCTAAATATTTAAACCTGATAGAAGATGTTTTGACAAATAAACAATCATTAACTTTGAATTGACCTGAATCGTACAAATGCTCATCTACTATTGCTCCTGTTGCACCCCATGTCTTTTCACCAATAAATATTCCGTTAGGAAGTGCTTTTATAGCAAATACAACGAACTCCGAGAGTGATGCGGAATGATTATCTGCTAATACTATAATAGGTATATCTATTTTCTTTGAGTTGGCTTGTGGATTTATATATGCTTTAATCCAAGGAGTATAATCAATTCTTCCAATATTGTTTTTATATTGGGTATAACCAAAATGAAGAGGCTTGTTGATAAGATGTCCTATAAAAAAATTTAAATCAGATAAATTTCCCCCCATAGAGCCTCTAACGTCAATTATTAAACCATTTAAATTCTCAGTGTTATTTTTGATTTGATTAAAAAAGAAGTTAAGTGAATTTCTTACTGAATTGGGTGATTTTGAACTATATGATTTTAAAAGTGAAAATTGATTTGTAGAAAAATATAATATATTATTGTTGACTGTTCCACAAATAGTAGTAGTAGATTTATTATCAATAATATTACTCTTGTCTATTCCTCTGTAAAAATTTTTATCTAAATATTTTATAACAATATTTTGGTATGGATATTTTTCATGAAAGTTTTCAGTTTTTAGTTTTTTCTCCCATGCCGGATGAAATGATGTTATAGTTGTACTGTCAAACTTCATAAATAATAAAAAATGTCCATCAATTAAATTTTCCGTTATTTTTTCAAAATAGGTTATTGCTTTTTCTATATGTTTTATGTTTTCACTGTTGAGTACCGTAAATTTAGGTCTATACTTTGCATTGACTTGATCCCAATCTGTTTTTTCAATGTCCCAATATAAGTAATTAGTATTCATTTTTTCCCAGAAGATATCATAAGTATCCAGTAAACTATTTGTAGTAATATTCTCGCTGAGATCTATTTCATTTTTACAAGTTATAAACAATAAGATAGAAATGATTAAAATCAAATATTTAATTAGATTTGCAGGCATAGATTTTATTTTTCTTTTAAATTGAATGAACAGCCTAAAAGAATTGCAATTGTTTGATTTAGTTTATCGGGGGTTTTTAGATAATGTTGCTGCTTTGTTTTTTTAAGAGAATAATAAAATAAAGGCTCTATAAACAATGAAAGATTATTTGATAATTGATGTGAGACATTCAAACCTATGATTAAGCCATTATCAAATCTGTTTTTTTTATTTTTTGTTAAGTCAACTTCTCTGTTATAACTATTTAACGATAATTTTTGGACAATTTGTCCATTGTCGTCTATTGAATATTCCGTGTCAAAAAGATTTGGAATAAACCCTTTAGTTTTGCTAAATAACCAATAACTTGCATAGTAGCCAAAGTTACTTGATATTGAGATTCTATTCCTACTATAAAAAGTCGTTTGTAGTATGACTGGGAATTTCAAATATGAATTTATGAATTTATGAGAAACTCCTTTGAACTTTTCCGTTTTTATGATTGAATAGTTCTTATTTGCATAATTTATTCCAACTTTGATTATGGAGGTTTTGTTAATTTTTTTCCCAAAACTAGACGAAATATAAATACCTTTTAGCATTGAGATACTTTGAGAAGGTTTAACCTTCTCAGAATTTGATAAATTAGAACAATACCCTAAACCTAGATTAATTGATGATTGGGTAAATGAATGTTTTGATAATAATACTAAGATTGAAAAAAGTAAAATATTTGTAATCTGAGATTCTATGATTTTTATTAGAATTTTCATGTTTAAGTTCGAAATAAAAGATTGAAGCTGTCTTAAAACTAAATTTGATGAAACCCTACTTTCAATTTACAAGTTCAATCTTGGTTTTACCTCTCCCAACTTCTCCGGCAACTGCCGAAAGATTCCAAGTCCCATTCAGGGGATTTAGGGGGGCTAAAACAGTAAAGTCACCTGTAAACCGTAAGTTGATTGTTAAATGATATTTTGTTTTAAGACGGCCTCAACTTTTTAACTCATTTCATTAGCTTATATTTCAACGCTATGTGTTACAGTACGATTCTGATCAGCAATGAAGGTTTTCACGATGTTGGATGTAGGTGCTCCATTATTGGGATCAACCTGAATCGTAAATCTAATAGCAGTATCAAAGTCACGTATGCCATTTATATTTATGTATGTTGGATCAACATAAACTTCATCATGTACTCCAACTATTTCAGTACTTCCATTAGTCGAAGATACAGGTCCTTTAAGTTCACTTCTTGTGATCAAAATAAGCTCTTGTTTGATAACTTTAACTTCAGCAATATTTGCTACTTCTGGGTTAATCTGGATCAAACTTGAATAATCTAATTTCTCAAATGTATAGTCATTTACTTCTCTACTTTTGAATCCGTCCCGAGGATTTCCGCTCCTAATTATTCTTATCTTACGATGGACATTTACCTCAGGTTTTGCAGATATATTAAATACTCCCAGTTTTTTGTTAAATAATGGAATGTAGCCAGTAGCCGAGTTTGAAATGTTTGTTCCCGGAACATACATTGAAGTTGGACTAGAAGGAAAAGAACCACTATTTGTTGCAGTTCCTTCAATATCAATATCTGCATTCAAATTAAGATTTAATGCAGTTGGACCGCTACTTCCTCCTAATATAGCACTGAATAAATTAAATACAGCTCCAGGAATCTCTTTGGTACTGCTAGAAACGGCACTTCCCGCTCCTTTTAGAACTTCTTTAAAAACTTTATCAGGTAGACCTAGTTTGTTTTCTCCGGTTGTAGCATCGATCGTGTTTTTATCAAGTAAATTTTTTCCAATGCCAGATAGTGCAACCTTGCCAACTGCTTTGCCGACATTGCCAAGAGCTGAAAATATATTAGACCCGGTTGAGCCTACTGCACTTTTTATTGTGCCTTTAATATCACCACCTAACGATATTTCTTCCACATTATGGAAATTATTACTCCAATTTAGTAGAATATTATTGTATGGTATATTTGAGATATTTGCATCGTATGCAAATTCGTATTGCATCATATACCATTTATTAGAAGCCAAAGGTAGTGAGCCATCATCTGGTGCAGGCTGCATTTGGGAGTATGAAGATTGGTTTATGGTTGGATCAACTAAATCTGTTCCCATAAAATTAAGCATGGACGTTTCATAACTGGAGATAATTGAAAGGCCATCCTGAATATATGTAGAAGGAGCTATAAATTGGGTCGTTGTGTATAAATATATTCTCATTAATCCTCTATATTTGTTATATAAAACAAAGTATGGGTTTATGAGTGATCCAGCAGAATTTGGATCAAAGGTATTGTACACAAGCTCCCAACCATCATAGGATTTGATATCCTGAATAACATCTGTTCCATAGATAGATGCAATACTTCCTTGGCCAATCCATGGCACAGGTATTTGACTCTGTCCTGGAGGAGTTGGCATCCAATCAATGGTTTCCCAGTTAAATTGATGTGGTGTTACAGATGCGATTCCATCTTTGATACTTATTGGCTCTATTTTATCTTCTTGACAACTATTTAATACAAACAAAAACAATATAATGATAATAGTGTTTTTAAATAAATGTTTAATTTTATGTTTCATAATATTTATGTGTTTTATGTTGTTGATTGCCTATAATCATGCGTTGTTTAAGCGCAATAATACCTCCATTTAGCAATTTTATTTACTTTAAATCTGTCATCTCCGGTGGAGGATGGCAATTTTATGTCATCCGGAGTGACAAATTTTTTGGTATTAGAGTGATTCCATTAGTGTAATTAAAATATGATTATGTTCTTTGCAAAGATTTAGTAAAAGTAAATATACATTATCATAGTAAAAAATATAGACATGTAAAAGAATGTTAAATAATGTTAAGGCGAGGTTTGTGTCGTTTTTTTTAATAGAAGTTGTTGAAAGTAACTTGTTGAAAAGAAAGAACGACACCATGCAATTGATATTCAATATTGCAGTATCATATCTTTCTAAAAGGTTGTGTTGAGTAAAAGTATAATAAAAAAAGAGATTTGTCCACATTTATCTTTTGGGAAATCAAAGAACAATGCCAAAGTAAAAGTATACCAAGTGGTTGAAGCGATTATATACAGGTTAAGGGCAACTTGCTAATAGCGGTAATTGCCCATAAATAGTTTTTTCGCTGTAAGTACCGCTGGCAAAGCGTCCATTATCATTTTCAAAAATGGGGTAAAGACGGAAGTTTTGAAAAAGTCTGGCAATTTTTACTTAACAACTATAAACACTTACTTGGCTTGTCGCATCCAGCTGGACAGCACACATCCCGCTAAACATGGAGAGGGAGCAGTGGCGTGTGAGTGCAGGAAAAACCAAGACAAGCAATATGCTCATTTTAAACGACAACCAACGCATACTATTGACTTGCAGCGACTCTGCTGTCAGCAACCATAACAATGACTTTGGGCTTGTACCTGTGTTCAAAGGGATGTTGGACAGGCTATAATTGTCACACATATCTGTTCTGTTGATGGTATGTTCTTAAGTACTAATGCAGGTTTTGATACTGAAGGTTTCCGCAATTACTACCTTCAGGAAGAAATTATCGGCAACATTGACAAAAACAAACGCAATGGCAATGGGTATTTATTTGACGAACTGTTGTATAAAAGAGGTTTGTGGTAGACCAAACCAATGCGTGGCTTGATGCGTTCAAAGCTATCTTTATACGTTTTGAAACAAATTGAACATACAGGAAAACATTGAATTTACTAGTATTTACGATTATTTTATTACAGAAACTTTAAACAACCTCATAATTAGAAAGCTAACCTTTATCGAAAATATTGACTATTCATTTATTTGAGATATCTTGCCCGTATCTACATTATAATACAGGGGAGCTACGAGAATATTCGGATAGCGTTGTCGTAGTCTTTTCGCTTCACAGCTTACAAACTCTTTTTCATCTCCAATTTCAAAGAAAGGGGAAAGATTTTCAAAATGGGTTTGGGCAGTATCCTTTTTCCAACCAGCATTATTAACTAAGCCTTCAACAAAATCTTCTTTACGTGTTTCCAGGTTAACCATCCCGCAATGATTGTGCCCCATTAGTGCGATGTGTTTAATTCCTCCAACTGCAATAGCATATGATACCTGGAATTCATGATAAAAAAGGTTTGCCCCGCCAGAACGGATAATGTAAGCAAAGTTTTCGGGTATCCAGAGGGTTTTTCGATGGTCCATGCACATGCCGATTAGCATCTGAGGACTTTCATATTTGCAAAAAGTACGGTTTAGATTGTGATATTCCAACAACAACCCAATAGGGGTTTTTCTATAAGCCGGTAAAATATCTTCTTTTGTGTTTACTTCAGTCAGGCTCTTCATTACACTTTTCTGATTCATCTACTAAGCAAACCTATTTTAGCTTAAAAAAGTTCAGTTAAAAGTAATCTATTTTCTAAAAGAAAGGAATATGGTTGGTAAAAGTATATTTACATATAAATACTGCGAATCAAGAGTTGAAAATCTTGCCTTTAAATCCGGATTTTCCTGAATATTTAGAATAAACCCTTGATTCACATATTTTTATACAAGTACTCTGTAC
>JANQHR010000087.1 GCA_028282585.1 Bacteroidales bacterium | reverse complement strand
AAAAGGCTGTTGCACAGAGAATCACAAAGAAGACACAAAGTTACTCAAAGTAAAAAATACGAACAAAATTCAACTATTGTACTTTTTGGACACCCCCTTTTTTATGCCTGTATTTTGTAGTATTAAATCCCGCTCGCCTGGACCTGTCTGTCGATATATTTGCCAAAAGAGAACAGACAGGCATGTTGTCCGGGTGGTAAGTTATCAAAACCTACAGCTCAATCGTCAAACTTAGTTTATAAGAAAAGTTATCAGCTTTTTTATCAAAAGCATAAGGCCCATAACGGTAAAACAAGCCAAAGCCATATCCTAAAAAGGATTGGTTAAGAATGTTATTTATTAACAACCCACATTCATAATAACCCTTTTCAATAGATTGGATAGGTTCATTTGCTTGGTGGTAAGTATTTTCCGATAGTTCTCCAATTCCAAAATTATTTACAACAGCAAAAGTTGGTTTAAATATATTGGTGCTCACAAACAGGTTTCCAAAATTATGTTTAAAGAAAACTGAAAGGAATTTGTCCGAATAAAATTCTCCCATTCGCATGGTTCCAAAACTATTTTCACTCTCAATACTAAATGGTTGATAGCTTCCATGTCCATTATATAGTTTATTTAATGGAACTTTGCCATCAACTAATCCGCCTACCAATGCAAGTTTAGTTTTTCCAAGCGACTGCAGGTAAAATGTTTGGGTAATTTTTGCTTCGTATTTGGTATATTCATATTCCGCATCAAACCAATTTGTTCCCTTAATTATATTAGCCATTAAAATCGGATAATTCGTAACCGGAACATAAGTATTTCTTTCAGATCGTATAAATCTTTCATTGTATGCATACCTGAATTGCAAACCAATTTCAGAGAATACAAAATTATTTGTTGCGTCAATAAGTGAAGCACCATAATAGTAATTATCGGTATCGGTAATGACAGATTTGTTTATAAACGCGTTGGATCTTAAATATGAAAAACTTAAAAAACTAAATGAAACCTGGTATTTTTCAACCAGATCCATTTTATCAACCAGGAATTTTCGATAAATCTCGGTTGAAGTAATGTCTCTTTTCTCAAAAAAGTTATATCCTGCTTTTTCAGTAACATCATTCATGTAACTAAAATGCAGCTTGCTTTCGGTTTTCTCATGAAGGTACAAGGATAAACCGCTGCCATATTTCCAATTTTCATCTTTAAAACCATAACCAAAATATCCTTCAATAGAAAAATATTCGGAAATATTACTGTTGGTTATCAAGCCGAATCCCAGCCTGATCCCTTCAAAATTATTATAGTCAAGGATTTTATTTATTGGTAAGCTAAAATACCTGGTATTAATGCTCCGGTTAACAATAAGATCAAACCTTTTTTCATCTTTTTTTTGTTGTTCTGCATTTTTAACGCTATCAATTAGTCGTAAGGCTGATTTTACTTCGGAAAATTGCAGAATACTATCTTGCGAGACAGTTACGATTGAATCATTCTGGTTTTGAGCTTTTACCTTAATTGAAATGATCAATAACAAAATGGAAATAACAAACAAGTTTCTAATCATTAACAGCGAATATACTTAAGTTATTTAGTGCTTGCAAGAAAACTTAGCCTCCGGTCAAAAATCGACAAGAGTAACGAAATTATGGGCGTTTTTTATTGAGGCTATTTAAATGATTTTCTTTTTAAGATCGAAATCTCCTGGGGAGTTAAAAATCTCCATTTTCCTCGTGGCAGATTCTTTTTGGTAAGTCCTGCAAAGTATACTCTGTCTAGTTTTCTTACTTTATAACCCAAAAATTCAAATATCCTGCGGATAATTCGATTTTGTCCCGAATGAATTTCAATACCTACCTGCGTTTTATTTTCTTCATTTACATAACTGATCGCATCAACCTCAATATAATCTTCCTCAAGCTGCAAACCCTCAATGATTTTTAGCATATCAACTTTTGTTAAATCTTTATCTAATTCAACATGATATATTTTCTTTTTTTGAAAACTCGGATGTGTAAGTTGTTTGGTTAATTCACCATCATTGGTTAAAAGCAATACTCCTGTTGTATTTTTATCTAACCTGCCAACAGGATATACTCTTTCCGGACAGGCATGTTTTACAATATCAATCACAGTCTTTTCTGCGTATTTATCTTTAACAGTTGTTACATAATCCTTAGGTTTATTTAGAAGCATGTATACCTTTTTTTCTCGGGTAATTTTTTTACCCTTATATCTTACATCATCTTTTGGAGAAACTTTTACTCCTAACTCGGTAATTATTTTTCCGTTTACAGAAACATCTCCTGCCTTTATTAATTCATCCGCTTCCCGACGTGAACAAATACCAGAGTTTGCCAGGTATTTATTTAAGCGTAAAGGTTCGTTCCATTTTGAAACTCTCTTTCTCGAGTCTCCTTTATCGTTTTTATCTTTTTTAAATGTAGATCTTCTTTTTGAATCTTCCGGTTTTCTGCTTCGCCTGTTCTCTCTCTCCATTTTGTTGATTTGCTTTATGTTAATTTCATTGCTGATAGCACGCAAAGTTAGTATATTAATTTATCCTTTTTGTCCAATTAAAATGAATTTCTAATCAATAGTGTTAAAATCTATTAAAATTTGTTACAAGTTATGCTATTTACCTATCTTTATTCGAATTTTTATCTGGAAAAATTGCAAATTTTTCATTTCAAACACAATTTTTTGTTTGATGCCGAACCGCTTACGGTTCAAGGGTTAAGCCTTGTAATTAATTTTTTATAAATAAAGTTTTAGTATTATGACATTAATAAAATCAATCTCAGGAATTAGAGGAACAATCGGCGGAAAGGCCGGTGATGGATTAAGTCCATTGGATACTGTAAAGTTTGTGTCAGCTTATGGCCAATGGGTTAAGGACAGATCAAGCGAAAAAAAGGTTAAAGTTGTTGTAGGACGAGATGCCAGGATTTCCGGAGAGATGGTGAGTCAAATTGTAATTGGTACATTAATGGGAATGGGGATTGATGTGTTAAATATAGGTTTGGCAACAACTCCAACAACCGAAATTGCTGTTCCCGCAGAGAATGCGCATGGAGGAATTATTTTAACGGCAAGTCATAATCCGAAACAATGGAATGCATTGAAATTATTAAACGAAAAGGGTGAATTTTTATCTGCACACGAAGGAGCAAAAATTCTTGAGATAGCCGAAAAAGAAGATTTCAATTATGCTGAAGTTGATGCTTTAGGAAATGTATCTGAAAGAAATGATTACCTGGATATTCATATAAAACAAATTATCGCTTTACCATTAGTAGATGTTGATGCAATTAAGTCAGCCAATTTAAAAATTGTTGTGGATGGGGTAAACTCGGTTGGAGGAATAGCAATTCCATCATTACTTAAAGCTTTGGGAGTAAAAGAAGTTGTAGAGTTATATTGCGAACCAAATGGTGTTTTTCCTCATAATCCGGAACCTTTAGCTGAACATTTAACCGAAATATCAAAATTAGTTAAGGAAAGTAACGCTCATTTAGGTTTTGTAGTTGATCCTGATGTTGATCGTTTGGCTATTATTAATGAGGATGGAACTATGTTTGGGGAAGAATACACATTGGTAGCTGTTTCCGATTATATCCTTAAAAATAAAAAGGGTAATACGGTTTCGAATTTATCATCTTCCAGAGCATTAAAAGATGTTACGCTAAATTATGGCGGCAAATATTTTTCTTCTGCTGTTGGAGAAGTAAACGTTGTTGAAATGATGAAATCAAACAAAGCCGTAATTGGCGGAGAAGGAAATGGAGGAGTAATATATCCTGACTTGCATTATGGACGCGATGCTTTGGTTGGAATAGCATTGTTTTTGACTCATTTAGCAAAAACAGGAAAGCCTTGCTCTGATTTACGCTCGCAGTATCCTGAATATGTGATTGCAAAGAAAAAAATGAAACTTACTCCCGATTTAGATGTCGATGGTATACTAAACAGGATAAAAATTAAGTTTAAGAATGAAGAAATTAATGATATAGATGGTGTTAAAATTGATTTTGAAAACGGTTGGGTACATTTAAGAAAATCAAATACTGAACCTATCATAAGAATATACGCGGAAAGCAAAGATGAAAATAGTGCAAATGAGCTTGCCGATAGAATTATAAACGAGATAAAGTCATTATTATAAAAGATGAAGAGAAAGCATTTATTAATAATTTCAACTGTTGCAACTGTAATTATTTTATTCTTGATTTTCAGACCAGGCCAAGGGGATACGCTAAAAGAATTAACTGTTAAGGTTGAAAAAGGAGAGTTTGAAATTCTGGTTACTGTAACCGGTGAATTACAGGCCATAAGTTCAGTTGATATCATGGGTCCCTCTGAATTGCGCAATAGTCGTGAACTAAGAATACGCGAAATAAAAATTCAGGATTTAGTGCCGGAGGGAACGGTAGTTGATTCAGGAGATTATGTAGGTACACTTGATAAAACGGAATTAAGTACTAACCAGAAAGACCTGGAAGACGAGGTTGAATCGGCTGAATCCCAGCTTCTAAAAACCCGGCTTGATACGGCAATGCAGCTACGAGAGCTACGAGATCAGTTAGTGAACTTAGAATTTACTGTCGAAGAAAAGCAGATTGTATTGGATCAAAGTAAATTTGAGCCACCAGCTACCATCCGTCAGGCAAAGATCGATTTAGAAAGAGCGCAGCGTTCATATGATCAGGCCAGGGATAACTATTCATTAAAGGTTCAACAAGCTGAGGCAAGTATGCGTCAGGATTCGATTAATCTGAGTCAGCATAAACGAAAAGTAATAAAGATTAAATCGGTTATAGATAAATTTACCATTTATGCACCACAAGGAGGTATGGTTATATATAAAAAAGAATGGAGTGGTCAGAAAAGAAAAGTTGGTTCAACAATAAGTCCATGGGATTTGGCTGTTGCAACACTGCCCGATCTTTCGGAAATGAATTCAAAGACTTATGTAAACGAAATTGATATTAGTAAAGTAAAAAGTGGACAAAAAGTTCGCTTGGGAATAGATGCTTTCCCGGAAAAGAAATATACCGGTGAAGTTAATGTGGTTGCAAATATTGGGGAACAATTGCAAAATACCGATGCTAAAGTATTCGAAGTATTAATTCGTGTTGATCAATCGGATAGCATTATGCGCCCGGCAATGACAACCAGTAACCAGATCATAACTAATGTTTATGATGATGTTTTGTTTATCCCTTTAGAGGCGGTTCATAATGAAGATAGTTTAAGTTTTGTATACGTTAAGAATGGGAGAAAACAAATTATTGTTCCCGGAGAAACAAATGAAAACCACATGATTGTAGAGCAAGGATTGGAAGAAGGAGAAGAGATTTATTTATCTGTTCCCGAAAATGCAGATAGATTTAAATTATCAGGTGAAGAATTGATTGCTATAATAAAAGAACGCGAAGCACAAAAGAAATTAGCGGAAAAGAAAAGAGTTGAAGAACAAGAACAGAGCAAAAAAGACAAGGAATTTGAAAGGCCGGACAGGAAAAGAGGAGGACCGGGTTCTAATTAAAGTTTATTATGTTAAGAAGATACTTTCACGACATAGAGATAGCTATTGAATCGTTAGTTGGGAATAAGCTTAAATCGATTTTAACCGCGCTGGGTATTATTTTTGGTACGGCAGCAGTTATTAGTATGTTAGCTATTGGGAATGGAGCGCAGCAGGAGATTTTAGATCAAATCAAAATGGTTGGAGTAAACAACATAGTTATTACTCCCATTCAAGATCTAACAGGGAGCGGAGAAAATGGCGAAGAAACATCAGAAAGCGGAAATGGCAAGCAGGAGAAATTTTCTCCGGGATTAACCATGAAAGATCTTCAGGCAATTAAAGATATCATTCCTTCAGTAAAGAAAATTACGCCTGAAATAGTAGCCAAATCTTTTGTGGTACAAAATGGTAGAAGAGTCGCTGCCAAAGTAATTGGTGTTGATAACGACTACTTTGATTTATATAATGTTAGCCTGGAAAAAGGGCAGTTTTTTAACGATTATCAAGCTGATAACGGAATTCCGGTTTGTGTAATCGGAGCAAATATTAGCTCAAAGGTTTTTAGTGATGTTGATCCCATAAATCAGTACCTTAAGTTTGGACATGTTTGGTTGAAGGTAATCGGAGTTATAGAAAAAACAAATGTAAGCCTTTCAGCCGCTGATAATGCCGGAGTAAATGTTGTTAACGATAATGTTTATATCCCGGTTCAAACTATGTTGTTACGATATCAAAACAGAGCTTTAGTAAATTCCAAAAGTTTGAGTGGTGGTAGCTCAGGCTGGGGTGGTTGGTTTTTTTCGTTTTCAGGAGGAAGGGAAACTTCCGGTTCCAATTATCATCAATTAGATAAAATAATTGTACAAGTTGAAGAAACAGAACAATTAACAACCACAACAGAGATATTAAGCAGAATGCTTATGCGCCGTCATATGGAGGTAAAGGATTTTGAAATTACTGTTCCGGAGTTATTATTAAAACAACAACAAAGAACTAAGGATATTTTCAATTTTGTGCTTGGAGCCATAGCCGGAATTTCTCTGATAGTCGGAGGAATTGGTATTATGAATATTATGTTTGCAACGGTTATGGAGAGAATAAAAGAAATCGGAATTCGCTTGGCGTTGGGAGCAAAAAAAGCAGATATAATTGCCCAATTTCTCTCAGAAGCCATCCTTATAAGTGTTTCTGGCGGATTAATAGGAGTAGTATTAGGCGTTGTTTTTTCAAAATTAATTATGAAATTTACCGGAATTCTTACCATTATTTCCCCGGGATCAATCATTGTTGCATTCGGAGTAAGCGCAATTATCGGAATTATATTTGGAATTTCACCAGCTAAACGAGCTGCAGAAAAGGACCCGATAGAATCGTTACGATATGAATAATTTCAATCTAAAATCAATGAATTCAGTTAAGATATTTATCGTATTTATTATAAGTTTTATTGCTTTTCCTGCTTTATGTCAGGAGCAAATTATTGAGGAATTGACCTTTGAAGAAGTTATTCAATTAGCTCGCGAACAATCTCCCGATGCAATCATGGCAAAGCACCAGTTTCGGGCAAATTATTGGGAATTTAGAACTTTTAAAGCAGATTATTGGCCAAATTTAACTTTAGGAACCTCTTTTCCTGAGTTTAGCAGAGCAATTAAAAAGTATCAAAATCCTGACGGTACTTATACTTATGTCGAAGATAATATAAATACAACATCAGCTCAATTAAACCTCCGGCAAAATGTTGGTTTAACCGGAGGTCAGATATTCGCAACATCTAACCTGGCAAGATTGGATGTTTTCGGAGATAATAAATCCACTTCTTATCTGTCTACCCCTATAAGTATTGGATATAGGCAACCGGTTTTATTCTATAACGAGTATAAATGGCAAAAGAAAATAGAGCCATTAAAATATGAAGAAGCTAAGAAAACTTATATCTCTGCACTAGAGGATGTTTCTTTAAAAGCAGTAGCTTACTTTTTTGATTTGGCACTTGCACAACAAAATTTACAGGTTGCACAAATCAATTATTCAAATGCTGATACCTTGTATCAGATAGCAACGGGTCGTTATAATATTGGAACTATTGCAGAAAATGAGTTGATGCAAATGGAACTAAGTTTATTAAATGCCGGATCATCGATGAACTCATCAATGGTTGATTTAGAAATTAAGAAATTTCAATTAAGATCTTTTTTGGGATTTAATGAAAAAGTGAATTTGAAATTAATAATTCCAAGAGAGATTCCGGAATTAACCGTTAATGTTGAGCAAGCCTTGGAAATTTCACGTCAGAATAACCCTGATGTTATAGCATTTGAAAGACAACTTATAGAGGCTGAGCGTGATGTGTCAAGAGCCAGGTCAGAAAAAGGATTACAGGCTGATTTGTATGCAAGTATCGGTTATACTCAACAATCTGAAGAGTTCTCTGAAGTATATGTAAATCCACAAAATCAGCAAACATTAACATTAGGATTGGAAATACCTATATTGGATTGGGGATTAGGGCGAGGTAGATATAAAATGGCTCAGTCAAGTCAGGAAGTTATTAAAACAACAGTAGAACAGGCAAGAACTGATTTTGTACAAAGTGTATTTCTAAATGTTATGCAATTTAATTTACAAGATGATCAATTAATGATTGCTGCTAAATCGGATACCATTGCTCAGAAACGCTATGATATGACAAAACAACGCTTTTTGATTGGTAAGGTTGACGTGTTGGATTTAAATGTTGCTTTATCAGAAAAAGATGCAGCTAAAATAAATTACATAGCAGCTCTTCGAAAATACTGGTCAAATTTCTATAATCTTCGGAAGATTACTCTTTATGATTTTATTAAAAACGAATCACTTGATACGGATTACGATACGTTAATCGAATAAGTAATTTTAGAGTCATTTTATGAGCTTATTTATTAATTTCAATGTTAATTCATTGAAAAAGTGTGTTTCTAAAAAATAATTTTATCTTTGCACGACAATTTGCTTAATAAGAAAAAATAATAATAATTTCAATAAAATAGTTTAACAAATGCAGATTAAAGGAGCTATTAGATTTTTGGCCATTATGTTGGCATTGATTTGTATTTATTACTTATCATTTACTTGGGTTTCGAATGGAGTTAAAAAAGATGCGGTGCAATTTGCTCAGGGAGATCCTGCAAAAGAATTCGAATACCTTGATTCAATTTCAGGTGAAGTAGTTTATAACCTGGGGATAAGAAAATACACATATAGAGAGTGTCAGGAAAGAGAAATTAATCTTGGTCTTGACCTTAAGGGTGGTATGAATGTTATTCTTGAAATATCGGTTGAAGATATTATCAAGGCAATGGCAAACAATAGTAAAGATACTACTTTCCAAAAAGCACTTAGCTTGGCAAGAGAAAAGAGTAAGAATAGTAGAGCAGAATTTGTTGATTTATTTGGTGAATCATTTAATGAGATTGATCCAAATGCTAAATTAGCTGCAATTTTTAATACCATCGAATTAAAAGATAAAATTGATTTTAATTCAACGAACGAAGACGTATTAAAAGTTATTCGCGACGAATCAAGAGATGCAATAGACAATTCATTTAATATTTTACGTAGTCGTATTGACCGTTTTGGTGTTGTTCAGCCTAACATCCAAAGATTAGAAAGCAACGCTGGTCGTATTATGGTTGAATTACCAGGTGTAAAAGACCAGGAACGTGTACGCGATTTATTACAAGGAACAGCTAATTTAGAATTCTGGGAAACTTATAATAACGTACAAGTTTATGGTTATCTGCTTCAAGCAAATGAAGCAATATATGAAATAGAGGAAGCTAAAAGAGAGCTTGCAAAGTCAGAGCAAGTAGAGGAAACTATTGAAGAATTTACAGAGGAAACTACAGAGGAAGTTTTAACACCTGCAGATGAAGAAGAAGGAGAAGAATTAGCATTACTTGATCAATTGGAATCTGATTCAATTACACAAGATTCAACTGATTTGACACAAGCTCAGATAGCTGAAAGATACCCATTGTTCTCTGTACTACGTCCGAGCATTAATCCACAAACAGGTCAACCAATGGAAGGTTCTGAAATTGGTATGGCGCATTATTCGGATACGGCCGAAGTTAATGCATATCTTAATATGGAACAGGTGAAATCTGTGTTCCCAAGAGATATGGTATTTAAATGGCATGTTAAATCTTACAAATACGATGAAACAGAAAGTTTTTATCAGTTACATGCAATAAAAGTAACAGGTCGCGATGGTAAAGCTCCATTAGATGGTGATGTCGTAACAGATGCAAGATCTGAGTTTGATCAAAATACTGGTAGTGCGGAGGTGACAATGAGTATGAATGCTGACGGTGCAAAAACCTGGGCGAGGTTAACTAAAAATAATGTTGGTAACTTCATAGCTATTGTTCTTGATGACTTTGTATATTCCGCACCGCGTGTTACCCAGGAAATTACGGGTGGACGTTCTTCAATCTCAGGTGATTTTACTGTTAACGAAGCAAAAGACTTGGCTAACATATTAAAATCAGGTAAATTACCTGCTCCTGCCAGAATTATTCAGGAAGAAGTAGTTGGACCTTCATTAGGTCAGGAAGCAATTGATTCCGGGTTAAGATCTTTCTTTATTGCTTTTATAGTGGTGCTATTATATATGATTTTTTATTATAGCCGAAAAGCAGGTTTGGTTGCCGATTTAGCACTTGTTGCAAATATGTTTTTCATTATGGGAGTTCTTGCTTCGTTAGGAGCAGTTCTAACGTTACCGGGTATCGCGGGTATTGTTTTAACAATTGGTATGTCGGTAGATGCTAATGTTCTTATTTACGAACGTATACGAGAGGAACTTGCAGCCGGTAAAGGTGTTAAGTTAGCAATAAAAGATGGTTACAAGCACGCTTATTCAGCAATCATTGATGCAAACGTAACAACATTATTAACAGCAATTATCCTTTACACATTTGGTACAGGGCCAATTAAAGGTTTTGCAACTACGTTATTGATTGGTATTCTTACTTCACTATTTACTGCAATTTTCTTGACTCGTATGATTTTTGAATGGTACTTAAAACGTAACAAAGAAATTTCATATGCAACCAAGTTAACCGATGGTGCTTTTAAAAATATGGCAGTTAAGTTCTTAGAAAAACGCAAGTTATTCTATGTAATTTCTGGAATTGTTATACTTATTAGTATAGGTTCATTGGTAACAAGAGGCTTAAACCAGGGGGTTGACTTTACCGGAGGTAGAACATATGTTGTACGTTTTGAGCAACCTGTAAGTACTATTGAAATTCAGAAGCAATTAGAAGCAGTTTATGGTAGTGAGCCTGATGTTAAAATATTTGGTGATGATAATCAGGTTAAAATTACTACGAAATATAGAATCGATGAAGATGCCGTAGAAGTTGATAAGGATGTTGAAACAAAACTATTTGAGGGAGTTTTTAAACCATACGGATTGGATGGGTTAACTATGGATTTATTCTTAAAAGGTTTTGTAATTGATGATGATAGGCAGTTAAAAGTAGCTGGGCCTCACGATGTAGAGAATGTTTATGGATTAAAAAGTTCACATAAAGTAGGAGCTACAATTGCAGATGATATTCTTTACAAATCCTTGGTTGTAATTACGCTTGCGATTGTGTTAATGTTCATTTATATCTTCATAAGATTTAGAAACTGGCAGTATGGTTTAGGTGCGGTAGCAGCATTATTACACGATGTAACTATTATATTAGGTATTTTCTCATTAGCATGGGGAGTGTTCCCATTCTCATTGGAAATTGACCAGGCATTTATTGCAGCAATACTAACAGTTGTGGGTTACTCAATTAATGATACCGTGGTTGTATTCGACCGAATTAGAGAGTTTACAACGCTCTATCCAAAACGCGAACGAGGAAATATTATTAATGATGCTTTAAATAGTACTTTAAGTCGTACATTTAGTACATCACTAAGTACATTTGTAGTGTTATTAACTATCTTTATTTTTGGTGGAGAAGTGATCAGAGGATTTGTTTTTGCATTATTAGTTGGTGTAGTTGTAGGTACATACTCGTCATTATTTATTGCAACTCCGGTAGTTTATGATACAGTTCATAAGAAAGGAGAAAAGAAAACAAACACTAAGAAAAAGTAAAAATCATAATAATATGTTAAAAGCCCCTTCGACCAAGGGGCTTTTTTATTTTTCAAATATGTATATTTGTACAAATTGATCATATGACAAGTCATTTTCTTTTTATAAGCGGACAAGAAATTTTTGTAATTCTTTTAGCAATATTAATTCTATTTGGGGCAAATAAAATTCCTGAGATAGCCAAAGGACTAGGGAAAGGTATGCGTGAGTTTAGAAAAGCAGCTGATGATATTAAGAGAGAAATGAATGATCATACAGGTGATCTGAAAAGAGATATTGATGAAATGAAAGATGAGATTGGTAAAAGTAAAGACGATCTAAAAGGATAATATTTGACTTCAATTTATGGATTTTATATATCTTCTTCTTGGTTTTGTATTATTGATGTTAGCTGGTGATTTTCTTATTAGAGGAAGTGTTTCATTAGCCGGGCATTTTAAGGTATCAAAGCTGGTAATTGGTGTAGTTTTAGTTTCGTTAGGAACTTCTGCACCTGAACTATTTGTAAGCCTGGGTGCAGCTATTAAAGGACACCCCGATATTGCGATCGGAAATGTGATCGGCTCTAATATTGCTAATATTGCCTTGGTTTTAGGTCTAACGGCAATTGTTCTTCCGGTTAAAGT
This sequence comes from Bacteroidales bacterium, assembly GCA_028282585.1. Lineage (GTDB taxonomy): Bacteria > Bacteroidota > Bacteroidia > Bacteroidales > UBA12077 > UBA12077. The sequence goes on along the minus strand of JANQHR010000087.1, from coordinate 24,316 downwards.
AAAGAAGAAAGCTATCCATTTTGATTGGGTTGCGATGATGTTCATAAGTTTATTGTTTTATGCATTTTGTTTAAATCTCAAGCTGCAGTTTATAGAAGGATTAATATTTGTTTTAGTATTAATAGCTTTTATATACAGATCAATTCATAAATCAAGAAAAGAAAAATTAAAAGCTTTAGAAGAGTCCATTCCTCCAAAACATAGTATGTTTGTTTCAATTGTGCTGGTAATTATTTCTGCAGTAGGATTAATATATGGTGCTAAGTTTTTAGTAAAAGGAGCATCAAATATCGCATTGCAGTTAGGTGTTGATGAAAGGATAATTTCAGTTTCTGTAATTGCTCTGGGTACAAGTTTACCTGAATTGGCAACGTCAATAGCAGCGGCAATTAGAAAGGAGTTGGATATTTTTATCGGAAATATTATCGGATCAAATATTTTCAATATTTTAGCCATCTTGGGAATAACAAGTATTGTAAAAACAATCGATATTAACCCGATGGTATTAAAATTCGATATATTTTGGATGCTCGGAACATCATTATTGTTGTTTCTATTTATTTTACCATTGCGAAAAGGTGTGGTAACACGTTGGAAAGGATTGATTTTTGTAAGTATTTACGTACTTTACATTTATTTGGCTTTTTTAACTGGACTTATTTAAAAGAAATAAAAGATGATAACAGCTAAAAATATAACGAAATCTTATGGTGATTTACAGGTTCTAAAAGGAATAGACCTGGAAATTAAAAAAGGAGAAATATTATCTATTGTAGGACGCAGTGGAGCAGGTAAAACAACTTTCCTACAGATTTTAGGAACATTAAGTCGTCCTGATTCCGGAGAAATACTTTTTGAAAACCAAAATGTTAGCCAGTTTAAAGATAAACAGTTAGCTTCGTTTAGGAATAATAACATAGGTTTTGTGTTTCAGTTCCATCATCTTTTACCCGAATTTACAGCCTTGGAGAATGTTTGTATCCCGGCATTCATAGGCAAGATGGCTAAAAGTAAAGCGGAGCAAAAAGCAAAAGAGATATTAACCTTTTTGAGACTGGATCATAGAATTGATCATAAACCCAAGGAACTTTCTGGCGGAGAGCAACAAAGAGTAGCTGTGGCACGAGCATTAATTAATGAACCTTCTGTTATTTTTGCTGATGAACCATCAGGAAACCTTGACTCGGAAAATAAAAAAGAACTTCATGATCTATTTTTCTCATTACGTGAGAAATTTAATCCTTCAATTGTTATTGTTACCCACGATACTGATCTGGCAAATATGGCTGATAAAAAATTAACCATGAAAGATGGTTTATTTCTTACATAAGAAATGACGAGTATAGAGAGTATTAAAGAGTTTCTTGACGAAAAAGTTGACAGATATAATCATCCGGATTTTATAGAATCCGATCCAATTCAGATACCACATTTATTTTCGGATAAATACAACATTGAAATATCTGCTTTCTTAGCTTCTACAATTGCTTGGGGACAACGTGTTACAATTATAAAAAACCTTCAAAAACTGATGGTTTTAATGGATCATGCCCCATATGATTTTATAATGAACCATTCAGAGAATGATCTGGATCGACTTTCGTATTTTAAACATCGCACATTTAATGGAGTGGATTGTAAATTTTTTATAAAATCACTAAAAAATATTTACTCAAATCATGGAAGTATAGGAGATTTAGTTCAGGCTATATTTATAGAAAAGAAGAGTGTTTTTAGTATATTATCAGGATTTAGAGAAGTTTTTTTTGAAATTGAATATCCCGAACGGACTCAAAAACATTTTTCTAATGTATTGAAAGGAGCATCGGCAAAAAGATTAAATATGTATTTTCGTTGGATGGTAAGAAATGATAATCGCGGAGTTGATTTTGGGTTGTGGAGAAAAATACCTATGGCTGAATTATATTTACCTTTAGACGTTCATACGGGAAATATTGCCCGTAAGTTGGGTTTGTTAAAACGAAAGCAAAATGATTGGAAGGCCGTTGAGGAAGTGACCTGTAAATTAAGAAGTTTTGATCCTGTCGATCCTGTAAAATACGATTTTGCATTATTCGGATTAGGAGTTTTTGAGAAATTTTAGATTATGCCAAACGATTACTTTAAGTTCAAGCAATTTACCATTTATCAAGACAGATGTGCTATGAAAGTAGGAACTGATGGCGTTTTACTTGGTGCTTGGGTAAATTGCAAAGAATCTAAAAATGTTTTGGATATTGGAACCGGAACGGGACTAATTGCTTTAATGGTTGCGCAGCGTTCAAGCGCAAAAATTGATGCGATTGAAATTGACAAGGAAGCTTCCAAACAGGCAAAAGAAAATGTAGATAAGTCAACATGGACCGAAAGAATAGATATTTTAAATCAATCATTTCAGGAATTTTCAGAAGCATCAAATAAAAAATATGATCTGATAGTGACTAATCCTCCTTATTTTCAGAATTCACTTTTTGCACCAGACCAAAAAAGAACAGATGCGCGCCATAATTCAAATTTACAACTGGAGGAATTACTTGTTGGTTCAAAGAAACTACTGAATCAAGATGGAGTTTTAAGTGTTATTCTTCCGTATCTTGAAGGAAATATGTTTATTTTAAAGGCATCAGAGATGGATTTATTTTGCGTTCGGCAAACCAAAGTTCTTCCAAAGCCAAATAAGGAACCTAAACGATTATTACTAGAGTTTATGCAAATAAAAAAGCCGCTTGTTGAACAAGAAATGATTATTGAACTAAACAAACGGCATGAATACTCTGAAGCTTATAAAAATCTAACTAAAGATTTTTACCTTTCTTTTTAATCTAATTCCGTTTCCTCTTCAACGAATACAATACCATATTCTTCTAATTCTTTAAGAACGGGTTCGTACACATCTTTCATAGTAGGAACAATTACTCCTTTTTGGTTAATAACACCTGTTAAGAAAAGTTTAGTTGCTATTGCTACCGGAATACCCACTGTAATTGACATGGCGGTATGAACCTGATCTTTTCCTATAACTACTAAAGAAGAGGTAATTCGTTTTGTTTTTTCGTTTAATTTATAATCGAATTGATGTTGCATTGCGATCATATCTTTATCCTCAGAACCTAATGCCCATTTTTCTTCCAATAATTTTTGAAGGATTTGTGCCGGAGTTGCATGTGGTATTCCAATTTTGGTTTCTTCAAAAATTCCCAGCCATTTAAGTCTGCTCATAGTTTCTGAATCCATATTTATCGAACGATAATTGCAAAGCTTTTGCTCAACTGTATCTTGCTCATCGTAAGGTAAGAACATATTGATAAATTCTCTGTACGTTAACTTTTCTGAGTTTTCAATCTGGTACGTGTCATCAGTTGCACCTAACTGAACAAAAACATTCCAGGCTTCGCTATATCCCGGGCGACGTAATGTTCCTCTTAACAATGTTGGAATATTTTCCAAACCATATGTTTTTCTATAACTTAGTGAATCGCGATTTGGGTACATTTCAAATTCTCCTGCATCTAATACAGACATTTTCTCAATTCTTTTGAAAAGCTGATGGTAAGGAACATATTTATACTTACCATGGTCGATATATTGCGCAACAGATTGACCAGCAACAACTACATTTCTTGGATTCCAGGTAAATTTGTAGTGCCATGGGTTATTATCGCATTCAGGAGCAATTAAACCTCCTGTACTTGATTTAAATGAAATTAATTCACCACCTTTTGCTTTAATTTCATCTATTACTTTCATTGCAGACATATGATCAATACCCGGATCAACACCAATTTCATTTAAAAGCAACAACCCTTTAGCTTTTGCTTCTTCATCAAGAGCTTTTACTTCAGGAGAAACATAAGAAGCAGTAATCATGTGTTTTTCAAATTCAATACATTTTTCAGCAACTAAAAAATGAAACCTTGCCGGAAGCATAGAAATAACTACATCTGTGTTTTTTATTTCTTCAAGTCTTTGTTGTTCATCAAATACATCAAATTTAATTGCCTCACCATTTTTATGACCATCAACTTTTCCTTTTGCAACATCTAAAGACATATCTCCAACTCTTACTTTCCAATCGTATTGATTTGAATGATCAAGGAGATATTTTATCAAACTTGAGGATGATAAACCAGCTCCAAGTATTAATATTTTTTTCATAGGTATTTATTTGTTAAAAAATTTTATTTGACGGGCTAAAGTAAAATTATATTTGAAGAAGAAAAATGGTTTTTGACAGTTTTTATAAACGTATAATAACTGTTTTGAATTGGGTTATTTTTAATTTTCTGATAATGAGAACATAACGGTTTGGTGCATAACAAAAAACTGTTAAAAGTTTTATTCTTTTAACAGCCTTCCGATTCAACATTCAATTGAAAGAAATTTAAATAACTATTTTTTGTTTTCAAGAAAAAGTTGCTATTTTAGCAGCAACGAAAAATTAACCCCTAAAAATTTTACCTAAAAATGTTGAAATTTTTAAGTCCTTGCTAACCACGAGGACTATTTTTTTATATTCAGTTTTTGTAACGATTAAACATCATCGATTATTATACAAACTAAAGTGTTCCCAAAATTACCGCTGTTATTAAAACTTTGCATGAGTAAATTATTAAATAATTATTAATTCGAATATGATATTCTGTTGATAAATCTATTTTGTGATTTATTGTAAAGTAAACGATTAATTTTACTTTTGTTTGAATCCTTAAAATTTAAAAATCGAATATTTTGGCAGAAAAAAAGAAATATGCAGAGACTCCATTAATGAAACAATATTATCAGATAAAAAGTAAACATCCTGATGCAATATTGTTATTTAGAGTCGGTGATTTTTATGAAACTTTTGGAGAAGATGCGATAAAGGCTGCTGAAATTTTAGGTATTACGTTAACTAAAAGAGCAAACGGAGCAGCTTCATTTGTTGAATTGGCGGGAGTTCCACATCACGCATTGGATACTTATTTGCCAAAATTAGTTAGAGCCGGGCAACGGGTAGCTATTTGTGAACAACTGGAAGATCCTAAAAAGACCAAAAAGATTGTAAAAAGAGGGGTTACAGAGATGGTTACCCCTGGGGTTTCTTTAAATGATAATGTACTTGAACACAGAGAAAATAATTTCCTGGCATCTGTTCATTTAGAAAAATCAGTTGCCGGAGTGGCTTTTTTAGATATTTCAACCGGTGAATTTTTAACTGCAGAGGGAAGTTTTGATTATATAGATAAACTTTTAAATAGCTTTCAACCAAAGGAAATTTTATTAGAACGGAGTAAACAGCAGCAATTTAAAGATTTGTTTGGAGAAAAATTTTATACCTATAAACTAGATGACTGGGTGTATACAGAAGAGAATGCAACGGATAAATTATTAAAACGTTTTCAAACTTCTTCCTTAAAAGGATTTGGTGTACATAATCTACAATTTGGGATTATTGCTGCCGGATCAATTCTCCAATATCTTGAGATAACGCAACATGAACAGTTACAACATGTGTCAACTTTATCAAGAATTGAGGAAGATCACTATGTTTGGTTAGATAAATTCACTATAAGAAACCTGGAGTTATTTTTTTCAATAAACGAAGGAGCAAAAACCTTGGTTGATGTAATAGATAGAACTATATCTCCTATGGGAGCAAGACTATTAAAGCGATGGGTTGCTCTTCCATTAAAAGATGAAAAACCAATAAAAGAAAGACATGACGTGGTTGATTTCCTATTAACTAATGTTGATTTCAAAGATTTATTAGTAGAGCATATCAAGGAAATTGGTGATCTGGAAAGAATTATTTCAAAAGTGGCTACAGGAAGGGTGAATCCAAGGGAAGTTGTCCAATTAAAACATGCTTTAACGGCTATTGAACCTATTAAGAATGCTTGTTTAAAATCGGGCAACGAAGCATTGAAAAAGATCGGTGACCAATTAAATCCCTGCTTAACTATTAGGGATAGAATTGAAAAGGAATTATTTCCTGATCCGCCTGCATTATTAAGCAAAGGAAACTATATTGCTGATGGTATATCAACCGATTTGGATGAATATAGAAAGTTAGCTTTTTCAGGAAAAGACTACTTAATACAAATCCAGCAAAGAGAAATTAAAAGAACAGGTATTCCTTCATTAAAAATAAGCTTTAATAATGTTTTTGGATATTATATTGAAGTACGCAATACTCATAAGGATAAGGTGCCACCGGAATGGATCAGAAAGCAGACCCTGGTTAGCGCTGAGAGGTATATAACCGAAGAATTGAAAGAATATGAAGTAAAAATATTGGGCGCAGAAGAAAAATCATTAGAGTTAGAGCAGAAATTATTTCATGATTTAGTTACTAGTTTGGAAGATTATATATCCGCCATTCAATTGAATGCTTCCTTAATTGCTAAGTTAGATTGTTTGCTTTCATTTTCTTGTACAGCAGCAGACAATAGATACGTACGTCCCGAGATTAATGAGTCCGATGTTATCGATATAAAAGACGGAAGGCATCCCGTAATCGAAAAGATGTTGCCAATTGATGAACCGTATATTACGAATGACGTTTACCTGGACAATAATGAACAACAACTTATTGTTATTACAGGGCCAAATATGTCTGGTAAATCGGCTTTATTGCGTCAAACGGCATTAATTGTTTTATTAGCACAGATAGGCAGTTTTGTACCTGCAGAATCAGCGAGAATTGGATTGGTTGACAAAATTTTTACACGTGTTGGGGCATCAGATAACATTTCTTTGGGAGAATCAACGTTTATGGTTGAGATGCATGAAGCTGCAAGTATATTAAATAATCTATCGCCCAGAAGTTTAATTCTTTTAGATGAAATTGGACGAGGAACAAGTACGTATGATGGAATTTCAATAGCCTGGGCAATGGCGGAATATATTCATGAACATCCTTCGGCAAAAGCAAAAACACTTTTTGCTACTCATTATCATGAGTTGAATGAAATGGAAAAATCGTTTAAAAGAATAAAAAACTATAACGTTTCCGTAAAAGAACTGGATGATAAGGTGATTTTTCTACGTAAATTAAAAAGAGGCGGTAGTGAGCATAGTTTTGGGATACATGTAGCGCAAATGGCCGGAATGCCTAAAAGTGTTGTAAGTAGGGCAAATGAAATTTTAAAGGACCTTGAGAAATCTGAACAAAAAGATAGTTTGGCAAAACCGGTTGGTGAAATTGCTCAACACCGGGAAGGCCTACAAACAACTATTTTTCAGTTAGATGACCCTGTGTTAAAACAAATTCGAGATGAAATAAACAATCTCGACATTAACAATTTAACACCGGTGGAAGCATTGAATAAGTTGAATGAGATTAAAAAGCACATTGGACTAAAATAGATTCTTGAAAAAACTGGAAGTTTTTTTAGTTATATTTTTTTGCAGTACAAAAAAAATAAATATATTTGCATCCGCTAAACGCAAGAATAGCAAAGTGTACTTAAAAGTATTGATATTCCAATTATAACGCGAAAATAGCTCAGTTGGTAGAGCACGACCTTGCCAAGGTCGGGGTCGCGGGTTCGAGTCCCGTTTTTCGCTCTTCTTTATTTAAAGATGCCCAGGTGGCGGAATTGGTAGACGCGCTGGACTTAAAATCCAGTGACCATTTTGGTTGTGCGGGTTCAAGTCCCGCCCTGGGTACAAAAGCCGATGATTTTTCATCGGCTTTTTTGGTTTATTAATAATTCCAACAAGCATAGTTAATTAAAGGTGATATTTCAAGATGGGTCTTCTTTGTTTCTCATTCGTAAATAATGCTAAACCTTTAAAGTATAAAAAATGATAAATTCTAATAATGTTCGAAAATTATAGCTTCCCAAGTCTTTATGATACTGTTATATCTCTTTCATAAGAGACTAATTGTAATAGAACGTTTTTTACCATCTTAAATTTATTTTCAAACAACTAGCATATCTGCTTCCGCCTAATGCAAACCCAATAACAGAGCTTTTTTTAAACTGATACCGCTTGGCTAAATTGGCTTAAAAATGCTAAGACATTTAAATCTGAAATAGCAATTCATTTTCGTACTTCATTAAAATCTATTTTTTGACTTTTGTCAAGATAACAAACTTTAAATAATATTGATATTTGAGTGTTTTTATAAAATTAAATTAGAGTTTATGAACTATGTAATAAATTGTGTGATAAGAGTATTCTTACTTTTAATTATTATTCAAAATAATGCGTTAAGTAATGAAGAAAAGTTGAAAAAAATACTTGATACGATGGAATCAAGATATGAAATGATATCTAATGAACTAGGTAATTCTTATTGGGATCTTTATACCAATAGTGAAAATGTTAATTTAAATACACCGAAACAAAAATTCAAAATCCTTTTAATGAATGATACCTTGAACTCTTTAATATATAACTGGCAGGGTAAGATCGAATTAATAAAAGATGGACTACTGGCAAAACGCGTTGAAACCTGGTATAGAATTTTACAAATGGCCAAAGTTGAATACGATGATGAAATAATGCAACTTCGCAATGAACTGGAGCATAAGTTGAAAGTATCAAATGAAGAATTATTTGACGAGGAAAGCCTAGAACACTTAATGATAAAACTTGCAAAACTAAGAAATAGAAAATCTATTGAGTTAGGTTATGATAATTACGTAGAACTAACTTTTGAAGTAAATGGATTAGGTTACGATTGGTTTACAAACTTTGTTGATTCAATGTATTTATTAACAGATAAAGATTATACTAAGCTAGTTAATAATACTAAGCATAAAAAAGATATTGAAACTTTTGCATACTCAGACTTTAACGAGCTTTTTCTATTGTTTTATAATAGTAATAACCCTGACAAGGTAAAGGCTAATAATATCGACATGGTAAAAGAAACCTTAAATAACATAGGATTTGAATTTGATAGTTTACCGGCATTGCTTATAGAAAAACAACTTCCGGCAGGAATTGGGGGACAAGGTTTAATGATTAATATACCGAATGAATTTAAGGCTGTTATAACTAATGGATTGGATATTCATATATGGATGCATGAAATGGGACATGGATTACAGGGGCTTTTCTGTGATATAAACTATCCAATTCTAGAGGGGTATGAATGGGTGCCAGGAAGTGGAGCTACTTGTTTTGCAGAGGGAATGGCAGAAACAAGTGCATATTTTACCCGTAACTTTGAATGGCAGGTAAAATATACGAATCAAGATAGAAAGTTAATTTTTGAAAAGAAACAAGAGGCTAAAAACAATTCTACGGCTTTTATTCGTTATTGGCTTTATAAGAGTATGAGAGAAGTTGAGTTTTATTTAAACCCGGATAAATCATATCAATTAATTCAGGAAGAACTTATGAGAAAATACTTATTAGTGGATAATGAATTTAAATATGAGCCAATTGCAAGTATGCGTTATGTTTCATACCCACTATACCTTCAGAACTATTTAATTGCTGATATGATAGCCTGTCAGGTGCATGCCTCTTTAGAAAATATTTTTGGACATAACTATTGCTTCAATAAGAAAGTTAAGAGCTATTTGGTTAAGAATTTTTATTCAACCGGTGAATACTATAATTGGAAGGAAAGACTAGAAAAGGGTACTGGGAGCAAGTTAAAAATTAAATCTTACTTAAACCATTATGAAATTAATTGTGACTAAATTGATAAACGATAGTAAGTAGAAATAATGTTCCAATAATTGTGGTAGTTTTGTATGATTTAAATTCTATGGATAGTAGTTGTATCCGCGGTTCTGATCAGACAGTTTTTAATAAAATGGTGCTAAAGCCTTGCACAAAACAACAAATTCGTAATACTATTATTGGTTTGTTATGTGTTGTTTAAAGATATTGTTGCCATAAATAGATACTACTGCAAAAAACATGGGTATTATTTAATTTTTAAACTGTAAATAATACGATATGATACATTATTATTGCAGCCACTAAATAATATATTTGAGGTGACTATAATTAAATGTAAAAATATTGAATATGAATAAGACAATTAATGATCCAATTGATGTTTTTAATGAAATTTGGACTTTGTACAATACTAGATATGGTGGATTTGAAACTAAAGGTATTGATTGGAAAAACTTATATGATGTCTATAGAACTAAAATAAATGAGAATACTTCGGAAGACGAACTTTTTAATGTAGTTGCCAGTATGCTAAGGCATTTGAATGACCCACACATTCAGGTGAAAATGTTGAACTCGAAACGACATTTCTATGCAGGAACTATAGGAAATATAATTGAAGATATAGGTTTCGAAAACATGAAGAAGTTATTTTCGTCAAGACCAGCAGTTGATAAGTATTTTAAACAAGAACTGAGCATGCTTAATGGCTTTTCTTTTGCTTGGTTAGAAGATGGTATTGGGTATATTCATTTTGGAGAGTTTGGAAATTATAAAAAAACTGAAAAAACGATGGAAAAGATCATCAGTTATTTTTCATCGTCGAACGGAATAATTTTGGATATAAGAAGAAACATAGGAGGAGATGATCATGTGGGGAAATTAATAGCAGATTGTTTTGCCGACAAGAAGCGGGAATATATGATAACTTCAACAAAAAACAGACTGGTTCATTATTGTTATGCAGATAAAAAAATATGGTCGATAAAACCCAAAAAAAATATAAAATACTTAAATCCGGTAATATTGTTAATTGACAAAACAACTTTTAGCGCGGCCGAAAATTTTGCTTTAGCCATGCGAGAATTGCCTCATATTAAACTAGTGGGAGATACCACTGCGGGAGGTTTTGCAGATGCTGATTGGATACCTGTATCTTGTGGATGGGAAGTATGCATTCCTGTTGGAGTTTTTACAGATAAAAGCGGTTTTTGTTGGGAAGGAATTGGAATTCATCCTAATTATAAAGTTAGAACCGATCCAACAAAACCAATTAATGGTGCGGACGAGTTGGTTGAGTTATCTTTAAGTTTGATTAGAAATAGTAAAAAAGAATAAAAAAGAATAAAAAAGAATTTTCCCATATAGTTATAAAAAAATTAAAGAATTATATGGAGCCTAGTGTCTGGAAACTAAACGTAAAAGGATAGTTAAAAAACGGTTGATTTTTTTCAACCGTTTAAATTTATTGAGTTAAAAGGAATACTTTGCAATTTCTACCAAAATGCCATTGCAAAACTCTTAGGATCAAATATTTTGTATTCTATTACGCTTGGAAATTTTATATTATAATAGTTTTCTTTCATAACCAGTTTGTTATTCTTATAAAATACCACTTCGGTAGCTACTGGTTTGTTATTAATAATTTTATAATTTTCGAAATCTATCTCAACAATAGTTTCATTGGAATACTTAACGAGTTTAACAAAGCATAAAGTTTCCTTGTCGATATAAAATTTATTCTGTCTGTCGGTTTCACTTTCAACTCCAACACAATACGCAGGTTTATCATTAACACTTGATAAGCATAATTTACTTATATCATAACCTAGCTCTTGAAGTTTATCACACGTTAAATCAACCGGAAGCTCATAAATATCATAACCGATTAAAACTAAATCATTAATTTTTCTTTGTTTAGATATTAATTCATTTGCTCGAAAATTGTACACCGAGTCGTTATTATATATAACTCCACTGCCACTGCCAAAACTGTCATATTTAATAATTAATTGGCCGGGGTATGAATATGCCTCATGCCAAACAGTTTCATTAATAATTGAATCATTTTTATAATTTGTAACTTTTTGCGAAAACGTAAAATTTGTGTAAAAAGAATTATTATATTGCTCTTTCATCTTTTTAATTAACTCGTATCCATTATAAGGCTTATTACATGAAATCAATGCAATTAATGCAATAAACAGGGTTAGTTTTTTTAAGTTTTTCATAATTAATAATTATTAAGATTTTATAATTCAGAACTGTTAGAATTACTACAGTTTTATTTTTTACCATTTTTTTATTTTGGAAATTATATTCAGGGAAACATCATGATTCACCCAGAATGGTTTATAAAAAAAATATCATCAATTCTACAAAAATCAAATTTGTCTTTAATTAACATTTTCATTAGCTTTTTAAAGTTTTAACAATTAAAAAAATAGAATAAAAAATTACTGCTAATGAAGAAATTTTATGAGTAAGTATAAGGGTAATATGTCCCCCATTATAAATCAGTTTAATTCCGGAATATAAAACACCTAATAATCCTATTGTTGATGCTATAGTTATTGCAAAAGAATGAACACTAAGCCCAGGGTTTATATAATCGTCATAAGTAATAATGAACCCCGCAACCAGGATTCCTAAAGTTGCTAATTTATGTACGCCTAAAACGCGTTTTTTATAAGGAGTGCCAAATTTATTCAATATGCCACCTGTAATTAGTGTTATTCCTAAGAACAATAAATAACTTACTAGTTTAATTTTTGTAGAATCCATGATCGGTTAATTTAAAGTTTGAGGCCGTAAAATTCAGAACTAATATTCAGTTATCACTTTGACAAATATCAAATAATCAATTGAACATGATTATTTAGGCATAATTAAAGTGACAGGCAGGCTTTTAGATGTTGAACGGGATTTTTTAGAAAATTAGATCACAAGACACTTTCAATTTCTTGGAGAAGATGTAGCACGATGCAAGCTTTTTTGACAATTGTCAAAAAGTATATTCAATAACTCTTCTGAATTTTGTCCGGAAATTTTAATTAAAAATAAAATGAAGAAGCTAAATATAATGATCATTACGTTTTTGTTATTAATTTCAGTTGCAGATTACATCAAAGCACAAAATTTTATGCATAGTTTTTCAGGCAACGCTGGCATGAAATTAAGCAATCAACAGGTATCATTTCTGTTAGAAAACAATGGTGGGGATTTTTATTTTAAGGAATTGATTTTAGCTGGCGAAAAGCAAGTATCAAATAATTTGAATTATAAGAGTGATGGTATTGGCTTTAATTCGGTTGGCCCGATGCTAACTAATTTAAAAACGGGTTTCGACGATAAGAGTTTGGTTGACTTTAATTCAAAAGTACGTAAAAGAACATATATATCAAGTTTGTTATTTATACCTTCAATTGCAACGGGTTATATATTATCAAACTCTGAAAAACCGAATGATTTGGTTTTAGCTGTACATAAACTTAGTTCAGCTTCCAATCTTGTTTTAGTAGATTTAACGTTATGGCAAAAACATAAAAAGTTTGGTTTAAGTAATTCTGAAAAAATAGCCGGATTTACAATGAATTTTTTATTCTTAAGCACAATATGCACTGGTACACTATTAGCATTGGATGACTCACCGTCAGAGTTTATAAATCAGGTGCATAGCATTTCACCGTGGTTAACGGTTCTTTCAACTGCAGTAGTGTTATACTTGCTTAATAACTAACTGTTTGTTAATGTGATTTTGATAAAATCCGTAATTGCTATAACTAACGAAGAACTAAAAAGAGGTAATGTTTTTTAACTTAAATTTAAATTATTTTAAATAAGCTAAAATATTTTAATTCAATGAACTTTTAATTTGATATTGATCAAAATTATCGTTTGTTCCTTAATCGCGAAAGCGTGGCAATGTCAATACCTAAAAAAGATGCGATATGAGTAAGAGGTACTACTTTTACTATTTCAGGATTGCTTTTACAAAATTCTTCATACCTGTCAATTGCTTTATTCGTTTGGAACTGAACGGTCCGGTCTAACAGCTGGTCATTTTTAATTTCAGAAACTCCTTTACAGATATGCTGCCATAAACTTACCTTTTTATACAATTCCGAAAATTCTTCCGATGTAGTTGTTATTAATTCAGTTTGTTCATAAGAAATAATATTTTCATTTACCGGAACACCTTCATTAAAACTGTATGGAATAATTACTACTGTTCCTGTTTTAAAAAATTGCAAAGTTACTTCTTTACCTTCATCATCATAAGTGTAGCTCCTTAATACACCTGACTTAACAAAGCCTAATTTATTGGCAACTTCCCCAATTTTTACAAAAAACTGTTTAGGTTTAATAACTTCAATCTTAAAGTATTTTTCCGTAATCTCCCAATCACATTCTGAAAGATTAAATTGTTTTTGTAATGTTTCTTTAAAACCCTGCATGATTTAGCAATTTTCTACAAAATTATTCAATTTAAGTAATTATAAAATAATATTAATCAAATTAAATGTGCTGATGTTAATGGAAAACCAATGGGTAATCATTTTAACAGACGTATGAAAAATAAGTTCAAAAATTGACAAATATCAAAATAGGATTTGACTTCTATATTGTAACTTTGAAAAAAAACAATATGGAAATAAATAAGGAACTTAAAGTGTCACTTGTTTTAAATAATGATAAGCTGCACTTTAACGGAGTAAGTAGGGAGAATGAACAAATATCTATAGATTATACGCCTCCGTTGGGAGATAACCTGGGGTATACATCACTAGAACTGTTTTTGCTTAGTATATCTTCATGTATTGTAAGTACGGTTCTAATATTTTTAAGGAAAAAGAATATAGTTATTTCAGGGGTAAATATTAATGCAAACGGAATAAGAAAAGAAGAACACCCTACAGGGTTAAAGAATGTTGACATTAATATCGAAATAGATTCCGAAAACCTTACAAATCAAGAAATGGATAGTGTTATTAAGAAATCTAAAGAAGAGTATTGTCCTGTTATATCTATGTTAAACAAAGATGTGCAGGTGGCTGTAAATTATGAAATTATAAGGGAGAGAAAGCATGTTAAATAAAGAGTTAGCTTCAGTTTGTGGACTGTTTTGTGCTTCTTGCGGAGTGTTCTACGCAACGCAGGAAAAAGATTCTATTAAGTTGCAGGAGATTGCTGATAAATTGGAAATACCTTTTGATAAAGTTAATTGTTATGGATGCAGATCCAATAAAAAATTTGGAAGTTGTACAAACTGTTTTATAGCAAAATGCGCAGAAGATAAGGGTGTAGAATTCTGTATAGATTGTGATATTTACCCTTGCGCTGAGTTAAAAGAATTTCAAAAGAAGATGCCTCATCGAAAAAATATGTGGAAGTCATTAGCAAGAATAAAAGAAGCTGGGTGGGAAAAATGGCTTGTTGAAATGTTTGATTATTATACATGTCAAAAATGCAATACAATTAATGGCGCGTATAATATTGAATGCAGGAAGTGTGGTAATTCACCAAGTAATGATTTTGTAAAAGAAAATATGCTTTGATAAGCACAATTTAGAAATTCTAATTCAAAGTAAGATTGTATCTTATAGTTGTTATACTTAATCAGACATTATAGAAATAAAATCATCTCTATTTCCTCTAGCTAAAGGGACCTCGGAACCATCCGACATTATCAGATAACTTCCTTTTTTAATGTATTTACTTACATGATTTAAGTTGATAATATATGATTTATGTGGTTTGAAAAAAGTATTATTATCTATCAAGCCGTTAAATTCTCCTAATGATCTTGAAACAATTATTTTTCTATTATCTTCAAAAAATATTCTTGTATACCTTCCATCTGCATTTAAACTTACTATAGTTGCAGTTTCAATATATTCAATTCCTTCTAAAACAGGAATTGCAATCTTTAATGGCGTTTTAGAATGTAAGTTAGATTTAAGGATTTTGAGGCTTTCTGAACTTTTTGAAACTTGTTTTTTATCTAATACTTTTTCAACAGCATTTTTAAAATCTTCAATATCAATTGGCTTTGTAACATAGTCAATTGCACTAAATTTAAAAGCTTTAACTGCATAAAAATTGTAAGCTGTAATAAAAATTACGTCGAAGTTTTTATCAGGTAAGGCTTCTAATAAATCGAATCCTGTTCCATCTTGCATTTCTATATCCAGAAAGACTAAGTCAGGTGAAAACTGATTTATCAATTTTATTCCTTCCACAACAGATGAGGCTTTACCTGAGATTTTTACATCAGGAAAATTCCTGGACATGATCATTTCTATAAAATCTCTGGCCTTTTTTTCGTCATCAACAATAATTGCAGTATTCATATTTCAAACAGTTTAATCTGTAACTTTAGGAATTTTCAACAACACTCTGATTCCGCAAGGTGCATCATTTTTATCTAATCTTTTACATTATCTAAGTCTACAATAAAATTACCAATTTCAGAAACGGTGTTGTCATGTAAACCATCTTCAGCCGTATAATGCCTAAATTAAAACTTTGACTATAGGCTGAAATGGGTAATATAAACAATAAAAGATATAACTTAAGCTTATATAGCAAAAGTACATATGATAATATGCTATTATATTTAAGTTGAATAGATTTAATAACGTTCTTTAGTGCCAGATTTATCTCAAAAATAAAATAAGATTTTTAAAATTTATACTTTAAAAATGCATTTTATTACGTCAAACTAACATTTTATCTTAAAAATTGAACCACTGGTTACTTAATCTAAAAGAGTGTAAATAAATTTTTTATTTTTGAAAGTAGAAACAATGTTATGAGAAAAGTTATCTCTCATTTAAGGAGTGAAATTTTTAATTTTGCTCCTTATTATTTGTTGCCCCATTTTATAAAAGTTTTATCAGAAAAGCCAATATTTTCATCGACTTCTTAATTTCTAATAATTTAGACTTAATCCTCGTTAATAATATCCCAAAGGTTCAGATAACTTAACTTAATTATATTAACCATTTTATCCCAATTAATATCATCAGTTTTATCTTTAGGTGTATGATAAGTAACCGGAAATCCTGCCATAAAATACATGATGGGAACATTTTTAGCCGAAAACGAAGCATGATCGCTTCCTCCTCTTGGTTTCACAGAAGGCCTGTAGGTCATATTTAAATTTAAGCCATATTTTTTTATATTCTCCTCGGTTTTTGCTTCTAATTCTGAAAAAGAAGATGTATAAACCATTCTTGCTTTATTTTTTAAGGTATCATTTTCGGAGTCCTTACTGATCATATCGAAATTAAGATAGAACTTGATATTTTCAATTTTATCTCCAAATGGATAATCTGCAAAGTATTCGGAGCCTAGTAACCCTTTTTCTTCACCTGTCCAGGCAGCAAATACGATAGTTTTTTTTGGCTTTATTCCAGATGCTTTAAAAGCCTTTGCTAACATCCATACACCGACGGTTCCGGAAGCATTGTCATCAGCTCCGCTCCAAACAAACCCATTAGCAGCACCTAAATGATCGTAATGTCCGCCCACTACAACAATTTCATCTTTATTTTCACCTTCAATTACTCCAAGCACATTTCTTGTGTGTAATAATTCTGTTTTAACCTGGTAATTAATTTTTAATTTTGTGTTTTTAAGAGGTTTTGAGTTTGGTTTTAATGAATTTGCAGCTTGTTCCTCAAATTGTTCAAGATTTATTCCTTGGTTTTTCAAAAGTTTAATAACCAGTTTATTACTTGGGTAAATTTCTAAAGGTTTGGCATCAATATTGTCTGAAGGAAGTTCTAATCTGTTTTCATAAATCGGGCTTTTGGGCGACTCATTTTGACTTAGATTATTAAAATCTTCCTTATCAATCCAATTTTTTGGACTCAGGTTAGGATAAATATCAATAATTGCTAATACGCCTTTTTCTTTAGCAACATCATCCTTATTTTTATCCAAATAGTATTCAAAATATCGTTCTTCTTTGTGAAACCTGTTATAGCCTAAAGAGCTTGGGTCGTTATGCCCTGGATAACCATTTAGTCGAATAATGATCTTGTTTTTAACATCAACGCCTTTAAAATCATCATAACCCGTTTCTTCCGAAGTATACCCATACCCAACAAAAACCAGATCTGCATTAATTCTAACACTTGAGTTTCCGCCAAATAAAGAATAATCTACGTTCTCAGTAAAGCTATAATCTTGATTATTTGCACTTATAGTTAGCGAAGAAGAACTTTCCAATTGTTTAATCATGTATATATTTTGAAAATATGTGGTAAATTCTTCAGCTTTAATACCTTTCCATCTTTGTTCCCTTGTTGGCTGCGTCCAATCTTTATCTCCGGCCGGATCAACTTCCATGAATTGTAGCATACTTGCCAAATAATCGGCTGCCAGGAACTCCCCTTTTGTACCTGTAGCTCTTCCTTCGGTCCAATCAGACGCTAAAAACTCCAATTGGGCCTGAACAGAACTCTTTGTAATTGCATTTAATCCTTTTTCAAGTGGAGTTTCCTGTGATAAACTAACTATTGGAGATAATAAAAACAGTACGAAGAATATACTTAATTTTCTCATGGTAAAAAAAATTGGTTTCGTATTTGACAAAGGTTTAGCCAAAAAGTTTAATAAATACAAGTTTATCAACTGTGTCATAAAATTTTAATTCTCGAACCTTAATTAAACTAATAATTAGGCTTGAACTTGATAATCTTTATTTCTAAAACCCTTGAATAAGTTTAGGCTTAATAGTTGTTTTTACTTTTTGGGTTTCGGAATTCTGATTAAAATTAGATTTTATGAAAATGATAAAATAAATATTTTGGTCGCCGATTAATAAATGGAAATATCTATGGAATACAAATGCATAAATACGGTAATTAAAGGAACCGGATCATATATACCTGAATATAAAATTGAAAACAAAGAATATGTAACCAGTAAGTTTTTTGAAAAAGATCAATCGCTTATAAAAGGAACAGGCGAGGAGATTGTTTCAAAGTTTAAGGATATTACGGGTATTGCAGAAAGAAGATGGGTTAAAAGCCATCAGACTTGTTCGGAAATTGCCACAAGAGCTGCTAAACAGGCCATTGATTCTGCCGAGATTGATAAAGAAACAATAGATCATATCATTGTAGCTACTAACTTTGGAGATGTAATTGAGGGTACTATTCAAACAGATTTATTACCCAGTCTTGCGGCCAGAGTTAAACATAGCCTGGGAATAGTTAATCCATCATGCGTGGCTTATGATTTGATTTTTGGATGCCCTGGCTGGGTTCAAGGTGTAATTCAGGCAAATTCATTTATAAAAACGGGTTTAGCCAATAGAGTATTGGTAATTGGTGCCGAAACCCTTTCGCGTGTTGTTGATATTTATGATCGTGATACTATGATTTTTTCAGATGGGGCAGGAGCTGCAATTATTGAAGGTGTAAAATCCAACCAGAAGTTTGGAATTCTTGCTTCAGCAACTGTTACTCATACAAAAGATGAAGCTTACTACTTATACCTGGGTCAATCTAACAAACCTGGTAGCGATCCGAATATTCGTTATATTAAAATGCACGGACGAAAAATTTATGAATATTCTCTTTCAAATGTTCCCAAAGCAATTAAGTCTGCTGTAGATAAATCAGGAGTACCTATTGAAAAAATAAAGAAAATTATCATTCATCAGGCTAATGAAAAAATGGATGAGGCCATTGTTAAACGATTTTTCAGACTATATGGCATCGGTGTAAACGTGGATGAGGTAATGCCAATGAATATTCATGAATTGGGAAATAGCTCGGTGGCTACCGTACCAACTTTATATGATATGATTTTGAATGATCAAATTAAAAAACATCATATAAACAGGGGTGACATTATTATTTTTGCATCCGTGGGTGCAGGAATGAGTATTAATGCAATTGTTTATCAACAATAGTTCTAGAATTTTCGTTCCAAACCAAAGCAGCAGCGCCTAAAATAGCTGCATCGTTTTCCGGCAATAAAGATGAAAATAATTTAACTTTGTCTTTATATATCGGGAAATTATATTCTTCCATATATTTTTTGGTAGGTTCGAAAATTAACTTACCTGCATTTGCTAATCCTCCAAAAAGGAAAATAGCTTCAGGACTAACAATAGTAACAGCATCAGCCAATTTCATACCCAAGATTTTCCCGGTAAAATTAAAAGCATCAATTGCTAATTGATCACCATTCATAGCGGCTTTATATATTTGTTCCGAAGTGATGTTGTTGTAGGAATAATCTCTTAAGATGCTATCAGTTTTAGCTTTTGATAATAATTTTATAACTGTTCTCTTTAGTCCTGTTGCTGAAACATAAGTCTCGAGGCAACCTTTTTTACCGCATCCGCACTCTCGCCCATCATGAAACACGGTTGTATGGCCAAATTCACCGGCAAATCCATCATGACCTAAAATCAGCTGGCCATTTGCTACAAACCCGCTTCCAAGACCAGTTCCTAAAGTGATCATAATGAAGTTTTTCATGTTTTTCGCACCACCATATGTCATTTCACCAATTGCTGCTGCATTAGCATCGTTAGTTAAATAAACCGGAATATTAATCTTTTTATTTAATAAATCAGCTAATGGTATAATTCCTTTCCATTTTAAGTTCGGAGCATGTTCTATAGTACCTCTGTAAAAATTTCCATTGGGTGCACCAATACCTACACCTGTTAATTCATGTTCAGAGTTCAATCCATCTAGTGAATGGGCTATTCTTTCTGACAAGTAATCAACAAAATCATGAACTTTTTCATAATCTTTAGTAGGAAAGGATTCTTTTAATTTTACTTCTCCACTTTCCGAAACAACGCCGTATTTAACTGAAGTTCCTCCAATATCAATTCCAATAGCTAATTTTTGCATGAAGATTAAAATTTAAGATTTGTAAATTAATATATTGATTAACTTTTTAACAATAATATATTGTTAAATTTTGGCAATATTTTTGAAGATTATTTCATAATTTTAATCGAAATTATAAAGATATGTTTAAAAAAAAGTTACATCTGCTCGGACTTATACTATTTTTTCTGATGGTATCGAAACCGTTTGCGGTCGCTCAAAAAAAAGTTAAAGAAATAAAAATTAAAGAAGTCAAGGGAGTTGCTACCGGAGGAGATTTAGAGACAATAGATCAGGTAACTCAACGCGCAATTAATGAAGCAAAGGTTGAAGCATTAAAAAGAGCTGGTATTGCAGAAAATATTTCATCTTTTAGTGATTATTTTCGGTCCGAAGATAATGAAAGTTATGATGAACTTTTTACATCAGATATACTTTCGGATATTCGAGGTGCTGTTAAAAATGTAGAGGTTTTAGATACCAAAAAGAGGTTTGACCAATCAGGCAGGCTTAAAATAGAAGTTATTATAAATTGTACGGTTATCAAATACCTTACCGAAAAAGATATGACTTTTGATGCCTGGGTTGAAGGAGTAGGTATGTTCTATCAGAATGAAGAAAACTTGATTTTTACAATAAAGCCATCAAAAGATACGTATTTAAAGATTTTTATTTTCGGAGAGTCAGAGGCTTTTCAATTATTTCCAAGTGAATATGAGCCGTCTTATTTATTAAAAGAAGGTCAGCAGCATAAATTCCCATCCGAAACAATAGATTATACCTTATTTACACATAAAAAATCTGAAATACATCGAATGGTTATGGTATTTATGAAAGAAGATATACCATACACAAAAGAAGTGGAATATAAAGAAATTATTGACTGGATATTTTCAATACCTCCTGATATGAGAGCAATTAAATCTTTTGGATTTTCAGTAGTACAGGAGGATAAAATGAAGGATAATAACTAAAAGTTACAAGTATACTTCGAAGGTGCAATGTAACTGTAAAAAAGTGTTTTAATTAAATTTTTGATGATTATTATCTTCTAATATTAGAAAGTATTCACCCTTTGTCTTGTCTTGCCATTAGGCAGGTCCCTCAAGTGAGAAAGTTCCAAGTTTTGTCCTCCCTAAAGGTTGGTGGGTGAAAGTAAAAAGCATTAATCTATTGAAATTGTAACGTGGACTAGTTTATTTAAGAATGAAAAATTTATACTCTATTTCTTTCGAATCAAAGTTAAACCGTCACGAAGAGGTAAAATAACTTTTTCAACTCTATGGTCATTTTTAATAAATTCATTGAATTTGAATATGCCTTTGGTGTATTCATCGTCAGGTGATTCAAGTTCAATTACTTTGCCACTCCAGAGTACATTGTCGGCTAAAATGAAACCACCAGGTTTAACGAAGTCAAATATGATGTTATAGTAATCAAGATATTCTCTTTTATCGGCATCAATAAAAACCAGATCAAACTGCTCGTTTATTTTAGGTACAATATTTCTGGCATCTCCAAAGTGGAGTTTAACTTTTTCTTCAAGTCCTGCTTTTTTTAAATATTTTAGAATAAAATCCTCAAGTTCGTCATTAATCTCAATGGTATGAAGTGTACCATTTTTTTTTAGTCCTTTTGCCATACAAATGGCTGAATAACCGGTATAGGTTCCAAGCTCCAGAATTTTGTCCGGATTAATCATTTTGCTGATCATCTCAAGGATTTTACCTTGTAAATGCCCCGAAAGCATTCTTGGGCGAAGTATTTTTAAGTTAGTTTCCCTGTTTAGTTCCGCCAGTATTGGATCTTCAGAATCCGAATGTTTAAGTATGTATTCTTCAATATTGAAATAGAAATCAGACATATTTAAATTAATTTTTGGGCTAAACCTTTGTTTAGTCTTGGTTTTTATTTTAGCGGTAAAGTTAAATAAATTTGAAGTGCCTGGAGTGTCTAAATTGCCTAAAGAATAGATTGTAACTTTAAGTACTCGATATTTTAAATACTTTAGGCGCTTTTAGTTTTAATAGTTTTTCTATTTGTAAATTAACATCGACATTTTATCTATATTCAAAACTTCGTTGGCTACATGTTGAATATCTTCAACAGTTATTCTTTCAATTTTTTCTTTTATTTTGTGCAAATCGTCGACCTTATTAAAAAGCATATAGCTTTTACCCAGGGCAAGCATCAGACTTGCATTATTTTCCGAGTTAATAGCAATTTGCCCAAACAACTGGCGCTTTGCTTTTTTTAACTGAACTTCGCCTAATTTCTTGGTTCTTAAAGATTCAAACTCTTTTTTTATCAGTTTAATACACTTTTCAAAATTCTCCTTATCTGTTCCAAAATAAACCGAGAATACGCCAATATCAGAGTATGGTGAATAATTCGATTCTACATGATATGCCAGTCCGTGTTTTTCTCGAAGTAATAAACTCAATCTTGAATTTAAACCAGGTCCACCCAACATATTATCTAATAAAGTCATGGTAACTTTTTTATCATCAAGAGAATTATATGAAATATTACCAATAATACAGTGAGTTTGAAACGTATTCTTTTCAACTATTTTATTTTCAGGTGTGTAATTACCAATTCCAATTCGTTTTTTATTTCTCGGATTTGGAGTAATTAGGCCAAAATACTTATTGGCTAATTTTTGGAATTTAGTAAAAGAAATATCTCCAACCGAGCAAAGAACCATTTCATCAGTATGGTAATTTCTTTCAATAAATGCTTCGATATCCTTTTTAGTAAAACTTCGAAGATCTTTAGGATTTCCCAGGATATTTTTACCTAAGGGTTGATTTTTGAAAATCAATTCCTCAAACTCATCAAATATTAACTCCGCAGGATCATCTTTGTACGAATTTATTTCTTCAATTATTACTTCTTTTTCACGCGTAATTTCCTTTCCGGGAAAAGTAGAATTAAAGGTAATATCAGAAATAAGTTCCATAGCACGCTCATAATCATTTTTTAAGAACGAAGTATGAATGGTTGTTTCCTCTTTAGTGGTGTAAGCGTTGATTTCTCCTCCAACATCATCCAACCTGCTAAGAATATGATAAGCTTTGCGTTTTTTTGTCCCTTTAAATATGGTATGTTCAATAAAATGAGCCATTCCATGTTCATGTTCTTCTTCATCGCGCGACCCGGCATTAATGATTAAGCCACAATGCCCAACTGCCGATTTTGTCTGTAAATGAATGATTCTTATTCCGTTTTCCAGTGTATAACTCTCGTAATCCATCTCAAAAATTGTATCTTCTGCAAAATTATAAAAATCTAACAATCAAAATACTAAAAAGGTTAAAGTTTTGATATGGTAAGATTTTTTAAAATTTGAGAGAAAATATTTTGTAAAAGGAATTTTTCAATTATATTTGCATCCGCAATTGAGCGCTATGGTGCCATAGCTCAGTTGGTAGAGCAACGGACTGAAAATCCGTGTGTCCCCGGTTCGATTCCTGGTGGCACCACAACCCTGACAATTTTGTCAGGGTTTTTTTATATCTTCAAGTTATGGAATTCTATTGTTACATAGGATCACTTGAAAATTATGGTGGATTTATAAAAAGTTAAGCCCATATTTTAGCTACACGAAATAAGAAAAATTTAATATCCACCACTCCCCTTAATGTTGTTCTAAAAGCTTTCAATTTGGCATTAAAAGACTCAGCGGAAGCATTAGTGCTTCGATTATCAAAATAATTTAAGATCTCTCGATAATGGTCATGAATTGTATTCATAATGGTTTTAAATGAGTTAAAGCTTGATTCTTCTACTTTTCTATACCATTGAGCGAGTTTAGTATA
>JANQHR010000079.1 GCA_028282585.1 Bacteroidales bacterium | reverse complement strand
AACTGCTGATGTTGAACCTGTATTTGCACATATAAAACATAATAGAAAGTTTAGGAGATTTAATCTTAGAGGAAAGATAAAGGTGGAAATAGAACTTGGTTTAATAGCTATTGCACATAATCTTAAAAAGATTGCTGCTTAATAAAAAGAAATTATCTTCTGTGAAATAAAAACTTCTGAAAATTAGGGTTCTTAAAGTAAAAAGGCGTTTGAAAACAAACTAAATAATAAAAAACCGCCTCAATTAGTTTTGAGACAGCTTCTGTATACTTAATTTAGTTGAAATACATGATCAAGCTCTACCAGTTTTATTAACTCTACCAATTCATCCGAAAGGTTAATTAGTTTTAAGCTTGAATTATTCATTTTAGCTGTTTTATATAAGCGTAGTAATGTTTCAAATCCTGCACTATCAACAAATTTAATGCCATTAAGATTTAACGTAAGAATAGAACCTGTTTGGCTAACTAATGGTAATAATTGTTGTTCTACTTCTTTCGAATTCAAAATATTCAGCCTTGTCATATTAAAGAAAGAAGCCAAATAAGTGTTCTCAATGTGATCAACTGTTATCATAAGTCTTTTTTTGTTATTTAACATTGTGAAAATACGATGTATAACTTAATTAAATATTTAATTGAATTTTAAGTTTTCAACAATATAAGTTGAAGTTTTCAACTTAAAAATGAAGTTAACATTACTTCTTAAAAATAGAAAGTACAAAGTTCGTTCCAAGAATTCTCAAATTATAAATAGAAAGAACAAACCCAATATAAACAGCTAATTTCTGATATTTTTATTTAGAATAGGGTATTTTAAATTTTATGCATCTTAGGTATAGAAACGATTAAAACTAAAAGATAAGTTAAATTAAAATACAAAGACTATGAAAACAATAATTAAATTAATGATCGGAATCGTGTTGACAACATTTATCTGCGTAAATGTAAATGCTCAACCAAAATCAGAAATACCTGCTGATAATAAGCCAAAAATGAATTGGTCTGGCGCAGATACCTTATATACATTCCAATTTAACTCTGCTACAAATTCCTGGAGCTATTTTCAGAGAGAAATTCGAAGGTTTGATAGCCAGCAAAATCCTGTAGAAAACTTTGTCCAAGTATGGGGTAATCAAAAATGGTCTAATTACATGAGAATTAACTACACTTACGACATAAATGGAAATGAAGTTGAAGAAATCACACAAGAATGGGATGGTTCTTCAAACAGTTGGGTTAACGCTCAGTTAAAAACTACATCCTATAAAGGAAGACATAAAGAAGAGGTACTATTTCAACAATGGAAAAAACCCACAAGTGAGTGGTTCAATATTATGAAATATTTAATCAAATACAATGATAATGGAGATAAAAACAATGTTGTTATTAAACTCTACAATGGTGTTACCAAAGACTGGGATAACCACAAGAAGTATTTGATGGAATTCGATGCTCCTTACTCTCCACCATCTGTTGTTATCGCACAATCGTGGGCTAATGAATGGAAAACTGAAGGCAAGTATAGCATTCAATACAATTGGAGAGGAGATAAAACTCAGGAAACCAGATATACATGGAATCAAAGTAAAAAAGTTTGGTTAGAAGGTATTATGTTAGAAATGATTTATGATAAAAAAGGAAATCAAACGGAATACATAGAAAAGAAATATAATATTGCAAACCAGTCCTGGTTAAATTTCAATAAGCATAGCGCTTCTTATAATGAAGAAGGGTATATGACGGAAAAAACCGAATTCATCTGGAACAGAGATACAAGGCAATGGGACGTTAAAGGTCAATATAAGTTCACAACAGAAACTAAAATCTAATAAAATTAACGATTGATATAAAGAAAAGAGTTCCGAAATGGAACTCTTTTTATTTTTTTAATATCAACATTAATTCATTTAATTGTTTATTATCAATTTGGGAAGGAGAATCAATCATAATATCTCTACCTGAGTTATTTTTAGGAAATGCAATGTAATCTCTAATTGACTCAGATCCGCCAAAAACGGAACACCATCTATCAAATCCAAAAGCAATTCCCCCGTGAGGAGGCGCCCCAAATTTAAACGCATCTAATAAAAATCCAAATTTATCTTCTGATTCCTCTTTTGAAATTCCGAGTGCTTCAAACATTTTTTTCTGTAGATCCGAATTATAAATTCTTATTGAGCCACCGCCAATTTCAACACCATTAATAACAAAGTCATACGCGTTTGCTCTCATTTTACCGGGATCGGTTCCAAACAATTCTATATCTTCATCTTTCGGTGATGTAAATGGATGATGTTTAGCGAAATATCTTTGTTCTTCCTCATCCCATTCCAAAAGTGGAAAGTCTACTACCCAGCATGGTGTAAACTTATCTTTATCTCTTAGTCCAAGTCTGTTACCCATTTCTAACCTTAATTCGTTTAATGCATTTAGGGTATCATTTTTATTTCCTGCTAATATTAATAAAAGATCTCCTTGCTTGGCATCAAATAAGCCGGCCCAAGTTTTTAAGTCTTCTTGTGAGAAAAATTTATCGACTGATGATTTAAAAGTTCCATCTTCATTATATTTAACATAGACCAATCCTTTTGCTCCTACTTGCGGCTTTTGGACAAACTTTGTTAATTCATCTAATTGCTTTCTGGAATAGTTAACACATTCTTTAGCACTTATTCCCCCAATATATTCAGCATCATCAAAAACCTTAAACCCATTACCCTGAACATTTTTTGTAATTTCAATAAACTTCATATCAAACCTTAAATCAGGTTTATCTGAACCATAATATTTCATGGCATCCTGATATGAAATTCTTGGAAACTTTTCATTAAAAGTAATCCCCTTTACCTCATAAAATAGGTGCTTTGCTAACTTTTCGAACGTGTTAAGAATATCCTCTTGATCTACAAAAGACATTTCACAATCAATCTGAGTAAACTCGGGTTGTCTATCAGCTCTTAAATCTTCATCCCTAAAACATTTTACTATTTGAAAATATCTGTCAAATCCGGATACCATTAGTAACTGCTTAAATGTTTGAGGAGATTGGGGTAATGCATAAAATTCTCCTAAATTCATTCTTGAAGGAACAACAAAATCTCGTGCTCCTTCAGGAGTTGACTTAATCAAATAAGGGGTTTCAACCTCCATAAAGTTTTCACCATCTAAGAACTTTCTAATTTCTTGCCCCATTCTGTGACGTAATTCTAAATTTTTACGAACCGGATTTCTCCTAAGATCGAGATATCTATATTTCATTCGTAATTCGTCCCCACCATCTGTTTCGTCTTCAATGGTAAAAGGAGGTATATCTGATTTATTTAGTATATTAACTTCATTAACCACTATTTCAATTTCTCCTGTCGACATTTTGGGATTCTTACTACTACGTTCAATTACCTTCCCTTTAACCTGCACAACAAACTCTCTTCCTAGTGATTCTGCTTTTTGCTTTAATTCATCTGAAATGTTTTCGTCAAAAACTAATTGAGTTAATCCATAACGATCTCTTAAAGTTACAAATGTCATACCACCAAGCTTTCTAATTGTCTGAATCCATCCACTAAGTATAACATCCTGATTCACGTTATTAATTCTTAGTTCACCGCAATTATGTGTTCTATACATTATTTAAAATTTTAGCAAAATTTATACTTTAATTGAATTGCGAAAATAGGATTTTATTTCCTTTTTAAAAATCTGATAATACGAATTATTAAACAAATTTGACAATAAAGAGTTATATTTGAACGGTTTAATTATTAATCATGGATTTATTTAATGATGAATTCTTTATGAAAGAGGCCTTGAAAGAAGCAAAAAGAGCCTTAGATAAAGATGAAGTTCCTATTGGGGCAGTTATTGTTCATAACAATACAGTAATTGCCAGAGCACATAATTTAACCGAATCACTAAATGATGTGACTGCACATGCTGAAATGCAAGCCTTTACTGCTGCAGAAAACTATTTAGGAGGAAAATACTTAAATGATTGTGTATTATATGTAACACTGGAACCATGCATAATGTGTGCGGGCGCTGCATATTGGGCACAAGTTGGAAAAATTGTGTATGGTGCTAGCGATAAAAAAAGAGGTTATAATATTATAAATGGAGATATTATTCATCCCAAAACTGTTATTACTAAAGGTATATTAGAATATGAATGTAGTCATTTGATTAAAAATTTCTTTGTAAGAAAAAGATAATAAGACAGTTAATGTGGAAAGAAATTTATTTTAATTAAGGTAAACTAAATCATCAAAAATTAAAGTTATGAAAAAATTAATTTTATCGATCTTAATAATTAGTCTTGTAAAAATATCGGTTGGGCAAACAGAAATTCCTAGAGCTCAAGCTAATTTTATTTATAATTTTACTAAATTCTTCGATTGGCCTCAATCTGAAAAAACTGGTGATTTTGTAATCGGCGTTTTGGGAGCTAGAACATTAGCGAATGAATTAACCACTGTTACTAAGGGCAAAAAAAATGTCACTCAAAATATAGTTGTAAAATATTTTAGTAATGAAAATGATGTAACAAAATGTCATGTAATCTATGTAGATGCACTAAAATCTAAATCTATTAATAATATCCATACTAAAACCGGAATACACTGCTTAATAATTAGTGATAGTGTTGTGGCAATAGAAAATGGTTCTATCATCAAATTTGTTCTGGAAGGTAATAGATTAATTTACGAATTTAGTAGGACAAATGCGCTTAAACATGGTCTTAAATTCCATTCCAAGGTTTCTGAGATGGCGACTAAAACACATTAAGAAATAAGGGGTATCATGAAATTAACTATTGGGAATAAATTAATAATTGGTTTTGGCGTTATTTTATTGGCCCTAATAGTTAATGCATTTATTATACTGAACTCATCCATAAAAAATGGCAGATTAAATCGTCAAATTACCGAAAACTATAATCCATCACAAACTAATCTGAATGATTTAAGAATATTATTGACGGATTCTAAGATATTAATTAAGAATTGGGTTTATATAGATAAACAGCAAGGCACTCCCGATAAAATTAAATTATTAGAGATTCATTCTACTAAATTTCCTGAAACCATATCGAATTTAAAAAAATTATCAGAAAATTGGGAAGAAAAGAATATCGCATTATTAAAACAGGTTGAAGAAATAATAAACGACACAATCACACCATTACATTCTCAAGTAATGAATGATTTAAGCACCTTTGAAAGCTACAATGATTTTATGATAACGATGAATGTTATGACTTTGGTAGAAGAACAAGGCGATATAATTGTTAAATCAAATAGGGCAATTGAAATATTAGACAACCTTATCAGTTATCAGTCTAATCTTACAAGCAAAGCTATTGCTAAAATGGAAAAATCTTTTAGGAACTTTCCTAAAATTATTTTGGTTACGACTATTGTAATAATTTTGATATTCATTTTTGTAATAATATATATTAATAACACCGTTACATCACCTATTAAGCGTAGTGTTGCATTTGCTAAATCAATAGAAGAAGGGGACCTGACTGTTAGCGTCAACATAAGTCAAAATGATGAAATTGGAGATTTGGCTTTGTCTTTAAGTAATATGGCCGGAAAGCTAAACGAAATGGTCAGCTCTCTAACAAAATCATCCAATTTTATTTCAATGACCAGTAATGAAATAACGGGTAAATCCAAGGAACTGGTTAATGGGGCGAATTCGCAAGCTTCGTCATCTGAAGAATTAGCTTCATCTATGGAAGAAATGACAACGAATATCCAACAAAACTCAGAATATTCCAGAGAAACAGAAGCAATTTCCATTAGTGCAGCAAAAAAAAGTGAGGATGTAGGGGAAGCCACAAAAATAAGTCTAACTTCAATTCACTCAATTGCTGAGAAAATAGGTATTATAAATGATATAGCCTTCCAAACCAATATTTTAGCTCTGAATGCTGCCGTTGAAGCTGCTCGTGCAGGTAAGCATGGAAAGGGTTTTGCTGTTGTTGCAGCCGAGGTAAGAAAACTAGCTGAAAGAAGTAAGGTATCTGCCGAAGAAATCGAAAAGCTTTCAAAATCGAGTGTTGATGCCACTGAAAGAGCTCAGGAGCTAGTAAATAAGGTAATTCCTGAAATCGAAAAAACATCGAAACTGGTTCAAGAGATTACTGCTGCAAGTAATGAACAAAATTCTGGTACGAGCCAAGTAAATAATGCCTTACAGTCATTAAATCAAATTACCCAGCAAAATGCGGCATTGTTTCAATCACTTGCTGATGATGCTGAAAATTTATCAAATCAGGCTGATGTTTTAAATAGCATTACAGGCTATTTTAAAACTAAATAGTTTATTTGTATTATAGCCAAGCGTCTCTCAAAAGCAGCCCTTTTTTTCGGTAAAGTATTTCTCTTTAAAGGATAGAGCCACGTTAACCAAAGCAATCATAACCGGTACTTCTACCAAAGGGCCAATAACCGCAGCAAATGCTTCACCTGAGTTCATCCCAAAAATAGCAATTGCAACTGCTATAGCCAGTTCAAAATTATTACTTGCTGCTGTAAAAGATAAGGTTGTTGTCTGTTTATAGTTTGCACCGAATTTCTTACTCATTGCAAATGATAGGAAGAACATAAGAAGAAAATAAAGTAATAATGGGATAGCAATTAAAACTACATCAAGTGGAATTTTAATTATATATTCTCCTTTTAAAGAAAACATCACAATAATTGTAAATAATAATGCAATCAATGTAATCGGACTAATCTTTGGTATAAATTTAGTATGATACCATTCTTTTGATTTTATTCTTGTAAGAATGGCACGTGTTAAAAATCCAGCTATAAAAGGAATACCAAGATAGATAAGAACACTTTCGGTAATTTGTCCGATAGTTATATTTTCTACAGCATTATTCGTTGGTATACCAAACCATCCTGGTAAAATAGCAATAAAAAAGTAGGCATATATAGAGAAAAACAAAACCTGGAATATTGAGTTAAACGCTACCAGTCCTGCTGCATATTGAGTATCTCCTTTCGCTAAGTCGTTCCAAACAATTACCATTGCAATACATCTAGCAAGCCCAATCATTATAATTCCATACATGTAAGGTAAGTTAGAATTATTTTCACCCGGAAATAGTTTAAAAAACAAAATCCCAAGTGCAAACATTAATACAGGACCTATAATCCAATTTTGTATCAGCGATAATGAAAGTATTTTATAATTTCTGAATACATCTCCTAATTCTTCATACTTAACCTTGGCTAATGGTGGGTACATCATTAATATTAAGCCAACAGCAATTGGTATATTCATTGTGCTTTCGGGTGAAACTTTTAGTGATTCCCAAAATACTGCAATAGATGGAAAAAAATATCCTGACAAAACACCAATAGCCATTGCTAAAAATATCCAAAGTGTCAAATAGCGATCTAAGAGTTTTAATCTGGGTTGCGAAGGCATGATATTAGTTTTAATCTTTCGTTAAATAGAAAATTATTCTTGTTGTTTTAATTCCTTTTCGTATAATTCTAAAAAAGCGTCTTTTATCTCATTCCTTACTCTTCGGTATTCATTCCAGATATACTTTTCCGACCCTTCTGCATACGTAGGGTCATCAAAGCCAATGTGAAGCCGGTTTTTAACTTTACCAAAAAATGCCGGACAATTCTCATTAGCTCCACCACAAACGGTAATCACATGGTCCCACTCTTCGTTTAAATACAGATCAACTGAATCCGAAGTATGATGACTAATATCAATACCTATTTCTTTCATTACCGCTACTGCTTTCTCATTCAACTTTCCTGAAGCTTCGGTACCTCCGGATCTTACGGTAAGATTTTTATCGAACGATTCCAAAAATCCATGTGCCATTTGGCTACGACATGAATTTCCTGTACAAAGAATTAAGATTTTCATATGGTTAAATTTTACAGTTTATATCCGATCCTTTTAGTATTTCGTTGAAAAATGTTTTAAAATTTGAATTAATATTCTCAATACATGTACTACATAAACAATAGTTTACTTTTAACCCGTCAATTTCTCCTTTAATTAATCCCACTTTTTTTAATTCCTTTAAGTGCTGAGAAACTGTAGTTCGACTCAATGGAATCTCATTACTTATATCACCTGAAATACAGGTTTTGCATTTTGCTAAATATCTAAGTATAGCAAGCCGAGCAGGGTGACTCATAACCCTTGCTATTTCAGCCAATTTCTGTAAATCCTCATCAAATAATTCCGATTTTGCTATTGTCATAATTACTACCTTATTAATTTAAAATATTATTTACCTTTGAAAAAACATAAAACATTTCTCTGGCAATTTGCCTGGATCGTTCATTATATATGCGCTCTTCAGCAGGTGTATTGTCTGAAACTTTGGGATCTTTATAAGGAATTGCTACTCTATATTTTGCTCCAGGAACTAAAGGGCAAGACTCATCAGCATCAGAACATGTCATAACAGCTATAAACTCCTTTTGAGGATTAAACTCATTGCTAAACTTTTTTGAAAAACCTTTAACTCTTTCAACACCTTCCGCATATTTAACATTATAAACAGGGTTAGAAGTTGAATCCATTTGCTCAATTTGAAATCCAGCTTTTTTCAGAGCTTTAACAGCTCTGGGGTTAAACGCGGTTATCTCAGTCCCCCCTGAATAACAATAAATATTTTCTATATTGTAATAATATGAAGCTACCTGAGCCCAAAGCTGGCTCATATGGCTTCGCCTTGAGTTATGAGTACAAATAAATATAACTTTACCTGTATTATCCGATTTTTTTTCCTCTGCAATAAACATTGAAAGTTCTTCCAATAAGGTTTTTCTTTCTGCCGATATCAAATCGAATTCATTCTCTAAAGTTTTTATATAAGTATCCAAACCTTGAGTTAGTTTAAGATGATTATCAGTTTTGTTTTTACATGATAAATTCCCAAACAAAAGAATAATGACTAATATTAAAATTCCATTTAATTTCATATGATTAATTTTTATGTCTAATGACGCAAACATACGACATAGTTTAAAAATATAAAACAATCAAAAAAATTCTTAACACAATCTTAAAATTGAAAAATAACTACCTGACAAACCTTCATGGATATTTATAATGAAAGGCTACAAAACATGAACTTATATTAGCATTTATATGTTGTAAATACATTAGAAACAACTTAATTAAGTAAAGAATATGACAATAAAAGAAGTTTTGTTAGAGCTTGAATCTTTCGGG
The DNA here is from genome assembly GCA_028282585.1 of Bacteroidales bacterium. Taxonomy (GTDB): domain Bacteria; phylum Bacteroidota; class Bacteroidia; order Bacteroidales; family UBA12077; genus UBA12077. The sequence goes on along the minus strand of JANQHR010000079.1, from coordinate 21,822 downwards.
AATGAGAAGATGCGAATGCAAAACACTAAAAAAGGTGCCCGCGATAACCAATTCGGCGTTAAATTGGGCGATATTAGAAAATTAGCAAAAAAAATAAAAGTCAACCATAAATTAGGTATCGACTTATGGAATACTGAAAATATTGATGCACGACTTTTATCAACCCTCATTGTAAAACCCAAGGATTTATCTGCCAATGAAATAGATAAAATGGTACGATCGGTCAAATTTGTTCAGGTAGCTGATTGGCTAAATGCTTATGTAGTAAAGAATCATCCTGAAAGTGAGGACCTTCGTAAAGAATGGATGAATGATAAAGATCCAATGGCTGCTCGTGCAGGTTGGAATTTAACCGCACAACGGGTCGTAAAAAATCCGGAAACCCTGAACTTCAAAGAAATATTAAATCGAATCGAATCTGAAATGGAACATGCTGATTCAAATGTTCAATGGACCATGAATAACACACTGGCAGAAATAGGAATCAACAAACCTGAACACCGTGAACGTGCTATTAATATCGGAGAAAAACTAGGAATCTATAGGGATTATCCTGTATCAAAAGGATGTACTTCACCTTTCGCCCCTGTTTGGATCAAAGAAATGGTAAGTAGACAAAGTTGAACTAACTAAAAGGTTGCGGATTAATAAAAAATGAATCAAAACATAAAAGCATATAACGAAAATAAATTAGGGGAAGAACAAGAAATATGTAATCGACTTGCTTTAATAATCAATAAATTATTACCGGAAGCAGAAAGTAAGATCTGGCATAAACATCCTGTTTGGTTTTTAGAAGGAAATCCAATAGTCGGATATAATAAATTAAAAGCTGGAATTCGTTTAATGTTCTGGAGTGGTGCAAGTTTTGAAGAAGAACGATTAAAACCTGGTACAGGTAAATTCAAAGATGCATCAATTCTATACACTTCTTTGAATCAGATCAATTTTGAAGACCTGCAACGTTGGATTTCAAAATCAAAAGAAATACAATGGGGCTACAAAAACATTTATAAGCTTAAAGGTAAACTGGTTCGACTAAAATGAAGGCACTATAAAAATTAATTGAATTATTGCTGGATGATAACAGAATCATATCTATTTCTTTTTCTTCGGAAAATGAAATTAAAACTTACCACTCAATTTGAAACCCTTGAACCTGATGAAAATGATAATGAGTTGCAAAGGCAAGGTTGACAAGCAATATCTAATAACTTTAAAAAGTAGGTAAAATACGGTAAAAGAAACCTGGGATTATACTCGAGAATCTCTATATACCAATAGATTTTATAAAAGCTTCTTCGTTTGGTTTTCTTCCAAGAAACTGTTTAACAATCTCCATTTCTTCAATTGTTGATCCTTTTTCCAAAACAAGTTTTCTCAATTTCATACCCGTCTCCTGATCCATAATTCCATGTTGCTTAAATTCGGAGAACATATCTTCAGCAAATACCAATGCCCATAAATAACTATAATATCCGGCAGCATAACCATTTAAATGACCAAATCCCGCTTCAAAATGAGTACCTTCCTGAAATTTATATAGTGTTATTTCATTTTGAAGTTCTTCTACCAATTCGGTTGTAGTTTTTTCTCCGTTTGGGTCAAACTTATCATGAAATGTCATGTCGAGTGTTCCATAAAAAATTTGCTGTAAAACGTGTAATCCCGAACCAACATTTTTGGCAGCAATCATTTTATTATGTAATTCTTTTGGTAAAACTTCATCGGTTTTATAATGCCTGGCAAAAAGAGAAAGCGATTCGTAATCCCAAGCCCAATTTTCAAAGATTTGAGAAGGCATTTCCACAAAATCTCTTGCAACATTAGTTCCAGCCTGCGAAGCTAATTCGGCCTTTGTTAAAAGATCATGCATTAAGTGTCCAAACTCATGAAAAAAAGTAACAACATCATTATGTAACATTAAAGCCGGCCTTTCTTCTGTAGCTTTCGGGAAATTGCACACCAAACTTGCCGTTGGTATTTGATATCCGACATCTAATTTCTTACCCGGTGTCATTCCAAACATAGCCGCATGATTATATTTATTTTTACGAGGATATAGATCTAGATAAAAACGGGCAATTAATTTATTTTCTTCTTTTACTTCGAAAAATCTCACATCATCATTCCATACCGAAGGGCTATTTACCTCTTCAAATTTTACACCATATAAATGCTGTGCAATTCGAAATAAACCATCAATTACTCTTCCAACCTCAAAATATTCTTTCAACTTCTGATTATCTAATTCATACTTTTCTTTTAATAAAATATTATTATAAAACATCGATTCCCATGATTCAATAATTTCAGCTGAGTTATCGCCTAAATACTCTCGTTTAATTTGCAATAATTCCTCATAATCTTTTTCTGCCTTTAAACGAACTCTTTCTCTTAGCTTATTTTCAAAATTCCATACATTTTCAGGATTCCTGGCCATTCTATCTTCTGTTCTGTACTCTGCAAATGTTTTATACCCTAAAAGTTTTGCCATCTTTTCTCTTTCTATTAATATTTGTTTCAAAACTTCCAGATTTTTATCTGCTGCAGTATTTTTATACTTTTTTGCAAGTTTCTTTCTCGATTCATCTGATTTTGAATACTTCATGAATGGTATATAAGACGGATAATCTAAACCAATCTTATATGTTCCACCTGCCTTGCTCACCCGCTCAGCATGCAGATCATCCTGAAGGTGAGATTTTTTATAATCTTCAGGCAATCCTTCCATTTGATATTCATTTACAACCAGAAAATCCTCATAAGAATTTATGTTAGCATCAAACTGAATACCTAAGTCGGAAAGTTTGTCTTTATAAATTTTTAATTGCTCTCTTTTTTCTTTTGTTAATGCAAATCCATTTCTTTCGAATTCTTCGATTGTTTCTTTTAAATACTTTTTATATGGACCATTCAGGTTCTTAGCTTCTGAAGTTTCAGAATAATTTTTAAATGCTATATATAAATCTTCACTTAATGATATTTCATTGAAAAATCTCCCGAATTCCGAAGTGCATTCTAAGCAATTATTTCTTATTTCGTCATCAGGGTGAACATACGCCAATAAAGAAATGACCTCGCTTACTTTCATTAAATCATTAAAGATATTATCTAAAGATCTTACCGTGTTTTCAAATGTTCTTTCATCATCATTAATTTTGTAAATTCTATTCAATTTTTCTTTTGATCTTTCAATAATATAAGAAGTTACATCATTAATATCTTTTCCTGACAGTTTATTAAAATCTATAATTTGATTATTTTCAATTAATAATGGGTTGTTCATTTTATAATGAGTTTTATTTCTGTTACTAATCTAATTAAGAAAACAAGCGTATTAACAAATAGTTGTTTCTGTTTATTATAATTTTATTTCTTCGTTCAAGAAATTAAGGTTGTAAATTTAATATTTTATAAATTAGACCAACTTAAGAATTTTTAATTCATCTGAATAAAAAAAATACCTTACATCTTATTCAATAAAATATTAAATTACAAGGGATGGGGTCCGTTAACGATCCGTAAAGAATTTTAAATAAAAAAAACAATGTTATTGGACTTAATACTTTTATTCATGTAGATTTGCCCGAAGGAAATTTTTCGCAGCAATAGAAATGGAAATTTAATTCCAAAATGATATATCGTGATAATAAAAAACATACTTTAATACCAAAGTAATAGATTTTTAAGATGACAGACTTTAACTGGAAAATGGTAATTACCGATTTAGATGGAACCTTGTTAAATAATAATCGGGAAGTAAGCTTTGAAGATATGAAGACTCTTTTCTGGCTCGGTGAACAAAATATAGTACGAGTAATTGCTACCGGTCGAAATTTCTTTTCTCTGAACAAAGTATTAAAGCATAATTTTCCAATTGATTACCTTATTTTTTCTTCTGGCGCAGGAATTTACGACTGGAAAAGTAAAAAATTAATGCATTCGTATTATATCCCTGATTTTGAGGTAAAACTAATTTCTGAAATTCTTATTAACCATAAAATAGATTTTATGATTCACGAAATGATTCCGGAAAACCATAAATTTATTTATTATAAAACGGGTGCAAAGAATCCGGATTTTGAAAGAAGAATTAGTGTATATAAGGATTTTGCAGTTGAATTAAATCTTAAAACGGAAGATTATAAAAACGCTTGCCAAATACTGGCAGTATTTCCAAATGATGTTGATCTTTTTGACGAGATAAAGCAAAAATTCAATGATATAAAAATTATTAGAACTACTTCGCCACTGGATGGAGATTCTATTTGGATGGAGATTTTTCCTGAAACCGTATCCAAAGGGCATGGAATTGATTGGCTTTGCAATGAATTAAATATCAGCCCTTATAAAACAATTAGTGTTGGAAACGACTATAATGATATTGACATGTTAGAATTTACAGCCAAAAAATATGTCGTAAACAATGCTCCTTCTGATCTAAAAAAACAATTCCCAATTTGCAAAAGCAATCAGGAATCGGGTTTTACTGATGCTGTAACTTTAAACCTTGATATATATTAAGTTAACTGAACTTTTTTTGATTCCTCCAGAAGACTTTTACTAATAAATAGTTTTCTCTTCAAGCCAGTCTAGGCCGAATCGAAGACTAATTCTCAAAAAAAGCATCCTCACCGGGATAATTATATTTATTTTTTGCTATTTCCACCGGAAATAAAAAGTATTTTACCTCTGCCTCGGAGCAGACTCTTCCCTCATTATCCAATAGTTCTGCATAAATAGTAGCTAATTTCTTATTTTGATCGGTTAGTCTGGCTCTAATCAAAAGCGTACCTCTATCCGTGTAAACGGTACTTTTATATTTTACATTTAAAGTTGCTGTAACTCCTGCTGTTTTTGCCTTTACGTAAACAACCCAACTGGCAATTTCATCCATTAAAGTAGATTGAATACCTCCATGTAAAATGTTACCGTAACCAGCTAAATGATCTTTCGGCAACCATTTACTAATAACGTAATCACCATCCTCAAAAAACTCCATTTGTAGTCCCAGTTTATTGTCTGGTGAACAACCAAAACATTTGTATCCTTTAGTCTGTAAATAAGGATTTATAATTCTTCTCATATAATTTGTTTAATACTCAAATGAACGTCCTGTGATTGATTCAATAGGTATTTTTATGATTTGAATATTGTTTACTGCAGGTTTTGAATACTCAAAATCTCGATCGGAATAATTCTTCATAAATATATTTAAACCCTTTATCTTTTCATCATAATCATCAACAAACATAGCACGTCCATGAACCAGCACACCTCTGTATGCGTACCTCCAAGAACAGGCTACATGCTCATGTCTAAAAAAAAGTTTATGATCCGTGTCAAATTCGATACAAACCTTATTATTACGTTTTAAAATATCGATTTTTTTCCCTTCTTTGGCGCAGTGCAACCATATCGTTTGGTCTTCATAGCCAAAATTCATCGCCAATACATAAGGCGAATCAACATCTACCATACCAACTCTGCAGATCTTACATTTTTTAATAATATCTTCAAGTTTATGTAATTCAACAATATCTTTTATTGCATTATCACGTTTAGCCATAATGTTTCTGTTTTATAAAATTTAAAATAAGATATAAAGATATGAATTTGCAGATAATAGTATTTTAATTCTCTGCTAAATTAAATAACGGAAGTGTAAATGTTATAGTAGTTCCTCGTCCTTCCTGGCTTTCGATAAAAATATCGCCATTATTCATGGTAACAAATTCTTTGCAGAAAAATAACCCCAATCCTTTACCTGTTTCTCCGGAAGTTCCTTTATGAATTCCATTTGCCAATTCAAAAACCTCTTCCTTTCTTCCCTTAGGGATTCCAACTCCTGAGTCTTTTACCCAAACCTTTGCAAATTGGACATTGCTATCAATTCCAACCGTAATTTGTCCATGCTCGGGTGTAAATTTTATAGCATTATTTAATAAATTTCGCATAACCGTAAATAACATATCCTTGTCGGCAAATACGCGCACATCTTTAGTGAAAGTAAACTTCAAATCAATATTCTTTATTTCGGCTATGGGCTTATAAACTTCAATGGTCTCAATTATATTTTCTTTAAGTTTAAGGTTTTCCGGTTGGTAAGGAAATTTCCCCTGCTGATTAAGTGCCCAATTCAGCAAATTATCTATCAGGGAAAGTACATTATTTACAGAAAGTTCTAAAGTTTGCGATAGCTTTTTTAAAGATTCATAATCTTGCTCTTCAATCCAGTACGGAATTAGCTGCGTTATACTGTCCATTGAAACTAAAGGGCTTCTTAAATCGTGCGCAATAATCTGGAACAACTTATCTTTGGTCTTATTCGAATCTAAAAGCTCTTCATTTTGCTTACCGATCTCTTCTCTTTGGTCAATTATCTTTTTATTCTGTTTAATGAGTAGCATATTTATTTTTTTCCTTTTCTTACTATTTAAAGCAAAATAAAAAGTCAATAATATGGTAACAAAAACCGCAATTATCAATACATTTCTTTGAAAACTTTTTTGTTTATTCTCAATTTCTTTATTTTTGATTTCTAATTTATGTATCTCATTTTCTTTTTCAAGGAAAGCTATTTGTTGTAGTTTCTTTTCCGTTTCATATTTTTGCTCTAATAAAGTTACTTGCTTAATATAATTAATATTATAAATACTATCTTCTATGTCATCATATATTTCCAGGTATTTCAAACTTTCTTTATAATTTCCCTGCTTTTCATATACTTTTTTAAGATTATTAACTAACCTTTTTTGTTTAGTCAAGTCACCAATTTCCTTAGCTAGGGTATAACTTTTTAATAAATACTTTTCCCCTTCTACAAAACTCCCTTGTGATAATAAAACATTTCCCACGCCTTGAAGAGAATATACAAGCATTCCTTTATTACCCATAATTTTCTCCAGTTCAATCGCGTCATTATAATAGCGTAGAGCTAGTTCATATTTTTTCAATTTCTCATATACCGTTCCTAAATTATGGACTAAAAGGAGTTTATCATATAAATTATTTTCTTCAAGATAATCTAATGATTGTCGATAATAGTCCAATGCTTTTTCATTATCATTCATATCTTTATAGACATTCCCAAGGTTCATGTAGCAATTAAAAATATTTCCCTTATCACCCACCTTTTTAAGCAATTCCAAATTTAACTTATGATATTCAAGTGATTGCTCATGTCTATTTCCTAATTCATAGTATAATACAGCAATATTATTATATAAGGCAGAAAGCATGATAGAATCTTTAATTCTTTTAGAAATATCCATAGAAATTGTAAAATTCACAATGGCTTTTTCAAAGTCTCCTTTTCTTTTATACAAATTACCTAAAGAATTTAAAACTCTCGCTTTATATGGTTCGTTTTTTATATGATTAAATATATTATACGCATTTTCTGCATATTCAATTGATTTGTTATAATCTCCAAGATATTTATATGAAATGCCTAATATGAATGAGCTATAAGCTTCTCCATACTGATAACCTAACTTTCTCGATAAATCTAAGGCTTCCAGCCCTAAAGTTAAAGAAGAGTCAGCTTGATTTTTAGAATATCTTTTGGATAATTTTGCCAATTCCAACACTTTTAATGTATCATCTTGTAAACTTCGAACCTTCATTTTAAGGCTATCTAGATTATCAGGAGTTGAATAAATAACTTGTGTCTGAGCAATTACCAAACCTACAACTATAAAAAGAAAAAGTTTTATAATTTTCTTCATTTTATTAGTACCTTCAGTATTTCCTAAAAGAGATTAAATATTTAGTAAATAACTTGTTTTACCAAACCTAACAACATTTTTAGTGTTGTTAGGTTTACCATTAATTTGTTCACATTTAAATCTAACCTGGTTCTTGTTCTCCACTGCCACTACCTGTCCCATTACCACCTTCATCCCCACCAGACATTTTGTTTAAGGCAACACCGCATGAGTTGATTTTTTCTTGTTTCATGTCATTAATTTTTAAAGTTAATACTAGGATATACGTTCTATAAGCTGCAAAGTTCTACTATACAAAATGTATTATTACTATACTGTACATTAAAGTTAATATAAAAATCAATTCATGCAATAATTTGTTAATAAAATTTCACTCTATATTACTGAAAATCAACAAGAGGTATGGTCACGTGAAACGTTAATTTTGGAATTTGCAATGTATAATTTGCCTTTGCCATTCGAATACAGCAACTACTAAGGCGTGAGATACGTTCATTGAGGTATTATTTCCATTTAATGGTATATGAACAGTTTTATCACATTTATTAAGAATATTTAAATCTATTCCATGTATTTCATTCCCAACAAAAAAAGCGCATTTTGCAGGTAATTTTAAATGGTATATACTTTCAGAGTCGCTTGAGGTTTCAACAGCAATCCATGAATAGTCATTTGGAACTAATTCCTCTAATTCCAGGAAATTATAAAACCCCCATTTAATTGAATGGTAACTAGAGGAAGCTGTCTTTTTTATCTTTGATTCTCTGATTTCCTCTTTATCCTTTATAAAAAAAACTTCCTTACATCCAATATTATCGGCTACGCGTATAATATTACCAATATTTTCAGGTGTTTTAATTTTATATCCAACAATAATAGGAGGAAAATAATCTTTAGGTAATGACTTATTTTTAAAAAGGTATTTTGAATGAGTAGTTTTTTCCACGGATTAATTATAAATTACTGTGTCCATCTTAATGTCATGTTTATCTGTTGGCACCACTTCTAAAAACTGAAAATCGAAACAGACTCCAGCTTTAATTGCTTTAGACGCTTTTAAAAGTTTATCGTAATAAGCCTTCCCTCTTCCAAGTCGATTGTTTTCTTTATCAAAAGCAACTCCGGGAATAATAATTAAATCTATCTCATTAAATTGATAAAACGATTCTCCAATGGGCTCTTCAATTCCATATTGCTCTCCTTTTATCATATTTTCCGGACCGCTAAAAATCTTTAATTCTAATTCATCGCCTTTGACTACAGGTAAAAGTACTTTCTTTTTTTTGTACCATCTTAAAACAAACTCATGGGTAAAAACTTCGTCAGGCATTGACCAATATACCAGAACTGTTTTGGCTCTTTTGAATTCTTCTAAAAATTCAATTTTTTCAAATATAATTTTAGAATTTGCTTTCTTTTCAGATAAAGAATATTGCTTCTTTTTTTCTCTTATTTCTCTGCGTATTTCTTTCTTCTGCTGATCGATCATTTTATACAATCAGTTTATAACCTTTTCCGTGAATATTTAAGATCTGGATAGAAGAGTCTTCTTTTAAATATTTTCTTAGTTTAGTTATATAAACATCCATGCTTCGGGCATTGAAGTAACTATCTTCCTGCCAAATGGTTTTTAAAGCAAAATTCCGCTCCAAAACGGTATTCATATTATTACACAGAAGTTTTAATAAATCAGATTCTTTTGTAGTTAATTTTTGCTCCTTTTCTCCAATTTTAAGTATTTGTTTCTGAGAGTCAAATGTATAATCACCTATTGCAAATTTTTCATTTGCTTCAGAAACATGGTTTGAGCCGGTTCTCCTTAAAATTGCTTTAATTCTAAACAGCAATTCTTCCATACTAAACGGCTTTGTAATGTAATCATCTGCACCAACGGTAAATCCTTCTATAACATCATCTTTAAGCGATTTTGCAGTTAAAAATATAAATGGCACCTTCGAATTGATTTTTCTAATCTCCCTTGCTAACGTAAATCCATCCATTTTAGGCATCATAACATCTAAAATACAAAGATCATATTTGCTATTTTTAAATCCATCCAACGCGAGTTCTCCATTTACAAATAAATCTGTATTTAGGCCTTTGGCTAATAAGTATTCGCGTAATAAAGTGCCCAGATTTTCATCATCTTCGGCCAACATTATTTTTACTTTATTTTCATCCATTGTTTATATGATTATTTGGAATAAATATCTCGAAAGTTGTTCCTTTTCTATATTCAGATTTTAGTCTAATCTCTCCATGGTGAGCATCAACAATCTTCTTAACATAACTTAAACCCAAACCAAAACCTTTAACATCATGCAAATTACCTGTTGAAACTCGATAAAACTGATCAAAAATTCTTTTCTGATCCTGCTTTCTTATCCCGATTCCCTGATCAGCAACTGAAACTAATATGCCTTTACCATTTTGTTTTGTTGATACGGTTATATTGGGCTCTTCGTCACTATATTTTACCGCATTGTCAAGCAAGTTAAAGATAATATTTGTAAAATGAACTTCATCAACATTTAAAACCGGATTTTCAGCTATCAGCTTTTTAATTACATCTCCATTTCTTGATTTTACTTGTATATCAAAATTCTTAATTACGTTTTCAATTAGTTTATGAATGTTAATTTCTCTACGTTTAAGTTTAATCTGCCCTTGTTCAAAAAGAGCTGTTTTAAGTACCTTTTCAACCTGGTAACTTAAACGCTTACTTTCATCATCAATAATATTTGAAATATAACCCAGGTTTTTAACCTCCACAGGTATTGAATCATCTTTTAGCATTTGCGAAGCCAGAGATATAGTGGAAATCGGGGTTTTTAACTCATGAGTCATGTTATTCACAAAATCATTTTTAATTTGTGATAACCTTTTTTGTTTGAACATTATATGAATTGAAAGCGAAAATCCAAGTATAATAATTATCGTAAGTATTGTTGAAGAAAATGTCATGAAACTTGTTGATTGAAAAATAAAATTCTTTTCACTTGGAAAGTACAAGAATAAATAATTGCTTTTATCCTGTACATCATTTGGGTATAGTTTCGTTGAAAATTTCTTGGCCTTTGCTCTTGCATCATAATTATCTGAACTGTAGACTGCCTTGTATTTATTCTTAGTTACTACATACTCATATCCAATATCAATTCCCAATTCATGAAATGAATTCCTAATTATTTGCTCAACAGTTTCTTTATTAATTCTATCCTCAATATCGACATCAATCTGAATTAGTTTATTTACTACATTTTCAACAAATACTGTTCGATTATTTAGTTTCTCATTAAAATTTATATTTAGTCTTAAATTTCCAAATGATTCTTGTTTTTGTATATTATCTATTCCTAAAGCTGGTTGATTATTGATCTGTATTACATTTTTGCCCAAAAGTTTGAGTTGTGAGCTTACACTTAATGAATCTGTATTCTGAAGAACAAAAACTTCTTTTTCCTGACTTGTTGAAGATAATCCATAAGTACTTTGAGACATTTGGTTTGATCTGTAATTTATTGACGGACTTCCGTACGGCGAGACATCCTGGAATGGTTCCATTTCATTTACAACCTGAGAAATCATCTCACGATTCTCAATTTCTTTTACAATATTATCCATCCCATTATTTACCAATTGGTAAAACTGCTCCTCTTTAATTTTAACAGCATTTTTTATCCAGTAAACCTGAACAAATATTAAACATATTAGAGTAACCGATAAAATTATTGTAATAATCCAAAGTAGTCTTTTTTGCATAGCAGTACAAATATATATGCTTGAACAGTTCTAAATGAATTATTTAACATTATTTAACATAGGTTTAAAAAACTTAACCAATGTATAAAATACTTTTGTCTATGACAATTGAGAATGCAAGAAAGATTGTCACATAGGTTTATATTTTAGGGTTAAGGGAAGAGAGACTGGCGTCTCTCTTTTCGATTTTATGGAGTTATTAAAATACAAAAAGCTTTTTTTGTCTCTCAGAAAGATCATCGATAGGAAATGCTGTGATAACAATATCAATTTTCTTTATTTGTACTAACAGTTCATTAATATAACTCAAATCTGAATGCCCTGATATGCGAAAAAGAAAATCAATATTTTTAAACTCCGGCAATAAAAATCCTTGCTCCGATTTATTTGAGATCAATTGATAATTCATGTAATTATTCGAATCGGAAAAACTGTACATCGAATAACTAAGCTCAATTTTATGTTTTGGATGTTTAATTGTAAGATTTTCACATTTAGTGAGGTCGAAGCTCAGCGATTTATTAATAGCCCAACTTAAACGATAATCATTTTCGTGCGAAGCTATTCCTATTAAAATAAAGTCATTATCAAATTCGAATACCAGTTTATGAACTTTTTTCTTTGCCACCTTTATAATCTTTAGGCGAACTAAAATAGAAATAAATTATTAGTTATAATAATGAAACAACGATTTGTTAAGAAGAAACCGGGGTAAACTCTTCTGTATTATCTAAAGCCTGTTTAGATGCTCTTTGTTGTGCTTCCTTTTTTGAAGCACCTTTGCCTCTTCCTAAAATATGGTCATCTAACTTAATTACTGATGTAAAGTATAAACTATTTTGTTCTGTACTTTCTACTTCTTCATCCTCGTAATTGATCTCGAGTTTATTTTTTTGAGCCCACTCAATAACCTGACTTTTATAATCAGAATCAGTAAATGCCAATTTGTATAAATCGATATTATTTTCGATAACCTTTTTTAGAACATAATTCTTGGTTTTTTTGTATCCTTTATCAACATAAACAGCTCCAATTAATGCTTCTAAGGCGTTTCCATAAATATTCTTGGTGCCATTTATTTTGTTTTGTGCTACAATATGAAACTGTAGTCCCATCTTTAAAGCAATTTCATTTAGCTGATCTCGACTTACAATTCTTGCACGCATTTTGGTTAAAAATCCTTCCTTTTTAAAAGGAAAATATGCATAAAGGAAATCTGCAACTATCGAAGCAAGAATAGCATCTCCCAAAAACTCTAATCGTTCGTTATTAAGTCTCTTTCTATCAAAACTCTTAGAAGCAGACTTATGGATAAATGCTACCTTAAATACCTGTAAATTTGAAGGATATAATCCTGTAAGCTGATGAATCAGTTTATAAAATCTCTTGTCCTTTGAGAAATAATATTTTACAGGAGGTAAACCTATTAACACAAAATGTTATTCTGTATATTTTTTAACAATAACCGAAGCATTATGTCCACCAAATCCGAATGTATTACTAAGAGCAGCTCTAACTTCACGCTTTTCAGACTTATGGAATGTTAAGTTAAACTTAGGATCAATATTTGGATCTACTTCTTGATGGTTAATTGTTGGAGGAATTACTCCGTTAACAACAGCACATAATGCAGCTAAAGTTTCAATTGCTCCGGCAGCACCTAATAAGTGTCCTGTCATCGATTTGGTTGAACTAACGTTCAATTTGTACGCATGTTCACCAAAAACTTCTTTAATTCCTTTTAATTCAGCAACATCTCCAAGAGGAGTTGCCGTACCGTGAACATTGATATAATCAATTTCTTCCGGTTGCATATTAGCATCACTTAATGCATTTTTCATTACATTCATGGCTCCTAATCCTTCAGGGTGTGGTGCAGTTAAGTGATGTGCGTCGGCAGATAAACCGCCTCCAGCAACTTCGGCATAAATTTTAGCACCACGCTTTTTAGCATGTTCTAATTCTTCGAAAATTAGCGCTGCTCCTCCTTCTCCCATAACAAATCCATCTCGGGTGTTACAGAAAGGACGAGATGCCGTTTCGTATTCATCATTTCTGGTAGAAACCGCTTGCATTGAAATAAATCCACCCATTCCGGCTTCATTAATCGATGCTTCCGATCCTCCGGTTAAAATGATATTTGCTTTACCTAAACGAATGTAATTTAATGCATCAATCATTGCGTTAGTTGATGATGCACATGCAGAAACCGTAGTAAAATTAGGACCTCGGAAATTATACTTCATAGAAATATGACCAGAAGCAATATCCGAAATCATCTTAGGAATAAAGAAAGGACTATATCGTGGTGTTCCATCTCCACTGACATAGTTTCTTACTTCTTCCAAAAAAGTATTAATACCACCAATACCTGATCCCCAAATAACACCAGCACTATCATGATCGATAGCTTCTAAATCTATCTTAGAATCTTGCATAGCTTCCTCAGCTGCTACCATTGCAAACTGAGCAAAAAGATCCAATTTTCTAGCTTCTTTTCTATCAAAATGTTCTAGCGGATCAAAATTTTTTACTTCACAAGCAAATCTTGTTTTAAATTTTGATGCATCAAAATGAGTTATTGGTACAGAACCACTTACTCCATCCATTAAGTTCTTCCAATATTCCTCAACATTGTTTCCTAGAGGCGTAATTGCTCCAATTCCCGTAATAACTACACGTTTGAATTCCATAACAAATAAAATTTAAAACAAGATTTAATGATATTAAAATTTACTTAGCGTGCTCTTCAATGTAATTAATAGCATCACCAACAGTACTAATAGTCTCAGCTTGATCATCCGGAATAGAAATATTGAATTCCTTTTCGAATTCCATAATTAACTCAACAGTGTCAAGAGAGTCAGCACCTAAGTCGTTAGTAAAACTAGCTTCTGGTGTAACTTCGTTTTCGTCAACTCCTAACTTATCAACGATAATAGCTTTTACTCTTGATGCAGTATCAGACATAATTTTTAATTTTGATTAATAATTAAGTTTATTTTTTAACAGTGCAAAGAAATATAATTAACTGTGATAAATCAAAAATATTTCTTAATTTTTTTGTTGCAAAAATAGCTTTTTTTGGTTTTTAAAAGCCATTTTTGCATTAAATTTTTATATTATAAAGTCCTTTTTATAGGACTTAAAAATTTATAACATTCTAAATATGAACAAAATAGCAATATTTGCTTCCGGTTCCGGTACAAATGCCGAGAACCTAATAAAGTTTTTCAAAGAAAATAAAAAAATTGAAATCTCATTCATTTTTTCGAACAATAAAAACGCATACGTACTTGAAAGAGCTAAAAATCATAATATTAAATACCATATTTTTTCTCGAACTGAATTCTACGATAACCAAAATATACTTAGAACATTAAAAGAAAATGAAATAGATTTTATTGTTTTAGCCGGTTTTTTATGGTTAATTCCTGAATATTTAATTGATGAATACCCCAATAGAATTATCAACATTCACCCTGCTTTACTACCAAAATATGGAGGAAAAGGAATGTATGGAATGAATGTGCACAAAGCCGTAGCTAAAAATAATGAAACTGAATCTGGAATTACCATCCATTTTGTTAATAATGAATATGATAAGGGCAATATTATTTTTCAAGCCAAATGTCCTATTAGTGAAAATGATACTCCGGAAGATATTGCAAAAAAAGTGCACGAACTTGAATACGAACACTTTCCTGTAATAATTGAAAATATTCTTTTAGATCAAAAATCGTAGTATCTGCGACCAATATTAAAATTGAGTCCGAAATTAAATATAAAGTGTTGATGATCGTAATTAACAGGTTCGTCTCCCATTGGTACAGAAACTCCAAACTGCGCAATAAATTTTAAGTATTTATATCCTATTTTTGAAGTAATAACCGGCTCAAAAAATACATTGTAATTTCCAGTTTGAAAGTTTGTTCCTTTAGGATCCATTTGCACCAACACGAAACGAGGAGAAAAGCTTCCATCATAAATCCCAGTTGCAATTCCAATTCCCGGTTGAATAAAAAACCGATTATACTCTGCATCTGTAATTTGTTCATCAAAAAGAGCATCCTCAAAATATCCTTCTACTTTTCCAAAACCATACCCTCCAAATATCTCATAACGACCTTTATCTCCAATCTTTTCATAATATCCAATTCCAGCTTCAATAAAAGCATGCTTATGAAAATCGTCAGTGCTATCATTGGTATTATTTCCATAACTCCCATTTAGCATAATTCCAATATTATTTGTAATGGCTACCGCAGTCTGTGCATCAAAATCACTATTTCCGGTTGCGATAGATGCTTGAAATTCACCTGCATTTGTAAACATTGGTGAATTGACCATATTTGGAACATACTCAGGACTGCAAGAAGAAATTATAAAAACCAATCCAATGAAAAAAATTAATTTTCTTGTTTTCATGTTGTTAAGGTTCTTTTTTAGAATGTTTACGGAATAGGATACAAATACCAAGCCAAATTAAAATGAAACGGCTTCGAGTTCCTTTTTTAAATCGTCAATTGCAATTCGATACTTTTCCAAATCCTCTTCAGCAATTGGTTTTACAGGAGGTGCCTTAATCGATAGGGGATTAACAAGGTATCCATTTTTCCATATTCTAAAATCAAGATGTGGTCCGGTTGAATATCCTGTACTTCCCACATAACCTACAATTTGCCCCTGTTTTACACGTTGACCAACCTTTATTCCCTTGGGATATTTAGATAAATGATTATACCCGGACGTATAAACACTATTATGTTTTACCTTAATATAATAACCTGCCGCTTTTCCATAACCTTTTGCTATAACAGTTCCATCACCAATTGAGTAGATAGGAGTTCCTCTAGGTGCCGCATAATCCACACCTCTATGCGGTCTTCTAATTTTCAGAATTGGATGCATTCTACTGTTTGAGTAACCCGAACTAATTCTTGAGAACCTTAAAGGTGCTTTTAGGAATTGTCTTCTTAGGCTTTTCCCATTTTCATCAAAAAAGCTTTTTACGTTGTCCTGCTCATATTCATAAGCAAATAACTCTTCTCCCCGATGAGTAAAACTTGCTGCATAAATTTCGCCAATACCAATAGGAATACTATCTACATATTGTTCATCGTACACAACTTTAAATTTATCGCCTTCCTCCAAACCAAAAAAATCAACAGTCCAAGCATATATTTCAGACAATCTTATAGCCATCATTGGATCTATGTTATTTTCAATCATTGTTGCCCATAAAGATGATGAAACCGTACCCGAGCATGATTTCCTAACGTTTGTAATCTCTTTTTCTCCTTTAATAGCATATGGTTCACCACCTAGCGATATCTTTAAATATTCAGTCGGACTATGGGTGTATACGAAATAATTTAATGTTTCAGAACTATCCTTAGTAAAATATAAGCGGTAATGATTTCCAGCTTTAATTTTTCTAATATCAAAAACTGCCGATGCCCTGAATGTAGCTTTATTTACAATATCACTTTCCAATCCTGCGTCAGAAAGCAATTTTGCCAAATTATAATTACGTCGTATCCGATTTTGAACAACATTAAACGAATCTAAGGTAATATCAAATTCCTTCTTAATATCATGGTAAACTATATTCTGGTCAATTCCTACAGCATAAATATTCTTATTTCTGCTAATTATTCTACTTTCTGATGATTTAATAAGAGATATTAAAATTACAATTGCGCCAATTATACTTACTACTGATATTTTTTTAATATGCATACTACTAGATATTTACGTCGAATGTAAAAAATAAATTGCTTAATTTCAAATAATTACACTTTTATTCTATCAAAACCTCTTCCATAAACCCCCATTACACTGTTAACCGAGATAAATGCATCGGGGTCGATCTCTTTAATAATTCTCAATATATTATTGGATTCCTGCTTTTTAACTAAAACCATCAATATCTTCGATTCCTTTTTAGAATACCATCCTTTGCCATCAATCATTGTTATACCTCTATTCACATCAATTGCAATTTTTTCCGCAATCTTTTCATACATTTTCGAAAATATAAATAACTGAACTGTTCTTTTAGCACCAGTTAAAACGAGATCAATTGCATATGCTGTTACCGCCATTGTTACATAACCATAAACAATTTTTTCTATGGATTTAAAAATTAAAAATGATGATGATATAATTATAACATCTGCATATAATATAATTTTACCAGGACTAATATTCCGGTATTTATTAATTATCATTGCTATAATATCAGTCCCTCCGGTGCTCCCACCCTGGCTAAAAACTATACCAACGCCTACACCAGCCATAATACCTCCAACTACTGAAGACATAAAACCTTCAGTAATTATTGGTTCAACAATTATCTTTTGCAGGATCGAAAAGAATAGAGTTAAAACCAGCGTAGCATAAACAGTTTTTACTCCAAAGTTTCTGCCCAGAACCTTAATACTTATAAGTATCAGAACTACATTTATAATTAGGTATGGAATCCAGACCGGAACTCCTGTGGCGTAAAATATTAAGGTAGCAACACCTGTCATTCCACCGCCAGTAATCTCTGCCGGAATAAGAAAGGCTGTCCATCCTAAGGCATTAATAAAAAGGCCCAACGTTATAATCGAATAGGCCTTTAAACTCTTTAGAAACTTACTCATTTCTGTTGTGTTGATTATATCACAATATTAATAATCTTTTTCGGAACAAAAATAACTTTCTTAGGTGTTTTTCCATCGATCCATTTCTGAGCCATTTCATGATCCAAAACTTGTTGTTCTGCAGTTTTCGCATCAATATCCATAGGCAATTTAATTTTAAATCTCATTTTGCCATTGAATGATACAGGATATTCGAATGTACTTTCAACTAAATATTTTTCTTCACACTTTGGAAATTCTGCATAAGTAATACTTTCTGTATTTCCACACAAATGCCATATCTCTTCTGTAATATGCGGAGCAAAAGATGTTAAAAGTATGGTTAATGGCTCAAGAATTTCCCTTTTATTACATTTCAAGTCATTCAATTCGTTTACGCAGATCATAAATGCACTTACAGAAGTATTAAAAGAGAAACGCTCAATATCCTCTTGTACCTTTTTGATAGTTTTGTGTAAAACTTTTAATTCATCGTTGTTTGCTTTTTCTTCAGATATAGCAAAATTATTTTGCTCATCATGGAATAATCTCCAGAATTTACGCAAGAATTTATGCACACCATCAATACCATTAGTATCCCAAGGTTTTGACATTTCTAACGGGCCTAAAAACATTTCATACATACGTAAAGTATCAGCTCCGTATTTTTCAGCAATATCATCCGGATTTACAACATTATAATATCTCTTAGACATTTTTTCAATTCCCCATCCACAAATATATTTACCGTCTTCCAGGATAAATTCTGCATCATTGAATTCAGGCCTCCATTTTTTGAAAGCTTCAATATCCAGCATATCATTGTTTACAACATTCACATCAACATGAAGTTCAGTAGTTTCATGCTTATCTTTTAGGTTTAATGAAATAAATTTATTGGTTCCATTTATTCTGTAAACATAATTGGAACGTCCTTGAATCATCCCCTGATTAACCAACTTTTTAAACGGTTCTTTTTCACATACTATTCCTAGATCATATAAAAACTTATTCCAAAAACGCGAATAAATTAAGTGGCCTGTAGCATGTTCCGTACCACCTATGTATAAATCCACATCTCGCCAATACTCATTTGCTTCTTTTGAAACGAGTTCAGTATTATTTCGCGGATCCATATAACGAATATAATAAGCTGACGAGCCTGCAAATCCTGGCATAGTACTTAACTCAATTGGATAACCATCTTTTGTTTTCCAGTTTTCGGCTCTTCCTAATGGTGGCTGTCCGTCCTCTGTAGGTAAATATTTATCCACTTCAGGTAATTCAAGTGGCAGATCCTTATCTTCTAATGGATAAGCAGTTCCATCCTTATAATAAATGGGGAATGGTTCACCCCAATATCTTTGCCGACCAAAAATCGCATCACGTAATCTAAAATTAACTTTGCGATTACCAATTTGCATTTTCTCAACTTCTTCGATGGCGGCAGGTATTGCTTGTTTTACATCCATTCCATCTAAAAAACCTGAATTTACCATTTTTCCTTCTTTAGCATCGTAGGATTCTTTAGAAACGTCAGAGCCTTTAATTATAGATACAATAGGTAAATCAAAATGTTTTGCAAAAGCATAATCTCGACTATCATGTGCAGGAACAGCCATTATTGCTCCAGTTCCATAACCGGCCAAAACATAATCGCTAATCCAAATTGGAATTTCCTTTCCTGTAAAGGGATTTATTGCATAAGAACCAGTAAATACTCCTGTTATTTTGCCTGTTTCAGCCATACGCTCTCTTTCAGTACGTTTTTTAGTAGCTTCGAGGTAAGCCTCAACCTCATCTTGTTGGTCTACGCTTGTAACAAGTGGAACATAATGACTTTCTGGAGCCAACACCATAAAAGTTGCACCAAACATTGTATCTGCGCGTGTAGTAAATATTAATATATCTACTCCTCCATCAACGGTCTTAAAATATACTTCGGCCCCTTCAGATTTTCCGATCCAGTTCTTTTGCATTTCAGTAAGAGATTCTGACCATTCTATATCATTTAATCCTTCTAATAGTCTATTTGCATATGCAGAAACCCTTAGCGACCATTGTTTCATAATTTTTTGCTCCACAGGGTGACCACCTCTTTCTGAAAGACCATCTTTAACCTCATCGTTTGCTAAAACTGTTCCTAATGCAGGACACCAGTTAACCATAGTATCTGCTAAATATGCTATTCTATAATTTAAAAGAATCTCTTGTTTTTTAGCCTCATTATAACCATTCCATTCTTCGGCTGTAAATTCCAATTCTTCAGTAAAAACTGCATTTAAACTTTTTGATCCTTGTTGCTCGAATCTTTTTATTAGTTTCTCAATTGGTTCCGCCCTTTCTGTTACATTATCATAATAATGTTTAAACATTTGAATAAATGCCCATTGAGTCCATTTATAATATTCAGGATCACACGTTCTAACTTCTCTATCCCAATCGTAAGAAAAACCTATTTTATTTAATTGCTCTCGATACCGTTTTATATTATTATCCGTTGTAATTGCAGGATGCTGACCTGTTTGAATTGCGTATTGTTCTGCTGGCAAACCAAAAGCGTCATAACCCATTGGGTGTAAAACATTGAATCCTTTTAATCTTTTGTATCTGGAATATATATCAGAAGCAATGTATCCTAAAGGGTGACCAACATGCAATCCAGCTCCGGATGGATAAGGAAACATATCTAGTACATAATATTTAGGTTTTGATTTATTTACTTCTGCTTTGAAAGTTTTATTTTCATCCCAATATTTTTGCCACTTCTTTTCTATTTCTCTAAAATTATATTCCATAATACTTGGTTATTAAAAGATTTTATTTTCAAATTGCGAAATTAGAAAAAGTTTATCAAAAATTGGCTATCATATTTGATTAATACTTGAATTGAAAAAGCCTATAAAAAGGAAGTTGTAAAATATTTTTATACATTTGCACCACAATTTGGCCCAGTAGTTCAATGGATAGAATATCAGATTTCGGCTCTGAGGGTTGGGGGTTCGAATCCTCCCTGGGTCACAACACATAAAAGGCTGCGTTACTCCAGCCTTTTATTTTTTAATTTTCCTTATTGAACTAAAAACAACTTTATAAGAGATGATCCCAATTTATTATCCTCATAATGAATCAATAAATCATAGAAGCCCGTCTTTGTGCATTTAAACATAAACTTCTCATAATATTTCCCATTAACATAATTAGTTGCTACAATATTATCATTTTCTAAGATTTGTACAACAGCCTCGCCAGGAAAGTCTCCAATATGGTTTAAAACGGTAAATTTATAAAGTGAATTTTTATTTAATGTAATCGTAAGAAAATACTCGTTTTCATACTGATTTGCACTTAATTTTTTTAATTCAAACTGAAACTCTTTGATGAAAATATCTTTTTGTGCAAATGAATTTGTAGAGACTAATTGTAACGAAACAATGGCAATGAACAGATAAAGAATCTTTCTCATATAGTAGTTTTATTTAATAACAAAAATAGAAAAACTTCTATTTCGTTCTAAATTATCTTTTACAATATGAAGATAATTATTACAAATATAAGTTTTATTACATAATGTTTAAACTTTTGGCAATACTAAATTATGACTAGTCCTAAAAAAACGATACAGTTTTTACAAGGATAAAAAATATTTAAATAACAGCAAGTTTAAACTTGCTGTTATTTTTTGTTTTATAATTTTT
>JANQHR010000035.1 GCA_028282585.1 Bacteroidales bacterium | reverse complement strand
TAGGGTGAAACATTGTTATGCATTGTGCGTTCTGTTAATTAGAGGTAGTTTGCCTACTGCTTCAATCAAGGGTAAGAGAGCCCCAAGCGTTTTGTTTACCTTCAGTATCTATTATAAAGGTTTGTATTATAAATCTTAATCCCGAAATGCTGGACAACTAAATAATCCTGCTTTCTTTTGCATCGCCAAAAAGAAAGCAGTAAAGAAAACGCCAGGACTGCACCGCCCTGGCAAGAAAATCTACGGGTTGCTCCCTAAAAACTTTGATCGTGCCGATGGCACCAAAATTTTCTTCACGCTCGCTTCCCTTGATTTTTAAGCCAATCCGCTGATGTCCCTAAACGCTTTCTAAAGAGGCTTGAATAAACTCGTCAAATTCACTAACTTATAAAAGCTTTCCAAGCCTTTAAAAATAAATTTCCAGCCTTGCCAGCTTTTATAAGTACTTCGCTAAATGTTTCCTGGTTAACCTCGCTTGAAATGCCCGGAACTCATGATGCATAACCCAATGTTATAAACTGTTGCTTACTTGGTCGTTTCTTTTAAGTTCTTAACTTCTTCTTTTAATTCCTTTATTTCTTTATTCTGTTCTATCAAGTAAAGTGTTAACTCTTCAATTTTTTGCAAAAGTTTAGCGTTCATTTCTCCAACCTGAATTCCATTTTCTAATACTTCTTTTTCTGAAGGAATGTCTGGTAAATGGTTGTTTTCTTTAATAAAGTTTTCAACTTCTTCTAAGTCTTTTAATTTGTAGTTTTTATTAAATACAAAGTCAGACCAAACACCCGTTTCAACTACTATTTCCCTAGCACCAATTGTACCATCAACAGCAAGTTTATGAGTTCCTGTTTCTATAGTACCAATCGCAACGCTTCCTGACTCATCGAACCTTACAAGCTCACCATTAGCATTATTAAAAGCAAAGGCTCCATTTACACTAGCTATTGTTAATCTGTGCAATGCATCAACGGAAATATTAGATTCTGTACTAAAAGTCAAATCTCTAACACCTGCACCAATTTTAAAATGATTAGATGTTGTTGTTCCTTTTACTTCCAATTTTACTGAAGGACTTGTTCCAATTCCTACATTTCCATTTGCATCAATAGTCATTTTTTCACCGCCACTATTTCTAAAGGCTAAAACATCTGCCCTAGAGCTACTTTTGCCGTATAAAAGAATATTAGCGCCTGAACTTAGAGAAGATGCACTTCCATAACCTGTAAATCCATTATCATCATTACGTAGAAAAGTATTTGAACTAGCCCTTAAAGAAGTAAAGTGCCCTGAAATACCTACCGTACCATTAATTTCAAGTTTATAATCCGTACTTGTTGTTCCAATTCCAACATTACCATTAGCAATAATTCTAACACTTTCAACTGCATCTCCTGCTCCTGTT
The DNA here is from genome assembly GCA_028282585.1 of Bacteroidales bacterium. GTDB lineage: Bacteria > Bacteroidota > Bacteroidia > Bacteroidales > UBA12077 > UBA12077. The sequence goes on along the minus strand of JANQHR010000035.1, from coordinate 40,938 downwards.
GAAAATGCAATACTTCCATTTTGAAATCTAATATATGATTGATATAAACTACTATTTCTCCGTCCATAATGTGGATGTCCGTTTACATTTGTTCCTATTCCTGCACCATCATAGGTTACACCAGGTTCTGATGCCCACATATCCAATGATGAATTCAATGTACTACCATTCCCAATAGAAAATAGTCTGAATTTAGCAGTAGTATGGGTACCATAAACTTCTAATTTTGTATTTGGAGTTGTTGTACCAATGCCAACATTACCTACATTAGTAGATGTTTCAATATTATCAGGAACATTTAGGGTTTGACTTTTTCCTAAACTCACAATTATAATTGTTATCAAAATTGTCAAAGTAATTTTTCTCATTCTTTTTTTATTTTAAATTAATTCTGTTCTTGTTCAATAATTGTTTTTTAAGTCATTTTACTTAATATTTCATAAAAAAAGTGGATTAATTTCCACTTTTATTTGATGCCATCTATTCCCTGTTTAAAATATTTCCGGTTTAGTGCGGTTTTAAATTCATTAAAAGCTTCTTGTTTTGCCTGGTTTAAACCATTACCAACTCCTTTAATTTTCTCTGTAGTTTTGGTCCAGACCATGTTTCCTTTTCTGTTTTTAATTTCAATTTTTCCGGATATATAGGATGAAACCAATCCTCCGGCACTTTCTCCTTTTTGATATGAATAGGATAATTCAAAAACGAAATCTGCAGATTTAACGGGAGTTAAATCATACCCAAATTGTTTAGCGTTCTGGTTAAATATATTATTAATTTCATCGCAATCAGTTTCAGAACAACTGCTATCTATTATGTTTAAAGCAATAGACGGTGCTATGATTGTAACGTTAACCGTAGCGGGTTTTAATTTTCGTTTTAGAATTAAACCGCGAATAAATAAATCGTCAACCGCTTTTTGTGCCAGGTCTTTTAAATTAATGCCTGCAGTTATTTGTTCCTTGCCATTTCTTGAATATAGAACTTCAGGTTCCAGTTGAACCAATCCTTTTGCATCAGAGGTTTGCCGGTCCTTTTTTAAATATCCACCGGTATATGCAAACTCCACCGGTATACCTTGTACAGGTTTATTCTTGTAAGTGATTGTAAATTCAAGATTCTCTGTAAAAAGTTCACCTCTTTTAACAGAAATTTGATTAAGCACTGATTCAATAGCCAGTGAGTTAAGTATTTCGCTTGTAGCAGAATACAGTTCGTTTCCAATATCTACATTATTACCATTTAGTTGGGTAGGAGTTTCTTCATTTAAATAACGCTTTATTGCCTGTAGACCTTGCAGGTAAAAAGCCAGTGCTTCCTTAGGCTTATTCAGATTTTGTTCCTGCTTTCCCGATTGATACTTGGCAAGAGCAGTTGCAATAGCTTCCTGCTTTCTCTTCTCTTTCATTTCGTGATAAGTAGCCTTATCTATTTTATAATAAACCCAGTAAGAACCTTCATTTTCATATGATTCAACCGGATCAAATCCTTCCAGATAATCATCGGTACTTATTTGTATTTTTTGATTATACGTTTCAGAGAAACCATATTCGGTTTCTATACTTCTTAAAACAGATGTTGCACTTACGTTGGATGAAACGCTTTCTGCCAAATCTGTTAAAGCTTCCTGACGTGCTTTGGCTATATACTGAGCGGATGTGCCCACTTTTTTTACAGAGGCAACTCCAACGTAGTATCCGGGAATTATTGGCTTTTGTTTTACCCAGTTTGGAAGAGCTTCATATTCTGCGGCTTGTTTTTTTGCAGCGCATGATGCCAAAAATATAGCCAGGATAATTATTGCATATTTTCTCATTATTTTTCAGGATTATATTTGTCTACCTTGTTTGTAATTTCTTTTACAGATCTGTTCATTAATTCATTCAGTAGTGTTTGTGCCGGTTTTATATTTTTATCAGCTTTTAAGAGGTTTTGTAATTTATTGATATCGGATTTGTTATCTTTTTTAACATCTTCACTGGAGCTTCTGTCTTTATATTTCCAGTATCCCGGGATTAATTTTTTCTTATCTCCTTCGTAAGCAGCATAATGTATTTTATCCGAGTTGCTTCGGCTTATCTGATCTGATACGAGGACTGAATTATCTTCCGTTGAAACTAGTTTATAACTCATTGATAACCTTGCATTGGTTGATTTACTATATTCATGGTATATTGTTTTAGTGTAAGAAACCTTTTCAATTTCATTCCCTTCTTTGTCTTTAGTTTTCGTTACATTTTTAATATATCCTCTCTTTTCGTCTTTTTTTAACCTTCCGTTTACTGTTCTAACTTCGGTAACACTTCCGGATAAAATGGCTTTAATTCCTGCAAGATTTGCAGCTTGCATATTCATTTGTCCATTTTCGTAAATATCTACATTCAAAGATGCAGGGTCGATAATTCGAAGAAATGGATTATTTAACGAGCTTAGTTGACCCTTTAAATCAGAAGTTATTTTACCTGCTGTTTCTCTTTGTCTTGTATTTCTATAGGTAAGATCATTTACCAATACGGTAATGGTTCCTTTTTCCTGTGCTTCATCTTTTAACGCCACTGATTGCTTATAACTTCCGGCACCTTTAATAATGGTTTCGTAGGTGTAATAAGCTTTGCGATATAAACCGGTTTCGAGGAACTGACTTGCATCTCGATACATGGGTTCATACTTTGCAGTGATATATAGATCTTTTACATCTTTATAGTTAGCGTCAATTCCTTTTATTTCCTCAAATACGGTTAAGGCAGCAGTAAAATCTTCCCGATTTAATTTATCCACACCATCGGCATATTTTTTATTTAAATAATCACCTTTTGCTTCCTCGTAATACTCTTTATGATACTCCGGAAAGTCAAGTTCTACTTTAACACTATTGACTTTATTGTAGTACTTTTCAGCATCTAAATAATTGTAAACAGCCTTTTTATAATCTGATTGTTTATATGAGGCAGTAAACCCGGCTAGTTTTTTATCCAAAGTCATTTGGCCTGTTTTTCTTAAGCCTAATTTTGCATCAACATTAGAATCTTTTTTCTTAACTGCCTGGTAATAATATTCCGCAGCATCTTCGTATAATCCAGCTTCTTCAAATTTAACCGCTTTTTTAGTAAATCGTTTTGAGGCACAGCTGGCAACTAATAGTATAATGCTTAAAAAAAGTAATAGTTTTTTCATGATTTTCTTGATTTTGAAACGAATTTGAAAAATAAGAATATAATTGGAATTATAAAAGATAAAGATTCATATTAAAAATCACTTTATACAAAAAAATATGTTTTGTGGATTTTTCTAAAAAAGCATTACTTCATTATATTGGGTATCAGTATTGGTTGTTAATATCGTATAAAATGTTTTATAAAAACCTTGGAAAAATAAACAATCCTGATTAAATTAGTCTACCTAAATTTCCGTCCTAATTTATTAACAAACTAAAAATCAAATGGTATGGCACAAATTACAATGAGAATTATAATAGATGTAAATGGTTTAATAAATTTTTATAAAGACAATAATAATCCTGACTGGGGCGATTATGCAAGCCCTTGTATAGCCGATTCATTTTGTAAGTTAATGGCATCCGAATGTTCATTTACAGGCCCTACCGGGAGTATAATTAACTGGGGTCATACTAGTGAATATGTTTTTAAAATTTTGGTTTTAGACAGTGAAATTGTAGAAAGTGTTGAAGTTGAAAACCAAGTAGATGATTGTAAGGTTATTATGGAAATGGTTCAAAAACTTGAAGGGCACAGGCAACCGGAACAAAGTGATTGGGAAGAAATATTTGTTTTTGATGCTGAAAGTAAGCTTTCTGTTGATGCGGATGGCAGGTTACTTATATCGGAAACTGAACCTGATGTTTTGAAAATAAAAACTCAACCAACCATTCATAAAGATCATAACCTGATTTATTCAATTAAATTCAGGTTTAAGGACCAAAACCAGATTTACCGTTATGGCAAAATTGACCCTTTTATAAAGGTTAGGCCAAATGGTTAAGTTCACCTTGAAAATAAGCACGTAAGTATTTATTTGATTCGAGTATAGGGATATTTTATAAGAGATTACTTTATCTATTGGAAAGTTATGAAGTATAGTGAAAATAAGATGATTAAATTTTGTAAAATATTCCTGTTTGGCATTATTTGCATGCTCAATACTGTTAACGCCCAGGATAAACAAAAAGCTGACAGCCTCATTTCTTTATTAAAAAGCCAACATATTGATTTGCAAGATAAGATAGAAATTTACCTGGAAATTGCAAAGTACGAAACACCTCAAGTTGGCTTAGAATATGCTCAGGAAGCACTTCTTCTGTCTCAAGAATCAGAAGATGTTACTTTAAAAGCTAAAGCACTGGCAGAAATAGCTTTAAATCTTAGAATTCTGGGCAATTTGGTTGAATCTTTTTATGCTTCCATTGAAGCTCTCAAGATATACGAAGAATTAGACCTTATTGAACCTCAAGCTGCAATTAACACGCAAATTGGAGTTTTATATATTGATAATAAAAATTTTAAGAATGGCATCAAATATTTAAAAAGGAGTTTAACCATTTATGAAGAACTAAAGGATACTTTTAATATTGCTGCTCTTAATATTAACCTTGGTGAAGCGTACCGCCTAGAAAATATACTTGACAGTGCCGAGGCTTGTTTTAATGAGAGCCTGGAAGTAAATCAAACTATGAATAATGACCTTATACATGCATACTCTATTGGAAACTTAGGAATGGTTCATTCTTCCCGAAGAAAATTTGAGCTGGCCAAAAATGAATTAAGTCAGGCAATTGATATACTTGTTGAACTGGGAGATCCTTATTCTGTAGCTGTTTATAAGTCGGAAATGGGTCATATTCTCATACAAGAAGGTAACCTTACTTCGGGCGAGGATTTACTGCTTGAGAGTTTAAAAATATCAAAGAGAGAAGGTTTAAAAGAGCAGATTTGTGATATAAGTAAAAAGCTTGCTATCTATTATGAATCTAACGGGCAATTTAAAAATGCTTTAACTTACCGAAAAGAATTTGAAATTTATCGTGATAGCATCATAAATTATGAAAATGTGAGGAAAATAGAACAACTGCGTGGTGAATATGAAATGGAGAAGAAAGAAACGGAAATAGAATTCCTTAACAAAACAAACAAAATACAAAGAAGCATTGGCTACGGTTTAGGTGGTGGTTTTATCCTATTTATAGTTTTAAGTTTTTTTCTATTACGACTTTATAAAAAATCTAAGCAAGCTAATCGCATATTAAATGATCAGAAGGAAATTATACAAAAAAGAGAAGATGAAAAGGCTATTTTACTTAAAGAGTTAAATCACAGGGTAAAAAATAATCTGCAAATGATATCAAGCTTATTAAATCTTCAATCGCATCAGTTAAAGGGGCATCCTGCAGCGGAGACTTTAAGAGCAGGGAAGTACAGAGTAGAAGCTCTTTCACTGGTACATCAGAAGTTATACCAGGAGGACCATCATACCAAAATTGCATTGAATGAATATATTGAGGAGTTGGCAATGAATTTAGTACATTGCTTTGATAAGAAAGTGAAACTAAACCTGGAATTAGAGAATGTTGAAACCGATATTGATACTGCAATTCCATTGGGATTGGTAATAAATGAGCTAATAACTAACTCTCTTAAACATGCTTTTTATGGCCAGGTTAACCCTACCCTAAATATTTCGGCAAAGGAAACAGATAATCATTTGGTTGTATGGGTCCGGGATAACGGCAGGGGTGTTCCTGAAGAAAATTTAAATGCTAAAACCGATTCATTTGGGCTCAAACTTGTTAATTCTTTAATGAAGCAATTAAATGCACAGTTGGATTTTAAAAATACAAATGGTTGCAATTGGAAGATTAGTATAATAAAATAATGGGTGTTTTAATTTGGGAAAATGAGTGAAAAAATAAGGTTACTGATTGTTGAAGATGAAATTACGTTGGCTGAAGATATTGCGTTGAGGCTTACGGAAGCCGGATACCTGATTATTGGAATAGCCGAAAGTGTGGATAAAGCAATACATATCTTGCAAAGTAAAAGGGTTGATATGGCAATTCTTGACATTTTTTTACAAGGGAAACAAGACGGTATTGATCTTGCAGAAATCATTAATACGCAATTTAAAATTCCTTTCCTGTTTTTAACATCTTATGCAAATAAACCATTGGTAGAAAGGGCAAAAAAAGTTAAACCTTATGCATATATGCTTAAACCTTTTAATGATAGGCAGGTGCAAGTAGCTATTGAGATGGCTTTAACCAATTTTTCCAAGTCTAAACCAGCAGAGGAAATTTCATCGAACCAGGTATTCACAGAAGAAGATAACCAGGTGTTGCAGCTTAAAGATAGCTTGTTTTTAAAAAAACGGGATAGTTATTTTGAGCGTGTTGAACTAAAAAATATTTTATGGCTTGAGGCAAGTAGCAATTATACTGCGATAAATACTAAAAATGGTAAGTTTATGTACTCGATTGTTTTAAAAAAGATTGAACAAAAGCTTCCCGAAGACCAATTTATGAGGGTACATAGGTCATTTGTCGTAAATATTGAAAACATATCCGGTTTCGAGGGAAATATGTTGTACATTGATGAAAAACATATCCCGGTAAGTAAAGCTCACCGGGATAAAGTATTTAAAAAGTTTACGGTTATATAGCTAATTCTTTCGTTCTGTTTTTAAACTACCCGGGCTCCTTATAAACTTATTTAATGCTATCATATGGCAATACTACCTTGCTTAACGTTACCAATGGCATTTTGCTCTCATTTAACTGCGAAAAAACAGAAATGTCAAAAAGTAATTTAGCATCCTCCGTTAATGGTTTATTTCCTGATAACCAGGATCTAATTTTATCACTTAATACACATACAAAAGCTTCTTTATGATTGTTTTTACAATCTTTCATTTCAAAATCGGCAGGAATTTTAAATGTGAAAGGTGTAGCAAGCAATACCGGAAGTGTAATCGGCACCATGGCATTGCCTTTATGATCTAATGCTCCGTTCAGTGGATATTCGTATTTACATTCCAATTTAATTTCAGCCTCGTTAATTCCTTTGTCTAGTAATGATTTAAAGAATACCGACAAGTGGTTTTCCAAAGTTCTTTTTTCATTTTTTGTATTGCCTATTTTGGAAATATCAATTTCTTCATCATAAGTTAGCAATGGAATTAACCTATTCGCAAATTTTACATCAGGAGTCCTGTAAATAAATTCTTCACTTGTTTTTTGCCCTTCAATGAGGGTTTCATTTCGGGTTATTGAAACAGAAGAAAGAGCATTTTGTATTTCCAGTATGTTTAATTCTTTATAAGCTACTTGCCTGTCGGAAATTGCCAGTGCATCTTCAAATTGCAAGTATTCTTTAGTACCATTTGTGTTTTTAGAGTAAACAAAGCCATTGATTTCATCAGTATGGTATTCCGAAGTATAACCTTCAATAACAATATCAAGGGAATCAGAAAGAGATTCCGGGTTAATTTTAACAACTAAGCTATCTTTAGGAATATCTTTAACGGTATGGCCCAATTCTGTTTCTTCAATTTGAAATTTAACAGAAGATACGTTGGATTTAAGCCCATGCAGCAATTTAGTTTTAGGTACCCAGCCACTCCATGCTAAAGAAATTCTTTCCGTAATCTTACTGAAAGACTCGACTGCGGATAAAGCGTTTTTATAATCAGGGCTATCTTTTGTAGTTTTAGAGTTTACCTTTAACAGAGAAGTTGTAAAATCATTTTTTATTTGGTTGTAAACCGAATTAAACTCTGCTAACTCTTCAAACAGGTTATACTTAGGCGCTTTTAATGCCATTAACATCCCCTGAGGTTCAAGGTTGAACATAATTTCAGCATTTATTATATCCTGCGCAGCATGGCCTACCGAATAGGTGAAGCAATAATCCCAGTTGGTTGCATTTTCAATAGCTCCTTTTCCGCCAGGTTTTGAATTCCTTCCCATTTGTTGAGTTAACGAAGGTGGTTTTGGATAACACCTTAATGGAACTGGAACAATAGTTTTGCCAATTTCTTTTTTTAAGGGAGAAATAGCTATGGAGGCTGGGTTTTCCAGCCTAGGCGGAACAGCAAAAGATAACCACGAAGAAATTTCATACGGGCTAAGTTCTTTTACCGAGGAAATTTCGTATTCAAGGTGGCTGGTAATGTAATTTAAATTAACCGGCACATTACTCTGTTCTTTTGCAAGTTTAGTGCTAAAAATAAGATTTAAACACGATTCTTGGCCAGCTTGAAGAGATATCTTGCCTGTAGATAATGAAAAATCTTTAGCAATATTATTCATTTTGCTTCCATCGCTATTTAAGAGTTCAGGTTTTCCGAACAGGCGGGGTGCGATACCACCGTTTGAATCATCAGGGTTTGTTTTAACATCCACATCATATTGAATTACAGCATCAATTTTGTATGCATTGCTCAATTCAATTAATAGTTGTTGGTATAGCTTTTCTTTTGCTACAGCTACTTTCTCAGGGCTTCTTCCTGAATCCTTTTCAAGAATGTTTGAAATGTGGTTTTGTATTCCTTTAGCAAGAGAATTCTTGTAATCCAATAAATTTTTAAGAAAATCATTATTGCTTAACTTGCCTACAAAGAAAATAGGCTCTGAATATTCAGGTGAAAGTATAAGGTCTACCGCTTCGAGAAAATTTTTACCCCAAACATCCATATCTATTCCATTCAGGTTTTTATAGGATGATGGTTTGCTAAAATCGATGCCTTTTTCTGTTGTATAATCAAAAAACGGTACGTTGCTTTTTGATTCTAACTTTGTTGATAAAGGCTTGGGAGCGTAGAATGCAGGAGCATTTTTAATATGGTACGATAAACTTCCCGAATCGCTATTACAGAATTTAACCACCTGAATTTCTTTATCACCATCTGAGTTATTGGTATTATTTTTACCAATTCCGGTAGCTATTTTTAATATAAACTGATTTTCAGGCTTATTAAAAATATCCTCGAACTTTTTAGCAAACTCAATAATGGAATGATTCTTTGTATTCTCGTTTTTGCCGGATTTTAAGCTTTGTGAAAACTGAGTTTGAGGTTTGATATAACTTACTGACCTAAACACTTCTGTAGAATCCCTAAAGTTATCATCTATAAGGTGTTCTGAACGTTCAAATGTCAATGAAACCTTTAAGTCAAGAAAATCACTGTCTTTAAATATACCCTCTTTGCTATAATCAACTTCAATATTCTTGGTTAAAACAACATCATCAACATTCGATGAATTCGTTGGCGTATTGGAATTAACCAGTTGATAAAGGTATTGGTAAATAGTTAGTATAAAGTTTCTCAGGCTATCATAATTTATTGAATAATCCTTTTCTTTAAGTAATGAAGTTTGAAATTTAAGGCTTACATGGTTTTTAAATTCAACACCAGAGTTTGTTTCAATTTTTTCTTTCTGGTTTAACTGGTAATAGATATTCTTATAAATTTCAAGGTCATCTTTAGCATTGCTTTTACCTTTTTCGGGATCACTATACCTTGAATCATTAAAATTAAAGTTTACTTTTAATTGTGGTGTATCGTTATCTAAATCAAATGAGTACTGAATTCCAACCGAAGGCCATTCTGAAATAGATGTTAGTTTATCAACATAACCTACGTATAAAGGTTGAATATTTTCGGTTATTGGATTTGTATTTAGGTTTCCGTAAATATCTACCCAAAAGTAGTTGAATTGCGCAAATTGCCCAATTCCCGAATAAGGATTTCTTTTGTAGCAAGGATGATCGCTTTCGCTCTTATCTTTGTTTTCAGGTATTGGATTATATTTTGCATAGCGGTTAACCGGAATTATTTGTTTGTAAACCCAATTTTCATCTTCGTTTGTTACCTTTGTTTTAGAGTTTTTGTTTTGTTCATTATCATGGTTTTTCAATGGCCCAGCGGGTAACCCGTTTATCGTAGAAATGAACCCTTCGTTATCTTTTAATCCATAACTAAGCATACTGAATAGGTTCTTTAAATATTTTTCCGCATAAAGTGGGTCTTCTATGCCCGGAACCTCGCCGGGATTATCTCTGTTAACTTGAAATCCTGTATTGCCTTGAGAAACAATAGAGCCTTTTTGTGTAAGCTCATCTATAATATCAAGAACAACTCCATCTGCAAAAATACCTTCAAGGACAATGTTCTCCGAATCGCTGCCCAAAGCAATAATACCAATGTTATAATAGGTTGATATACTTTCAAATGTATTGCCTGCAGGATTCTTAGAGTTTATTGTATAATATTCGTTTCTAACTTTTAATTTAATTCCTTCTCGAAGCGTTTTGGTTTTGTTGAGTTCTGCAAGGCGGCCATACCTAATATGATATTGGGCTTTGACGGATTTAAGAGAATCGTCAGCTTTAACTGCATAATTTATTCCAGCTTGTGCTTCCGAGTTTGCAAAAACAACATCTGAACTTATATTTATATTATCACCAGTTACAGCAGTATTCATATAATTGCTTAGCAATTGCTTTTCAGAATATGAAATGAGAAGGAAAATATCCCCGGTTCCATCTTCATTAAATACCGAATCCGGTATGCCCGTATTACTTTCTAATACGTTGTAGAAAAGGGAGTACCCTCCGGAACGGACAATACTGCATTGCCATAATAAACGAATAAAATCTTCCTTTTTATTGAGGATTCCTTTGTTAGGTTCTTCTGCTTCAACCATAAAACGCAGCATCTGAACTCTCTCTGGGGGATTTGTTTCATTGGAAAGGTTCGATTGGGTAATAAAACTTTGAATGTTGTTATTCCCGTCTGAGATGAACCCTTCTTTTTCATCAGCGGTAGGATTGGGTTTATAAAGAATTCTCAAATCATCAATTATACTGCTGCCTTTATGGTTTAAATCCAACAATAAACGCTCAAGCAGAGCAACTCCTTTTTCATCTGCCCCGATCAGGTCGTATGTTAAATTACCATCACCTACATGCCGTTTTTTAATTGTAACTTTTACTAAAGTAGCCCAAAAGTTCTTTTCAGAATCTTTATATTCCATTTGTGATTTTACTGCATTAAATTCACCAATTTTAATTGAGAATTTCGGATCTATAAGCTTTGATTGTTCAAGAACAACGGATAGGCTATTGGGGAAATTCCAAATCAAAGGAAGCCATGCCTCATTAAATTCATCTTTCGCATTCCATTTCATTACACTTTTAAATGAATAATGAGCCGCTGTTTCAGTAAAGTTCTTAATTGGTTTTACGGAAAGAATAGTTGGGCTTGTTTTACCAGCTTCGCCATATACATTATTTATCCTGCTTATTTCATGGTTGTCAGTAAGTTTGAATAGTAAACTATTTGGGTCCGTTGAATCAAAAGAAATCCAGTTAATACCCGAATCTTTTTTAAGGTTAATTTGGTAGGTTTCAGTGTTAGCTTTTTTGTTATTAACTGGATCGATTGGAGGTAACTCAAATTGTTGCCCGGTAAAATTGAATAATGATTTTGTATTATTATTTTTTTCGGGTTCAATAGGCAGCCTTAAACCATGTAAATGGTACCTTGATGCCATTCCTGACAGTTGTTTTATTGAATCGTTTTGGTTTATATTTTCAATGATATCTGATACTTTCAAACTTTCCAGGCCGGTGATGTTCAGTTTACCATCCATAAAGATATTTTTTATGGATTGGTTATTTGAGTTATTAGCTATGCTTTCTAATGTAACCAGGTGTTGGTTAGCTATTGAACTGAATGTATCATGATCTTTTACAGTATGAGTTGTATCTCCAACAGAAATATCATTTCCAGGAGTTAAAGGGTGCGTGGCATTATTCGTAACAATGCTTGCATAGGTCATTTCATCCGAGCTTAGATTTTTAGCCCAACCATAGATGCTTTGTAAACTGTCATCATTCTTAATCGTATATTTGTACGTTTTAATACTATCAATTCCGGTTTGTATCAAATGCCTTGCTATTAAAAGGAAATAGTCTTCGAATACGTAAGTAGCAAATGATTGGCCTGAATTGTTATTAGCATCTTTTAGTTTCGTTTTAGTATATTGTTCTTTTTCGACTTGTACAGCAAGCTTTTTAAAATATTCTTTAACCTGCTTTAAGTAATCTTCAGTACACGTGTTATAGTTACTAAATTCTCTATTAATTTCTTCAGCATCTTTGTATTTGGGAATATTTAGTGTTAAATCAGGGATAATAGGGAATAATGTAGCTTCAAGCTCATTGTTTTTAAGGTTCTTGCACGAGTTGGTTAATAGCTGTATATTAATGATAAAAAGTTCGGCAATAAATTCTTTGATATTATCATAAAGAATAGGAGTTATGGTATCACTGTTTAATACGCTATTAATATTGCTTAAAAGTTCCGAAGAAACTATTTTTTCATCAATCTCTTTTCTGGTAAGGCCGGTTTCGCTCATTCCGGCATATACAGCCCAACGGAAAATATCTTCACTAATTTGATAGAATGAAGACAAATCTGATGCATCCTTATGGCTATCCATAAATAAGGTTGCTACATAATTGGCTGTAAGCCCTGTTTTCTTTATATCATCTTTATAAGAAACATTGAGGTTTGGTACAAAATAAGCATCTAATGGGATAGGTTTTTCAACTTCTTCTTTTAAAATTGGTTTCCAGTTTAATGCAAAATTAGTATTTGCGATGGCAGCATACATGAACGTATTGGATATTGAAGGAGTATCGTACCATGGTGCTTCTGTTCGCCTGTCTTCGCCAATGGTGATCTTTTCTTCGAGCCTGTAAGAAAACGAAAGGTGAAGTTTTACTGAAAAGAACCCAAGGCTTATTTTTACTGTTAAACTAATGCTTAACCCGGCTGCGATAGCCAAATCCATTTTGTTATAAGCTTCAAGTTCAGCAATTACAACAACATATACTTCAACAACAAAACTTGCACTAATAACAGAAAAATCGACAGAGCCGTATAAACAACCACGGATTCCTATCGTACCTTTCATCAGGTAATAATAATCACCACCAAAAACACCCATATTTGATGTTGTGGCAATTTCGCTATCATTATAAGGCGTAAATTTTGCAAGGGCACCTTCAATAATACCGACAACTCCTACATCGAACCCTGCTTTTAAGGGGCCTTTCTTAATTACAAAACCAAACCCAATTTGCAGGCCTAAACCAAATTCAAGAACGGGGTTAAATAAACCTTTGGTAGTAACCGGAACTTTAGATGAAGTCGGGCCGCTTAGCTTGCCAAAATATATTCCACCTAATCCCATTAATGGAAGTGGGACAGGGCCTGCCATTATAATTCCGGAAACGGCAAATGAACGGGAGAAATTCAAGTCGTATGGGAACCCAAGGTCTATTTTAAAATCACCATTGGTAAATATTTCCAGGCCTATAACGGGCAGGACAATATTAATTTCTCCAAAGGTTAAATACCTTACTGAATCTGGCAGGGTTAATTCTGCTTTAAACATACCGATCGAGTCCGTAATTTTTTTATACAGGATTTCAAATTCAAGCCCTTTGAAAACCTTTGCGTATTTGCCACCCATTTTCAGCTTTAAGCCATATAGTTCAGGGTCGTTAAAAACAATGCCTAAATCAACCGTATATTCATTGGCACTTTCATCTTTCATTATGCCAAAGTTGGTGGCAAAGAGCCAGTGGTTATCGGGATTTAATTTAAGGGGAAATGCTTTTTCTTCAGTGGGTTCTTTGAATATGCCCCGCATATCTTCAATAACTTCGCTTATTTCTGTTTTGTTAGTTTCAAATTCTACATGTTGCCCCAGGGCTAATAAGCGTAAATCAAAATATTTATTTCCCTTGCCTGGTACTCCGGGAAGGTTCTGTACATCACTTCCTTTGTCTTTATTTAACAAGTCGTCAAATGCCGGCCCAACATGAGACGACCCATCAATTGCCAGCATTACCTTTTTGTTTTCGGTTTTTAGCGTTATTCCTTCAATAACAATAAACAGCAGGTCAATTTTTTTGGGTAGAGTATAAGATACGTCAACTTCTTTGGTTGAGAGGTTATAACTTAATTTAAAGCCTTTCAAACTAATATGGTTAAGGAGGTTCCAGGGCTCATCGAGCTGGAAATTTTTATTGTGCGTTGCCAAACCAACAAGGTAAGTGATAAGGCTTCCAACAGATTCATCACCTATTGTAATTTGAATAATTTTATCATTGCCTTTCGTAATAATTGAGCCTGTTAAAGCCCTCCACTGAACAAATAGTTCTTTTTTGCTTTCATCGAACTTATAGCCAAGTTCTAAATCGGAACCAATTAGAGGGACATTTTCTACTCCACCTTTAATAAGGCCTGAATAGGGGTGCTCAGAGCTTTTGTTTTTATCGTAGTTTATTTCCAATTCGGCAAAAACATTCGTGTCAATAATTGGATTAGTGTTATTGGGATATTGTAATTTCCAATCAGCCTTGCCTTTTACTTTATATGCTGCGTTTTGCCCTTCTTTTGCAGGTGCTTGAACCTCAACAGAAGCTCCTTCAATGCTTAAGTCCGGCTTTAACCAATCAGGTAAGTTGCTTACAGCAAATTCTTTTAAAAATGTATCTATGATATTCTTTAATTCTAACTTTTCGCCAGGAAGCATTCCTGCATAGAAAAGCCATCCTGAATCGGAAGCAGGCTTGGATGCCTGTAAGCGAAGCGAAAGAACATCTCCAATAATTAGATCGCCCCCAACTTTTCCGGTTAATTCCCGGTTAGCAGTATTTAATGGATTTTTAATATCAAATTGGGCGTATGGGTTTTTTGCATCCAGGACACCAGCCACAATTTTAAAATCAAGTTCGGTTTGTACATTGAATGATATTAAAGATAAAGTTTTGGAAGCCGGGTTAAACCCTATCGTTAAATAAACCAGTTCTATTTTTTTCAAATCCAGGCCTATTGGCAAAGCAGGAATATTTGAGGATGAACTGCCGGGCATGGCTTTAAATACATCTTCAAAACCCTTATTTTCAAGGCTTCCACTGATATCTATGGCCCAGTCTGCCGAGCCGGAAGGCATGGACATAGAAACATCCAATAATATTTTTGTTGGTTCATCATCTTTCCCTATTTGGAATTTTCCAAATACAAGTGCAGATAAAGAACTTTTATTATCAACTTTACTCCACGATAAGGTTAAGCCAACTTGCTTTATTTCCAGGCTATTGCCAATCGTAAATGGCTGAGGGTTAGAAATGGTAGCCTGAATGTATTTTATGGAAGTTTTTACCGGGTCAAAATTAATCTGTAGTTTTTCAATTGAAAAGTTAAGCAGGCTTGAAAACCCGGGAGGCAGGAATTCAAAAATATTAAATCCTAAAAATAGTTGGGTAATATCTTGTATTTCGCCGGCAAGAGTAGTTTTTGTGAAAAAGGATAAATTCCACTGATTTTTTACACTTGACTGGCTAATGGGAACGGTTAAATTTACATCAATACTTGTTTTACCAAGGTTAAAAGTTCCAAACAACAATAGTTGAGTATCTTTGTTCTCTGAAAAAGGAATCATCGTTTGCGTAATGCAAAACCCCAGGTTTTCCAGGCTTAAACCAATATTGCTTAAAAGGTTTATTTTATTTTTTGAAATTTTAGAAGCCAATTCATAATTAAGCTTTTTGGAAGAAGCGGTTATATCGATTTCGTCAAAAGGCAATGTTGGAAGTAGGGGTGAAGGGTCATAGATATCTGTAGGTATAAGCCCGAGGCTAATCAGTTTAGTAAAATTTAAACCTCCGATGGTACAGGTAAATTCGCTATCAACTGTTTTGTCATCGTTGATACTTATCACTGTTTCAGATTGGCCAGAAATATTATACAATGAAGTTTTTCCGGATATTGCCATGGTTTTATCATCTGTCACAACAATATCTTCCGGCTTTACTATCAATTCAATTTTCTTTTTTGGCAAAAACTGTAAAATAAACTTAAAGCTTTCGTCATTAATTACTGAGTTATCTAAACATAGCTTGCCGCCTTGAATTTTAGCTTTTAACTTTTCTGCAATATCTTTTAAGTCCATAGTATTAATTTTTGCTATTGTTGATGGCACTTGAATTGTCCCATTGGGTTTTCAGTTCCATCGTAATCGATTTTTTTTACGTAAAAAAGACTGGTTTTTAATAAGTTATTGTTTATTGGGACGGTGATTACATAACTCCAGCCCCGGTCTTCTTCTTCTTCATAATAGTTGCCAATATTTACAATCCTTTTTATATTGAAACTTACTAGGTCGTATGAAGTCCTTGATGGATGTGTAAAGTAAAAACCCTGATCATATTCATTTGATACGCTGGATTGCCATGCAGAAATAGGAGTGGAATTTTTGAGGTATGAAATAAAATTTAAATCAGGGAGCCCATGTTTTGCCCCTCCTGAAGTTACACATATAGCGGTATTTAATGAGCTTACAAACGCATTGTTGTTGCTATGGCTGCTACCATGGTGATTAGCTTTGAACCCACAAACATGCCCTGGAAAGTTATAAATTGGATCAATGAAATTTTGAGCATTTAAATATAAATACCTAAGGCCTCCGATTAACGTAGTTTCCTGGTCGATGTAACTACCTGTATTTTCACCTCCTAAATCTCCTCCTAAAAAATACCTGAAAGCCCCGGCTTCAAGCACAAATGCCAGGGAGGCATTATTCTTGCTTGTCCTCCTGTCGTCCCAATTATCTATAGTTCTTCCCAAATTACCCAGGGTAAAACCCCATGCAGCAACACAAGTTAACTTGACATCAATGTTTCCAATTGTGGTAATAGGAATTACCGTATTAACCATACGGGAGGTGTTATCTTCATCAAAATTCATGGCTTGGTAACGGCTTAGGGAATAATAACTGGCAGCATTCCCGATAGCTTGAAGATAACGGCTGTTTACACTCCAGGGGCCATTAATATCAGCTGGTTGAATATTTCTAAGGCTAGTTGGGTTGGTAGTATAAGGAGTAAGGTCATACGCTCCAAGGTCTATGAGATAATTTGCCTGGATGCTTCCATCCCCTAGGGCTGTCAACCCATTATAGTGGTCGTTATGATAATGGGTTAAGATTACATACATGAATTTATATTCATTGTCAATATTTGCTCTCAAATAGTTCAGTAAATAATCTTTTGAAACTCCTCCATCAATTAAAACTTTTGCGATGAGCATATTTTGATCGTTCAATATTCGGATTACCGTTGCATCGCCATCATGAACATTGATATGGTGTATCTCCAAGTGTTGCCCAAGAACACCAGTATAAACTGTTAATAAAAGGGTTATAAGAAGAGTTATTTTATTAAGTTTCATACCGTTTAAATATTTTTAAGATTCCATTTATTATTCCTGATGGCACTTAAATTCTCCCATTGGCAATTCAGATCCATTATAATTAATCCGTTTTACGTAAAACTTGCTGGTGTCAATTAAAGCATCACTAATTGGCACAGTTATCACGTAGCTCCAGGCCTCGCCTTTTACTTCAGAGCTGGCATTTCCATAGTCAATTTTTCTTTTCGCGTATAGACCTAGATCGTAATCATTTTTGTATGGGTACGTGAAATAATATCCCTGTTCAAAAACATTGGGCTCTCTTAAGCGGGAGGGGATCCTTGTTACTGGGGTGGAGTTTTTAAGATAAGATATAAAATCTGTACTTGGCAGCTTATGTTTACGCCCTCCGGATGTTACACATAGGGTTGCGCGGATAGAAACAACAAATTTTTCATTATTGCTGTGTTTACTTCCATGATGATTAGCTTTAAAACCACATAAATGCCCCGGGGTATTGCGAGGCCTTCCAATGTATGGCTTCGCATTTGGGTACAAATGCTTTAAACCTTCTTTAAGAGTTGTTTCCTGGTCAATATAACTTCCATAATTTTCACCTCCTAAATCTCCTCCGAGAAAATACCTGAAAGCCCCGGCTTCGAGAACGAATGCCAAAGAAGCATTGTTTTCACTTGTTCTCTTTTTGTCCCAATTATCTATAATATTTCCTGAATCACCTAATGTATACCCCCATGCTGCAACACAAATCAGTTTTATATGAATAGAATCAATAGTAGTAACCGGGATTTTGGTTTTTACCATCTCTTTTACAAGGCTGTCCGGAAAGTTCATTGCTTGATACCTCTTCAATGAATACGTTTTTGCTGCATTGGCAATGGCATCTTTGTATCTTTCATTAATTACCCAAGCACTTGGGCAAGTGGTATCTTTTGGTTGAATATTGTCAAATTCAGTTCCACAGTTTTTATCTGCTAATGTGTAACCTCCCGGGTCGATCAGGTAATTTGCCTGAATATTTCCATCGCCTAAAGCCAAAAGCCCATTGTAATGGTCGTTATGATAATGAGTAAGAATTACATATTTGAATTTATTTGTGGTATCAATGTTTGTTTCAAGGTAACTCGTTAAATAATCTTTCGAAACTCCCCCATCAATTAAAATTTTTGCTAAGAGTGTATCTGACTTACTAATTACGCGAATGACTGTTGCATCACCATCGTGAACATTAATGTGGTGTATCTCCAGCTTTTGGGAAAATACATTGATACAAGCTGTTAATAAAAAGGATATAAGAAGAATTATTTTATTAAGTTTCATACTGTTTAATTTTTTTTAAGATTCTTTTAGTATTCCTGATGGCACTTGAATTCTCCCATTTGCCACACATATCCATCATTATCAATACGTTTTACATAAAATTGACTTGTGTTTTTTAAACTTAAATTTAATGGCACAGTGATAACATAGCTCCAGGCCTGGTCTTTCTCATCAGGATTGATATTTCCGTAATCAATTTTTCTTTTTAAGCCAGGTTTGGTTAGGTTGTAATCATATGGGTCCGGATAAGTAAAATAATATCCCTGGTCAAATTGGCCTAACCCTTTTGAACTAAGAATAGTAATTGGGCTGGATTCCTGAAGGTAAGATATAAAATCCAAACAAGGCAGCCCGTGCTTACTTCCGCCAGATGTTACACACAACGTAGCTCGCATAGAACCAACAAATGCCCTGTTATTACTTCGTTTGCTACCGTGGTGGTTCGCTTTAAAGCCACATAAATGCCCTGGAGAATTATGAACTCCTCCACCGTATGACTCCGCTTTTGGGTATAAATACCTTAAACCTTCTACAAGAGTTGTTTCCTGGTCAATATAACTTCCGTAATCTTCACCGCCTAAATCCCCTCCCAGAAAATACCTGAAAGCGCCTGCTTCAAGGACAAATGCTAGGGAAGCGTTATTCTTGCTTGTTCTCCTGTCATCCCAATTATCTACGATGTCTCCTGAATCACCTAAGGTGTACCCCCATGCTGCAACGCAAGTTAATTTTATATTGATGGAACCAACGCTTATTACCGGGATTTCGGTTTTTATCATCTCTTTTACAAGGCTATCGGGGAAGTTCATTACTTGATACCTTTTCAATGAATAAATTTTTGCTGCATTGGCAATAGCATCTTTATATTTATCATTTATTATCCAAGTACTAGGACATGTTGTATCTTTGGGCTGTATGTTATTAAATTTGCTTCCACAATCTTTATTTGATAATGTGTAACCCCCAGGGTCGATCAGGTAATTTGCCTGAATATTTCCATCGCCTAAAGCCAAAAGTCCGTTGTAATGGTCGTTATGATAATGACTAAGAATTACATATTTGAATTTGTATGCATCGTCAATATTTGTTTTAAGATAACGCATTAAATAGTCTTTCGAAACGCCCCCATCGATTAAAATTTTTGCTAAAAGTGTATTTTGCTTGTTTAATACACGAATTACTGTTGCATCTCCGTCATGGACATTAATGTGGTGTATCTCCAATTTTTGAGAAAAGAGATTAAAGTAAACCGATACTAATAAAGCGAATAGAAAAACTATCTTTTTAGGTTTCATATTAAAATATTTACGTGTTATTCATTTTTGTTATACGCTGCAAACCACCCCAGGCCTTCCTTTTTGCCCTGTGGGTCGCCATATAAGAAGAAAGATGTTGTACTGCCTGGGGGTAGTTTTAGCAATCCCAGGAATTTCAGTGCTATATCGTTTAGTTTCATTAAAAATGATTTTTCATCATTTGAATAAAATAACTGTATGCTGGCTATACCTATCTTAAGTACGCCCTGTATGCCAAACAATTTTGCTCCTTCGGTTCCGGGAAGTTTAATTCCGGCAAATACATTGTAACTGGTTTCTGTGCTTTTGCCTCCGGGGCTCCAGGCAATTAACAACGAAGAATAAAACCCGGCTTTTGCCGCCAATTCTCCCGGAGTTCCCATGTCAAGTTTATATTCAATTCCATACCAGTTGTTTTTAACACCATTCCCGGTAAACTCAGGCATTCTTATATCAAGGTACCCTAAATCGGAAGGTTGCGTATCTTTATTACCACAAATGAACTTATTAATCTGTAATGAGAAATTTTTGTATAAACTGCTATCTCGTATGGTACTTTTGGAAACATCAAATGCAATTTCGTTTGCATCGAATGTAAATGATTTCACAGTTGGAGTTGAGATATCAAAATCCATATTTATACTTAGGTTCGAAAAGCAAAGCCCGCTTGTGGTGTCTTTTTCATCTTTGCCTCCAAATGATAGTATGTCGAAATCAATTTGTTTTTTGCTTTTTCCATCGGTACATGGTAGTTTTTTAAAATCCATTTTGCCCCAGAACATAAAACGAGAATGAACTTTGGATACGGATTCACCCTGTTTTTGTGTTGTATTGAACTGGGCTTTTACAACATCAATGTATGGCAACAGGTTGCTGTTAAAACAAAATTTATTCTCAACGGCTGTGTCAAAGATATAAAGTGGGCTGCCGTCGCTGTGCCTTTGACAACTTCCATCGAATACAATGGAATTGGTGAGGTTGTCTTTTCCGTTTGTAATTATCTTTGTTACCTTATCCGAAAATAGACGGTTGGCCGTGAGCTGCGCTTTACTTTGAAAATCTTTTATTTTGGAATTTTCGAATAATACCTGGAGTTTTAATACTTTAAAATCGTATATGCATTTAGGGGTAGGTGGGACAGGAGTTTCCGGGGATTCTCCCTTTTTCAGTTGTTCTTTATAAACCTCATCTATATAATTAATTAAACCGAATAGCGAACTGTTTTCTTTTAAAACAATTGTATTTTCATTTTCAACGGCAACTTTGTTTACTTCAATGCCAATATGGTGGGCATAAAATTTATCAATATCTATACCGCCTATTAAGCCTTGTAGTTCATCGGGCATTTCTTTCAGGTCAATATCTGCCTTTATTATTAAAATCCCATTCCATTCCGGGTTTGTAACAACCTGAATGAATTTTTTGAGGGGAGAACTTTTGCTTTCGCTTTGTGAATCATGCGTATTTTTAGCATCCTCTATATATTCTTGTATCCATGAAGAAAGAGTATTTAATTCATCCTCACCATTAAAATCTTCAGCTTGTGTCCATAATTTGGGGTTCTTCACTAAATCCTCAATAGAACCTTTGCAATATTTAAAAAGGATTACATCTTTATAATTGCCGAAGTTGGTTTTATCAGGAGTGTTGACATCAAACTGCCAGTCCTCTATTGGTATTTTATTGCTGAAATCACCAAAGTGTGTTTTGTTGGAAGCTACAATAAATTGTTGATTGGATTGAAATGCATTTTGCAATGTTTTCCCGAATCCTGAGAATTTGAATTCCAAGTCATTATTTCTGGCAAATAGGATCTCGTCCCATTGCCCGGTATTTTTTAGCGTAATGATAAACCCGTCGTTATTTGTTGCGGTTACGCCAGTATCATTTTGTGTAGCAAAAAAGCGGCTACTTTCTGAAATTATTTTTTTCCTAGTTGAGTTAATAATCTGGATTTCATAATTCCTGATATCTTCAATTTTGATCCCGTTAAATTTATTTTCATTTTCAATAAGTCCTCCATAAGGCACCATAGGAAAACAAATATCATCCGGGTATTGAACCTCAGGAAAAAATGGGTTTAATATATCTGAATGGACTTGTTCATTTGAGCCTAATGAGTTTACTTTAGTGTAAAGTGGGCCTGATTCAGGTTGACCGCTATATGGAGTGTGATTTTTATTGTTTGGGATAATATTAACCCAGGAAGTAATAAATTTAGAATTAAGTTTGTCTTGTTTTTCGCTTTGATTCCTGTTGGAAACTGCCTCGAAAGGAAAAACAGGGGCATAAGCAGCCTGCTTATCGATAAACCTCATATAATCCCCGTCAATGGTTTTGGTTTGTACTGTTGTATTTATGGATTCAGTACCAGATATTCCACAAAGCAATTTAAAAGCATTGTTATTATTTAAAGCTTCGATATCTTCTGCGTTCGAATGTAATTTAAAATAACCTGAGGGTACCATATACCAGTTATCAGTTTTATTGGATGGTGAACGTTCAGAAAATACTAAAAGTGAGCTGTTGTTGTTAGGTATGTTAGATGAGCCAAGAGAAGTTGAAAAGTCTAACACAGGAATTAAATTCACGGAAGCTCCAAAAACGGACTGGAAGTTTGAACCCATAACCGTATCAATTTGATCTTCTTCTGACTTACTTTTACCCAGAAAAGCCAAATAGGTATTGATTGAAGATGAATTGAGCATATCAAGTGGATTGATGCTTGCCTGAAAGCTAACAAAGTTGTTTTGACTTCCAATTTGAAAAACCGGATAACTTATTTCTCTGAGTTTTTTGGTTAATTTTTCGTGGTAAAAAAATTTCTGGGATGTATCAAATGCTTTAAAGTCGGTTGCATGGTTTAGGCCTATTAGAAATCGAATGCTTGCCATTGCATTACCTGTAAGTGGTATTTCTAATTCTTCTGCAGGCTTTGTTTGAGAAGCAATATTATTTGCACTAAAACTAATAAAATTAGGGTTAGGCGGACCTGATATAACAAAACGGTTATTGGTAGTATCTAAATTAATGACAACTCCCAGGCTTGGTGTTAATGTTAATGTGCAGAAATTATTTCCAAAATTATAGTTATATGATTTAAGCAGGGTAAATTTTTCGATACCCTGGGCCTGCAAGAAAATCAACTGCACATTGGATTTTGAAGGTTTTTCGTTGGGAGCTTGAAACCAAACAATGGCACCTGACTGATCATCTTGTTTTATTGTATTAAAATATTGGTATGCGTTTGAAACAAAGGTATTTATATCAGATGGTGCTTCGGGGGCAAAAATGTAAAAACCTTGATATTGCGGTGTATCTTTAAATGCAATGGTACCACTTTTTGGTGGTGTTGTTCCTTTAGACACTAAATAGGCGTTCCAAAACTTAGCTGCAGGAGCCAAGTATAAAGCGGGATTTCGTGATGATTTATTTGAAAATTCTAGAGCAGCCATGAAATTTCTGAATTAAAATAATTTATTGTCTATTGCTTTATATACCAACCTACAACATCTCCGGTGAAGTTGAAGCTTTCATTATTTGCAACAACAGAATATGTAAAGTTTCCCCATAGTGTTGATACCTGGGGGTAAAATCCTAGTTTTAGTTCCAGTGTTCCCTTAGATTTTGCCTCTGCCAATTGAACTTTAAATTTATAGGTTGGATCTTCTTTTACAAGCGTGTGAATGCCCACCAATTGTGTCGATAGAAAAAGCATACAGTTTACATTTTGTCCAAGGGAATCTACCTTGTAGGTTAATAGCAGGTCGCCAAAAAACCTGGAGCTACTATCACCAGGGTGTATAATAAATTCTTGCCTGTGATTTAAATTCTGGTTTGATGCTTTTTGACAAAATGGTGTTGTTGCCAAAAGCCCCAGCGACAAGAATAGAATGGGTATGATGTTTCGTGTCAATTTTTTAATGATTATTTGAATAAGAAAAGGGCTGTTGCTAACCGAAATTTAGGGGACAGCCCTTTTTAACTTTTATTAATTATTCCAACTGCAAATTTGTTTATTGAACGGAGCTTCATTGTTTCCATCCTGATCGGTTGCAGTACCGCTGGTAGTAACTTGGCCTTGATCAAGACCAAATGCCGCACGAAATGAAATATTAGAGATTTGTACAGACTGTTTCCCAGCCTTGTATTCTATATTCGAAGCACTTGGCTGAACCGGGCTTAAAGTAACAGTACCAAGATCTCCTGCAGCTGTTGAAAATACAGTTTTTGAAACTTGCATTCCATCAACAAGGTTGATTGTAGTACTCGCCGTTACACTATTTACTAATAATACATTTTTTTTTTCAACTGGATAAGACATAATTAATTAATTTTAGTTGTTAATTGTTATTTGTATTTCGGTAATAAAACCTGTTTGTAAATGAAAAATTGATGAATTATTGAATGTTTATATTACTAAATTCAATATAAGTCGGTTTGGGTCCTGCTCTTATCATATTACCTCCTTTCATAAGTTTTTGATTTTGCTGATAATTTGATTTACTATAACTAATTTTCTAATAAAAATTAACAGATGAAAAATAGATGAGTGGATGGTAGTGAAAATTTAGTGAAAAGAGGTTTATTTTATGTGAATAGAATTTTGGATAAATGCATATTTTATAAAGAAGAATGGCGCAACTTTAGTTACGCCATGGTAGAATTACAGGAATAAAAACAATTTTAAACTTTAGCTTTTAATTGTTCTGTTTTATATAATTGATTAGTTGTTTCATTTTTTGTTTATACTCTATTGCACTATAGCGCTTACCTGATAATTTTGTGTTTATAACTGTGCAACTTAGTTTATTAATAACGGTATTAAACATAACAGCTTTAGCATGAAAACTAAGTTTCTCTTTTGTGCAGTTCCATTCAAAAATAGATACTTCTATAACAATACCATTTACTGACTTTTTGATTGTTTCATTTCCTTTTAACGTTAATGTTATGCTTCCTCTTCCTAAGTTAGTATTTACATTTATTACGGTTGGAAACTCTGTATTTCCTTGGTCATTAACTGAAGTATCTATTGTTCCAAGAGCAAAACCGCTGAAGCATGAAAAATTGATTTTTTCATGTATAATTGTTGGCAATCCATTTGATAATGAATTCATGTTAATCTTCTTATTAAAATCTCCTTTTATCTGCTTAAATATATTATTTGCGATTATCTAATATGAAAATATTTAGTAGAGGACAACAAAAAGTTAGTAAACGACATGTTAATTTGTGTAAATAGAGAATCTGGTAAAACTTTTTTAAAGGAAATTTTCGTAAATTTAGAAAAAGATATTTTATGAATACTTATAAAAGAATAGGAATAGTAGGTGGTGTGAGTCCACAATCATCTGCATTATTTTATAAATTATTGGTAGAAAAACATTTCTTAAGAAATAAAGATTATTATTATCCTGAGATAGTGATGTTTAGTGTCGATTTTGGAAAAATCAAAGATTTTCAGAATGAAACGGATTCCATGAATTATATTCAGGAATTTATAAAGGCAATTGATTCATTGGAAAGGGCAGGTGCAGAGTTTGCAGTTATTGCCTCCAATACACCTCACAGAGTATTCTCACAAATTGAGAACAAAGTTTCTATTCCCTTATTGAGTATTATTGATGTAGTTGCTGATTACGCTGCAGATAATGGTTATAAAAAGCTATTATTACTTGGCACGAGATATACGATGAGTGAAGATTTTTATAAAGATGGTTTAAAAAAGAAAAATCTTGAAACAATTGTTCCGTCGCCAAGGGACCAGGGACTAGTTAACCGAATTATATTTAATGAGCTTGTTCTTGATATTATAAATGAAACAAGCAAAATTGAATTAATAAAGCTAATTAATACATATTCGGCGGATGCTGTTATTTTAGGTTGTACAGAATTGCCATTGATCATCCAAAAGGAAGATATCTCAACTCCAATAATTGATGGTACGGATATATTTGCTGAGGCAACTTTAGATTTTGCCCTAAAGTAATGCTGTTTAATCCTAATCCATACTTTGTTTAATACTGTCAGCAATCATTTGCATTTTTACAAAATCATCAGGACTTAAATTGCTAAAGAAGTAGGGAAGAGGATTAACCGGAATTCCATTTTTATGTACTTCGTAATGCAAATGATTCCCTGACGATAAACCGGAACTTCCGACATAACCAATTAAATCTCCACGTTTTATTTTTTGCCTAAGTTTAACTGCATACTCTGAAAGGTGTCCGTATAATGTTAAATACCCATAACCATGATTAATTTCAACTACTTTTCCAAAAGTTGTTGACCATCTAACCGAGGATACTTTTCCATCTGCTGTTGCATAAACTTCAGACCCTTTTGGACATACAAAATCTAATCCTTTATGCGGACGATAAATATTCAATATTGGATGAAAACGCATACCGAACCCGGACCCTGTTCGCAATAGGTCCTTATTTTCAACTGGTTGAATTGCAGGAATATGCAGCATTTCTTCTTGTTTGGCATATGCTAATTTTTCCAGATCGGCAAGCGATTTATCCTCAATGGTAATTTTTTCATTAAGTTTATTGATCCTTTCCGCTGTATTTATTACAAGCTCCTTGTTTTTAAGGTTATTATAGTGGACGTATTTATTTGAACCACCAGATCCTCCATCTCTTATTTCCAACGGATCAATGTTAAATATGGCCCTGTAGATTTTATCATCTCTTTCTTCAATTTTAGCAAACTTGTTGTTAATAACAGTTAAAGTTTTATTCAATTCCAGATAAATTCTATTAAGTTCTTCGTTTTCCTTTTGAAGTGCTTTTTCCTCTGGTGAATTAAAGATCTTTAAATAGAAAAAAAAGTATATGAAGGAGATGCAAATACTTGTAATAAAATAAAAGATTATTTTTTTGATTTTAAAATTATTCGATTGCTTTACCTCTATATACTCCAGAGTTTCTGAGGAAAATTTATACTTTATGTTTGTCATAGTTATAATATTTACAGACAAATGTAATTAAAAAAATAGTTATATAACTATTAAAATAGTCGTAAAATGATAAAAATAGTTTTGTTACTAAATAAATAGTTATAAATTTGTGATATGAAAGAATTAACCAAAGCTGAAGAACAAGTAATGCAATATCTCTGGGAGATTAAAAAAGGATTTCTAAAGGATATTGTCGATCAGTTCCCTGAACCGAAACCAGCATATACTACTATATCTACTGTCGTTAGAGTTTTAGTTAATAAAGGTTTTATTGGATTTAAAACATATGGAAAATCAAACGAATATTTCCCCAAAATTAAAAAGGGTGAATATGCAAAAGTTTTTTTAAAGGGAGCTGTTAAAAGCTTTTTTAATAACTCGGTAAGTAAATTGGTGTCATTTTTTGCAAACGATAATAATCTAAGCTTGTCGGAGTTAGAAGAATTGAAAAAGCAGGTTGAAGAACAAATAGAAAAAAAGAAAAAATCTAAGTAATGAGTTTATTTTTTAACTATATCATAGAATCTACTATATCACTTTCGGTGTTGTACATATTTTATGAATTATTTTTAAAGAAAGATACCTGGTTTCGCTTTAACCGGTATTACTTGTTGTTTGGATTAGTTTTTTCTTTTGTTCTTCCTTTA
The DNA here is from genome assembly GCA_028282585.1 of Bacteroidales bacterium. Taxonomy (GTDB): domain Bacteria; phylum Bacteroidota; class Bacteroidia; order Bacteroidales; family UBA12077; genus UBA12077. The sequence continues at coordinate 13,414 of JANQHR010000035.1, read as the reverse complement.
CTTGATTTTTCAACATCGAGTTTAGTTGTTAATTCTGAAAACCAGTTTGAGTTTAATAATATTACCAATTTAGGAACTACGATAAGCTCAATCGAGGAAAATACAATTAGAAGTTTCCCAAAAATAAATTACCTGATGTTGATGTATATTATTATTGGGAGTTTTTATTTAGTAAGATTTCTATTTCAATTATTTAAAATTATTAAAACAGTAAATGCTTATGAGAAAATAAATTATAGGAAATTTAAAATCGTTTTAGTAGAAAAGGATAGTGCTCCATTTTCATTCTTTCATTATATTTTTATTAATAAAAATGATTATGGTTCTCCCGATAATCCCGATAGTTATAAAGATCGGGACGAGGCGAATGAACTATTAGTGCACGAAATGATTCATGCAAGGCAAAAACATTCGTTCGACATTATCCTACTTGAATTATTACTTGTTTTTCAGTGGTTTAATCCTTTCATTTATTGGTATAGGTTGGCCCTTAAAGAAATTCATGAGTTTTTAGCAGATCAAGGAGTTATTATAAAAAATCACGATAAAGTAGCTTATCAAAAGTTAATCCTTGAACAGATTGAAAAGAGTTTCAGTGTTAGCCTTACCAGCCAGTTTAATTATTCATTAACCAAAAAAAGAATAAAAATGATGACAAGAATAAATTCAAGTAAATTGTCCAGATTAAAAGCTATGTTGGTACTGCCATTAATAGTTATTTTATTATCGGCATTCACAATAGAAACTGCAAAGGAAAGTATTATAGAAAAAAGCATAGTACAAATAGGTGAAGTTGAACAATCGAGTAAGATTCCTTCTATATTTCCAGTTAAGAAAGTGGAAGGTGTAAAAATTTCTTCAGATTATGGAATTAGAATGCACCCTATTAAAAAAGTAAAAATGATGCATGTTGGAGTTGATATTAAAGCACCGGAAGGAACTCCTGTGTATGCTACAGCGGATGGTATGGTACGTGAAGTAAGGAGAAATCATAAGGAAGGAAAAGGACACGGGAAATACATCATTTTAGATCATGAATCAGGATATTCAACAATGTATTCTCAGCTTTCTAAGTGTAAATCGAACGAAGGCGAAGAAATTAAAAAAGGAGATATTATTGGTTACGTGGGAAGCACAGGAGCTTCAACCGGTCCGCATTTACATTATGAAGTAATGAAAAATGGAGAAAATGTAAACCCTGAAGATTATTTTTAAAAGTCATAGCGAAGGGGGTGTCCAAAAAGCCTTAGTGTTCTTTGTGCCTGCTTTGTGAAACTTTGTGGTAAAATTATAAAAGGCTGTTACACAGAGAATCCCAAAGAAGACACAAAGTTACTCAAAGTAAAAAATACCAACAAAATTTAACTATTGTACTTTTTGGACACCCCCATTCGTTCTCCCGATAATCATCAGGATCGTATGCAATGACAATCTGATTTTTTTATTGTAACGGATTATATTCATAATCGTCTTAAATAAAAGTTTAACTAAAGACAAATTTTATGAAAAAAATAATTGCAATTTTATCGGTTATGATCCTGTTCGTATCAGGATTATCTGCACAAAACTCTTTAAAAGAAGTTGTTAAAGACTTTCAAAGGCATAACAGCGAATTTACCATTGTAATTCCATCATTCTTAATAAAACTAGGTGTAACATATGGTAATATGGATGACGAAGAACGTGAAGTATTGAAAATGATTGATAATATGAAAATTGTTATTAGCGAGAATCGTTTTCATAAATATGATTTTCAGTTGTTGGAGGAGGGAATTAAAAATGGGAACTTTGTTGAAGTTATGACCGTTATAGAAAGAGATGAAACTGTTCGAATGGTCATGAATAAGAAATCAGAAAGAAAATCAGAAATGTTGATGTTGGTTGAGAGTGATGATGAAAATGTATTAATGCTTTTTGATTTTAGAGGAGAGCCTGATTTTAATAAGTTTATTAGTTTAGCAGATTGATATTTTCTTATGGCTTCTTTACTCTTACTTTAAAGAGTAGAAGCCAGTAAATTACCGATTACAATAAGTCCTAACTCTTCAAGTATAAATTGCCTTCGCACATCTCTTTCTTATTGGTGTGGTTTTTTATGTATTCCACCATCGAATTCAATAAAAAACTTTTTTAACAGTAATGGAAATCTACATAAATTGATTAATTGAATGTTGTCTCCTAAACTTTAAACCTTTAATCTTACTATCCTTTAATTCTTTCCAAATTATTTAAACTGGCTTACTATTAGTACGAAATAAACTGATTAAATCTGAGTTAACCACTCTTTTGCTTATAGTACATTTAACAGATTATTCAGTAATTAATATGATTTTTTCTATAGTGTTAATTTTCAGCATTTTACTTTGTCAAAAATAATTGACTTTACTTGCTTTTTTTTATAATTTGCAAGGCATATGAATCGAAATCCCTTATGAATAATTTATTTGTTAAACTTTCAGAGTATAGGAGAGAACTGGAAAAGTCTATTCAGGCAAAAGAGTATTTAAATATTTTAAATAAAATAGACGATCTTCTCGATGAAATTTCAACTCATCAAAATAATTCTGACTATATAAATTCAAATGATTTATTAAAACGTAGTAAAGATTTTATTGAAAGAGAGGAAAAGTATAGAATTTTATATCAATCTACCCGGGATGCGATAGTTATAGTTACCGAAGATGGTTTTCAGGATTGTAATCAGGCTGCTTTGGATATGTTTGGTTATAAAAATAAAAAAGAGTTTCTAAATTTACATCCAGCTGATATTTCTCCTGAATATCAGCCTAATGGTAAAAAATCTACTATTTTATCAAAAAACATAATTAAAGAGGCTTACTCAAAAAAAACACCTCTTTTTGAATGGACGCACAGAAAAAAAAATGGAGATGTTTTTCCTTGTGAGGTTCTTCTATCTCCGTTAAGCTTGAAAAGTGAAACTGTAATTCAAAGCGTTATAAGAGATATATCGGAACGGAAAAATAATGAAATTAAATTAAAGAAAAGCGAAGAGAAATTTCGTGCTTTATCTGATTTATCGCCGGCTGGTATTTGCATACTTACAATCGATAATTACTTTTATGTAAACAAAGCATGGTGCGAGTTAACGGAATATTCGGAAGAAGAATCGAAGAAGTTAAAGCCATTAGATATTGTTGATCCCCAAATGCGTGATTTAGTAAGAACCAGGTCGGAAGCAAGGTTTAGAGGAGAAGATGTCCCATCTCGTTATAATATAAAAATTATTACAAAAAAGGGTAAAGAAAAATGGATTGATATTTCGTTTACAATAATAAATTACGAAGGGTACTTTGCTACTTTAGCACTAATGCATGATATTACTGAGCGAAGGAAAGCGCAGGAAAAACTAAAAAATAGCGAGGAGAAGTTTAGAAAGTTAACTGAATTATCTCCATCTGGTATATCAATTCAACGTAAAAATGAATACATATACGTAAATAAAGCATGGTGTAAAATTACAGGTTATTCAGTAAAAGAGAGTAAAACTGTTGGTCCTTTTGATATTATTCATCCTGATATGAGAGAATATGTTTGGAATTTATCAGAACAAAAACTAAAGAAAAAAGGCGCTAATTTAAGATATGATCTTAAGATTATTACAAAGGATCAAGAAATAAAATGGCTTGATATTTCAATTACCACAATAAAATACAAAAATAAAGATGCTTCCTTTGCTATTTGTAATGATATAACTGAGGTACGTAAAATTCAGGAGTCTTTAAAATTAAGTGAAGAAAAATTTAGAAAATTAACAGAATTATCACCTACGGCAATTTGTATTCAAACAACAGATAAGTTTCTATGGACTAATCCTGCTTGGTCTGAAATTACAGGATATTCGCAAAGTGAACTTTCGAATATAGGACCTTTGGATATTATTCATCCGGATATGAGGAAAATATCAAGAGAAAGATCGGATGCCAGATTAAATAATGAAGATGTTATAACCAGGTATAACTTAAAAGTATTAACAAAAGACAATAAGGTTAAATGGGTGGATATTGCTATATCAGTTATAGAATTCGAAGGAAAAACGGCATCATTGGTTGTATGTTCAGAAATTACAAAGCAAATTGAAGTACAGGACGCCTTAAAACAAAGTGAGCAAAAATATCGTGGTTTAATTGAAAATTTAAGACAGGAGTATATTTTTTTTAGGCACAATCCTGATGGAAATTTTGAGTATGTAAGTCCTTCTGTAACAAATATATTGGGATTTGAGCAAGAAGACTTTTCTAAGAATTATTATGAGTATTTTACTAAGAATCCAATTAATAATACTGCAAAGGAAAAAAGAGAACTCGGTTTACAAGGAATTCAACAACTTCCCTATGAACTGGAAATTTATGATATTCAGAAGAATAAACATATTTTGGAAATTTCCGAAGCACCAATTGTTGATTCTTTAGGTAATGTATTATTTATTGAAGGCATTGCTCACGATATTACCTCACGAAAGAAAGCTGAAAAAATTATTCAGGATCAATTGGAGGAAATAAAAATTAATAATGAAGAGATAAAGTCTATAAACGAGGAATTACATGCTGTTAATGACGATTTGGAAGCAAGGCTAATAGAAATTGATATTTTAAATAAAGAATTATCATTTAGTAAAACAAAATATGAGAACTTAGTTAAGAATATTCCGGGTATAGTTTTTAGGTATAGAATTGATAAGGAATGGACCATGGAATACATTAGTAATGAGGTTGAAGTAATAACTGGTTATAAAGCTTCTGATTTTATTTTGAATAACACCCGTTCTTTTACAAGCATAATTCATGCAGAGGATAGAGATAGAGTTTATCAAACTATAAATGATAGTATTTGTAAAAAACAATCCTATTCTGTGGAATATCGTTTAGTAGATTCTCGAAAAGAAATAATTTGGGTATATGAGCGCGGTCAATTATTAAAAAAAGGAAAAAAGAAACTACTGAATGGTGTTATTCTCGATATTACTGATAAAAAGAAGGTAGAAGAAAAATTGATTGAATCAGAAAAGGAACTGAGAAGGTTAAATGCGCAAAAGGATAAGTTTTTTTCATTGTTGGCTCATGACTTGAGAAGCCCTATTGGTAATTTTTTACAAATTTCCGAGCTCTTAAAACTTAATTATGAAGGGTTAACTGTTAAGCAAGCGAATGATTTTTTTGATAACTTATATACACTTTCTGACAGAACCTTCAAATTACTGGAAAATTTACTAATGTGGTCTAGGAGTCAACTTGGTAGATTAGAAATTGAACCAACAGATTTACCTTTAAAAAAGGTACTTGATGATGTATTATACCTTTTGGAGGAAAATCTAAAATCCAAAAATATTATATTAGAAAATAATATCGCGGATGAAATAGTTGTTAAAGCAGATTTAAACGTAGTTCAAACCTTATTTAGAAATCTTATTGGAAACGCTATAAAATTTTCATTTGAAAAAGGTAAAATTACGGTAAATTGTAAAGAAATTAAAAGTGTTCAAAAAGAACATGTTGTTGTTTCTATTGAAGATAAAGGAGTTGGAATTCCATCTGATAAAGTTGATAGGATTTTTAATATGGATGAGGATTATTCCACGCTTGGTACAAATAGAGAAAAAGGTACAGGATTAGGTTTAATTTTGTGTAAAGAGATTATTGAAAAAACAGGTGAGAGAATTTGGGTTGAGAGCCAGGAGGGGAAAGGAAGTAGCTTTTATTTTACACTTAAAAGTTAATTTAAAAAGTTAACCGAATTGTTGTTAATTCATTAGGTTTTGAATTTACAGATATATTTCCACCGTGTAAATACATTATTTGTTGAGATAGACTCAAACCAATACCTGACCCACTGTTTTTTGTAGTAAAAAAAGGAGTAAATATATTATCAATAAATTCTTTTTCAATTCCTTTGCCAGTATCATTCACTAAAATCTCAATTTTATTTACGCTATTCCTAAAGGCATTTATACTAATATTTGGGCTTGGATTTTCCCTTGTACTTTCAAGAGAGTTTTTAATAAGGTTTATAAGCACTTGTTCGATTTGAGATTTATCGGCATATAACGTTAAATGCTCCGGGCTTGAAACAAACTCGTAATCAACATTATTTGTCTCAAATTCTTTTTTAAATAACGTTTCAATAGTATTATAAAGTTCGGAGATTTTAATGTTATCCTTTCGAGGTTCTGGTAATAATGTCAAGTCTCTAAATTTTTTAACAAATTCTAACATACCTTCACTTCGTTGCTTGATAATGTTGATTCCTTTAACTGTCTTGTAGACAATGTTTTCTGTTATTTCGCCTGGTTTTAATGCAGAATCATCTTTTTTTAATAAACTGTTTATTGATGTTGTTGCAGAGCTTATTGGTGATACGGAATTCATAATTTCATGTGTTAAAACCCGAATGACCTTTTGCCATGATTCGACTTCTCTTTTATTTAAATCGGATTGAATGTCTTGAAATGCTAATAATTTAATTTGCTTATTACTGATGGTAAACTCTACCGGTTTGATTGATAATTCTAAATCATAACCATTATTTTTTAAATGTATCAACTGTTGTTGATTTGGAACTAAGTTTTTAATTCGTTGTGCAAGACCTTTATGAATTTTATCTAATTCCAGAATCGATTTTAAATTACTTATTCCAAGAATATCTTTCCCAGCCGGATTAAAAAATTGAACTTTTAGATCTTCATCGAATGATAAAATACCAATTCCAACATTTTCAACTACCTGTTTTAAATATTCATAGTGTCCTATTTTTTGAATATTTACATTCTTTATAATATTATTAACATTATTAAGCTGTTTATAAAGAGAATTAAAAGAACTATTATTTTCATCCCTGTCAAAAACAATTGTATAATCTTGATTAGTAACCGATAAGAAAAAGTTTGCCAGGTTACGGTTTGTTCTATTTAAGTAATAGATTAATAAAATACTTTGACCAGCTAATAGAATGATCAAGTTTATTTGTGCAACCACAAACTTTCCAATGAAAAAGAGGTAAACAGCAAAGAAAGTGTTAACGAGGATTAGCAAAACCCTAATAATTATTTGGATGTATAGTTTTTTAAGAATCATATTATCTTGTTGTTATAATTCAAACTTATTCATTTTATTATAAATAGTTTGGCGGCTTATTGCAAGCTCTTTAGCAGCTTCTGATAAATTACCATTATGTTTGTTAAGAGCATTGACTATTGCATTTCTCTCAATCTCATTAAGCGTTAATGCTTTATTCATAATTTCATAAGAACCGGTTGATTTTCTGAATTCAAAATCTTGTTCCGTAAGCAAACTATTTTCAGCAAGAATAATGGACTTTTCAATAGTGTGTTTAAATTCCCGAATATTCCCCGGCCAATTGTGTTTTTTTAATTTTTCAAGAGCTTTTTTATTTATAGCTATCTTTCCCTTATTATAGTCTGATGCATACTTTTTAATAAAGTATTCTGCAAGAGCTTCAATATCACTTAACCTATTTCTCAATGGAGGAAGTTCAACAACCAAAGTGTTAATTCTATAAAATAAATCTTCCCTAAATTGTCCCTCTGAAATTAGTTTTTCAATATTTCTATTTGTAGCACAAATGATTCTTACATCAGCAGGAATTGGTTTGGAAGAACCAACTTTGTAAATTTCTTTATTTTGTATTACAGATAACAATTTTGACTGCAACGATAATGGAATATTACCTATTTCATCAAGAAATATAGTACCACCATTTGCTGCTTCAAATCTTCCGGTTTTTTCTGTTGTGGCATCTGTAAACGCCCCCTTTTTGTGCCCAAATAATTCGCTTTCAAATAATGTTTCACTAAGCGAACCTAAATCAACAGGAATAAACACCTTTTCCTTTCGAAATGATTTCTTGTGTATGTCTCTGGCAATTAATTCTTTACCTGTCCCGTTTTCTCCAAGGACCAGAACATTAGCATCCGTTTTTGATATTTTACGAATTAATTGATGTATTTCCTGTATAGCTTTTGAATTACCTATTATTTGGGAGAATGGGTTATGAGAATCTTTTATTAGAATCTCATTTTTTTGTTTTAGTTCCTTTAATTCTTTTTTTGATAATCTAAGTTTAAGGGCAGCTTTTAAGGTAGATAGAAGTTTATCATTATCCCAAGGCTTTAAAACAAAATCAAAAGCCCCTTCTTTTAAAGCCTTTATCGCAGTTTTAATTTCACCGTAAGCCGTAATAGGAATTATTACAATATATGGATCAAATTTTAAGATTTCTCTCATCCAAAATAATCCTTCATTACCTGTATTTAAACCAGCAGAATAATTCATATCAAGTAACACAAGATCTATATTGTTTATTTCTAAATGACTGGAAATAAGATTCGGATTTTTTAAATAATAAACCTGATTAAACTCATCATCTATAAACAGGCTTAAAGCATCAAGTACTTCTTGGTTGTCGTCAACAATTAAAAGGTTTCCTTCGGCTTTTTTCATATTTTTAATGTATATAATGTGCAAGTTATTGAATTGTCAAATAATTTGGCAATTGACTGTCCAAAATATTGACGTTTTTTGATTAAAATTGATTCCGATAACATTTAAATGTTTCAATGTCAGTTTATTATAATTTTGGTATAAATTGTGTCTAATTGAGATAAAAAAACAATTATGTTTAGAAACTATTTAAAAACCGCATTAAGAAGATTTTGGAGGCAAAGGATATTTACAATTATTAATATTCTTGGTTTATCAACAGGTTTATCCATTGCTCTGGTAATGTTAATTAGTATAAAATATCAGTTAAGCATAGATTCATTTCATGAACATGCCGATAATATTTATGCCGTTGGTATGGAATTTACATTTGATAATAAAAATATAAGCTCGAATGCATGCGGTGGTGCATGGGGAGAGGCAATACAGAGTAATTACCCGGAAGTTATTATGAACTCTAGAATGAAGGCAATTGGAGAATTACTATTAACTACATTTGACGAAGCCGGGGGTATAGATAAAAAATATATAGAATCCAAAGGTGGGGGAGTTGATTCAACTTTTTTTCAAATGTTTTCTTTTCCTTTGAATCTTGGTAATGCAAAAACAGCACTTAATAGCCCGCAATCTATTGTTCTCACAGAACAATTTGCACAAAAATATTTTGGAGATAATAATCCTATAGGTAAAACAATTTCAATTAACAGAACTTATAATTTAACTGTAACGGGAGTATTAGAAAAACTTCCACAGAATACTCAATTAGCATTTGATTTTTATGTTAATATGGATTTTCTAAGGAATCTTGGGTTTAACATTGAAAGCGTTGGAGGAAACACATACAATACTTTTCTTTTAATTCAGGAAGGAACAAGTCTGGATAATTTAAATTCCACTTTGAAAGAGTTTCTATATTCTAAATTTGATCGAAATACAGATTATGATCCATATTTGATACCTGTTGGTAAAATGTACTTATTTGGAGAAAATTTGGGGCATATTTTCCTTAAAATATTTTCTGCAATAGCAATTTTTATCTTAATAATGGCATGTATTAACTTTATGAATTTATCAACCGCAACTTCTCTTCAACGGGCCAAAGAAATTGCTGTGAGAAAAATAGTTGGTGCTCAACGCAAACAAATAGTAAAACAGTTATTAAGTGAATCCGTTATTCTCGCACTAATCTCACTAAATATTGCAATAGTGTTCTCCGAAATGATCATAGAGCTTTTTGGAAGATGGTTTGGTGAAACTATGCCTTTAAATTTGGGAGATTATGGACTTTGGGCCCAATTTATTGTTTTAGCAATAGTTACTGGACTTATATCGGGAAGTTACCCGGCAATTTATTTATCGTCTTTTAAGCCTGTTAAAATATTATCGCTACATAGATTACAGAGTGGCGGAGGACGGTTTAGAAAAATACTTGTTGTATTTCAATTTATCTTGTCAATATTGTTTTTAACTCTAACATTAAACTCATACAGGCAAAATCAAGCAATACTTAAAAATAAGATTGGAATCGAAACTGATAATATTCTTTATGTGCCTATAAGGGGTGAAATAACTGAAAACTATGATCTGATAAAACATGAGTTATTACAAAACCCTAACGTTCTGTATGTATCATCATCAAATCAGGAACCGACCTGGATAACAATAGGTGAGTTTGAGTGGGGGACATCACCAGAAAAGAATAAAGACTTAGCAAGAGTTTTATGGGCAGGCTATGACTTTCTGGATGTGTTTAATATAAAACTTAAGGAAGGTAGGTTTTATTCGAAAGATTTTCCGGGCGATATGGACAACAGTATAGTTATTAATGAAGAAATTGTAAAAGCGCTAAATATTGAGGACCCAATTGGAAAACAATTCTATTTGTATGAACACCCTTATAAAATCATTGGTGTTGTCGAGTATTTTAATTTTTTCCCGGTAGAGGTGGGAGGAAGAAACCTAATAATTAAATCCTACAAACCTGAAAATGGTCATGTATACATTAAATACAAGGACGAAACATATCCAAGTATTGCAGATTATATTGCTGATATCTTTGAAAAGTATAATCCGAATTACCCTTATGAATTTTTATTTTATTCAGATTTTAAGTCAATTTCTGAAGAAGGAATAGGTAGGCTGAGTAAACAATTGGCATTTTTTACCGTTTTTGGCGTTTTTATTGCTGTATTGGGTTTATTGGGGTTGTCAGCTTACATGATTGAACAAAAAACAAAAGAAATTGGTATACGAAAAGCTATGGGTGCAAGTGTTCGGAAAGTACTTTCTATTACAAGCTGGCAATTCTTAAAACTAATTTTAATAGCAAATGTAATTGCATTACCAATAGGATTTGCCATTAATAGATATGTTAAGCAGTTTTTAACCGTTAATACTACAGGTGACTTCTTCGTTTTTTTATTTGTACTTGTATTTATCTTCATCATCGCGTTTTCTATAATTTATGCTGTAACAATAAGGGCAGCAAGGGTAAATCCGGCACAATCATTAAGGTATGAATAATTTTAAAAATGTAATGTAAATGTAGTTTCTATATTTGGTTCTGATTTAACCGAAATATTACCTCCGTGTAAATGCAATATTTGTCGAGAAAGGCTCAATCCAATACCAGAGCCTTTTTCTTTTGTTGTAAAAAAGGGTATAAAGATATTTTCAATTTCATTTTTTGTAATTCCTTTTCCGTTATCAATTACCTTTATTAAAGGTTTATCATTGAATAATTCACCTTTTATTTCCAGGCAAGGACTTTTGGTATTTAATAATGCTTCGGATGAGTTCTTAATTAAATTTATTAATACTTGTTCAATAAGTTTTTCATCTGCATAGAGTTTAAGATTATCAGGCGAACAGGAAAATTGGAGATCGATATTCTTTTTATTTAAATCTTCCTTTAATAAGGTATCAAGATGTTCAACTAACTTTGAGAGTTCAAAAATGGAAAAGTTAGGTTTGGGAATTTGAGTTAGATTTTTATACGTTTCAACAAAATTGGATAATCCAATACTCCGTTTTCGTATTGTTTTAAGCCCAAGCAAGGAATTTTCAATGGTTGAATTATCAATCTCATTTATCTTTTTTATTTTATCATCTTCTTCAAACATCCCTATTAAAGATCCTGAAAGAAGCTTTATCGGACTGACAGAATTCATTATTTCGTGTGTAAGAACTCTAATTAATTTTTGCCAAGCATCAACTTCACTTTGATCAATTTCGGTTTTAATATTTTGAAGTGATAATAGTTTAATGTTCCGTTCTTTTATTTTGAAGTATGCAGCTTTTATCGAAAGCTGAATAATCTCGTTCTCAATAATTAATTTAATAAGTTTTGTAGTGCCTGGTTTTATATTTATTATGTTTTGTGTTAAGCCTTGTTTCACATTATCAAAGTCGGTAACATTCTTTAAAGAACTTAGGTTTAATAAACTTAATGCTGCATTATTACAAATTTCTATTTTACCGTTATCATCATATGCAATTATTCCAGTTCCGGCGTGTTTAACCGTATTATGAAAATACTGATGTTCAATTTCTTTTTCAGATCTTACTTCCGAAATTTCATGAATAATATGGTTTAACTCATTGTATAACTCCTTAAAATAAGGATCAATATTTTTTTTATTATCAAAACTTATTGATACATCATTATAACGAACTGCGGTAATAAACTTCAAAAGATCTCGATTTATTTTTTGCAGATACCAAATCAAATAAATTATTTGTAAAATCCATACCAGCACAAGCGAAGAACTGGTAATGAGCATATATTCCTGATCCAGTGTCCAAAAAAACGCTGATGTTGTAATTGCAATAAGTAATATTTGAAATACAATTATTAACCTGTAACGCTTAGATACCATATTTTTCAATCTTTTTGTAAAGTGTAGATCTGTTTATTCCCAATTCTTTGGAAGCAGAACTTATATTACCCTTATATTTTTGAATGGCCTTTTCAATTAAAACTTTTTCATTTTCATCCAGGTTGAGAGTATTAGGTGAATATCCGGTACTAACCTTTTCACCTTCGGGCCAACAATGTGATGCTAATATAATATCACCATCGCATAATATAACTGCCTTTTCAACAGTATGTTGCAGTTCTCGGATATTGCCCGGCCACGAGTGTAGCATTAATTTATTAATCGTATTCTGATTAAACTTTAAACCGGTTTTATTGTATTTATCTTTAAATTTATTTAGAAAAAAGTTTGCAAGTAGTTGGATATCATTATCCCTTTCTTTTAAAGTTGGTAAATCAATTTTTATAGTATTAATACGGTATAATAAATCTTCGCGGAATGTACCTTCAATAATCATATCATTAATGTTTTTATTCGTGGCACAAATTAACCTTATATTAACAGGAATAGAATCGTTTGAGCCCACTCTAAATATTTCTTTGTTTTGAATTGCCGCTAATAGTTTTGCTTGTAAAGACAAAGGCAGATTTCCTATTTCATCGAGAAATAATGTTCCACCCGAAGCAATTTCGAATCTTCCTGCTCTATCTTCCTTTGCATTGGTGAATGAGCCTTTCACATGTCCGAATAATTCGCTTTCGAATAAATTCTCTTGAAGAGAACCTATGTCAACATTTACAAAAACTTCTTCTGATCGTTCAGATTTTCTATGGATTTCACGCGCTATAACTTCTTTACCCGTTCCATTCTCTCCTAATATTAGCACGTTTGCATTAGTAGCTGCAACTTTTTCTACTAACTTAAGAATTGATTTCATTGATGCTGATTCTCCGATTATATTGCTGAATTTACTGTCAATTTTATCGCTTAAATGTTTTTGCTTTTGCTCTAATTTCTTAATTTTTAATTTAGATAATCTTAAATTGTAGGCAGATAATATGGTAGATAAAATCTTCTTTTCATCCCATGATTTTTGAATGAAATCGATGGCACCTTCTTTCA
>JANQHR010000155.1 GCA_028282585.1 Bacteroidales bacterium | reverse complement strand
GGTGTCTAAAAAGATTGATTTTCGCCACAAAGACACAAAAACACAAAATCTCACAAAATTATAATATATTGATTAATAGACTTTTGTGTATTTTCGAGCCTTGGTGTTTTAGTGGCAAATTTTTATTTTCGTTCTTTTTGGACATCTTCTTTTTTATCAGTTAAAAACTCAAAAGAATATGATCCTGGCATAATGTTAAACATCACAGTATATTTTAATTTTTGTTTGTTAAATTTCATACTGTCAGATTTTTAAAAGTCAACTAACTTGCTATTTAAATTCCATAAACGATGTTTTATGTTACTAGCTGGTTTAACTTAAAATTATAGCATAATTGCTAATTTGTTAATATTTCAGGAAAGAATAGAATTCCCAATTTAGCATAAAATATATATATGTCTAAATGAATAAGTTTAGAAAGAATCTAATATCATATTCCAAAATGAATTGCAAAAAAGCCTAATTTACAGTGAACAAAAGTGGAAGTAATCGATTCAATTGAAAATACTGCTTTTACGTTTGGAGATAGTGTCTGGTATAAAGATCATTCGGGTACGGATGCTGAAATTGAAAAACTCTTGTTGTTTCCATATCCTGATATTAGAGTGGACTGATGAAGTGGAAGCAACGTAGAGAATTTATAAAAAAAAACCCGCTTTGGTCAAAGCGGGTATAATTTTTTTTAACTTTTGGTTTATTCTGGATGAATAGCCTCAACCGGGCAAACATCAGCGCAAGCACCACAGTCAGTGCAAGTTTCAGCGTCAATTGTGTAGATATCACCTTCTGCTATTGCTTCAACTGGGCATTCGTCTATACAACTACCGCAAGCCGTGCAATCATCATTTATTACGTAAGCCATGATTTTTTAATTTTAGTTTTAAAAATGTTAATTCAATACAAAATTATTTTCTTAATTTAAACTGAGAAACAAAAAGCTTATTAAATAACACTTTTATTGTCAATTTAGAATCAATCTAAATAAGCTGCTTGAGTTAATAAACCGGTCTCTTAACATGTTTAAGTGTTCAGATGCTTAATTGCAACATAAGCCATTGTTCCCATTCCAGTTTTCATTGCGTTTTCGTCAACTTTAAATTTGGGTGAGTGTAAAGGAAATTTGGTTTCTTTGCTTGAAGATGTTCCCAGCCTGTAAAAACATGCCGGAATTTTTTGTGAGAAATAAGCAAAGTCTTCGGCAGTCATTCTAATATCTAATTCTGTAATGTTGTCTTCACCTAAAAACTCTTTTGCAAATTGGATTGTTTTTTCCGTTTCATTTTCATTATTATGTAAAACCGGATATCCGTTTTTAATAGTTACCTGTACCGTTGCATTTTGGTTTTTTGCAACAGATTCGCATATTTCTTTGATTTTTTCACGAGCAATTTTTCTCCATTCTTCGTTAAAAGTCCTGAAAGTTCCTTCAAGATAAACTTCGTTCGGAATAACATTGGTTGCTCCATTGGCAATAACTTTTCCAATCGATAAAACCGTCGGAATATGTTTTGGTGCGAGTTCTTTCGGAATTTGCTGCAAAGCTATAATAATTTGCGAAGCAATAAGAACAGTATTTGTAATTTTTTCAGGCATAGCTGCATGCCCGCCTTTTCCTTTTACAGTTATGTAAATTTCATCTGTCGATGCCATATATATACCTTTCCTAAATCCTAATTTTCCTGTTTCCAGTTCGGGATATACATGTTGTCCGATAATCAAATCGGGTCTGGGGTTTTCTAAAATACCTTCTTCAATCATTTGCTTGGCGCCACCGGGTAATTTTTCTTCTGCGGGTTGAAATATAAACTTTATAGTTCCCTCAAATGATTCCTTTAGTTCATTTAAAATTTGCAAAGTTCCTAAAAGTGAAGCTGTATGAACATCATGGCCACAAGCGTGCATAATACCTTTATTCTTCGATTTATAACTAAAGTCATTTTGTTCCTCAATGGGAAGTGCATCCATATCTGCACGAAGTGCAATTACTTTTTTTTCCGGATTTTTGCCTTCAATTATACATTCTATACCGGTGTTAGCAATTTCAGCTCTGTATTTAATTTTCCATTTATTTAAAAGCGAAATAATGTATTTTGAAGTTTCATATTCCTGAAAAGATAGTTCTGGATTTTGATGTAAATATCTTCGAACCTCGACAATCTCATCAAAATATTTATTGGTTAGTTGGATAATTTGTTCTTTAAAATCTATCATTTATCTAAAATCATTTTTACTGAGATTATTAACAAGAAAATTGCAAAAACCTTTTTAAGTATTTTTTCCGGTAAATTTACTGATATCTCCGAACCTATATAACTGCCTAAAACAAAAGCAACAATTAAAACGGCTGCGAATTTAAAATTTACATATCCGTTTTTTGCATAATTAATAACACCTAATATGCCGATCGGAAATAATAATACAGCTAAACTTGTTCCTTGCGCATGATGTTGAGTGAATCCCAGTATAAAGACCAAAGCGGGAACAATAATAATTCCACCACCTAATCCTAAGGAACCACCAACGACTCCGGCTAAAAACCCAATGATAATAAGTAAAATAAGTTCGTTTATACTCATAAGCTTTCATTTAAAAATCTAAACTTAATGAAAAATAAAATACATGTGGTGTTATTTTTTGATTTTCAATTCCCCAGGCCCAGTCAAATCTGGCATAATAGCCAAGTAACAAAGCTCTAAATCCGAATCCGTATCCGGCTACAACTGGATCTATTTGAGTATCAACAGTAATAATAATTGGTTTTTGACCTCTTACGTCTTCATCATATGCATTTTCGTTAGAATATGGTGTCCATCCGCTCCATGCTGTTCCAATATCAAAGAATCCAATTACTTGTAAGTTCGACCAGAAAGAAGAATTTAACGGATAACTTGAAAAATATTTAATAATTGGCCAACGCAGTTCAGTGTTAATTAAAGCAAAACTATTTCCATTTCGTATATTTTGAGGAAATCCTCTTAAGTTTGTGGCAACTGCTTGGAATGCATATGCTTCCGATTGATCTATTGGAATTTCGTCGAGAGGAATAAATGTTGGAGTTGCTTGAGAAAAATTGGTCCAGTTATCAACTCCTCCCAAATAATAAATAAGTTTACTTCGCCCAAAAGAAGTACTGGCCGCAAAACGTGAAGCAAAAATCAAATCCCTGTGAATTTTCTGATAGTGCCTGAAATCGGCACCTATTACAAAAAGATCTGTTTTAAAGTAATTAAATGAGTCAACATATTCAATGGTTCGATTGTAATATTCTGCAAATACTTTATATCTCGTTCCATTATATAGATTTGTTCCCAGTTTGATCGTGTTGTCATAAATATATTCCAGTTTCAGTCCAACCCAAATTTTATGATCATCCGAGTTTTTTAAAGTACTCCGGTCAGTTGATAAATATACCTGTTTATCATTTCGTAAAGTAACCGTTCCCTTTAATGCATTTATTTGGCTAAAAGGAATTGTACGTATATACATTAACTTATTGGTTTGCGTTTTAGAGATAAAATCTTCCGTAGTATTTTCAAAACTTTGACGATGATAAATATATTGTTCATCGATTTTCTTTTTTAAATTTTCCAAGCTTACTAAATATTCATTGCTTTTAAAGTCTGCTGAGAACCTAACGCCTGCTATAATTTTATAATCTTCTAATAAATCAAATGCACCGAGCTTAAATAAAGCATTGAATCCGGGGTTAAAATATACAGCCCCTCCGGTAAATGCCTGATATGTAGAGCTTAAAAAACTAAAGTCTACTTGGCTTACAACATGATCAGTAAAAAATGTTCGCTGGTAAATTTGAATTTTTGGAACGGTATTTTTTATGATGTTTGTATCAGGTTTAATACTATCATATTTGTAACTATAATAAGACTTTTCAATTTCGAAAATATAATTATTTATATCTGCATAATTATCTTCTATTGAGAATATCTGGGCAGAATCTATCAATGATTTTTTTCTTGGATCAACTATTTCAAGACTATCTTTTATCTTAAATTGTTTTTCTAATTCGTTCCGATATCTTGTTTTACTTAAAATATGATTATCTCCTTTGATTTCATAACTTAAAGTGCCATGTTTAATATCATAATAACCTTTATTATAATTGACAAAGGCATAAGATATTTTGTTTCTACTCAGATGGTGTTCATTTATGTGACTGGAAAAATTTGTAAGCGGTTTTTCGTGCAAGAAATATCTATAATGTATTGCTGTATCTATAAAACTAATTGTACTATCATATTTTCCGAGGAAAAGATTTCTTATTCCATTTTGATCATTCAGATAATAAAATTCATCATTGGTTTGTTCAATAGGAAATTGTTCATTTTGTTTGTAAGTACTTGTTAATCTTCTTAAAATTGGATTCTGATCTTGATAATGGTAAACAAATAAATCAAAGTTATCACCATACGCAATATTATTTGTATTAAGCGTATCGCTTACACGGTTAGAAGTAAAAATTATTTCTTTAGAATTATTAATAAATCTGGGATGAAAATCGTCAGCTAAATCAGAAGTAATTTTTTCATGTGTTGATGAAGCAATATCGAAAACATATATATCTGTTTCACTTTTCTTTACTGCAGAAAATGTAAGTTTCGAGCCATCATCTGAGTAATTAAGATCAAGAATCTTGTCAAAATATAAGAGGCTTCGTTCAATAACCTCATTTTCTTCCAGTATATAGTTTATGAATTTTAAACCACCTTCCTTTTCAGTTATTATAGTTAAAATATCTTCTGTTGGATGCCATTCAATAACCGGATATGTATAATCATTGATTTGTTTTATTTTATGACCTTGCTTAAATATCTTTTCTGATTTTTTTATTGTTTTATCAAATATCCATACTTTTTTTTGCCCTAATTCATTACTCACATATGCAATTTTACTACCATCAGGATTCACTTTAGCCTGACTAAAATGTAATTTAGGATTTCTTTTTTTAATAATCGAGGCATTTAGTATTGAATCATTTGCTGTAAAACTTTCCTCTTCAAAATAATCTTGATAATATCTTAACCATTGTTCGGTGAGCCCTTTGAAGGTTAATCCAAGTACTCCTTCCAGTGCTTTATTTGCTCCTTTGGTAACATGTGTAAGATAAACGATATCAGTAATTACAGTGTTCCCGTAATAATCATTTATATATTTCCAAAAAGAATGACCGGCATTTATTGCATCGTCTCCGGTTAAACGATTAAATTTTTTATAACGATTATTTAGAATTCCGTCCTTGATATGGTTTTCAATATCAATATTCCAGTCGGTAGCTAAATATGAGGTTAAACCTTTTAAATACCACTCGGGAAGATTGAGCATACTCGAGCTCGCAAAATTTTCCGATAATCCCTCTCCATATAACATTTCCATTACAATTACTTCAGCAATGGCCGATCGCATTTGTGTTAAAAACTCGGTATGATTACCTTGAAAATACAGACTAACCTTATTATTTCTTATTTTAGTAATACCTCCGGTATTATACTCTTCTTTGCCAGTTACTAATCCAATATTACTTTGCCGGAAATCAGAGAATTTGTTATAAACCAGAAATATCAAACGCTTATTTAGTTGATGATTTAGTTTTTCTTCGAGTCTTAATATTTCATCATTAGCATATTTTGAAGTAAATCTTGCAATTGCTTCTCCATCCTGATTAAAATATACATCAAATTTATCGTATCGGTAAAACGACCAGTAAAAATCATTGTATTGAACCCGGTTTTTACCAAAGTCCATTTGATGTCCATTATAAAATTGTCCAAATGAATTGAAATACAGTGTAATGAAAATAATTGATGATATGGATAACTTTAGTATTTTCAAGACGTAAAGCTTATTGTTATTAAAGCTATAATTTGGGTTGAAATTAGTATAATAAATTGAAAAGTTAAAGTTTGTTAACGATTATCACTAAATGTTTTGAATTACTATTTTTGTTTGGGGTAATCAAATACAAGATATAATTAAATAAAATATAAGTTATGAAAAAATTGATTTTAAGTTTTATTACTGTTGTTGCATTTTATGGTTGTTTACAAGCTCAACAAAAAGAAGCTTTTATATCATTTGAAAAAGAAGTACATGATTTTGGAAAAATACAAGAAAGTGATGGAAAAGTGGAGTATAAGTTTATGTTCACAAATACCGGAGGAGCACCGTTAATTATTAACAAAGTAAAAGCTTCTTGTGGATGTACTTCACCAACATGGACAGAAAAGCCAATAATGCCTGGTCAAACAGGATTTGTAATTGCTGTATTCGACCCAAGAAATCGACCTGGTAGTTTTAACAAAAGCATTGTTGTAGAAACAAATACACAAAAAGGTAGAAATATTTTACGAATAACTGGTGACGTAGCACCTCGTAAAAAAACAGTTGTAGATTATTATCCAAAAACACTGGGCGATTTAAGATTGGAAACAAACCATTTTGCTTTTGTAAAAGTTTATAGTAACCAGGTTAAAAAGGATACTTTAAAAATATATAATGGTTCAGATTCGGAAATGAAAGTTACCTTCGTCAATATGCCGAAGCACCTTAATTTAACGGTTGTTCCTGAAGTGCTAAAACCTGGAGAGAAAGGATATATTTTAGGAGTATATGATGCAAAAAAAGCCAACGATTGGGGATTTGTTTCTAACAGGATACCGATTTTAATTAATGGCAAATCAGGAAGCAGACAAACTATTACCATCAGTGCCAGGATAGAGGAAGACTTCTCTAAACTTACACAGAACGAGTTAGAAAATGCTCCTGTTATTTCTTTTGAAGATGAAAGTTATAATTTTGGTAAATCTGCACAGAAAGATAAAATTGAACACGAATTTAAATTTACGAACAAAGGGAAAAGCGATTTAATAATCCGTAAAATAAGATCAACGTGCGGTTGTACTACTGTTGCTCCGGAAAAAAAGGTTATTAAACCGGGTGAAGCTAGTTCTTTTAAAGCGATATTTAGCCCGGGCTCAAGAAAAGGCAGGCAAACGAAGTCTATTTATGTGATTAGTAATGATCCCAAAAATTCAAATGTTCGACTTACAATAAAAGGTGAGATCATTACAGAAGAACAGAATTAAAAACTATATAAAATAGTTAATATACCAGAGTGGCTTGTAAAAGCTACTCTTTTTTGTTTATAAATTCTTTTAATATTTTATAGTTTGTATTTATAGATGTTCTAATTTCGTATAAAATACGTTATATGTCTAAGAAAGGTAATCAAAATAAGGATAAGGATTTTGAGTCTGCTTTAAATGTTCAAAAAGGAGTTGATCAGCCAGAATCAATTAACCCGGAAGTTATAAGGAAGTTTAGATTAAAAAAGAAGGTTCAGCTTTCCGTCGAGGAATATGTTAAAGGAATTTTAGAAGGAAACAGGACTATTTTAGGTCAAGCTATTACATTAATTGAAAGCTCTCTTCAGGAACACATCAATTTAGCTCAGGAAATTATTGAAAAATGTTTACCTCACTCCGGAAAATCGGTCAGAATTGGTATTACGGGAGTGCCTGGTGTTGGTAAGAGTACTTTTATTGAGTCAATGGGAAGGTTCATTACCAAACAAAGTGGTAAACTGGCAGTGCTTGCCGTTGATCCAAGTAGTGAAAAATCGAAAGGAAGTATATTAGGCGACAAAACCAGAATGGAAGAACTGGCTAATGATCCAAATGCATTTATTCGTCCTTCTCCCTCTGCCGGATCATTAGGTGGTGTTGCCAGAAAAACCAGGGAAACCATTATTTTATGCGAAGCTGCGGGTTTTAATGTTATTTTTATTGAAACTGTAGGAGTTGGGCAGTCTGAAACAGCAGTGCATTCAATGGTAGATTTCTTTTTACTTCTTATGCTGGCAGGAGCTGGTGATGAATTGCAGGGAATTAAACGGGGGATTATGGAAATGGCAGATGCAATTACTATTACCAAAGCTGACGGAGAGAATGTTCAAAGGGCCGAGATGGCCAAAGTGGAATATCAAAATGCACTTCATTTATTCCCACCAACGGAATCAGGATGGATTCCTAAGGTGTTAACCTGTTCATCATTTAAAAGGATTGGAATTAATAAAATCTGGGAAACTATCGAAGATTTCATTAATCAGGCAAAGGATTCAAATTATTTTGATAAAAAAAGAAAAGAGCAAGCCAGGTACTGGATGTACGAATCTATCAATGAAGCGCTAAAAACTAATTTTTATAACGAGGAAGGTATAAAAAAGAAACTTCAATTGTTCGAAGAAAACGTTCTGAATGGTAAGATGAATTCATTTTTGGCTTCCAGAATGATAATAGATGATTATTTTAACAAATAATAAGAAATATTTAAATATCTGAAGTTCTAATTATCTAGAATTTTTCGTATGTTTATTGCCAAAATATAAAAACCAAATTTTTTTATCATGAAAAAACTTTTTTATAGTCTTATCGCAGTTGCGTTCATGTTTTCATGTACCATGCAACCACAATATAAGATCGAAGGAAACATTAGCGGATTAGAATCTGGCTCCGCGGTGTTAAGTAAGGTTGTCGAAAAAGACTTAGTTACGGTTGATTCGGTAGCTGTGGTTAACGGATCTTTTTCATTTAAGGGTTCAGTTGAACAACCGGATTATTACTTAGTTGTGTTAAATGATACGCTAGATGAAATAGAATTATTTTTGGACAATGTAAACATAACCATTAATGCAAGTATTGATAATGTTGAAGAAGCAGAGGTTATTGGTTCAAACCTAACTGATTTACTGGATGAATTTATAGTGAAACTATCGGGATATGAACTGAGAATGAATGAACTATATAATGAATATTATAGCTTAGTGGGTTCCGATGATACTTTAAGGTTAATGGAAATTGAAAAGGAATATGGAGAAGTTGAAAAAGAGAGGGGAGAATTTATTAACCTATTTCAAAATGAACATAATACCTCCTTAATTGCACCTTATATTGCTTTAAATTATAATGGCGCACGATATAAGGATCTTGAGGAATTATTAGAAATTGTAAATGGATTTGGCCCTGAAATTACAAACTCAAAACATTTAGATATAATTAATGAAAGAATTGAAAAATTGAAAACTGTTGCAGTTGGTGAAAAGTATATCGATTTTACAATGAATGATGTTAATGGCAACCCAATAACTTTTTCAACAGTTGCAAAAGGTAAGTTAGTATTGTTGGATTTTTGGGCTGGATGGTGCCCTCCATGCCGCCAAGAAAATCCATATTTAGTTGCTAACTATGAAAAATATAAAGATAAGGGATTTGAAATATTTGGGGTCTCTCTTGATAAAACAAAAGAAAAATGGTTAGAAGCAATTAATGAAGATGGCATCACTTGGCCTCAGGTTTCAGAACTAAACTATTGGGAAAGCTCTGTTAGAGATTTGTACCATTTTAATTCTATTCCTCATAGTATATTAATTGATAAAGATGGAACAATTATTGCTAAAAACTTGAAAGGAGAAAAACTGGGAGAAAAATTAGCAGAATTATTGGATTAACTAAAACAAGGTATTATAGATAAGGAGTGTAGATTATGTTCTACACTCTTTTTTTATTATTAGAATTTTACAATTCATTACAATTTAATTACAATTCATTTCATTTGGTTTTTAATTGCAATGCTTTCTTCGGATAATTGTAACATGAAAATAAACCGAAACATTCAAATAATTTAAATAACTATGAAAGCACGATTAATTTTTTTATTAAGTTTTATTTTTTTAGTTCCGCATTTTGCAGAAGCAACTGCTAAAGATGCAGCTAAAAATAAAGAGGGTGATAGCAGGGAACATTTTTATAAATCAAAAGATTCATTTTCTGCATACGAAATAGAATACAAAGGAAAAATAACAGTTTCCGATGATGATAAAAACATTACTGCTATAGAACCTGATGGATATCTAAAAATTACTAAATCCTCATTTGGCAACACTCGTAAGATTGAAATTGAAAGCGATAAGCAAGGAAATCTTACTAAAAAGTATTTTGATGGAAGAAATGAAATTACATTTCAACCTGAAGGTCAAAAATGGTTAGAGGAAATTCTTATTGATGTAATTCATAAAACTGGCATTGGTGGCAAAGATCGAATTCTTAGAATTTATAATAAAGGCGGAGTAAATGCAGTACTAGACGAAATTGATGAGTTTGAAAGGAATAGTGGATATTCTTATTACAAATCAACAAATCATGCTTTGTTTTATTTTGAATCTGTTGAGTATAGCGGATTTAATACCAAATATCTTTATTATAAAACATTGGTTAATGATATTAATTTAAATAAAGAAGAGTTAGTTAAAGTACTTAAGGCTATGCCTGATATTTCTTCAAATAGTACTAAAGGAACACTGTTAAGAGAAATTCTTAACAAGCATGAATTAGATTCCTATTCAATGGAAAAATTTCTGGATGCAGTAGAAACTTTAAGTTACAATACAGAGAGAGGAAATACACTCAGAGCATTTATTAAAAAATATCCGGTTAACAAAGAAAATTCACGCGAGTTTTTTGATGTAATAGAAGGTATGTCAATAAATTCTGAAAAAGGAAACGTATTAAAACCATTGTTAGCATCTCAAAAGATGGATAAAAGAATTCTTTCTGATTTTATAGAAGCGGTAGATGATTTTAGTTCAAATAGCGAGAGAGCTGCTTTATTTAGATTATTAGTTCCACATGTAGTTGGAGATGAGGATTTAACTGCTCAATTGGTTATGGAAGTAAAAGATTTATCCAGTAGTTACCATTTATTAGAGGAAGAAATCCTTGAATGGGTTGCAAAAGGAAAAGTAATTACCGATACTGATTTAAATAAATCAGCAATATTGAACATGTTGGATATTGGAAGAAGTTATAATGCTAACACAAGAAAAACTCCTATGTTAAGAAGTTTACATGGTTCAATGCAAAATGATGAGGAAATTTTAGAAGCGTATTTTGATGTTATCAAGAGCATGGATAATGAAATGGAGATATATAATGTGTTATTAGATTTAATTCGTGTACATAAACTGGATAATAAAGGTTTAATCTATTTATTAGATGCTGCAGAAGATTTAGCAAATGATGATTACAAACATGCCGCATCAGCAATTCTCAGAGAAGTTATTTCCGATTTACCAGAGGATCCGGATGTTTTAAGATATTTCTTTGATGCATTAGACGAAATTGACCATAACTCAGCAAAAGAAGAAATTATAAGATTGTTCTGTGAAAGAGGTAAACTAGATAAAAGAACGACTGTTTATTTACTAAAGACTGTAGAAGATATTGATGTTGATATTGAAAAAGCAACTTCATTAAAGAACATCAAAAAAGTTATGCCATCCGGTGATGATGAAATAACTTATATCTTTAAAAGTATTGCAGACGAAATAAAGTCAGATTACGAGTACGAAAGAGCAATTAATTAGAACATTTTGTAGTTAGTTTTTTTAAAGATCTAATAATTGTTTTTTGTTGTGCCTTGAGATTTCAGTTTAAATTTGCTTAAATTAGAAATCTCAAGGTTTTTTAGTTAAAAATATGCAAATCCGAAAAATCATATCCGCTTTTTTTATAAATACAATCCTGGGATTGGTTCTATATTCATACTTATATTATAGTGAGCTCGGGGAGTTTCCTGTATTTTCTAAAGATTGGGTTTTAATTACTTTCCTTGTAATAGGAGCAAATACTATCGGGTTAACTTTAATTTTAATTAATTCTCTTTTGAATAAAATTCCATTCTGGAGAAAAAAGATCGGATTTAGGTTTGTTTTCGGAATTATTATAAATTATGTCTCTATTTTTATTTTGGTTGCACTATTCATTTGGGTCTACTTAAGGTTAAACCAACTGAATTATACTTTTAAAGCATTACTTGAGGAATATAATGAAATTAAGATAAGAGCGTATATTCTCATTTTGATTTTAGATATTTTATATGTTGTATTCGACTTTTTAATTTATTCTTATAAGTATTATTCTTACGGCCAAATACAAAATGCAAAATTGGCACGTAAGCAAATGCAGTTGCAGTTTGAAGCATTAAAAACACAACTTAGTCCGCACTACCTGTTTAATAGTTTAAATACAATATCATCATTAATTTATAAAGATGCGGATCAAACAGAAGATTATATTCGTAAGCTGGCAAAAACGTATCAATATATTCTGGCATCAGATAAAAAGCAATTAATAACTTTAAAAGAAGAAATAGAATTTGTTAAGGATTATTGTTTTTTATTGAAAATTCGTTTTGGAAAAGCATTTAAAACTCATATCGATATTGATACTAGTTTATTGGAAAATTTAATTCCTCCGATTAGTATTCAGATATTGGTTGAAAATGCGGTCAAACATAATGTTTTTGATGATGATCAACCTTTGGAAGTTGACATAATTGCAACGAATGATATAGTATATGTTAAAAATAGAATATTAAAAGCTCCATCGCACAGAGAATCTTTTAAAATAGGATTAAGTAATATTCGACAGAGATATCAGGTTTTTACTGATAAAAAGATCAGCGTTATAAAGGATGATTATTTTAAAGTTGAACTCCCACTTTTAAAGCCGGGTAAAAATGGTTAAGAATATTATAAACAGCGCAGTTTTCAGGATTTTTACTCCAATTTTTTATGGAGTTACCATGTATATACTTATCTTATTAATTTTTGATAGAGTTCAGGATTTATCAGAAAATTTTTTAGTAATAGAAGCCACTTTATGCGTAGTTATTACTTACCTAATTTTTGAATTAATAAGATTGTATATTTTACAAGTTGAGAAAAGGTGTTCTGCTAATTGCAGTATTTCGAGAAGACTTATAATCCAGGGAGGAGGAAGTTTGATAATCACGGTAATAATTACATCTTTAATTATTTCCTTCTATTTTTCAAAGCTGGTGGGATTTAATACATTTAGACATGAGTTGACTGTTTTTAATACCATTTTTCTGATAACAAGTATATTATATAATATGGTTTATTTCAGTTTTTTTTATCTGAATAGAACGAATGAAAGTTTATTAGATAAGGAAGCTATCCTACGTCAGGGTGTTGAAATAGAATTGCATACCTATAAGAATAAGATTAATCCTGAATTCCTTTATGATAGTTTGGAAACTTTAATCAGCCTTTCAAAAAAGGATGTTGGCGAAGCAGACAAATTTATTCTTAAATTATCGGAAGTATACAGGAATGTTCTTTCAACCAAAAATAGCGATCCGGTAAAAATTGAAGATGAGTTTAAGATTGTAAATACTTTAATTAATATATTCAATTATAAACTACATAATAACCTAAAATTTAATATTAATGATAAAGATGCTGAGCCATTTCAGAAAGTTGTCGGAGGAACATTAGTGGTTATTATCGAAGATATTGTTAACAGAACCATTGTCTCTGAAATTCAACCTTTGAGTATTGACTCAAAGGTTATAAATGACTTTCTTGAAATATCGCATCCCATCAGAAATAAATTAATACAGGTTCTTGCTAAAAATACTGAAATTGATCATTTGAAGAAAGCGTACAAACAGTATGGAAAAGCTTTTTCAATTTCGGAGTTAGATGGAGTGAGAATTTATAAAGTACCGGTTTTAAAAATAGAAGATTAATAAGATGAAAGTATTGGTTATAGAAGATGAAAAGCCAGCAGCAGAAAAGTTAGAACTGTTGTTAAAAAAATATGATCCCCAAGTTGAAGTTTTATCTATTTTAACAACCATAGAAAAAAGCGTTAATTATCTAAAAAATCATCAGCAAAATATAGACTTAATATTTTTAGATATTCAGTTAACCGATGGTTTAAGTTTTGATATTTTTAAATCGGTTAAAGTTGAGAAACCTATCATATTTACTACAGCGTTTAATGAATATGCTATTGATGCTTTCAAATTAAACAGCATTGATTATTTATTAAAGCCTCTAAGTTTTGAAAGCTTATCCAAGTCAATGGATAAAATTAAAAGCATGCGTGCTAATTTGCCGTCTGAGGAAATAACACAAACGAATGTTACGTTGGAAAAATTAGCAGAGTTAATTTCAGGAAAAAGTCAGAAGTACAAAAATCGCTATTTAGTTAAAATAGGAGAGCACATAAAGTCCATTTCGGTTAATGATATTTACTTTTTTTATGCCGAAGGCCGAACTGTTTTTATTATAACCAACGAAAACAGAAAATTTATTGTTGATAGTACTTTAGAAGAATTAACAAATCAATTGGATCCTCAAAAATTTTTTAGAGCAAACCGTTCCTTTATTATTAATTTCGATCATATTACCGATGTTG
Organism: Bacteroidales bacterium; assembly: GCA_028282585.1. Classification (GTDB taxonomy): domain Bacteria; phylum Bacteroidota; class Bacteroidia; order Bacteroidales; family UBA12077; genus UBA12077. The sequence continues at coordinate 7,251 of JANQHR010000155.1, read as the reverse complement.
TAGTGTACTCAACAAGTCGTTTACGAGTTAAATTTCCGCACGAATTCGAAAAAGAAATTATTGTAAGCCGCGAAAAAGTTTCCGATTTTAAAGCCTGGTATGGTGGAGAATAAAATAGCTAAAACATTCCTTTGTGGTTGTTAAGTCTCACTGAACCTTTAAGCAAAGCCTTATCAAAGTGGCGGCAATAAAGCAAAAAGCATCTTACCTATTCTCTTTTTACTACCTTCAAAGGTATCTGTTATTTTATTAATAGCACTTTCTTAATTAAAAAACTCCCACCGAAGCAGGAGTATAGGATTTACATCCTTCGGCATATAGCCTTATTGTGATAAGATGTAATAATCAAATTTAATAAAAAATGTAAAAAATTGAAAGTAATTGTAAGTTTTCTTAAATTTATGGTAATCAGTAGAAAAGAATAATAGAAAAAATATACGGTTATGAGTAAAATTTTAGGATTAGACCTTGGTACTAACAGTATTGGCTGGGCTGTTGTGGAAACAGCCAATAACAAACAGTTTGATTTACTTCAAAAAGGAGTACACATATTTCAAGAAGGGGTAAAAATTGAAAAAGGTATAGAAGGTTCTAAAGCAGAAGAAAGAACAAATTATAGGAGTGCTAGAAGGCTAAAATACAGGCGTAAATTAAGAAAAATAAGTACGCTTAAAGTACTAATAAAACATAATTATTGTCCTAAACTAACAGAGCAAGAGTTAAATGATTGGAGATATAAAAAAGTATATCCGACAAATGAAGAATTCAGAAAGTGGCTATCCACAGATGATAGAATAAATAAAAACCCATACTACTTTAGAAACCTTGCCGTAACAGAGATACTTGATTTATCAACAAAAGAAAACAGATATAAATTAGGCAGAGCTTTTTATCATTTAGCACAGAGAAGGGGATTTTTAAGTAACCGACTAGAAGGAACAAAGGAAAGTGATGGAGCTATAAAAAAAGCAATATCAGAGTTAACTGAATTAAAAGGAAATAAAACAATAGGACAGTACTTTTATGAAAAATATAATACGGGTACAAAAATTCGAAACCAATATACTCATAGAGAAGATCATTATTTAGAAGAGTTCAACGAAATTTGCGAAAAACAAAAGATTAGTTCATCAATTAAAAAATCTATCCAAAAAGCAATATTTTATCAACGTCCATTAAAGTCACAAAAGGGTTTGATAGGAAAGTGCCCATTTGAAAAAAACAAACAGCGATGTTCTTCTTCTCATCCGTTATTTGAAGAATATAGAATGCTTTGTTTTGTAAACAATATTAAAATTAAGACCCCAGACGATGAAAAATTAAGGTTCTTAAATCAACAAGAGAAAGTTAAAATCAGGCCTTTGTTTTATAGAAAAAGTAAAGAACATTTCGATTTTGAAGATATTGCAAAACAACTAGCTCCAAAAAATCAATATAAGTTTTATAAAGCAAGTTTGAAGCATCCTGAAGATTATCTTTTCAACTATTCAATGAAAACTACTGTAAGTGGTTGCCCTGTTTCTGCTCGATTTGAAAGTGTTTTTGGAGAAAATTGGAAAGAGTTTAAAATTAAACATATTAGAGAGCTTGATGGAAAAGAATCATTTATTGATATTTACGATGTATGGCACGTACTATATACATTCGATAGTGTAGAAAAATTAACTGAATTTGCAAAAGAAAAACTTGGCTTACAAGATGAAAAATTAAAAGAGTTTACAAATAATATTCATTTAAAACATGATTATGGTTCACTTAGTTTAAAAGCAATAAAAAAAGTGTTGCCTTATTTGAGTGAAGGCTTGATTTACTCTCATGCAATATTCTTGGCAAATATGGGAAATGCAATTTCTAAAGAAATATGGAATCTGGAAGAGAATAGAAAAATAATACAAACGGAGATACTTGAGATAATTCAAAATCAGAATCAAGAAAAACAAATTGTTGAAGTCGTTAACGGATTAATTAAGAAGTGTAAAGATAATAAATGGTTTTGGAGTGAAGAAGCTAAAGAACAATATAAAAAAGATATTGAAAAAAATATCACTTCTGTATTTGGAACAAATCGTTGGAATAAATTAGCACTAGAAGTCCAAAATGATATAGTTCATAGCGCACTTAATCAATTCAAAGAACAAATTCAAAAACAAAACGGTAAATCTGGTTTCTTGCAAATTGAAACAATTGATGAGAGAGTAAAAAGTTTCTTAAAAGATAATTTTGATACAAACCAAGAAAATTTAGAACAACTTTATCATCCTTCTGCAATTGAAGTTTTTAAGCAACCTAAAAGAGCTGAAGATGGTCGAAAATATTTGGGTAGCCCAATGGTTTCAAGTGTTAGAAACCCAATGGCTATGCGTGCGCTTCATCAGCTTCGAAAATTGATTAATGAATTAATTAAACAAGACTTGGTTGATGAAAACACGAAATTAAATATTGAAATGTCACGTGATCTTAAAAATGCAAACGAGCGCAAAGCTTTGCAAAGTTGGCAGCGTGACCGTGAAAACCTGCATAAAGATTATTATGCAAGAATAAAAGAACATTTTGATTCATCTGGAGTAAAAAGAGAACCTTCAGAAGCAGACATTTTAAAATATCAGTTGTGGGAAGAACAGGAGCACAAATGTATTTACACAGGCGATAGTATAGGAATATCGGACTTTTTAGGTAACAATCCATCTTTTGATATAGAACATACAATACCGCGTAGTTTATCTTATGATAATTCACAACAAAACAAAACTCTTTGCCAAAATAAGTTTAACAGAGATATTAAACGAAACAAAATACCAACCGAATTAGCAAATCACAATGATATTCTTGCGAGAATTGAAAAATGGAAAGAGAAATATGAAGAACTTGATAAACAAATACAAATACAGGTAAGAAAATCAAGAACATCGGTAACAAAAGAATCAAAAGATTTTGCAATTCAGCGTAGACATAAATTAGTTATAGAAAGAGATTATTGGAAAGGAAAGTATGAAAGATTTACAATGAAAGATATTCCATCCGGATTTAAAAATAGTCAGATGGTTGATATAGGTATAATCACTAAATATTCTCGTTTATATCTTAAAACCTTATTCAATAAAGTTTATACTGTTAAAGGTAATACAGTTGCTGATTTCAGAAAATTATGGGGGCTACAAGATGAATATGAAAAGAAAGCAAGAGTAAATCATATTCATCATTGTATAGATGCAATAACAATTGCTTGCATTACCAAGCAGAATTATGAGAATTTGGCAAAGTTTTATCACGACTCAGAGGAAATGTTTATTTCAGGAAGTGATAAAAAACCACAGGTTACAAAACCATGGCCTACTTTTACTGAAGACATTAAAGAAATCGAAAAAGAAATTTTGGTTTCTCATTATACTCCTGATAGTTTGCCAAAACAAGCTAAAAAGAAGCTAAGGAAACGAGGTAAGATACAATTTAATAAGAAAGGAGAGGTTATTTATCAGCAAGGAGATACAGCTAGAGGAAGTTTGCATAATGAATCTTATTATGGAAGAATAAGGCTTCCAAAAAAAGACAATAATGGTAAAATTATATTTGATAAAGAAGGATATATTGATTGCATAAAAAATAAGAAAACCCAAAAAGATGAACTGTTTCATGTAAAAAGAGTACCTTTTGAATATGGAGAAAGAGGTTTTTCAAAAATTGATGATTTAGAAAAAATTGTAGATGATGTAATTCGAGAAAAAGCAAAGCTAAAAGCAAAAGAAATAGGATTGAAAGAAATGTTTTCAAAACCTTTCTATATCGGAGAAAAAAAAGTAAATCCTATTAAAAAAGTACGTTGTAAATTCGGATTAAAAGGAGCTTTGTCTTTAAAAAGGCATAAGGATATGTCAAAAGAAACACAAAGGTATAAAAATGAAATAATTGTAGGAAATGATGAAAATTATGCGTTAGCTATATATGAATTTGAAGCAAAAGGAAAATTATTAAGAACATTTGAACCTTTTAATAATTTGATGGCAGCTAGTTATTATAAAAGGAGCAATAAAGGGTTTTCTCGAATGTATCCAATGTCAGAAGATTCAAAAGAAATAAAAGGGAAAATATTTAAATTAAAGTGGATATTAAAAATTGGAACATTTGTACTTTTTTATAAAGATAGTGTTGAAGAAATTTGGGAAAATAATCAAACTAATATTCAGAAAAGGCTTTATAAAATATATGGGTTTAGAGGTGATGATGGTAGGGTAAAATTGAGATACCACCTTGAAGCAAGACCCGATAAAGAGCAAGAAAAACCATCAAGCACTATTAATTATGAAAAGCCTCATGCAAAGTTAATAATATCGTTAAGTAAATTTAATGCTTTAGTTGAAAATTATGATTTTAAAATAAATGTGTTAGGTCAAATTGAAAAGATATAATATGCTGAAATACATTCTCGGTGTGTTTTTAAAACACGCCGAGAATAACACCGAGGCCGAGAATAATAAAAAAGTAAAACATGAAATTTGAAAAGGGTTACATATATCACATTTATAATCAGGGGAATAACCGCGAAAAGATATTCTTAAACAAAGAAAATTACTTATTCTTCTTAAAAAAGATAAAAACGTATATTACCTCTTACTCCGATATTCTGGCCTGGTGCTTAATGCCTAATCACTTTCATTTAATGGTGTTGGTTCATGAAGTGAGTTTGCCGGTAAGTAGACTCGGTGTGTCTTTGAGACACACCGAGTCTGAGTCTCATAGAACCCTTAATGAGTCAATTGGTATTATGTTGATGGGATACACCAAAGCATTTAATAAACAATATAACAGAACAGGAAAACTATTCAGGGAAGCAACAAAAGCCGAATGTATTAACTGTCCAAATGGAATAACTCCATCGTTTTATAAGACAGTATATGGCACTAAGATTAATAGTCAGTTGCAAGGATATCCTCAGGTTTGCTTTAAGTATATTCATGATAATCCTGTAAATGCAGGCTTAGTAAAAAAGGCTGAAGATTGGGAGTTTTCTTCTTCGCAAGATTACCTGGGTATACGTAAGGGAACGCTTCTAAATAAGAAGGTTGCAAAACAATACATCGAAATGGATAACCTTTTAATCTAAACTGATATGTTTAAACACATATTAATAAAAGATCAGGCACAGTCATTTTTAGAGGAGTCTCGGCGTGTCTTCAAGACACGCCGAGACTAAAAACAAGAACACTTAAAACTAAACAATTTGTTAATCTAAATTGATATGCTAAAACGAACATTATATTTTACAAAGCCTAGTTATTTGTCTGTTAGAAATAAGCAGTTGGTAGTTGAAATGGATAATGAAAACCAAGCTAAAACAGTACCGATTGAAGATATTGGGTTCATGGTAATAGAGCATATGCAAATTACGTTAAGTATGCCATTAATCAGCGAGTTAATGAATAATAATGTAGCCATCATTTTTTGCAATTCTAAACATCATCCTCAATCCATGTTGATCAATATGGAAGGCAACCATCAGCAAACCGAGATTTACAGGCATCAGGTTGCAGCTTCCGAACCGCTGAAAAAGAATTTATGGAAGCAAACCGTTGTGGCTAAAATTGAGAACCAGGCTAAAGTGCTTAATAAATTGAACTTGGATTCAAATCCATTGCCTCATTTATCCAGGCAAGTTAAAAGTGGCGATACAGATAACCGGGAAGGAATGGCAGCCCGGTTGTACTGGAAAAAGCTATTTGGAGAAGATTTTACTCGCGAGCGTTATGGAGAATGGCCCAATGCATTGTTAAATTATGGATATATTATTTTACGCGCAGCAGTGGCAAGAGCTTTAACCGGTTCAGGTTTATTGCCATCCTTTGGGATTTTCCACAGCAACCGGTATAACGCATTTTGCCTGGCTGATGATATGATGGAACCATACCGGCCTTTTGTTGATATAGCTGTATGGGATATTTGTCAAAAATATCCCGATACGGATACGGTTGAGAAAGAAATTAAGGCTGAAATCTTAGAAATACTATCATCGGATGTTGCTATGAAAAAGCAAACACGGCCATTAATGATAGCTATTACAAATACTACGGCATCTTTAGCCGGGTGCTTTACAGGTACCAAAAAACAGATTGAGTTTCCTGGAATTATATAAATATGAAACATAACCGGTTAAATGCATATCATATTATGTGGCTTTTTGTTTTTTTCGATTTACCTACAAATACTAAAAAAGAGCGAAAAGCTGCTGCCCGTTTTCGAAAAGATTTGATGCAAGACGGATTTACAATGATGCAATATTCGGTTTACATAAGGCATTGTGCCAGTAAGGAAAGTGGAGAAGTTCATGCTAAAAGAATAAAATCGTGTATTCCGGAAAAGGGACAGGTGAGTATTTTAAGAATTACTGATAAGCAGTATGGAGATATTATGAACTTTTGGGGAATAAAAGAAAAGCCTTTGCCCGAAGGACCAAAACAGCTTGAGATATTTTAAAATATTAGAAAGTTCTTTGAAATATTGATAAAAAATTGCTTGAATTCTGAATTAGAATCTTAATTTTGAATATCAAAACTACTTCCTGTGGATTAGATATACAGAAAATAAGCGTGTTTTTAGTGCTGAATAGCTATAAAATAAGGCTTATATCGACCCAGGTTGTGGTTTGATGTAATTTCAAGATGATAAGAAACTCCTGTTTTATCAACTATATAAAGTGTTAGTTGTGGTTTGATGTAATTTCAAGATGATAAGAAACCAATATCTAAAACTTTATCACATTCTTTAAGTTGTGGTTTGATGTAATTTCAAGATGATAAGAAACAGATAGGATAAATGTTTGGTTGACAGGAAAGTTGTGGTTTGATGTAATTTCAAGATGATAAGAAACTACATTTATTTAATTATTTACTATTTTAAAGTTGTGGTTTGATGTAATTTCAAGATGATAAGAAACTGGCATTTTCAGTTTTTGCATATTTTACCAGTTGTGGTTTGATGTAATTTCAAGATGATAAGAAACACCTCTTAAACATATATAAAATGTCAGCGCGTTGTGGTTTGATGTAATTTCAAGATGATAAGAAACCAATTTGTAACGGATGTTCAGAATACGAATGTTGTGGTTTGATGTAATTTCAAGATGATAAGAAACATGATTGATGCAAAATTAAACGAAAAAAGGTTGTGGTTTGATGTAATTTCAAGATGATAAGAAACATTTCGAGATTTCCGCCTGGCATGAGCGAGGTTGTGGTTTGATGTAATTTCAAGATGATAAGA